>JAAXKB010000037.1:0-21663 GCA_012269545.1 Gammaproteobacteria bacterium | reverse complement strand
GTTGATGCCTGCGTCAAGAGTTGCATACCTCTTGCCCAGAAAGTAACGTCAAAGTGCTGTGTTTGGAGAGGCGCAGCGACGCTTTAAAGCATGATTTGGTCATGCCTCCTCCCGCTAAGAAAACTAGGAGCCGACGATGAATTTCGATATACCCCAAGACCTGCAGGACTATCTCAACGAGTTGGACCGATTCATTGCAGACACGATCAAGCCGCTGGAGAACGAAAACGACAACATTCGTTTTTTCGACCATCGGCGGGAAGATGCTCGTACGGACTGGGAGCGCGGAGGTTTGCCTAACGAAGAGTGGGAGGCTTTACTGGCAAAGGCCAAGCGTTTAGCGGACGAAGCCGGTCACTACCGTTATCCCTTACCCAAGGAGTACGGTGGGCAGGAAGGCAGCAATTTGGGCATGGCCATCATTCGTGAACACTTTGCGACCATCGGATTGGGCTTGCATAACGATCTGCAAAACGAGCACTCCATTGTGGGCAACAACGTCGGTCTGTTGCTGATGATCGAATACGGCACCGAGGAGCAAAAAGCAGCGTGGATTGATGATCTGGCTGAAGGCCGTGCGGGCTTCGCCTTCGGTATCACCGAACCCGATCACGGCTCGGATGCCACGCATATGGAAACGACAGCGGTGCGCGACGGCGACGAGTGGATTATCAACGGCTCCAAAACCTGGAATACTGGTATTCATAAAGCCAAACACGATCTGATCTTCGCTCGAACCAGCGGTAAGGCGGGTGACGGTGACGGCATCACGGCTTTTTTGACCCCAACCGACAGCGAAGGTTTCAAAGTGGAGGAAATGCTTTGGACCTTCAATATGCCCACGGACCACGGACGCATCAGCATGAAGGACGTACGCGTGCCGCATGAGTCCATTTTTGGTGGTGAGGGCCGAGGTTTGGGTGTGGTTCAACACTTCTTTAACGAAAATCGCATCCGTCAGGCAGCATCCTCACTGGGTGCGGCACAGTTCTGCATCAACGAATCCATCGCTTATGCCAAAGAGCGGGCGCCCTTTGGCAAACCGTTAGCGACCAATCAGGGAATTCAGTTCCCGTTGGTGGAACTGCAGACCCAGTGCGAAATGCTGCGTGCACTGATCCATAAAACAGCCTGGCAAATGGATAACTACGGAGCCTTCTCAGTCTCCGATAAGGTGTCCATGTGTAACTACTGGGCAAATCGCTTGTGCTGTGATGCAGCGGATCGAGCCATGCAGGTGCATGGCGGTCTCGGCTACAGCCGTCACAAGCCCTTTGAACATATTTATCGCCATCACCGTCGGTATCGGATTACCGAAGGGGCGGAAGAAATTCAAATGCGCCGTGTTGCTGGATACCTCTTCGGCTTTATGGGCCAGCGAGCACCCAAGGGTGTGCGAGAGCCTGCGGCAGAGAGCTAGCCCTTGAGTGCTTCCGACAGTGATTTAGAGCCCATCCTAGGCGAGTTGTTGCCTCGGGTGATCGAAGACTGCGACGCTCTGATTAAACTGGAGCGTCTTTCCGGCGGCGCCAGTCAGGAAACCTATCGCATTACCGTCGCCACGCCGCAGGGTGAACGACTGCTCGCCATGCGGCGGGCAGCGGGTGGGGAAGAGGGCGAAATCACCGCGCAGCATCCGGGTCTGGCTGTTGAAGCCTTGCTGATGCAAGTCGCACGAGCCCAAGGCGTACCGGAACCTGAGGTTTATTATGTGCTGCAACCTCAGGACAACATTGGCGCGGGATTCATTATGCAGTGGCTGGAAGGGGAAGCCCTTGGCGCAAGAATCGTCAAAGCCCCTGAGCTTGATGGGGTGCGACCTCAGCTGGCGCACATGTTCGGCGTCACGCTGGCAAAGATCCACAGCATTGACTTGCAGGCCACCGGGCTCGATCAACACCTGCAGCATCTGTCCCCAGAAGACTACGTCCGGCAGACCTGGGAACGCTATCAAGCCTTTGCGACGCCGCAGCCGATGATTGATTTCACCGCGCGCTGGCTGCTGGACAATTTGCCCACCAGCTACACGCCCAGTCTCGTGCACAACGACTACCGCAATGGCAACGTTATGGTAGACGGCGAGGGCATTGTCGCGGTGCTCGACTGGGAGGTCGCGCATATTGGTGATCCCATGCGCGACCTGGGCTGGATGCTGACCCATTCCTGGCGCTTCGGTCGCGCCCATTTGCCCGTTGGCGGTTTTGGTTTGGCAGACGATTTTTATGCGGGGTACGAGTCTGTTACCGGTGAGGCAGTGGATCGGCAGGCAGTGAAATTCTGGCAGGTATTTGGCTCCTTCTGGTGGGCTGTGGGCTGTTTGAGTATGGCCGAGCACTACCGCAACGGGCCAGATCAAAGCGTTGAACGCCCGGGTATCGGGCGGCGTTCCTCGGAATGCCAAGTGGACTGCGTTAACTTACTGATTCCCGGGCCTGTTAGCTTGGTGCAGCCAAAAGTCGATGTCGGCCTCGTGGATATGCCCCGGGCGGATGAACTGCTGCGCAGCGTGACGGACTTTCTGCGCGAGCAGGTCATGACGCAGACCACCGGGCGCACCCAGTTTTTGGCTCGCGTGGCGGGTAACTCGCTGGATATCGTGCAGCGAGAAATGGCCTTGGGCGAAGCGGCGGCGGCTCAGGAGCGAGAACGGTTGCAGTCTTTTTTGTCGAGTCAGGAAACTGAACTGGTGCGACTGCGGGCGGAACTGGTGCAGGGATTGCGTGCGGGCCAGATCGCCCTCGACGCGCCCGGCTTGGCAGAGCACCTGCGTGCATCCATTGTAAATCAAATCAACATCGACCAGCCGCGCTATGCTGGGCTGGCCACAGCCCTCAAAGGCGGCGCTGGCGTATAAATCGCCCTTGGGGCGTTAATTGAGATCAAATGAGAGGGTAAGAGCATGGGATTATTAAGCGATAAAGTCGCGGTTATCACCGGCGGCATCAGTGGTTTGGGCAGAGCCAGCGCGCTGCGTTATGCGGCTGAGGGTGCCCGGGTTGTGGTGGCAGACATCAACGCCGAGCGAGGTGCCAATGCGGCGGCAGAGATGTCCGCCGGCGGTGCGTCCATTGAATTCATTCAGGTGGATGTAACCTCCGAGCAAAGCCAACAGGCGTTGTTTGATGACGTCGTATCTCGCTACGGTCAGGTCGACACCGTGCTGGCCGCTGCAGGGGTTTCGTCATCTGGCTACATCAGCGGTGAAGTCAGCGAGGTTGAAGCCGACCCTGAAGAGCGGATGTTTCATAACCGGATGCTTGAGGACTGGGAAAAAGTCATGGCGGTGAACGTCACCGGAGTGATGCTAACCAATCAAATGGCGATCAGGCATATGCTTGCCAAAGGCAATGCTGGTTCCATCGTCAATATTGCGTCTATCGCCGGTCGCCGTCCCTTGCCCGGCGCTTCAGATTACTGTGTTTCCAAGGCGGCTGTGATCATGCTCACGCAAACCGTAGCCACGGAATACAGCACGCACAATATTCGCGTGAATGCCATCGGACCCGGATTTATCGAGACGCCGATGACCGCTAACATTCGCCAGTCACCCGAGTGGATGGAAACAGTCATGCAGATGACACCTATGCAGCGCATGGGTCAGGCCAATGAAATCGCCAGCACGGCATTGTTTTTAGCCAGTGATGAATCCAGTTATTTCACCGGCCAAACGCTGTTTCCCAATGGCGGGATGTTCACGGGTTAAGCTGTTAGGGGTGCGTTACTCGTCGAAGGCGTCGATGTAGGCGCCGAGACTGGCGCTGCCTCCGGTGTGAATCAGAACCACATCGTTCAGATGGCTGAAGTTGCCCAGGTTGATTTGATCAATCAGTGCAGCCAGAGCCTTGCCTGAGTATACGGGATCAAAAAGCAAGCCCTCCATCTGCGCGGCCATGCGAATAGCCTTGATGCATGCCTGTGTGGGCAGTCCGTAGCCTTCACCGAAGTAGGCGTGATTGACGTTGACCTCAAAGGCCTCGGCAAGGGCGGCGCCCGGCCACCGCTCAGTCATGCTTTGAACGAGATTCGAAACGCGATCTTTGAGGGTTTGCGGGTCAGGATGGAACACGTTGATACCCAAGATTCGCCCCGGCATGGCGAACAGACTTTTGCCGAAAACTAAGCCGGACTGCGTTCCCGCGCTGGCGGATGCGTGCACGATCAGATCGGTGTTGATGCTCTGATCCCGGCACTGGGCGATCAGTTCCGCGAGACAGCGCGTGTAGCCCAAGGCTCCTATTTCGCTGGAGCCGCCAGCGGGAATGTCGTACACCGTCTTGCCTTGGTCAGCGAGATCGGCCAACACAGCTTTGCGCTTAGCAGCGACATCATCCAGCGAACAGACGTGTATCTGCGCCCCGAGTAAACGGTCCAGAAGCATGTTTCCCTGACGGGCGTAGCTGTCGTATGGCCAGGGCACCCGTTCGCTGAGGATCAAGTGGCAAGGCAATCCTAACTTGGCACAGGCAGCCGCCGTCTGCCGGGCGTGATTGGACTGCACCGCACCGTAGGTCACAATGCAATCAGCCTCCTGCGCCAGCGCGTCCGCCATCAGGTATTCGAGTTTGCGGGTCTTGTTGCCACCGGTGGCAAGGCCAGTACAGTCATCTCGCTTAAGCCAAATACGCGGCCCGCCCAGTTCTTCGCTTAAACGATCCAGAGGCTCCAAAGGCGTCGGACTCTGCCCCAAGTCAATGCGCGGCTGTTGATCGAACCATGTCTTGGTGCCGTTTGCGCTCATAGCGTCCTCCCACTAAGCCGTTGATTTACGACGCCTAGCAACTGTAGGTTTGCGAACCGCGCTGAGTCAGGCAGTAACCAGCATGCTTGATACCGGCGCGAACAATGTTATTGATGCTCGCTTCCCAATCACCGTCCACCGATTCATCCATTGCTTTGAGCAGCGCGGGAGCGACTCCGGCAACAAAGGCATCTCCGCAGCCCGTTGGATCCACCACCGGCGATACGGCCGGGGTAGGCAGCGTGCGCTGATTGCCGTCCGTCAGCACGGCTCGGACCGGTCGTGCCCCGTTGGTTTCGATTACGGTTTTATGCCCCAAACCGTCCGGCAATGTCGCGCGGATGTGGGCAATTTCATGGGCGTTGCCGATTAACACATCGCAGTACTCAATCGCTGTTTTCAGCTCGTTGGCATCCATGCCATCGGCGTACTGCCCCGGTACCCAAACAGTCGCAATGCGCTCATTCTTGGTCTTTGCGTTGTGCAGTGCGGCTTGCATCATGGGTGCCGGAAAGGGGGCGCAGATGAACAGGTCAAAGGATTCGAACGCCTGATTGTGCAAATGCACATTCCATATATCGATATCAATTTCTGGCCCGGGTGAAAACGCTGTGAACTGATTTCCATTCGGGTCAGTGATGATATTGGCTCGGGCACAGTTGGCACCCTTGACTGTCAGGATGCCGTTCAACTGGTGATTCAGATGCTGAGCGTAACGGCGAAAATCCTCGCTGCCTGCAGCTGACAAAAGCAAATAGGGCACGTTCTGTAACCCCAAACCATAGGCAATGTTGCCCGCGCAGCCGCCGAAGAACTCCTGCTGGTCCGTTACCTTGCAGTTCAGCCCGGGCCCGGAGTTGTCAAACACTTTGTCGGTCTTGCCGATGACGTCATAGGCCACGGCTCCCATCACCGCGATGCGCGGGTTATCTGTCGAATTAATGATGAGAGCCTCCTAGCAAACGCAGAGCAGAGCGGAAGCCGGCGCTTACGCGCAATTTGAGTCCCAACCCCCGCGTTTCCTCCAGTTCCTGCAGGAAGCTTGCAACCTTGGGATAGGTGGCGAGCTTGCGGCGCAAGGTGGGCGACGCTGACGACAGGCAAACGATTCCGATGCCGAAAAAGATGAAACCTGGCATCAGCGGAACAGCAAGCCCGACAAAGCCAAGGATCACGCACAGCACGCCAATTCCGGTGAGCAAAACTCTGACAGTAAACGACACTAAATTTAACGACCGGTTATGTAAGAATGAAACGCTGAGATGGTGGCAAACACCGCACGAAGTTTCCACTGCTATTCAACCCCGGCGTCATTGGGCCGCCGAGCAAGCGAGGACAACATGCTGGAAATCGAAATTTTCTCTGATGCGATTTGTCCCTGGTGTTTTATTGGCAAACGCCGCCTTGAGAGCGCGATAACCACGGCCGATGCAAAGGACGGGTTTGACCCTGAGGTGCGCTTACGTTGGCGGCCTTACCTGCTATACCCCAACATTCCGACGGAAGGCGTGGATCGGGATGAACTGCTGCGCAGGCGCTACGGTCCTCGTGGTGACAGAGCGCGAGTGCCAGCAGCAATTTTGGCCGAAGCCGCTGTCGAGAATATTGAGCTGCGCTATGAGCTTATTGCGCGCACGCCAAACACCCGCGCCGCTCATCGGCTGGTGGAGTGGATGTATACCGAACACGGTTGGCAGGCCCAACACGCCCTTGTAGAAGCACTGTTTCAGGCCTACTTCTGCCTCGGACAGGATATTGGAGATACCGAGTTTTTGTACGAACTGTCGAAACCCTATGGCTTGACCGAGTCAGCCAAGGACAGTGTGTTACTGGCGAAGGGCGCGATCGGCGCTGCGCTGGATGCGGAGCTGGATAAGCAACTGCAGCGAGGTATGGAGCTTGGGGTTGCCGGCGTCCCGGGCTATGTGATGGGCGGGGCGTATTTGCTGCCGGGTGCCCAGAGCGTCGAGACCATGCAAGCCATCATCCAGCGGGCGAAAACAAAGTTTTCTGCCGCTTAACGAACAGCTCGATGCGCACAACGCCCTGACACGCTCAGGCTCAATTGCACTTAATTCATGGTGAGCGCGGGTGCAGCCTCGCTATCAACCTTGCCGACGATTTTTGCCGGTACCCCTGCCACGGTGGCATTTGCCGGTACGTTTTCCAAAACGACGCTGCCGGCGCCCACTTTGGCGTTTTCGCCAATTTCAATGTTGCCGATAATTTTACAGCCAGCGGAAAGCAGCACGCCCTTGCGGACTTTCGGGTGCCGGTCACCACTGCTTTTGCCGGTACCGCCGAGGGTGACAGAATGAAGCACGGACACATCGTCTTCTACCACCGCCGTTTCACCGATCACGATGCCGGTGGCGTGGTCAAACATAATGCCGCTGCCAATGCGCGCTGCAGGATGAATGTCTACGCCCAAGGTGACGCTGATCTGATTTTGGAAAAATTGGGCGAGGGTGTGGCGTTCCTGATACCACAGCCAATTGGCGATGCGGTGAGCCTGCAAGGCGTGATAGCCCTTGAGAAACAAAAAGGCACTGGACAGGTCACGGCAGGCAGGGTCCCGCGTGAAGTTCGCAATAATGTCGATTTCAGCGGCGCTGAGAATATCGGTATGGGCATCTGCCGCTTCAGCGATCACATCCCGAATGAGCATGGTAGGCAGCATGGGGTTATCCAGTTTACTGGCCAGACGAAAGCTCAGGGCATCGGCAAATGACTTATGGTTGAGAATGGTTGCGTGGAAATAGCTGCCCAAAATCGGCTCTTCCGTGGCCTTACGCTGGGCTTCTTCACGCATGACCGGCCACAGGTCCTCAAGGCTGCGCAGCTGCGCCAACGAGCCTGACTGCTGATCTTGCATGACCTCGACAAAGCGATTTCGCAATGCGTCAGGGTTTGCTTTTGCCGACATGTTGTTTCCTCGCTTGGCTGTGCTTTTGTCATCGTCAGACGAATGTCGCGATACGTCCTGTAAGCCAGACTAGCAGTCCGCGCCTGTGCAAGTGAAGTACAAACGTTTCGAGGATTGTTCCTGAGCCGATGACTGTGTAGGGTCGCGCAAATATCCCAGGTGTCACCTGGCCGTTTACTAAGGAAGTTGGAACGCTTTGAACCAGTCTTTTACAACCGTAGCCATTGTTGCGCGACGACAGACCGCTGCCATTGAGGCCAGTATTAACGCGGTTGAAGCCGTCATGCATCAGCATGGCATCAAAGTCTTATTCGGATCTCAAACGCTTGCGGCACTGCCGCCAGCAAGTCCCGGGGGCTTGTCTCGGGAAAACATTGCCGAAGAGGCCATGGGCAGTGCTGCGGATTTAGTCGTCGTTGTCGGCGGCGACGGCAGTCTGTTGGGTTTTGGTCGGGAAATGGCCGCGTCGGGCGTCCCCGTGGTGGGCGTCAATCGCGGCGGACTGGGCTTTCTGGCAGCGATCTCGCCGGAACAAATCGACACAAAGTTTCAAGAAATACTCGACGGACAGTTCACCACAGAAGAGCACTTTTTGCTGCAAGCCTCGATCATGAGAGACGGTGAAGTGATAGCTCAGCAGAGCGCATTGAACGACGTCGTCGTCAGTCCCGGCGGCGTCATGGGCATGATGGAATTCTCTCTCTGGCTGAACGATGAATTCGTTTACGATCAGCGCTCCGACGGTCTGATCGTGGCCAGTCCCACGGGTTCGACAGCTTACGCACTGTCTGCAGGTGGCCCAATCATGCATCCGGGGCTCGATGCGATTGTGGTTGTACCCATGTTCCCTCATACGCTGACGTCCCGGCCCTTGGTTGTGCCCGGCGACAACGTGCTGCGGCTGCGCTTGCAAAACAGTTTCAGCGCCTCGCCGCAAATCAGCTGTGACTCTCAAGTACAAATCAAATTCGAAGCCGAAGACGAGATTTACATTCGCAAACACCCGAATGCGCTGACCCTGCTGTGCCCGTCAGACCACAGTTTTTATGAGGCTTGTCGCTCGAAACTCGATTGGGCTAGTCGGCTGGGCGGCCAAAAGCTCAGCTAGCGGGTAGATCTTCAGGCCGGTCGATGTCTTGCACAATACCGGTATCCGACAGGTCGATATCCTCGATGCGTTCGGGGTTGGCTTGCACCACGGAACGAGCGCCCTCATCCCCTGTCAGTGCCTGAAGGTCATGAAACAGGCAGCGATGAAAACCCATGGGGTGGCCGTGGGGTGCTTTGTGATCTGCCCGAAGGCTGCGCTTCAGGCGGGGGCGAATGATCTGCTGCTCCGAGTTCCTCGCTCGTTCTTGTAGGTGCTGCAAAGTCAGCGGAGCGATAAAGGGCATATCCAACAGGCCAACAAAACCCCATTCCCAAGCAACATCCGCGAATCCCGCCGCCAGCGTGAGGCCCATGCCTCGGTGCGCCTGATCGGTCAATACGATCTCGCCAAACCGGTCCAAACGCTTGATGAGGGCATGGTCTTCGGTGCGCAGAACGATCCGTACGGTTTTAAACGCCTCGGCGTAGGTAGCTGCCGTGGTTTCGGCAACGGTGTGATCACCCAGCAGCGCCAGCCGTTTGTCACTGCCGAAGCGGCGGCCAAAACCAGCTCCTAGAAGAACTGCACCGATTTGTCGGGCTGTCTTGGTCAATGGTTAAGCAATGGCGGCAACATGTTCGCGGGCTGCTGCCGCTCGATTTTTTCGCACCGCGGTAATTTCAGCCAAAATCGCGATGGCAATTTCCGGGGGAGTTTTGCTGCCGATGGGCAGCCCAATGGGGGCATGTAGCCGGCCAATATCCGCAGGATTGAGGTCCAGAGCCAGCAGTCGTTCGCGGCGGCTGGCGGACGAGCGGGTAGAGCCCATGGCGCCGATGTAAAACGCCTCGGTTTCCAAAGCCTCCATCAGGCCCATGTCATCAATGCGCGGATCATGAGTCAAAGCCACGATGGCCGTGGCAGGATCGTTGGCGTATTCGCGCACGGCATCATCCGGCATATCAGCCACCTTGCGAACGCCGGCCACGCTGAACTGATCCAACAGGTCCTGCCGGGGATCGCAAATGGTAATCTCGTAGTCGAGGCTAAGTGCCATCTGTGCAAGATAGGCGCTGACCATGCCGGATCCGATAACAAACAGCTGGTGGGCAGGGCCGTAGGTATGTTCCAGTACCTGCTGCTCATCATCCCACGCCAGCGGCGCAGCACTGCATGGGGCGACAATGGTCGAACTACCGCGCCGCAGATCAACGACTCGCTTGGCACAGCGGCGCTCGGCAAGGGCCGCTGTGAGTTGCGCAAAGTGCGCTTGAGTGTCTGCCGTCGGGTGCAGGGGCTCGACGACAATGTACAGGTGTCCCCCGCAGGGCAGACCCAGCTTCTCGGTTTCTTCGGCGGTAATCCCGTACTGAAAAAATTGCGGGCCATCGGCGGCCAGCTCGCCTGCGGTCAGTTTCTCCAGCAAATCATCTTCCACACAGCCGCCAGACAAAGATCCAACCACGTTGCCTGCACAATTGCAGGTGAGCAGCGAACCAACGGGGCGGGGCGATGAGCCCCAAGTCTGCACAACGGTTGCCAGCCAGCACGACAGCCCGGCCTGCAACCACGCATTCACCTGATTGAGTACTTCCTTGTCTACGGCTTGGAGCATGCCAGATGCCTTCTCTGCAACATCAAAACCAGAACCCTAGCGGTTTGTGCGTTGCTGTGCCAGCGATGAAGTGAAAGCCGGTTGGCCAGCTCAAAGACAAAACTGCGAACTCCCGCACGCAGATTTACTCAACGGCTGGTTAACATCAAAAAACGGGTGGTAAGCCGAAACAGGAACACAGACAAAACGAAAAAATAGGAATTGGAAAAATGGATGCGCGAACCGTAGGACTGCGTTTGGTCGAACTCACGACTCTGGGTAAGGACGCGAAGGTGCTGGACGAGCTATATGCTGACGACGTTATCAGTATTGAAATCCTGAGCGATCCGGCTGCGGAACCTCAACGGTGGCTGGGTCTTCCAGCTGTACGGGAAAAACACCCTTGGTGGGCAAACGCCGCCACAGTGCACAACATCGATGTCGAGGGACCCTTTGCCGGCAACGGCGACGATCACTTCGTCGTCCGCTTTGCTATGGATGTGAGCATGGAAGGTCGGCGCAATAAAATGATCGAGGTGGGTCTGTTCACCGTCGCCAACAGCAAAATCGTCCGGGAAGTGTACTTGGGCCTTGTGCGGACATGATTTCGCCGCAAAGGTTCGTCGAATTTAACGTCGGGGAGACGGGTCCTACCGTCTGACATGCTGTAGTAAACTAGCGGTTTTTCGACCGGGATTGCTCATGTCAGATCAAACCTCAACGGTGTCCGCCGAAGCGCCGGCAAAAGCTGTCTACCTAGCCGACTATCAGCGGCCGGCCTACACCACTGAGCAGACGGAACTGCACTTCGATATCCGTGACGGCAAGACGACGGTGTCCTCAACACTGCATGTGCGCCGGCAGGACGAAGCCGCGAATGCCATAGAGCTGATGGGCGAAGAGCTAACCCTACTGTCTGTTGCAGTGGACGGGCGAATGCTGTCCTCTAACGAGTATGAACTGTCGGCGCGATCGCTGACCATTTTCGGTCTGCAAGGGCAACATCAAATACAAATCGTCACGGAAATTTGTCCCGAGGAAAATACCGCGCTGGAAGGCCTGTATCGTTCCAGCAGCATGTATTGCACCCAGTGTGAGGCAGAGGGCTTCCGCAAAATCACCTACTATCAGGATCGCCCCGACGTGTTGGCGAAGTTCCGCACCACAATCGCCGCTGACGCGCAGCGTTATCCGAACCTGCTGTCCAACGGCAATCTGGTGCACGAGGCCCACCTGCCAGACGGCAGGCGCGAAGTCACTTGGGAAGACCCGTTTCCTAAGCCCAGCTATCTCTTTGCCCTAGTAGCGGGTGATTTGGCGGTATTGGAAGACGCCTTCACGACGATGTCCGGCCGTGAGGTCAAACTGCAAATTTTTTCCGAAGCGCACAACATCGGCCAGTGTGACTACGCCATGGACGTGCTTAAACGCTCCATGCGCTGGGACGAAGAGCGATTTGGCCGGGAGTATGATCTCGATATCTTCATGATCGTTGCCGTAGAAGACTTCAACATGGGCGCCATGGAAAACAAAGGGCTGAACGTCTTCAACACGTCCTGTGTGTTGGCGTCTGCGGATACCGCGACAGACGAAGCCTTTCAGCGCGTCGAAGCGGTAGTGGCGCACGAGTACTTTCATAATTGGTCTGGCAATCGCGTGACCTGTCGGGATTGGTTTCAGCTCAGCCTCAAAGAAGGCTTTACCGTGTTCCGTGATGCTGAGTTTTCCAGTGATATGAATTCTCGGTCGGTGAAGCGCATCGAAGACGTCGGTTTCCTGCGCTCTATTCAGTTTGCCGAAGATGCGGGTCCCTTGGCGCATCCGGTACGGCCCAGCAGTTACATGGAAATTTCCAACTTTTACACCACAACCATTTACGAAAAAGGTGCGGAAGTGGTGCGTATGTATCACACGCTGTTGGGGCCGGATGCGTTTCGCCAGGGCACAGACCTGTATTTTGATCGTCACGACGGCACCGCGGCGACCACAGACGACTTTGCTCAAGCCATGGCAGATGCTGGGCATGTTGATTTAACGCAGTTCAAACGCTGGTACGAGCAGCCCGGGACGCCGAATGTCACTGTGAGCGAATCCTTTGCGGACGGCACCTTGACCCTGCACATCGAGCAAAGTCCAGCGGATCTGCCCAATCAAGAGCAGCAAAAACCCTTCCACATGCCATTGGCCATGGGGTTTGTTGGCGCTGACGGCACCAGTCTTGTGTTGAACGAAGCGGACATATCAAGCAGCGGCAAGGTGTCGCTGCGAGAAGCTGGGGAAACGGTCTTGTTGGAAGCCAAGGAGACCCAGCATGAAATACGCATCAAGAATTTGTCTGCGAAGCCTGTGGTGAGCTTTTTGCGCGAGTTTTCCTCGCCGGTGAAAGTTTCCCACCAGCGAAGTGCCGCAGAGCTAGCGTTCTTGGTAGAGCATGATACCGACGGCTTCGTTCGATGGGACGCCATGCAAACCCTCTGGATGGATCATTTCGATACCAACGTTGATGCCACTGTTGATCCGGTGACCACGCTGGGTGGTTTGGCCAAGGGCGCCTTGGCGCTGGAGACTCCCGAGCAGCAGATGCTGGCCGCTACGATGCTAGCGGTTCCCAACGAGAATTATCTGTTCGAACAGCTGCGCGGCTTTGAGGTGGATGCATTGCTTGATGCCCGTGATGCGGCGATCGCCAATGCCGCGCAAACTCATGCCGAAACCTGGGCGGCATTGGTGGCGCAGCACGATACGGGGCAGCCCTATCAGGCCGACGCCGCAGGCATGGCTCGCCGTGCCCTTGGCAATACCGCATTTTCCTATCTGGCAAAAAACCAAACCGGCGCAGCATTGGAGGAAATGCTACAGGCACGGTACGCCAAGGCTGACAACCTGACCGACCGTCGCATGGTGCTGGCGATTGTCTGCCGTCACACGGGTATCAGTGAGGATTTCAAAGCAGGCCTGTTGGAGGACTTTTATCAGGCTTGGAAGGATTACGCCCTGGTCATCGACCTTTGGTTCAACCTGCAGGCACAAAGCCCGCTGATTACCATTGACGGCATGCGAGCGTTGGAGGCGCATCCGGATTTCGACGCGAAAAACCCGAATCGTGCGCGATCGGTCTATGCGGCCTTTGGCATGCTGAACAACCGCAAATTCCATCAGCTAGACGGTTCAGGCTATGAGTTTTTAAGCGAGGTGATCATGCGCCTTGACGCCCTGAATCCGCAAATGGCGTCCCGGCTGGCAACGCCGCTGACACGCATGGGGCGTTACGATGCAACCCGCCAGCGCCTGATGCGTAAGCAGCTCACGCTGATGTCAGAGAGCGCCACGCTGTCCAGTGACCTGTATGAGATTGTGATCAAGAGTCTGGCCTGATGGCGATGACTCTGACGGAGCAAGTGCCCGTCCGTTATCTCGGGTAAAGGTGGGGCAGGTCGGTCCCCTCAGTCTTAGGTGCCTGATTAAGGAGCCGGTCAAATTGTTTCAAGGCAGCGGCGATCTGTTGCCGATGCTGATCCGCAAAGTCCTCTGAGGCGTAACAGGCCGCATCCAGCGCAGCCATCGACTCCCTAGCGACACGGCTGCTGGCACAAAACTCGGCAACGGCGTTGACCTGGCTGCCGTCAGTGGCCTGCGTCAGATACGCGCACAGCTCAGAGCGCAGTGTCAGCGGTGCCGCCGTTGCAGTGCTCCGAATTAACTGCTGCAGAGAACGCGGTCGCCGTCCTGCGCCGGTAAGTGGGGCAGGTTTGATCGCAACCGGATGCGCTTGCCGTTTTCGTCTGATCAAGATGAAAACGGCCAAAAGCGCCAAGGCAGACAGAACGACCCCGATGTTGAGGCTGTTTGCATTGCTCTGGACAGTGCCGCCCAGTTGTTGCGTGCCGTCTGCTGGGACGTTGGCGGTTGGTGCCTGTGCTGTGATCGAATCAGCAATGCTCGCGCCGGTAACGCTCAATGCGCGCCGCTGGATATCCGTGGTCATCACGCTTTCGGTGTCTGTATTCCACCAAGTAATAGTCGTGCCGGGCACGCCAAGTGCGCCGGGCATAATGGGAACCAGATTGACGGTTTCGACTCGATAGCCCACCAAGTTTTCGCCAAAGGTTTCGTTTTCGATGTTGGTAGGTTGTTGATAGATCCTGAATTCGCGTTCGTTGGGGGTGAGTGTGGTCGGCGGCACACTGGTGCCTGTATTGCCAATAACGGTAACCGTCAGGACTCGAGCGATGGTGTCGCCAACATTAACGGTCTGAGCCGGCGACGGTTCAAAATCCACGGTGGCTGTGACGGCGATAGCGGGCAGCCACGGTTGGTCGGAGGGGTATTCTGCCGGAATCGGGCGTACCGTGATGCGCTGCTCTTGGGTGCCCACGCGCACGGTTTTGCGTGCGATGGCTATACCGTCGGCCACTCGAACACTGGCGGTAACGCTGTCGCTGGGCAGAATCAGCGTGCCGCTTTGCTCGGGAAAAATGGCGTAACGCTGTTCGTAGCTGCCCATGGTTTTGCCGTCGCGTTGGATGACCGACGACTGACCCTCACCCAGCGCAAACACTTGGGCGCCATCCAGCACAGGCGCCTCCAGCTGACCGCCATAAAGCTGCACACCGTCGGCATAGACCAAGCGTCGGGTCAGCAGCAGCTGGCTTTGGACGTAAACCGAATCGCTGGACAGTTCCATTTCATAGAACACCAGCGCATCTATTTTGCGGCGCATGTCGGCGCTAAGCGTGCGCACGGTAATTCGAATCGACTCAGTGCTTTGTTGCCCGATCCGTATCGGCGGAATGATCAGTTCCCCCGTCCGTTTGGGTTGCAGGGAGATTTGATAGTCCACCCAGCTTTGGGCCTTGCCGTTGACAAAACGGTACTGGCTGCTGGTGTTGACGCCGAGCACGTGAAAGTCGCGCTCCAAATCAGAGAGATCAGGGGTTTCGCTTTGGCGCGTGCCGAGATCCCGCACTACAAGCTGCACCGAATCCAGTTCATCAATAACGTTAGCCGAAAGCGCAGCTCTCAGTTCGGCCAGAACGGGAAGCGGCAGCAGCAGGGCGCTCAGCATCAGCCAAACGATCCAGAACCTTGAGTGGAATGGGGTATTGATGGACACCGGCATCACCAAACCTGCTCATCTTGCCGATTGCTGTAATCACCCTGACGCAGCCGCTGCTTGGTTTCATGCTGGAATTTGCGGCGCAGTAGGCCGCCGGGGTCGTCCGGCACTCGACGCAGCCACTGCTCCAGAGCTTCCTCTTTTTCATCGCGTTCCGCCGTATCTTCTTCAGCCTCGGTCTCCTGAGCATTTTCCTCGTCGGACTGTCGTTCCGATTCCTCAGGCTGCTGTTCTGACTGCTGCTGCTCTTGTTCCTCTTCGCCTTGCTCTTGCTGCGGATCCGAATCACTGCTTTGGGATTGCTCGCTTTGTTGCTGTTGTTGCTGTTCCTGTTGCTCCTGCTCCGCTTGCTCCTGCTGGTCTTGCTGTTCCAGCAGTCTTTCCAGCAGAGCCTTGTTGAAGGCCGCATCCTGCTGCTCCGGATTTTCGTTAAGCACCTGCTGGTAGCGTTCAATGGCCTCTGGATAACGACCCAAGCGCGCGAGTGCATTACCTTGGTTGTAGGTGCCGGCTTGGGAAGTATCTTTCGTGAAATCGTTGACGGCGCCGCCGAAATCGCCGCTTCGGTAGCGCGCCGAACCGCGCCACTGGCTATTTTCAAACAGCCGCGCCGCTGTCTCCGGGTCACCGCCCTGCAGCGCCCGGTAAGCCTGCTGATCGGGTCGAAGCCAAAGGCTCTGCCAAAGTCGGGTCAGCGGATTGCCCACCTGAGCAGGGGCCTCGGCCACTTGGTTCGCCGAACGATTGATGGCATCGGCCTGCGCCCAGCTGGTTTCGGGCACCATGACAGTGAGCAAAAGTGCGGCGAACAGTCCGCGATGAAATGAGGCTAGCATCAGCAGGGCTAGGGGCAGACACAGCCAAAAGCCCATATCGGCCCAAATGTCGAATTCCCGCTCGACTTCGATGGTGGCGTCTTCTGTCGGCAGCGATGTGCCCAAGGTGGTGCGTAAATCAGCATCGCCAATGGTCAAAAGGCTGTAACGGCCGTAGCTTTGCTGGGCTGCCTGAATCAGCAAGGACTCGTTCAGCCGTGCGATCACCCTGCCGCCCATCTCGTCGGTGAGAAAGCGCGGGGCTTCGTTAGGCCGATTGATTGGTATGGCGCCGCCGTTTTCGGTGCCAATACCAATAATGGAAATTGGGAAGGCCGCGTTGCGAAAATCGCTGATTTCGCTGACATTCTTAATGCCATCGGTCAGCACCAAAATCCGTCCTTCAACAAGCCCTGCATTGCGGAACAGCTCCTGGGCCAGTTCCAGCCCCGTCGCGGGGCGGCTGCCCAGCACCGGCATCATGGCGGGTGACAGTGCGCTGAGCAGATTTTCGATGGTATGTCGGTCGTCGGTAATCGGCACCACGGCATGACCGTCACCGGCGTAGGCGACCAAGCCCGTTGAACCCTCTTGGCGCAAGCGCAGCGCGTCGACAATTTTTTGTCGCGCCTTATCCAGTCGTGAGGGCGAGACGTCCCGGGCAAACATCGACAGGGACAGATCCAGCACGATCACCAGCGCGTCATTTTTTTGCTCCACCGGCTGGGGTAATTTTTCCCAGGCAGGTCCGGCAAGGCCGATGGTGGCCAGTAGCGCACCCAGCCAGAGCGCAGTTCTGAGCCGCCCAGCGGTGGCCACGCTCTTGTTGTCCAGCAGCACCTCAAGCAATGGCAGGCTAATGGCCGCAGACCACGCGCTATGTTCTCTGGTGCGCCGAATCCAATAGTAGATCAGCAAAGCAAGGGGTATCAGCGCCAGCAGCCACCAAGGACGCAGAAAGTGAAAGGTGCTCATCAATTCAAGCATGAACGAATCAGACATGGTGTTCTTCCCGTGATCCTCTGGCTCGCCTGAAATCAGCGATCAGCAGCATGGCCCAGATCAGAACGCTGGCACCCAGCGGCCAAAAATACAGGGCCTGCACTGGGCGAAAAATCTCAGCCTCCTGTTCCACCGGCTCAAGTTGATCAATAAGCGCGTAAATCTCCATTAAGGTGCGAGGGTCCCGGGCACGAAAATACCGTCCGCCAGTGGCGTCGGCAATGGCTTGCAAGGTGTCTTCGTCCAAGTCAGCCGAGGGATTGGTCATTCGCCCGCTGATACGTCCCAGCAGCCCGGGCATGCGCATTTCATCGGCGCCCACACCGATGGTGTAGATGCGGATATTGTCCCGCGCCGCCAGCTCCGCGGCCACCTTGGGTTCGACCTCGCCCACGTTATTGGCGCCGTCTGTGAGCAGAATCAAAATCTTTTCGTCCTGCGGGCGCATGCGCAGGCGCTTCACTGCCAGACCGATGGCATCACCAATGGCAGTTTTGCCGCCGGCAATGCCCACCGGGGCTTCAATCAGCAGCCGATTGACGCTTTTTACGTCGAAGGTCAGCGGCGCCTGTAAATAGGCATTGGTGCCGAAGAGCACCAAGCCGATGCGGTCGCCGACCCGGGCTTGCGCAAAATTGGCGATAACGGCTTTCACTACGGTGAGCCGCTCGACAAAATCGCCATCCACTTCCATGTCTTCTGTCGCCATGCTGCCGGAAATGTCCACTGCCAGCATCAGGTCGCGGCCCGTGGTCGGCAGGTTAACCGGATCGCCGGTGAATTGCGGTCTGGCCAAGGCTGCCACTAAGAGCGCCCATGCGATGCACAGGGCGATGAGGCGCCACGCGCTTTGGCCCGCTTGGGAATGCTCGGTTTCGGTTACTGCTGCGAAATCGTCCATGGACGGCACGCTCAAGGCCGGCTGTTGCCGAGTGTGGCGCGCGGTGAGACGCCGCACCAGCCAAGGCAGGGGCAGGGCGGCAAGGGCCCATGGCCATAGCCACTCGATCACAGACTTGCCTCCAATCGCAGACGGCTTTTGCTGTGATGGATTTTCGCCAGTAAGCGTTTGACGCATCCGAGTAAGGCCCGACGATCAGTCGCAAAGTCCGGGGCAAACCGCGCCTCACCGAGGGCTTGTCCGGGGCCTTGGGAAAAGTCCGAACACCCGCCCAGTTGGTCTAATGCTGTCAGCCAGTCATCCCCGCTGGCCTTGCTCAGCTGGGTGATGCCAAGGGCGACAACCAGCAGTCGCTTTAAGACTTCATTGCACTGATTGGCGAGCATCACATCATCGGTGGTGGAATTGCGTTCATCCTCGATCAAGGCATCGACAATGCGTTTTGCCGCGCGAATGGGGCGGGTTGCATGCCAATAAGCCCGCGCCCAGCGTGCGATCCAATAGAGGATCGCTAGCAACAGCAGCGCCAGCAGCCACCAACCCGGTGCAGGGGGCCACCACTGGGGGGCTGCAGGCAAATAGATGTCTCTCAGAGTCGCCAACGGGTCCGCATTCATCGGCGCGTCCTCAAGGCGATGTAGCGCGTGGCACTCAATTCCACGCCAAGGTATCCCAATCCGTATCCGCCGTACTGAGCTTTCGATACGTCAGCGCAGGGTGCCGGCACAGTTCCGTGATTCTGGCCGCGCGTTTTTCGTGGTCGCTCGCGTAACGCGCTCGAAGCGCAGTATCGCCTGAATAAAAGCTAACGGTCTGCTCAGCGTGGGCGATGTTGTAGACCCCGGCTGGCGGCAGCTCGCCGTCGAGGGGATCGGTGATTTGCACCACATGGACTTGATGGTGTTGGGCCAGCCGGTGCAGTGACGACTGCCACAAATCCAAGGGCCCTCCGAAGTCGCTGATCACGAACACCCGATGACGCCGCTGCCGTAACTGGTTGAGCGCGCCCAGTGCGTCCCTCAGTCGGCCGTGTGCAGCCCCGGCATTCGCCGTGTCAGGGGTTGGTCGCGCCAGGATCTGGTTGCTCAGTGCCACCTGCTGTAGCAGGCGGCCAGTAGCCCGCACAGTGCGAAAGGGCCGAAAAATATGGTGGCCCAGATTGTCCAGCACCATGCCGCCCACTCGGTCTCCGCTGGCGGTAATCTGCCAGGCGATGCGCGCTGCTAACTCCGCCGCGGCCACGGACTTCAGGCGCTGCTGCGAGCCAAAGAACATATGCTGGCTTTGATCCACAAACAGCAAGGCAGGCCGTTCTCGTTCTTCACGAAAGACTTTTGTATGCGGCGTATTTTTGCGTGCGGTGACGCGCCACTCGATGCTGCGAATATCATCGCCGGGCTGGTATTGACGCACCTCGGCGAAATCGACCCCGCGGCCTTTCTGCTTTGACAGTCTCAGCCCGGCTTGGGCGCCGCTGGCGGCCTTGACACGCGACGGTTCCTTGGGTTTGGGGCGAAAGCGCAGACGCAGCAGCTGATCGGTAGAGACATAGGCCCCGGGGAGGACGTTAGAGCTCCGGTCGAGCACTACGGTACCGGCACCTGCTGTAACAAGTGCTCGATCACATAGTCGCTGTCCAAACCTTGCGCGTCAGCTTCGAAGCTGCAGATCAAACGGTGTCGAAAGACATCATGGGCGATGGATTGGACGTCCTCCGGCGTGACAAAGCTGCGATCGTCCAGCCAAGCATTGGCTCTAGCGCACAAATCCAGGGCAATGGTGCCGCGAGGACTGCTGCCCAGCTCAAGCAAGGGGGCTAGATCCGCCGGGGGCGTGCGCGTGGCCAGCACCAGTTCCACAAGGTAGCGTTCCACAGGTTCGGCCATGTGCAGTGACAGTATTTCCTCTCGCGCCGCGAAAATTTGCGCTTGGGAGATCAGGGTGCCAGCAGCGGCGGCCTCGGTGCTCAACGCGGCAGCTTCGCCGCGAACCAAGCGCAAAATATCGGTTTCCGCCTGCCGATCCGGATAATCCACCCGCACGTGCAGCAGAAAGCGATCCAGCTGGGCTTCAGGCAGGGCATAGGTTCCTTCCTGCTCGATAGGATTTTGGGTCGCCATAACCATAAACAACTCGGGCAAGGTAAAAGTCTGGCGGCCAAAGCTCACCTGACGTTCCGCCATGGCTTCCAAGAGAGCCGACTGCACCTTGGCCGGTGCGCGATTGATTTCGTCGGCCAAGATCAAGTTGTGGAAGATCGGGCCGGGCTGAAAATTAAAGCTGCCGTCCGCCGGACGGTAAATCTCGGTTCCGGTGACATCGCTGGGCAGTAAGTCCGGGGTAAATTGAATCCGGTGAAAGTCTCCCTCAATCACGTTGGCCAGCGCCTTAATTGCACGAGTTTTCGCCAGCCCCGGGGCACCTTCCACCAGCACATGACCGCCGCAGAGCAGGGCCATGAGCATGCGCTGCACCAGATGGGATTGTCCAATGACTTCTCGTTCAAGGTGCTCACGCACAGCCTGCACTGCGAACCGAACAGTGGCGTCTTGAGCGGATTGTTCTGGGTTAATGACTGTCACGAGTTGGTAAATCCGATTGTTGCAGCGGCGCATTGTAGCCTGCCGCGGATAAAGATCTAGCACCACAACAAGATCACGCGGCAAAGTCGATTGCGCTGCACACCTGCTTGCGCTTCGTTCCCTAGGTTTTGGTTGCTAACGCATTTTGTCGTTGCTCGACCGAGAAGCCGGCGAATAGCAGGCGGGGTCCATGCGTATACCTGAGCGCGACGCTAGGACCTTGTGGGCTTGTCCGAAGAGCAACGCCTGAGGTTGTCCATACGTCAAACCGCCAATGTACCGTTTGTCGCGCAATACGTGCCGGCTATCGATAGTTTTACTGACTTTTGATTTACAAAACCTAGCATTTGCGTCTGCTAGGAGGTAGCCCGCAGAAGAAAAACAGCAACGCGCTGCCGACGGGCGAGAGGAAGGCGACAACAACTCTATACAACAACTTCATATAAGAACGGCAAGGGGCGAACCGTGAGAGCTGAAAGACGTAGAGGAGACCAGTGGATAAGCGGTCCTTGGATTGGCAGGCCGCAAGACGCCACTCGGTTGCTTGGCAATAACGTTGCGTCAGTCTGTCCAGAAAAAGTGAACACAATCGTCCCTGCGTCGCAGGTACAGACTTCACCATTACGTTGGCCGGTGCGGGTACAGGCAGCGAGACATTGGCCAGTTTGGAAACCGACAACCTGGCCGTGTTGTAACGGCACAGCGATGGATCGTTAAACAGGCAACTGCCTGAGACGATAAGTGATTGCCGGAGATGCGGCTGGCAATTCAGAGTCGCAAATCGCTGAGTCGCTGTCTGTACTCGACCGTCTTGGAAAAGACGGGTGCCGTGTTTTTCAGGCAGTGACGTTGTGAAATTCGCCGGTGGCTTTAAACTGCAAATTTATCCGCTGGCGACC
>JAAXKB010000033.1 GCA_012269545.1 Gammaproteobacteria bacterium | reverse complement strand
TGTCATCGGGATTCGCCAGCGCATCCTTCGGCGCTCCCGCATTAGGCATATTAACGTGAATTCCCGCGCACTGACCTAGGTTTTGCAGACCAATCGCCGTTGTCACAGCGGAGCCCCAATCTCCGCCCTGAGCAAAGTATCGCGTGTAGCCCAATCGCTGCATCAGAGTGTTCCATGCGTTGGCAATGCGCTCCACACCCCAACCGGTTTGCTTCGGCTTGGCTGAAAACCCATAGCCCGGTAGCGACGGACAGACCACGTGAAACGCCTCTTCTGCCCGCCCGCCGTGGGCTACCGGATCTACCAAGGGCCCAATCACTTTGTGGAACTCCACCACGGATCCGGGCCAGCCATGAGTCATTAGCAAGGGACGCGCCTGCGCTTCGGCGCTTTGTACGTGCAGAAAGTGTATGTCGAGCCCATCAAGCTCGGTCATGAATTGCGGGAAACTGTTGAAATAGGCCTCGCGCTCAGACCACTGATATTCTTTTTGCCAGTAGGCACAGAGCTCTTGGGCGTATGCCAGCGGCAGGCCTTGACTCCAATCCGAGGGAGTTTCGGCATCAGGCCAGCGAGTTGCTGCCAATCGTTGCTGCAGAGCATCAAGCTCACTGTCGGGCGTGTTGATAACAAACCGTCGAACGGTGGGATCTGCCATGCCAAAGCTTCCTCGAAGTCGGAAGCCCCATGATGGCAGATTTTTGGAAATACCGAAAAGAGCCTAGACCGCCCAGTTGACGGCCCTTTGTTAGATCACTTACCTCTTAGGGCAGCAAGTGCGCGACCGCATCTCGCTCTTCCGTGAGCTCGGT
This sequence comes from Gammaproteobacteria bacterium, assembly GCA_012269545.1. Taxonomy (GTDB): domain Bacteria; phylum Pseudomonadota; class Gammaproteobacteria; order Pseudomonadales; family Azotimanducaceae; genus UBA4421. The sequence continues at coordinate 2,334 of JAAXKB010000033.1, read as the reverse complement.
TTCGGTCGCATCCATCTTTTCCTGACTGAAGGCGTTGATTTCCACACCTTGTACGATGCTCCAGTCACCACCGCTGCAAGTCAGCGGGAACGAATAAATCAGACCTTCAGCGACACCGTAGCTGCCATCACTGTAAACGCCCATGGACAGCACCGCATCGCTGCCCAATGCCCAATCGCGCATGTGGTCAATGGCAGCATTTGCTGCCGAAGCGGCACTGGACGCACCACGCGCTTCAATAATGGCGGCGCCGCGCTGCTGGACAGTCGGAATGAAATCACCTGTGTACCAATCCATATCTACCAAGGCCATCGCCTGTTCACCGGCCACGCTGGCGCGATGAATGTCTGGATATTGTGTTGCCGAGTGGTTGCCCCAAATACATAAACCTTCGACGTCGGATACATGCTTCCCCGCCTTCGCTGCCAGCTGGGCCATTGCGCGGTTGTGATCCAATCGGGTCATGGCGGTGAAATTACGCGGATTCAAATCCGGAGCATTGCGCTGGGCAATCAGTGCATTGGTATTGGCTGGATTACCGACAACGAGCACCTTGACATTTGGTGACGCGTTGTCGTTTAGCGCCTTACCTTGGGCCGAAAAGATAGCGGCGTTGGCTTCCAGCAGATCCTTACGCTCCATACCCGGGCCTCGGGGACGCGAGCCCACCAGCAGCGCATAGTCTGCATCCTTGAACGCAACATTGGCATCATCGGTATAAATTACTTCTTGCAGCAGCGGAAATGCGCAATCATCAAGCTCCATGACCACGCCTTTCACCGCACCCAGAGCCGGAGTGATCTCCAGCAACTGCAAAATAACGGGCTGGTCGTTACCCAGCATGGCACCCGATGCCACTCGGAAAAGAAGTGCATAGCCGATTTGGCCGGCAGCGCCGGTAATGGTGACTCGTACTGGATCTTTCATGATTTTTCTCTCAAGGATGGTCTAAGTGGAATGCCAAGCAGCGCGCATTCTAAGTGGTCTGACGGAAAAATGCCGCAAGGAAATGGCGGAAAAACGCCGAGATATCTAGCCGCTGTAATGTTGCATTAGCGTCGAACCGCCTCTGAGCAGATTCTCTGCAACGTCTTTAAGCCACTTCGGGTGGGGGTCCGGCAGATTCTCAACTGGAAAAAATGCCGGTGCACTGTGTAAATGGGGCTCAGCGGCGTAAGTCTCGCCCCGCCAGCGATTCGTGGCGAAGACGTAATTTACTCCCATTGTCTTCTCCACCGCGGTTTTTGGGTGCACTGCAGTAGCAAAAGTCAACAGCCCAATTAAGCGCGGATTGATCGCCTGAACCCCCAATTCTTCCTGTATTTCCCGGCACACGGAGACCGCTGGCCTCTCGCCCGCAGCCATGCGACCACCGGGACACAGCCAGTAACCGTCCATCACTTTCGTCTGCTGGCGCTGGTGCAGACAAATCTGCAAACCCTCTGCCGATTCACGCCAAAGCAGGGCATGTACGACCGTCTGAAACCCCCAATGCGATAACATTTCCTTCCCGTCCTGAGTAGAAATTCCTGCCTCCCATCGACTTACAAACGCTCATTTGAAGCTAGGCTCCAGCTTCGACACAGGCCACCACAGGCTTGATTCCAATGAACATTTTTGAGAACGTTGCCGGCCGACCGAGAAGGCCCTTGGTCGGCGCTCATTTACTGAGCAATTGTCAAACCATAGTAAAAACGCCCGTGATTGCTCGCAAGTCGGCAGTCGAGGCACCGTGACCCTCTAAATTGGTCCACACAGCGCTGAGCTTGATGTGGTTCCACCTCTGTGTGCTGACGTGTCAACGTTGACACAAGACAGGATTAATCCAGCCAAGGCTTGGTCGCGAAGATAACTGAGACGATTTATGACGCTGACATTTAACGGCAATTTCCCGCGAAAGAACGGGCTGTACGACCCCGCCAACGAAAAAGACGGCTGTGGCGTCGGCTTTGTATGCGATATCAAAGGCAGACCCAGCCATAAGATCTTGCAGGACGCGTTCGAAATGAACTGCTGCATGGAACACCGCGGGGGTGTCGGCTACGAAAAAAACACGGGCGACGGCGCAGGCGTCATGACCGGCATGCCACACAGCTTCTTTAACGCCCTGGCACAAGAACTGTTTGGCCGAGAATTACCAAAACTTGGAGAGTACGGTGTGGGCAATATTTTCCTGCCCACAGATCCTGCTCAGCGCGCCCGCTGCAAAACCATCATTGAACAAGCCATTGAGGACGCCGGCCAAACACTTATTGGCTGGCGAGAGCTTCCCACCAACCCCGATATTGCCGATGTCGGCAAGGCCGCCCGCGCTGCCATGCCAACGTTTGAGCA
>JAAXKB010000080.1 GCA_012269545.1 Gammaproteobacteria bacterium | reverse complement strand
TCTCCCGTTTCGATTTCAAAAACCTGTTTACCCTTGGGGCTGCGGACATCATCCAGCCCGATCTTTCCCACGCGGGCGGCATTACCGAATGCAAAAAAATCGCCGATATGGCGGAAACCTGGGATATCGCTCTAGCTCCTCACTGCCCACTCGGCCCCATCGCCTTAGCCGCTTGTCTGCAGGTGGATGCTGTCTGCCAAAACGCTTTTATTCAGGAGCAAAGTCAGGGCATTCATTACAATCAGGCCAATGACCTAACACACTATCTGGACAATCCTGAGGTTTTCGCCTTTCAAGACGGCTTCGTTGGCATCCCCCAGGGCCCGGGGCTAGGCATCCAGATCAATGAAGAGGCGGTCAGAGCCAAAGCGTCGGAAGGTCATCGGTGGCGCAACCCAATTTGGCGACACCCCGATGGCAGCATCGCTGAGTGGTAAACGCCACAGACACAGCGGACGACGAACACACAAATGACGACAGGGGAACACGATGAGTAATATCGCTTTTATTGGATTAGGCAACATGGGCAGCGGCATGTGCGCGAACTTGGTTAAGGCGGGTCATCGGGTACGTGCCTTTGATTTGAATGCCCAAAGCGTTGAAAACGCCGTAAAGGCGGGCGCACTGGCTGCGAGCAATATTGAAGAGTCCGTCAGCGATGCCGAATATGTCATTACCATGCTGCCCGCCGGTAAACATGTACATGCCGTCTACTTTGACGACGGCGGCGTGCTGGCCCATGCCAGTAACAACGCCCTGCTCATTGACTGTTCAACCATCGCCGTAGATGAGGCGCGAAACGCTGCGGCACAAGCCCAGCAACGACAATTCAAGGCAATTGACGCCCCAGTCTCCGGCGGCGTAGCGGCTGCCAACGCCGGCACACTGACGTTTATGGTCGGCGGCGAGCCAAGCGATTTCCAGCGGGCGACACCGATTTTGGAGACCATGGGCAAAAACGTATTCCACGCCGGGCCCTCGGGCAACGGACAGGCAGCCAAAACCGCCAACAACATGTTGCTGGGCATCTCCATGATCGCTACATCGGAGGCATTTAATCTGGCCGAAAAGCTGGGGTTGGATGCGGAGACATTCTTTAATATCTCGTCCAAGGCATCCGGCCAGTGCTGGTCTATGACCTCGTATTGCCCGGCTCCCGGCCCAGTGCCCGCTTCACCAGCGAACAACGACTACGAACCCGGCTTTGCCGTCGCGATGATGCTTAAGGATCTGCGTCTGGCACAAGACGCTGCGACGGGGGCCAAGGCGGCCATCCCCTTTGGCGAGCAGGCCGAACGTGTCTACGCCCAACTGGACGAACAAGGTTGGGCGCACAAGGACTTTTCAGTGGTTATGCGCCACCTACAGAACAATTGATCCGTCTAGCGGGCGGCGTTAGCGCCGCTGCGCAGCACAGTGACATATTCCTGCCATGACAGGCTGCCGTCTTTATCGAGGTCAACCGCCAAAAATGCTGGTCGATAGGCGCGCATGCGCTTCACCTGACGCGCTCTGGCAAAATTAATTTCCGCGTTGGCATCTATGAATGCCCGAAATTGCAGCATGGTCAGGTTGCCGTCACCGTCTTCATCGGCTGCCTGATAGTTTGCGTGCACCTGACGCAGGGTCTCGATCAACGCCTCTCGATCGTCACTTTCTGATGCTGAGGCACCAAACGACACAAACACCAGTAGCGATCCCGCCAGCATTTGGCCAACACGCTTGCTTAGGACCGCATTTCGCTGATGCAGCCCCACATTTTTTTCAGGTTTCTTCATACGTCTTTCTCTCCATACTAACTTCGCCATTGCGGCTGTTATTCGTTGCTTCGTCCCTCGAAGATCGCCACCTCACGGGACAATTCCAAGGTCTCCTTCGACTCATCGGCAGATAAAAGCCCAACCAAGGTATCCATCAAATGACTGAAAAACAGATCACTGGCTGTGCCCCGAAAGGCGTTTTTGCAGTGTGAATGGGCATACATCGAAACACTGATGAAGCGAATAGCCGAATCCAGACGTCTTTCAAAGCCCTCTGAATCAAGCTGGGGCAGCGCCTGACGCAGCAGCGCGGCGATGCGATCATCCGATTCACCCGAACCCCGCCTGACGGCGACCAAGGTAGAACCATTGCCTCCTGCCAGCATCAAACTGAAGGCGCGGATATATAGCCGGAACTCCGAGCCTTCCCGGGCTAGCATAAATGTTGGCTTAACCATGACCTGCACAATATCTCGCAGCGACGGGATAGCGGCTTTTTTCTCCAGTTCTTCTAAGGCGACCACTCTCGCCTGTACGATTTGCTGGTCTCTGAAACGATGCGTGGCGTTAATCAGCCCTTCCATATTCTTGAAGTGATACTGCAACGCGGATTCATTTTTTTGACCGGCTTTCTCAACAATCTCGCGAATGGTCACGTTAGAGGGGCCTTTTTCCGCAAACAGTTGTTCGGCAGCCTTCATCAATGCCTGTCGCGTCGCATCTCCTCGAGCCACTTTTTGTTCCACCAACTTCACTGCCATACGTTGCATTCTTCCTGTGTCATATCAGTGTTGCTCTGCCCCACACATTGTAACCGGCAACCCGCGGCGTTCGTGGCAGATACATAGCCTGCCAATCCTCTACCGCCAAGGGGCTGCCGTCCAACAGACCTCTAATATCCCTATTGATATGGCAGCCTCCAGCGATTTTACCCCAGAGCCCGTCCAATCGATGCTGCCATTTCGCCACCGACGCATCCGGAGCCAGCGCGTGTTCCGCCACCAAAACCAAGCCTCCCGGGCGTAATACCCTCGCCACTTCAACTAACGCTTGCGCGGGATTCGGGACAGTACAAAGCGTATACGTAATCACCACCGTGTCGACGGAGTTGGCATCCAACGGAATGTCTTCGGCACTTGCCTCACAATACCCAATGGGTACCTTGGCCTCGGCCACTTTCGGCTGGGCAAGCGCCCAACTCTCCCGACTGGGATCCACCCCAATAACATCTGTCACCACGCCGGCATCGTAGTGCTTGGCATTCAAACCGGTACCAATACCCAACTCCAGTACCCGGCCAACGGCTTGGGGTACGACCTTTTCGCGTTGACGCTCCACCGCCGGTGCCCCGCAGGCGCAGTTAATCACATGCGGCAAAATACGTTTTTCGTAAAAGGACATGCCGATTCTCCATTTACTGCCGTTAACAAGTACTCAATCGAACAGCAAAAATTGACCCGCCAAAATAGTGAGGGAGATGGCCCACAAAATCACGCCAAAAAACACGTCAATGGGCGCCGCATATCGCTGCAAGCGTTCTCCAAAGCGACCAACACTTACCAGCACCGCCACAAGGGCATACCACAGACCGTCAATCACGCCCGCAAGCGCCGCCGCTGTCAGTTGAGTCAGTAGGGGTTGTTCCGGCGTTAAAAATTGACTGAACACAGCCAAGAAGAAAATCATGATTTTGGGGTTGAGAAAGACAATCAAAAAGCCGTCTTTGGCGCACCGCCATAGGGACAAGGCCGCGCTGTCGATCTGGGACACCTGTTCATCTTCGGTGCGGCTGGCTACGCCGCTGCGAATCATCATGGTGCCGAGGTAGCACAAAAACACCGCGCCCAAGACTTGCACCATCAACATTATCCAGTCGATGTGGAGCAAAACCGTCGCCACACCAAGAACCACTGCCATGGCATAGAGCCAAACCCCAATGCCGTGAGCGAGAGCAATGACCAAGCCAGCAGACTGACCACCTAACAGCGAGCCGCGAAGCACCAAAGCCAGACTGGGCCCGGGCGACGCGGCACCGGCCAACAGCGTGGCGGCCAGTAAAACCCAGCTAACGTCACTCATTTGCTAACAGCATCCAATCCAACGGTTAACGGATCGTATCTGTACAAGCGATCCATCGAGTGCTTGCCTGCCTTAGACGCTGCGCGATCGCGTAACCACGCTTTCAGACCGGACAAGTGAAAAACCGTCGCATTGCGACGCGACCCACGCTGGACGCCAGCGGTTCTCGCCTTTCGCAGATCTTCATAGCGTCGCAGCGCTGCAACGACGTCAGCCCCATTACTGAAACAATTGGCAAGCACTGCCGCATCCTCAATCGCCATGGCGGCACCTTGAGCCATAAAGGGCAGTGTCGGGTGACAGGCGTCGCCCAGCAAACTCACTCGATCAATCCCCCACGTTCGCATGGGCGCTCGGTCAAACAGTCCCCATTTGAACAGCGTCCCGTCATCAGTCTGGTCAAGCAGTTGCTGAATCGTGTCATGCCAGCCGGCGAAATCAGCCTGCAGCTCTGACATTGAACCCGCTGCGACCCAGGATTCCGCCTGCCACTCCGCTTTCTCCACCACACAAACACAGTTCACGTAGTCGCCACCTTTAACCAGATAGTGCACAAAATGCTTTCCTGGTCCCCACCACACCGTGGCGTTAGGCGCGATTAATCCTTCAGGCAACCGATTCACGGGAACCAGCATCCGCCACGCAACATTGCCTGTGAAGTCCGCCTGCTGGTCACCCCACAGACACGCTCTGACAGAGGAATGAATACCATCGGCACCGATCAGCAAATCGACCTGATGTTTGTGCTCACCCGCAACCAACCGCACACCGGTAGCGTCTTGGGAAAAATTTGTGATTCTGCTGGATACATTCAAACGGATCGTTGGCTCTGCCGACACGGCAGAAACCAACATGTCCATTAAGTCTGCACGATGAATGTGGTAGTAAGGTGCTCCGTACCGTTCTAGCGCGACATCACCCAAGGTTGTTTCGGAAATGACCCGCCCGCTGCGCCAGCTTCGCATTTGCGTGGCCTTGGGCAAGAAACCCTTGGTCATTAACGCATCCTGCAACCCCAGATGATGAAGCACCCGGGCGGCATTCGGCGACACCTGTATCCCTGCACCCGTCGCAACACTTTCGTCTGTCTGCTCAAATACCTGTACGTTGTGGCCCGCACGTGCAAGGCACAGCGCGGCGGTTAATCCGCCGATCCCACCACCCACCACGCCGATGTTTCGAGGGGAATCGGTTGTCGCCAGCACGGGATGTATCAACTGCCAGAGACCCGTCTATCGACACCAGCCCAGAAAGGTTCACGCAAGTCTTTACGTTTGATTTTGCCCACTGGGCTTTTGGGCAGAGCCTCGGTCGTGATCGTGATACCGCTGGGCTTTTTGTAGGAACCCAGATCCGCGCTCACTCTATCGATCAGTTCCTGCTCGGTGACGGACGAACCCTCCACCACAACACACAGGGCATGAGGTGTTTCGCCCCAGCGCTGATGGGGAATACCAAAGACCGCCACTTCCACAACATCCGGGTGACCCGCCAATACGTTTTCAATCTCTGCTGGCCAGATGTTAAAGCCTCCGGAAATAATCATATCGTCGGCACGATCCACGACATACAAGTACCCGTTAGCATCCAGCTTGCCCAAGTCACCGGTTTTGATCCAACCATTCACGATGCGTTCCGCACTGGCTTCTGGGTTATTCCAGAATTCGCTCATCATGCCGTCCGAGCGTGCAACAATCTCGCCTACCTCATTCGGCGCTACCGGATTATTCTCCTCGTCCCAGATTTCCACCTCGGAAAAGGGCAGCGCCAGACCGCAGGCGCGCAGCGGGTTCGAACCCTCAACTTGGGCGAACCACTGGGCCGAATTCATCATGGAAACGGGTAACACTTCGGTTTGACCGTATCCTTGATACAGAACATCGCCGAACACCTCACGGGCAGCCAATGCCGTGGCATCCTGAATCGGGGCAGCGGCAACCAACAGACATTTGAGAGAGGAAAAATCACGGCCTCGTGCGCCATTGTCGTGGACCACAGCGTTTACCATGGTGGGCACCATGAAGAGAAAGTTGATCCCCTCCTGCTCGATGACGTCCAAAGTGTGCTGGGTATCAAAGTGATCCAGCATGATATTGCAGCCGCCGGACAGCCAAATGGGTAAGTACTGGTATCCAGATCCGTGGGAAATAGGGCCCAAATGTAAACACTTGTCACCGGGCTCTACCGGAGGAAAGGTGTAAAACCAATCACGCCCTGCGGCCAGCCATGCCTTGTGGGTATAGGCGACACCCTTGGACAACCCCGTCGTGCCGCCGGTGTGGCGAATAATAAAGTAGTCGCTTGCGGACACCGGCACATCCGGGTCTTCTGGCGACTGACTGGCTAACCACGCTTCATAACCCTCGTCTCTGACAAAGATATGCTCCAGATCCGGCAGCTCCTGCTGCAAGCCTTCGACCTCGTGGGCGTGATGCTCACTCACCAGCAAGGCGCGGCAATTGGTATGGCCCAGCATGTGGGTATGGGCGGGGCGGCCGTTCCGCGGATACAGGGGCACACGAACCAAATTTGCGATGGCAGCGGCCTGAAACAGATCCGCGGCCTCAACGGAATTGTCTTCCAACACGCCCACTCGATCACCGGGCTTCAAGCCCATACTGAGCAGGCCGTTGGCGAGCCGCACGCCACGTTCCCAAGCTTGTGCAAAGGTCAGTCGGGTGTCGTTGTGTACGATCGCTTCTCGACTGCTGTAATGCTGCGCCGATCGGCGCATTAGGGTTCGTACGTCCATAGTGATGCCTCTCTTCTCTCGCCAAAGATGCTACCTGCGAGGTGGTTGGTTTTGTACCGATATCTACCAGCGTCCGGCGTTGCCCGCTGCACGGGTTGCTGCCACTATCTCTCCCCACGGTTGCGTGGACGGGAGGGAAAAGCGTGCAACATCTCAAAGCTTGGATTCTAGCGGTGGTCTGCTGTTTTGCCTCGCCTCTGTCCTTGGCCGAAAACGCGTTAACGGATATCTACAACTACTACCCTCTGCCAAAAGGTCTGGGGTCCTCAGGCCAACCCTCACCCTCACAGTTTGCCGATATCCGCGCTGCTGGCTTTGACGTGGTGCTGAATTTAGCCATGCCCACATCGGAAAATGCCTTGGCGGAAGAAGGCCGTCTGGTCAGCGAAACCGGCATGACCTACGTGCATATTCCTGTGCCTTGGGAGGCTCCTAGCCCGGCACACCTCAAGCAATTCTTTGCTGTGGTGGACGCCATGCGCGCCCAAGGTCAAGACGTCTGGGTACACTGCGCCGCAAATTATCGCGCTTCCGCCTTCGTTTATAAGTACCTGACCCTGCAACATGGATTGAGTCCAGAGCAAGCCAGAACTCCCCTGTTGACCCAGTGGTTGCCACAAATGGATGAGAACTGGCGAAGCATTTACGATCTCAGTCCAATGGATCTTAAGCAGCCATGAGTTCATCAAACACAATCGCATCATCCGTTCTACAGGCTGCTGAAGATTTACGCCCGGAACTGAGCGAGCGGCGCCGGGAAATTGACGAGCTGCGCCAGCTGCCACAGGATTTGGCCAATCGACTGGCCGCATTGGGCTTTTATCGTCTGGTGGTGCCGGAATCCTTGGGCGGACTTGGTGTCTCACCGACATCGTTCTGCCAGCTGTGCGAAACCCTCGCCAAAGCCAACGGTTCGACCGCTTGGTGCATCTTCATTGGCGCAACCTCGCAATACTTGTTTGGCGCCCTGCCCGAGACACAGCTAAAGCGCATGCTGGAAAACCCCAACGTCATCACGAGTGGTGTCTTCGCGGACAGCGGCACTGCCCGGTATGACGAACGTGACGGTCAGCCGGGATACCTGATTAACGGTCATTGGCGGTGGGGATCCGGCTGCCGAAACGCAGAATGGATCTCCGGCGGCATTCACGAAGTGGATGCTCAAGGCGAAACGCTCGTCGGCGCGCCGCAGCTGACTCGAGTCTTTTTTCGCCCAGAAGAAATCGACATCGCTGACAACTGGCACGTATCCGGCATGCGCGGCTCCGGCTCCAGTGACTATGTTGCGAAAAACGTCTGGGTGCCCAGCGAGCGGATGGCGGGCAACGTAGAGGACGGTGATCACGCCAACCAACCCATTTACCAATTTCCCAAATTCGCTTTACTGGGCATTCCTATCGGCGCTATCTGCTTGGGCATGGCAAGAGCCTGCCTTGACGAAGTCATTAGCGCCGCCAAAGAAAAAACCCCCCAAGGCAGTCGACGTCCTCTCTCGTCACGACCCTCTTTGCATATCGCTGTGGCCGACGCTGACGCCGCGCTGAGCGCGGCGCGTGCCTACTTTTACCAGTCCATAGACGCGGGCTGGGCAGCAGCTCAAACGGCACCGGGCAGTCTGGAAGATCGGCGCAGCATGCGCACGGCAAATGTGCATGCGGTGAACACCGCCATTGAGGTGATTGATCGCATGTATCGGCTGATGGGTGGCACCTCTGTTTACGAAACGTCTTGCCTACAACAGCATTTTCGCGACGTGCACGTTGCTGCTGCGCACATGATGGTCGGCGAGCCCGTGATGGAACTGGCCGGCCGTGTGATGCTCGGTCTGGACGACCAAGCCCTTGGGCTTTAGCCCAGACACATTCCCCAAGGCACGAAACGCAATACCAAGGAGCATGCTTTGACTGACGCACTGAAATTTGGGTTAGCAACACCCAGTAATCTCTGGAAACTCGATTGGCAGCAGCGCCAGCAAACCGTCTCACAGATCGCCGAATCCGGCTTCGACCATATATTCATGGCCGACCACGTATCCTTTCGCAACGGCTCCGGCACCGATGGCTTTGTCGAGGTCGCGGCCCTGTCTCAGCTGCACCCAACCCTTGGCGTGATGACAGGCATCTATCTGCTGCCCTTGCGCCACCCTCTGCCGATAGCAAGACAGCTTGCCTCCATGGCGAACTTGGCTCCCGGCCGCATGATCTTCGGGGTAGGTATTGGCGGCGAAGACCCCCACGAACTGGAGGTGTGTGGCGTAAACCCGAAGCGTCGAGGACTGCGCGCCAACGAATCGTTGGCGATCATCAAGGAACTGCTCGCGGGTGAGACCGTGACCTTTGAGGGAAAAGAGTTTGATGTGCAGGACGCCATCATACGCCCCACGCCTAAGACACCCATTCCCGTCATCGTCGGTGGCAGGTCTGATGCAGCCCTTACTCGCACAGCAACATTCGGCGAAGGCTGGCTCGGCGTTTGGTGCTCGGCCAATCGCTTTTCCCAAGCCGTACAGAGCGTCACCGAGCAGGCAGAAGCCTTGGGCCGCAATCGCGTCGACTGGATGCACGGCTATCAGCCCTGGGTGGGCTTAGACAGCCAAGACAGCCATGCCGCGCAAACCGCAGTGAAAAACGGCATGGAAGCGTTTTATCGCATTCCGTTTGAGAAATTTGAACGCTATACCCCCAGCGGAACTCCCGCCGAGGTTGCCGAACAACTTGCCCCCTACATTGAGGCGGGTAGCCGGCTGTTTAACCTGAAGGTTTGCGCGACCCACGCGGAAGAGGAAGTCGCTCTGGGAGCGGAACTCGTGACAGAGCTACGTCGCCTTGGCGTCGCGTTGGCAAGCTAGGCCACTCAGTTTGCCGAATAATCGATGACAGCACTTTCTGCATAACCGTAGCGAACGGCTTTGGCTTCGACCTGCACTGACTGATTATCCAGCGGAACCTCAACTGGCTCTGTATATAGTTGCCACGAGCCTGCCTGCGCAAACAGGCCTTCGGCCCCGGATGCTTTGACTCGGTAGGCGATGGACGCGCCGGGGGTTTGCGACGTCATAATGAGCCCACCGTTGTCTAACACGATCTCCGGCTCAGCGGTTACCGGCTGTTGCCCATCAGGCCACATGGACTCAATCATGTCGCGCTCGTCCACTGCGCTTTTGTCCCCCACTCGCGCCAACCAATCGTCCATGGCACCGCGCATTCGCTCCAAGGTGCGCGCATGCTCGGGTTTCCCAGCCAAATTCACCAACTCCTGCGGGTCTTGCTGGGTGTCATACAGCTCTTCCAATGGCCGCGGCGACACAAAATAAAACTGCTGCTGTGCGCTCAGGCTGCCTGCCTCTTTGCCAGCCCAAAGCGCCTGCATCACCGGGAACATATCGCGAAACGTTAGTGGTCGAAAGTACGGCAACTCCGAGCGGTAGTTGCGCAGGTACTTATAGCGCTGATCTCGCACCGCGCGCACACGATCAGGCACTTGATCCATACGGTCACGACCCGCAAACACATAGTCTCGCGGCACTTCAGTGTCGAGTAGACTCCGTCCCTGCACGAAGTCAGGCACGGCGACACCCGCTAACTGCAGAACCGTCGGCGCCAAATCGACGATAGAAACAAGTCGAGCATCAATGCCGCCGGCTTCCGAGTCGCCTTGCGACCGGATGACCATCGGGATGTGCAAACCGCTGTCGTAAACCGAACGCTTGGCACGGGGCAAGCCGTCGCCATGATCCGTAAGCCAAATCACTACGGTGGATTCGAGCAAATCATCGGCCCGCAGGTTCGCCATGATTTCGCCTACCTGAGCGTCCATGTAATGAATATTGTCGTAATGCTGAGCAATAGACGCCCGCACCGGGGGAATGTCCGGATAATAGTCGGGCACCCGAACGTCCGCAGGGTCTGTAACCTCACTGACCATTGCCGCTCTGGCCAACGCCAGCCCAGCAATCACCGGCCCAAATGCGCCTTGGCCCTGCGTATCAAGGGTCGCCAATCGGCTCTCGTGGGTAGACATGAGGTTAATCATGGCGAAAAAGGGTTTGTCTTGGGGCAGTTGGCGCCACAGGGCAAGGTCTGGTGGCAGCGCGAAATTACCGTGATTGATATCCCATATCGTAAACGGCTCGCCAAACTGATAATCCGTTTTGGCGGTATTGCCCGTTACGTATCCGGCCTGCCGCAACAGTTCTGGAAACGCTTTGACGTTGGCGGGCGGCACCGCCTCATAGTTTCGGTTCACGGTGCGCATATGCTGAGTGCCCAAAGTCTGCGGATACACTCCAGTAATCAGCGCGGAACGATTTGGTGCGCAAACACCGGAGGCGGAAAAGACTCGGGTATAGCGCACCCCCTGTTCGGCCAGAGCATCAATATTCGGCGTCTGTGCTACAGCATCACCGAAGGCCCCCACCCGCGGGCTCAAGTCCTCGGCAACGATCAACACGATGTTGGGCTGAGCCGTTGCCGATGGAGTGATCGCCCAGAGCAGCACAACCAGCCAACAGCTGACAATGTTGGGCCTTCCCGCATGAAGCGTCATGGCGGGCCTACTGCAGGCTCACGACGTCAGGGCACACCAACCGCCCCTCAAGCGCATCATCAATCGCCCGCTGAGCCAGTTGTATGCCTGCCTCATACTTACCGATGACAAAGTGTTCGTTCACCCCGGTGGCCAATCCCTGCTGGATGCCTTCGCCGATAGCGAAGTCTTCACCAAATACTGTTCGAACCACATTGTAGTTCGCCTCCCAATAGCGCTCAGCCTTTGCATTTTCTGCCACCTCCTCAGGGGACGCGGGAATCAGCATCATGCATTTGAAGACACTGGTGCCGGGCCCGGTAGGAATCACCGAGTGAATGTAAACGTGGTCCGTCATGGACTGCACGAAATTACAGGGAAAGAGATAGTTTTGTGTCATGTAATTGGCGCGGTAATCCCACTCCGACTCTGGCTGATTCCGCAACGCAACCGCATCCGCCAAAGGTACCGCATGTCGCACATGTGGATACTGATCCAGAAACACCGACTGATTGTCCAAATAGGCCGAACACGCCGTCTCCTTATGCGCCGAACAAAAGTGATAGGACTCTTGGAAGCCTTCAAGGGCAATCCGCCAGCCCATGTTCAACTCTACGGTCCACGCGCGGAACACATGATGCGAGGCGAGATCAAGGGACGCCAATTGCTCTGCCATGGGCGCTAGCCACGCATCTATGCTCATTGCGCTATCACTGACACTGGGACGCACCCAAATCAGACCAAAGCGCTCAAAAGCCGGCAGCTCCACTAAGCCATGCTCTTCTTTTTTCAGCCCATCGAAACCAAATGCCTGAGGTATACCCCGCAGGCGTCCGGCCAGATCGTAGGTCCATGAATGATAGGGGCACGAAAACGTCGCAGCTTGGCCTTTGGGTTGCGTCACAATGCGTCCACCTCGATGCCGGCAAACGTTTATATAGGCTTTCACTTGTCCCTCTCGAGTCCGCGTCACCAATATCGGCACGCCGGTTTCATCGTGGATAAAGAATTGCCCAGGAGCCGCCACGTCAGACGTATGACCAACGATGATCGGAAACTGCCGAAACAAGATGCTTTGTTCGCGTTGCAATCGCATGGGATCTGCGTAATGCGACACAGGATTACGCAGCACATCCGGTTCTAAGTGGGTTGAACCCGCCTCGCTATATTCCAGCGTCCTGCGAATGATATCGATTTCTTCATCGCTGCTACGCATACAATGGCCTCCTGCTTTCCCGCCGCTATCTTAAGGAGGACCCGAGCAGCTCTCGAGCAATCACATGTCGCTGCACTTCACTGGGTCCCTCACCGATACGACGAATTCTCATCTCGCGGAACCAGCGCTCAAAGGGCAGGTCTTTGGCCACTCCCAAGCCCCCGAACATTTGCATGCATCGATCTACCACACGCCCTCCCGCTTCTGTGGCGACCAGCTTCGCCATAGCGGCTTCTTTTCTAAAGGGCTCACCGCGCTGTGCTTTGGCCGCCGCTTCCAGCGTCACCCACAAGGATTGTTTGATATCAATTTCATTATCGACCAGCATCCACTGTATGGATTGGCGTGACGACAATAGCGCACCAAAGGTTTCTCGTTGGGGCACATAATCCAGCGCCATTTCCTGCGCCTTGATGGCCACACCAATACAGCCCGCCGCATAGGGAATCCGTTGTTTGGTTAATCGATCGTTGGCAATGGCGAA
>JAAXKB010000013.1 GCA_012269545.1 Gammaproteobacteria bacterium | reverse complement strand
AGAAAGAAAGATTAAGAAAGATGCTGCAACAGCTTAGAGATCAAACCCAGTCCACGGGTTTCAAAATCCTTGTGGTCGCCATTATCTTCGTGCTGACGCTGTTCGGTTTTGGAGCAACCAACATTTTTATGGGAAGCCTTCCAAGCATTGCCACCGTCGGAGACTTCGATGTTACCGAAGGCGTGCTCTCGGTTGAGACGGAGCGCGAGCGACGCAGACTGCTCTCGCAAATGGGTCCGGAGTTTGATCCCGCGGATATCGACCGCATACAGCTTCAGAATTATGCTTTAGACCAACTCGTCAACCGGCAGGTCCTGTATCAAGCCGCCGCACAGTTAGACATCGGGTTTTCTGATGCTGAGGTCAATCGCCGCTTGTTGGAAAGTCCTGCGTATCAGGTTGCCGGTGAATTCAGCGAGGCGGTTTATCGTCAACAGCTGCAGCTTATGGGTTTTACTCCCGTGCAGTTTATTCAGGAAGTTCAGCAGGGACTTGGTTCTGAGTTGTTGCGCTCAAGCATCGCGGAGACCTCGTTCACTCAAGGCTGGGAAGTTGTTCAGGCAGCCGCTCTGTTGAACCAGCGCCGCGATATTGCCTATCTCGATCTCAACCTACAGGATTATCTGGTAGATGTTGAGGTTACCGATGAAGAGGTGGAGACGCGCTACCAAGAGGATCAAACGTCCTATGTCACAGAGTCGCGCGTTGACGTGGAATGGCTCGAATTGACGCTTGAGGGCCTGAAGTCGACGGTCGAAATTGATGATAGCGAGGAAAACCTCAAGGCGATTTACGAAGACGATTTGCAAGCTATGGAGGACCAAGCACAGCGCGATTCGTCCCATATTCTCGTTGTCGTGGATGAAGGTACCGATGAAAACGCTGCGCTGGCAAAAATTCAAAGTGCTGCTGACCGCCTTGCAGGCGGGGAAGACTTTGCTGTCTTAGCTCAGCAAGTCTCAGAGGATCCGGGCTCCTCGGATAACGGCGGCAGTTTGGGAATGATGGCCAAGGGATCCTTTGATCCGGTCTTTGAAGATGCGCTTTGGGCTCTGGAAAAACCCGGGGATGTATCTGCACCGGTGCGTAGCGAGTTTGGGTACCACCTGATTCGTTTAAACGAAATTAGCGCGGTCGAAGTGCCTACCCTTGCAGATGAAAAAGACAGGATTTTAGACGGCTTGCGCTTAGAGGCAGCTACGGAAGCCTTTGAAGCGGCGGTGGAGGAGCTTGAGCAACGAGCGTTTGAAGAAAGGTACGAGTTGCAAGAAACGGCTGCTGCGCTGGATTTGTTGCTTCAGCGCGCCGAAGGTGTGACGGAAACCAACACGGCAGGAGTACAGGGGTGGGCACTGGCGGACAATGCTGACGTCATTGATAGCCTGTTCTCGACCGAAGGTCTGGCAGGGGAAAATAGCCCCGTCATTTCGCTGAGTGATGGCCGCGCGGCTGTGTTTCGGGTCGCGGAATTCTACGCTGCTGAACAGTTGTCGCTTGCAGAAGTGCGGCAAGACATCGTTGACGAACTGAAAGAGGAAACTGCCCTGAGCGCAATTGAAGCGGATAAGATTGATGCGCTGGCGCAATTGCAAGAGGGTGTGGCGGTATCTGAGGTCGCCATCGGGCTGGGTAAGCGTTGGCAAACCGAAGAGTTGATTACTCGCACGGGCATTACGCCTCGGGGCGCCATCAATGTGCCGGAAAGTGTCCTAACCGAAGCGTTTTCGCTACCGCGACCCATAGAGGGCGGAAAAAGTGTTGGTGCAGCTACCACCCCCGAAGGCAGCGCCCTTGTTGTGGTGACGCGTGTACTTGCGGGTGATGAAGACGCCACAGACGAACGACTGATGCAGCAGATAGATCAGCAGGTGACCGCCAGAGACCAGCAATTGGAGTTCGGCGCGTTTTTTGCCGCAGCAGAGGCATCCGTCGGGGTTGCTCGTAACGAGTAACCTAGGGCGATGCCGCATCGAAGCTAGCCGCCAATAACGTCAACGAATAGGGTCAGGCCTTGGCCTGGCTGTAAATAATCCAGTGGATCTACTTGATTCCAAGACACGATGTCGCTTACGCGAATGCGAAAGCGTTGTGCGATTCGGCTGAGCGAGTCACCGCGCCGCACTCTGTACTGGATTTTTCGAACCTTGGCTGGCACGGATTCAATGTTCGATGCCAGCGCGATTGAGGAGGGTGTTGGTGCATTAGGCACCAAGACCTTCTGGCCGATTCTGAGAACATCTTTTGGCCCGATCTGATTTAGTTTGACCAATGTGCTGACACTGACGTCGGCTTTTCGAGCGATTTTCCAAAGCGAATCGCCCTGACGAACGATATAGACCGTGTTGCCAGCTTCGTTCGACTGGCTGAGCAAACGAAGCGCTGGCACGCGCAGTGACTGACCAATTTGAAGCAGGTCGCTATCCAAGCTGTTGAAGATCTTCAGCGTTTGACTGGTTACACCATAAACCTCTGCGATTTCACTGATCGTATCTCCGCTTTGCACGGTAACTTCTCGCCAAGCGACCCGTTCGTCCGGGATGACCTTCATAAGACGTCGTTTCGCCTCATTTTCGGGCTCGATACCGCCATCCCAGTCACTGGGCAGGATTAGCCGCAAAGGGCTCTCACTCGACCACTGGGAGCCGCGCAGAGCGGGATTGAATTCGTAGATCAAAGAAACGTCTAAAGCCAAGACATCTGCTACGACGGCTACATCGTATGGCGAAGGCAACAAAACCTCCCGCAACGGGTTGATGTTCGCAACAGCGGGTAGCTCCACGCCGAATGCTTTCGGATTAGCGACAATGGCAGAAATCGCCAGCAACCGAGGCACGTAGGCTTTCGTCTCTCTGGGGAGCCGGAGGGCGAAAAAGTCTCTGGTGTTGCCCTTTCTCACGGCTTTAGAGACGGTACCCCCACCGGCGTTGTAGGCGGCCAATGCCAAAGACCAATCATCAAAGCGCCGGTGTAAATCCTCCAAAAAATCCAGCGCCGCTTGAGTTGACGCGATGACATCACGACGTCCGTCGTAGTAGCTGTTTATATGCAGGCCGTACTGCTTCGCTGTTGGTCGCATGAATTGCCACAGTCCGCTGGCACCGTAAGGTGAAAACGCGTAGGGGTCCAAGGCGCTCTCGATCACTGGCAGCAAGG
>JAAXKB010000064.1 GCA_012269545.1 Gammaproteobacteria bacterium | reverse complement strand
CGGTGCTGGCGAAAGGTATATGGACTCATCCGTAGCGCCATACAGCACCTTCAACAGATCAACCCCCTCCTCGACACCGTAATCCTGTTCCGGCAGCGGTCGCTTCACGCCCTTGGGGTAACCTGTTGTGCCGGAGGAATAGAGCATGGCGGCGCCTTCACTTTGATCAGCAATGGGCTGATCGGGCATGGCGGCGATGGCGTCTTCCCAGCTGGCAAAACCGTCGATGGTGCCATCGAGCATGTAGCATTGTTCCACCAGCGGCATTTTGCCCACCAAGGGCTGCACCACCTCTTTACGCGCGTGGGAGGTGATAAAGACTCGGGCTTCGCAGTTGTTCACGATGTAGTCCACTTCCTGCTGCTGCAGACGCCAGCTGATGGCGGTGAAGTAAATGCCCGAGCGTTGGGCTGCCCAGCAGATTTGAAAAAATCGTGGATGGTTCTCTAACAAAATGGCGATGTGATCGCCGCGCTGCAGACCCAGCGAGCGGAACAATTGCGCGCCTTGATTAGCGGTGGCTTCGAGCTCGGCAAAGGTCACCGTATCGCCGGTCTCGGCCATGATGTAGGCAGGCTTGTCCGGGTGTGTGGCTGCAATATCTGCTGGACTCATGTATTTCTCCCCAAAATAGTTCGTCGGTTGTTGCTGATGATTCCACCCGGCAATGCAACTGATACGCCGAGTGGGTTTGAATTTTTCTAGATGGAATCGGTATCCAGCGTTAGACATACCGAATTCATGCAGTAGCGCAATCCAGTGGGCGCAGGGCCATCTGGAAACACATGCCCGAGGTGAGCATCGCAGCGTGCACACAGCACTTCGATTCGGCGCATGCCCAGAGAATTGTCCTCGCGATTGATCAGGGCGTCGGACTCCAGCGGCGCGTAAAAGCTTGGCCAGCCACAACCTGCGTCGAATTTGGTTTCAGCGTCAAACAGCGGGCTGTCGCAGCACTTACATAAGTAGGTGCCCGGGCGATCTTCATCCCAATACACGCCCGTGAACGGCCGCTCGGTACCCGCTTGGCGGGCAACCGCGTATTCTTCTGGTGACAGCTGATTTCGCCATTCTTCGTCGCTTTTAACGACCTTTTCGATTTCTGAGCTCACATTGCCCCCTTTTTATCCACTTAGTTGATGCTAAGCCAAAGACAGCACCTTAGACTAGTGCCCTTGATCATTCTTCTGACGCCGCCGATTGACGTCTGCGAATGAAACAGCCTTTAGGAAAGCACATGAACCAGGTACAGCCGCTCACATCGCCCACGGGCCAGATTCGCAAGTCGGATAAACTCGCCGATGTCTGTTATGACATCCGAGGACCGGTGCTGACCGCAGCCAACCAGCTAGAGGCGGAAGGCCATCAGATTTTAAAGCTGAACATTGGCAATCCTGCACCTTGGGGTTTTAGTGCGCCGGAAGAAATCCTGCGTGACGTGGTACGCAACATTCCGAATTCCCAAGGCTATTGCGATTCCAAGGGCTTGTTCGCTGCACGTAAAGCGGTGATGCAGTACTGCCAGCAAATCAACATTCGCGACATCGATGTCGAAGACATCTATATCGGCAACGGTGTCTCCGAACTGGTGGTCATGTCCATGCAGGCGCTGGTTAACGATGGCGACGAAATACTGGTGCCTTGCCCGGACTTTCCCCTGTGGAGTGCCGCAGTCAACCTGTGCGGTGGCAAGCCTGTGCATTACCTGTGTGATGAGGACGACGACTGGCAGCCGGATCTTGCCGACATTCGCAGCAAGATCACGCCCAATACGCGTGGCATCGTCGTGATCAACCCGAATAACCCCACCGGCGCGGTGTATTCACCTGAAATGCAGAAGGCGCTGATCCAAATTGCTCGGGAACACGATTTGGTGGTATTTGCCGACGAGATTTACGACAAAATTTTATTCGACGATCAGGAGTACATTCCGCTGGCGTCTTACGCGGACGATCTGCTGTTCATGACGTTCAGCGGGCTGTCCAAGTCTTATCGCGTAGCGGGCTTTCGCACTGGCTGGATGATCGTCAGCGGTGCACGGGAGCGCGCGGCAGACTTTATTGAAGGGCTGAATATTCTCGCGTCCATGCGACTGTGTTCCAACGTACCCTCACAGCATGCGATTCAAACCGCCTTGGGCGGCCACCAAAGCATCTTCGAACTCACAGCGCCCGGCGGACGCTTGTTGGAGCAGCGCAATGTGGCTTGGGAATTGTTGAACGAGGTCGAAGGCATCTCCTGCGTAAAACCAAAGGGCGCGCTGTATTTGTTTCCAAAGATCGACACAGCTCGATTCAACATTGCCGATGACGAGCGTTTTATTTTGGATTTTCTGCTGGCAGAAAAAGTGTTGATGGTGCAAGGCTCTGGCTTCCACTGGCCAGCACCAGATCACTTTCGCGTGGTGTTCTTACCCCACACAGAGCAGCTGCACGAATCCATCGGCCGATTGAAACGGTTTCTATCGACGTATCGCCAGTAACGGCCTTGGTTTAGGACGCGTGGGGCAACAAGGTGTTGCTCACGCGGTAAAGCAGGAAGTCGTCGTAGCCTGCCAGCACACTGACTAACCCGCACAGTTTCGCATCCAAGGACGCATCACCGGTATCTACCAGCATGGGACGCTGTGCCAGCGTGTCCAGCTTGCTCCGCGACCCCAGCACCGTGACATCCTGCTTCCAATCAAGGCTTTGTATGAGCTCGGGGCTGAGCTGTTGATTGCCGCGCCCCAGCAAAAAGCCCTGATGGCGTGTGAAGCTGATCACCACGTGGAAAGGAAATTCAGCCCTCAACTCCAGCAGTTGGCCCTTCGTGGCATTTTCTGCAGTCCGTCCGTCAGGCATCAACACATCGCATCCCAGCAGGGTGCCGTTTAACCCAAGGGCCTGTTTGATCGCCAAATTGGTACTGCCCGGACCCAGCACCAGAGCTTTACCTTGATACAGCTCCGGGTGATCCGAGAAATAGCTTGCGATTTCTTGCACCACTAAACTTTCGTCTTCCTTGCCGCCGACTTTCATTTGCTGCAAGTAACCTGCCGCCTCCGGCACCCACAATTCACCGTAACGTTTGGTGATCACCGCGGCGTGAGTATCTGTTGCTCGACTTTCGGTGTCTGGCACATAGTCTCGAACGTCTCTCACCATGCGACCAATCAGATGTCCCTGCACCAGACCTGTAACCACCTCCGCCGCCGCGACAGGGCTAATGGCGAAAACGCCGCTGTGCATCTTGACCCCTGCAGGCAGTCCCAGCACGCAGATTTGATTGGAGATCGAGGCGAGTACGTCTCTGGCCGTACCATCTCCTCCAACAAAGATAAGCAAATCAATACCTTGAGCGCACAATGCTGCAACAGCTTGCTGGGTATCGGCACCCGTAGAGGGATATTCTGGGGCGCCTAAAATACTCGTATTTACGCCTGCGGACGCCAATGCGTCAGCACCCATGGGACCACCCCAAGTGAACCAAGCAATATCTTGCGACTGCAGCGGCTGTCCCTCCGCCAAGGCCCGGAAAAACAACTCAAGGCGCTCAGGGCCACGCGGCACACCCTGGCGATTCACCGCCTCGCGCTGCAGGGTTGCACCGTCACTGCCCTGTAAACCCACCGCGCCGCCAATGCCCGCCATGGGGTTCACGACCAAGCCAACCCTCAGCGTCGGACTTACCAAACGAGAGTCACTCAACGTTTATCACCTCGCCCACTGCTTCAGCGATAGCCAAGGACGCGGTGAGCCCCGGTGACTCAATGCCCAGTAAATCAATGCGGCCAGATACGCCATGATCCCTAGGGCCGCGAATCAAAAAATCGGCTGCACCGCCCGGGCCATCGATTTTTGGGCGAATGCCCGTGTAGCCGGGCTGCAATCGTTCTTCATCCAGACCCGGATAGTAGGCGCGTATGGCATCGACAAAGTCTGAGCGTTTACTGTCGTCAAAGGTGTAGTCCACGGAGTCGATCCAGCGCACGTCCGGGCCGAACTTCACTTGCCCGCCGAGATCTAGAGTGACATGCACTCCCAAACCGCCCTGCTCCGCCGTGGGGTAGACGAGGCGCCTAAAGGGTTGCGGCCCAGAGTAGGTGTAGTAGTGGCCTATGGCATAGTGAGCCCTTGGCGAACCCGGAACGTTTTGCGCCAGAGCCGGTGCATGCAGGCCACCGGCATTAATGACCCAGTCCGCCGCTAGCGTCATTTGATTGGTGTGCACCCAGAGATCGTCAGCATGATTTACGCTCTGAACGGTGTTTTGAAAGGCGATAAAGCCGCCATTGGCTTCGATAATGCCTTGCAAACTGATCATATAGGCATGGGAATCAATGATGCCCGTGGACGGCGACAAAGCGGCACCAACGCCCATAACTTCCGGTTCTAGCTCGTTCAGTTCCGCTTGATCAATCCAGCGTAAGTCGGTCACGCCATTGGCGCTGGCTTGCGCGATGTATCCATCGACCACCTCACGCTGGGCATCACTGGTGGCAACAATCACCTTACCGCAGCGTTTGTAGGGCACCGCATAGGCATCGCAGTGTTGGTACAAGAGCTCCTTGCCTCGAACGCAAAGCTCGGCTTTGCGGCTGCCTGCGGGGTAATAAATACCTGCATGAATAACTTCAGAATTACGTGAACTGGTCTCGGTACCGATGGCCGAGTGCTGTTCCAGTACAATCACCTCGCGTCCTGCAGCGGCGAGTTGGGCCGCTGTAGCCAACCCCACCACTCCCGCACCGATCACTATACAATCGACTTTGTCGGTCATTGCACAACTCCCGCCTGGTCACTGGAGTCACTGCAAGCGGTTACCGACCCTTCAGATAACGCAGTTTTGAGTATGCTCAGGCGCTGCAGAAACCGTCTGGCACGCTGGCCAGCGGTGGTTGTCAGCCAAGCGTTCAATGAGTTTTCGTAATCTTCAAGCGTGGCGGAGAACGCATCAACATCAGCGTTTAGGTTGTCGGCACTGGGACGAAACTCAAGACCCAACGCTGCAGCAAATGCGCGCTCAAGGCTTTGAGTTTTCAGCTCTGCGGCAAAAAAAGCGTCTTGCTCTTCAGCGCTACGGGGACCGCAAATGTACGCGTAGCCAAAATCTTCTTGCTGGCGTCGCCTGGCACCGGCAATGCACCAATGGGCAATCTCGTGTAACGCCGATGCGGGAAAGTCTTCCCGAAACACTAATTTGGCAGAGTGGCCATCTTTTGCGGGTTGGTAGAGGGGTTCCTCGGCACCACCCACCAACATCGTCTCGTAGGAGGCAAAGCAGTCTTCAAAGGCTTTGGCGATAGATTCAGCCAGCGCCTCATCGGTGATGTGCTTTTGACCGTTCAAAGCCGTTAACCGTTCTTCCTGATCCAGAACTGCAGGACACTGCTATCGTCATGCCAGCCTTCACGAACAATCTTGAGATAGTCATGCTTCATAAACTGGCAAAAGTGCTCCAAATCTCGCTCGGTGGTGGGATCGGTTGCAAGCACGTGCAAGACATTACCATCGGGAAGTTCGCGAATCTTATTTCTCACCAGCATAAGTGGCTCCGGGCAGCGCAGACCCCGCGCATCGAGTTGAACGTCGTATTCCACCGAAAGCCCCTTGTTAAACAGGGTGGAATGTTAGGCCACTTGGGACGGGATTCACACCAAGTGCTAAACGCAAACATGATTATTGCTAAGACGAGCGGGTGCATTTCAAACCAAAATTTTGCAGCATTCCTACTATGAGAAAAATCCGTTGTCGTGCACAACCCACCAGACGCCCGACCGTCGCGCAGGCCATTCTAATTGGTTTGGCGCTATTGTTCTCTGCAGTACAGGCCGCAGAACCGCCACGCCTATCGGATAAGACAGCAGTAGAATCGGCAGAACGGGCCCTGATTGATCGGTGCTCGAATGCTAGAAGGTCCAAACAGCCATCGACCGGCGAAAATCAGGATTTTGTCGCCGCTCAGCTTCTGCTAACCATTGAACGCACAGACTCACCCGCTTTGCGGAAAAAATTAGTGGACGCCTACAGGCGCTATCTGAACTGTCCTGCAGATCTACAAAGCTCCGCAAAGTCAGGCACGCCCTAAGGCCGCGGGCGAATCTCAACGACCTCCCCGACTACTCGGTCAGGCTCGATGGCGTACCACTCTTGCAAAGACACCCGATGTTTCTTGGACAATTGATCGCACAGCTCGTAAAAAGGCGGACGTCCGGGATCTGCGATAATTACGCGCTTGGTGCCATTTTTGAACGCTCGATTGACCAGCAGCTTCAGAGGTTTCACCAGATTGTCCCAAAAACAAATGTCACTGCCGACGATGACTTGATGCTGCCCCAACAACGGACCGGTTAGCCGGGTAAAGTCCGAGCATTTGTTGGTGAGTTGCACCGAGTTGATTTCAGCGAAAACATCGACGTAAGGAAACACCGCTGGATCCAGATCCACCGCGGTTACTCTGGATCCAAAGTGGTGGGCACAAAAAACGGAGCTGGCTCCCCAACCACAGCCCAACTCCATGACTTTGCGCCCCTTCGCAGGTGGGTTTTCTTGCAGGTAATCCATCAGCAAGAAAGCCGAACCCCAGGTTCGTGTGCCGTGAATGTTCGGCTGATAGCGGCGCTTTAGCGCCTTAATCAGCCGGTGGGAGTCTCGCAAAAGAAAAATGCCATAGGCGAAATCTATGTGTTCTTCGGGGAGCCGTTGAAGCTTGGGCATGAATTGAACCTTTGCCGAGTATTGAAGACGAAGCCTGCGCCGAGGGAAGGCTGTCACCTTTGTCCAGCCTTCGATGGCGCCAGTATGAAACAGACAACAAGACATTGTTGCCGTTTTGTCGACATATTTTCACCACCAGCACACCAACCACCGAATTTCACTCGCGCCAGACATTGTCTAGCTTTTACTGCAATGACATCTCGGCCGGGTCGGACAAAACCCTTGCAGCAAATGGATTTGCCCCCAATCATCGTTGACTATAACAGCGGTGCTCTTTTGCTTGCATGCAAACCTGCCTGTAAACTTCGCCGCCCAAAATGCAGAGTCAGCGGACGTTGTACCGCTCTTGCTAAGCACCCACAACAGGAGACCCTGTGAGCAGTTCCAGTGTTGATGACCTAGTCGAAGCCGGCAGCGAGTATCATGCCGGATTCGTCACTGACGTGGAGTCAGAAACGCTTCCACCGGGGTTGGATGAATCTGTGGTGCGCTACATTTCAGCGCAGAAGAACGAACCCGAATGGCTCACGCAATGGCGACTGAAAGCCTTTGCTCAATGGCAGGAAATGCGCGAGCCCAACTGGGCCCACGTGCACTATCCGCCCATCAACTTTCAAGACATCTCTTACTATTCCGCTCCCAAGAGCCAAACCGACGGCCCCAGATCCTTGGACGAGGTGGACCCCGAACTGCTGCGTACCTATGAGAAGTTGGGAATCCCTCTCCACGAACAAGCTGCCTTGGCAGGCGTCGTGCCGGACCCCGCCGCGATCGGCACGCCCGCTGGCGCAAATGTCGCAGTGGATGTGGTTTTCGACAGCGTGTCCATTGCAACAACGTTCAAAGAAACATTGGCCGAAGCTGGCGTAATTTTCTGTCCAATCTCCGAAGCCGTTCACTCCCACCCAGAATTGGTGCAAAAGTATCTTGGCACGGTCATACCCCAGCGCGACAACTACTATGCCGCTCTAAACTCAGCGGTCTTCAGTGACGGTTCTTTCGTTTACATTCCCAAGGGCGTGCGTTGTCCAATGGAGCTTTCGACGTACTTCCGTATAAACGAGAGAAATACTGGCCAATTTGAGCGCACCCTGATCATTGCCGATGAGGGTTCCCATGTAAGCTACTTGGAAGGCTGTACCGCCCCCATGCGAGACGAGAATCAGCTACACGCGGCAGTCGTGGAACTGGTTGCCTTGGGCGATGCACAGATCAAATACTCCACGGTACAAAATTGGTACCCCGGCGACGAAAATGGCAAGGGTGGCATCTACAACTTCGTAACGAAGCGCGGGCTGTGCGCCGGACCGAGAGCGAAAATTTCTTGGACTCAGGTCGAAACCGGCTCAGCGATTACATGGAAATACCCCAGCGTGGTGCTGCGAGGCGATGATTCGGTGGGCGAGTTTTATTCCGTCGCTCTAACAAACAACCGTCAGCAGGCGGATACCGGCACCAAAATGATTCACATGGGCAAGAACACCAAAAGCACCATCGTGTCGAAAGGTATCAGCGCCGGCGGCAGCGCTAACTGCTACCGAGGATTGGTTCGTATTTCTCCCACCGCGCACAACGCTCGCAACTTCACTCAGTGCGACTCGCTGCTAATCGGCGATCAGTGCGCAGCGCATACATTCCCATACATCGAAAACAAAAATAACTCCGCAACCATCGAACACGAGGCAAGCACATCAAAGGTCAGTGACGATCAGCTGTTTGCATGCCAGCAACGCGGTATAGAAACCGAGCAAGCAGTCAGCATGATCGTTAACGGTTTTTGCAAAGAGGTGTTTCGGGAACTGCCCATGGAGTTTGCCGTCGAGGCAGGGAAATTATTAGAGGTCAGCTTGGAAGGTGCTGTTGGATGAGCCTACTCAACGTAACGGACCTACACGCAAGCGTTATTACTGATGACGGCGCTCAGCCGATTCTCAAAGGCCTCACCCTTAACGTGAGGCCTGGTGAGGTGCACGCCATTATGGGCCCTAACGGTTCCGGCAAGTCCACCTTGGCCAATGTTTTAGCCGGCCGCCCTGGCTACACTGTGGACAGTGGGACCGCGACATTGACTGAACGCGGCCTACTGGAATTGGAGCCCTTTGAGCGCGCCCAACTCGGATTGTTTTTGGCTTTCCAGTACCCGGTAGAAATCCCCGGCGTCAGCAACATGGAATTCCTCAAGGCGAGCATCGATTCCCTTGCCCGCGCCCGCGGGGACGAGCAGCCCAATACCGCCACCTACATGAAGCAGGTACGCGAGTTGGCCGCATCCCTTGATTTGGATCCAGCCTTTCTCAAGCGCGGGGTAAACGAAGGTTTCAGCGGCGGCGAAAAGAAACGCAACGAGATCATGCAGTTGCTCTTGTTGCAGCCTAAGCTCGCGCTGCTGGACGAGACCGACTCCGGTTTGGACATCGACGCACTCAAAGTCGTTGCAGAGGGCGTCAATCGCTATCGCAGTGCCAACAACGGTGTCGTGCTCATCACCCACTACCAACGGCTGCTTGATTACATCGTGCCAGACTTCGTGCACGTCCTGTCCAACGGTAAGATCATTGAATCCGGTGATAAGTCGCTAGCGCTGGAGCTGGAAGCCAAAGGGTACGCATGGCTGACCTAACGCTACCCACGACATTGGCGGTTCCAGAATGGCTCGCCACCCTGCCCGACTCGGGCGCTCTGCCCGAGGTGCTGGAGCAGGCGCTCAATAGCCCCGCCCATCGGGAACGCTGGAAGTACACCAAGCCTGCGCCGTTCGTTGCCGCAACCCAGCATCCGATGATCGATCCGCAAATCAGCGGTGAAACCCAAAGTGGCGTTGTGCTCAGGCAGTCGATCGATGCGCCTCTCGCCGGATTCGATTTGGAACAAGGGCCGGAAGCTATTGCTCGCCTGTGTTATGCCGACCGCGTCTTAACACTGGATATTTCGGCATCAGCCAACGAACCCATTGTTATTAACCACGCGGGCAACACCCGACCCATGGTGATTCGTGTCGCCGCCGGCGTAAGCCTCACTCTCATAGAAAACGCGAACGCTGGTGACAACGCCCAGCAGTCGATCTGGATTGAACTGGCACCCAACGCTCAAGTTCAGCATAGCCGCAATGCGCTAGACGATGCCCCCTCGCATTGGCAGTACCTGAATGTGCGTCTACAAGCCGGTGCTCATTATCAGTTGAACAATCATGTGACCGGATGCGGCTCACGTCGGCAGGACATCCATATCATCATGGACGGCCAGGGCGCTGACGCGACACTGGTTTCTGCGGGCAAAATCGAAAGAGGTAAGGCACTCGACCAGCAAGTAACCCTAGAGCACCGGCAACCACGCGGCCAGAGCAAACAAACCGTTCACAACATCGTGGCGAACGGAGGCAAATGCACATTCAATGGGCGCATCCACATACACGAGGGCGCTGCGGGCACCAATGCCCAACTGTCCAACAAGAACTTGGGGATGGGTGAACACGCAACCATCAACACCAAGCCCGAACTGGAAATTTACACTGACGATGTCAGTTGCTCCCACGGCGCCACCGTGGGGACCATTTCGCAGGACGCGCTGTTCTATCTGACCAGTCGCGGCATCGACCGAACCGACGCGGAAGGCTTGCTCAGCCAAGGTTTCCTGCGCCAGTGCATTGACGGCCCGCTGGCGGATCAAGCGTTGGCGACCCTGACGGGTAAGGCTGGAGAGGCGGCGTGAGCATTCGAAACGACTTTCCCATTCTGTCGCGCAGCAGTCGCGGTCGGCCATTAGTGTATTTGGACAATGGCGCAACCACACAAAAACCTGAGTCGGTCATTACCGCCATTGATAGCTATTACCGTCAGCACAATGCCAACGTGCACCGGGCAGCGCATGAATTAGCCGAGGAAGCTACGGCGTTGCTCGAGGACTGTCGCAACAAGGCTCAAGGGTTCGTAAACGCAGCCCATCGCGAAGAGATGATCTTTACCAGAGGCACCACCGAAGGCATCAATCTGGTCGCTCAGGTGATCAGCGAGCGCGTTAAACCTGGCCAAGACATCGTAATCAGCCAGCTAGAGCACCACTCAAACATCGTGCCATGGCAGCTTTTGGCTCAGCGCACCGGCGCCAATATCAAGGCTATCGACATTCACGAAAACGGCGATCTCGACCTTGCCCACGCGACCGACCTCATCACGGGTAACACGGCGCTGGTGGCGATCACCCACATCAGCAACGGCCTCGGATCGATCAACCCTGTGGCCAAGGTCATCGAACAAGCCAAACAGGGCGGTGCCCTGACTCTGGTGGATGGTGCTCAAGCGGTACTGCATACGAGCATTGATGTGCAGGCACTGGATTGTGATTTCTACGTTTTCTCCGGCCACAAAATGTTCGCTCCGACAGGGATCGGTGTGCTGTATGGCCGATTGGACCTGCTGAACGAGCTACCCCCTTGGCAGGGCGGTGGAGAAATGATTGACCATGTCAGCATCGAATCCAGCACCTACCAGCAAGCGCCTTTTCGCTTCGAAGCTGGCACGCCTAATATTGCTGGCTGTGCAGGACTGGGGGCGGCTTTTGATTACATTACTGAGCTGCCGATGCAAACGCTGATTGAACAGGAGGCGGAACTGGTGCGCAGGGCGCTGTCTGGGCTAAAACAAATTCCGGGATTACGCCTGATTGGCGAGCCTGACGACCGAGCGTCGGTCATTTCGTTTTTGTTGGACGGCAGTCATCCAAACGACGTCGGCACGTTACTCGACCAGCAGGGTATCGCCGTACGCAGTGGCCACCATTGCAACATGCCATTGATGACACGGTTGGGCATCCCGGGCACGGTGCGGGCCTCCTTTAGCCTCTACAACAACGAAGACGACGTTGACGCCCTCATAAATGGTGTGGCAAAAGCCGCAACTTTTCTTTAAACAGAGCGTATACCCTTGAGATATCGACTATGAGCACACCGAAAATTACCGTTTCAGAACGCGCTCAAGAGCACATTCGTGTTCAGGTGCAACAAACGCGCACTAATTTTTTACGCTTGGGCGTAAAGGAAAGCGGCTGTAACGGCTTTATGTACACGCTGGATTTTCTCGAATCTGCCGAGTCCGACGATCACCTAGTCGCAGTAAACACAGGCGTCACCGTGTGCATCAAGGATCAGGATTTGCCCTTGGTCGACGGCACGGAAATCGACATGGTGACGCAGGGCCTGAATTCCGCCCTCGTATTTAAGAATTCCAATGCCACCAGCTACTGTGGCTGCGGCGAGAGCTTTGCCTTAATCGATACGAGTGAAGAAGACGATTTCGATGGCGCAAGCGTGTCGAGCCTCGCCACCGACGCCACTCGGACGCCATAGACTGTGGAAAGACGCATTGTCACCACAACTCGGGATTGCCCGGGCCGGCTGGTGCCTACCGGCGATCCCATCACTATTCCCGCAGGAGCCTTCATTACGCTAACTCAAACGTTGGGTGGCAGTTTTACCGTGATCATCAACGGCAACATGGCTCGCATCGCTGGCGCCGATGCCGACGCGATTGGCTTAACCGTAGAACCTCTTACATTTGAACCGAGTTCCACGCCTTCGGATGTTGATGTCGACCATATCTGGCACGCCTTGCGTTCTGTGTTTGACCCAGAAATCCCGGTCAACATAGCCGATTTGGGACTCATTTATGCCGTCAAGGTCAGCGCAGGCCGCGCTGCTATCGAAATGACGCTCACCGCTCCCGGCTGCGGCATGGGACCGGTATTGATTGAAGAAGTGAAAGACCGCGTTCGCCAAGTTCCAAACATAATCGACGTTGACGTCGAACTGGTTTTCGACCCTCCTTGGTCGCGTGACATGATGAGCGAAGAAGCGCAGCTTGAGCTGGGAGTGTTTTGAGCGTGACGTTGGATGAGCTGGTCGAGACCTTCGAGTTTTTTGACGATTGGGAAGACAAGTACCGTTTCATTATCGACCTCGGCAAGGATCTGCCCGCCTTGCCGGATGCAGATAAAACCGATGCTCATCTGATTCGTGGCTGCCAAAGCCAAGTTTGGCTGACTTACAAGATCACCGAAGGAAAGCTCGCCTT
This sequence comes from Gammaproteobacteria bacterium, assembly GCA_012269545.1. Lineage (GTDB taxonomy): Bacteria > Pseudomonadota > Gammaproteobacteria > Pseudomonadales > Azotimanducaceae > UBA4421. Next base: position 26,178 of record JAAXKB010000064.1, on the reverse strand, counting down.
CAATATGGACAGTGATGCCCATATCGTTCGCGGCCTGATCGCTGTTGTACTCGTTGCGATTCAAGACCGGAGCGCCGCTGAAATCCAGCAGCTTGATATTGAGGGTATCTTCGGTCAACTGGACCTGTTGGCCCATTTATCCGTTACTCGAGGCAATGGATTGCGAGCCATGGTGAGCCGGATCAAAGAAGTAGCGCGCAGCCAGCCAGCTTAGTCCCCGCCAACAGACTCACTCTCTAAACGCTGAAACCGCACCCAGTCTTCCGGACGATCCACATCCCACATCGTCCCGAGCACGGTAACGGTCAGCATCAACTGCTCTGCTCGCTTAAGTGTTTCAGCAAGCACTGTATCGCTGCCCCAAGTAATGTTTGCAAAGAGTTCTGAGTGGGCTCGTTTGCAGCCAATTAGCACGTAGCCGCCATCTTCTGCGGGGCCGAGCACAAGATCCGAAGCTGCCAAAGCTGCGCTTGCCTGACGAATATATTCAGTGGTCATTACGGGGCAATCCGAGCCGATCAACAAAGCCTGAGAGGCACCCGCCTCAAGCACCGATGCAAGACCCTGCTGCATCTTCTGCCCCAAGTCCCCGACCGCCTGCAGGCACAGGGGCAGACCAAACTGTTTAGCCCACCGATCCAGCACGGGATGCGCGACCGCACCCCACAAGGAGAGGTCATAGCCCTCCCCTGCGAGCCCAGTTATCGTGTCCAACGTTCGCAGGACAAGCATTTCATGAGCGGCGGCGGCCTTGTTAGCGCCTAACGCAGGGATTAGACGGGTTTTACTCTCTCCGGGCTCTGGGGCTTTGGCAAATACAAGCAGAGCCTTGGTCATGGTAACTCCCCCGATTGGCTCCCATAGTATTCGTCATAGAGCTGATCTGCTGAGGCGCCAAAAAAATAGCGCAACCGCCACTGCCACATACGGGCAATAGTCCGCCAAAAGCCGCTGCGCTCCCAACGCTCACCGCTGGTACAGATGCTTATGCCGGGAGCCGAAAATCGTCCGCCGCGGCGCAACCTTTTGCTGATTTCGATGTCTTCCATCAGCCGCTGCGCTGGAAAACCGCCGGCCTGCAGGAGCAAGCAGCGATGAAAAAACATTCCCTGATCACCGGTGCATATCCGCGTCAAACGCGACCGCCAGTTCATCATTCGAGCCACCCACACCAGACCAAAGTGGTGGCCAATGAGCCGTATGTCAAAGCGTCCCCAAACTGGCTTACCTAAAGCCGCCATTGTCTTTAGGTAGGATAAGGCTTGGCCAACTCCTGTACTGTCGGCATGCAGCACCCAAATCATATCTCCCCGAGAGTGCTTAATTCCCTTGGCAATTTGTCCGCCGCGAGAAGGCGGCGCAGAAGTCCATTTTGTGTTTGCGTTGAGGCCGTCGTACTGGCCGCCGCTTAACTCCGAGCCTTGGGCCTGCACGACAATGACCTCGCAATCGGCGTCATCCAGTGCTCGCAAAAGGTCCGCGAAACCCGGGGACACTGTCTTCACCGGCACGACGATAGATAACGTTATGGCTGTTGAAGAAGGACGCATATTGGCTGAGGTGTTGTGTGACATGGCATAACAAGTGTGACTCGACCTGACGCGAGCGGCAACGCTAGCCAGAAAATTCTGTGGGCCTTTTAGGCTAACTAGTTGACCGACAAGTTCACGATAAAGATCACGTCGCAATTGCCTTCGCAAACTGACACCGACCCTGTAAAGTTTCGGGTTTACGGGAGAGAACTATGTACCAAGATTATAAGGCTGCTTGGGCGCAGCTAACCGCGCCGGGCGCTGACTTTGAGGTCGCAACAGCTAACGTGCGTGGCAACGACATACGTACCTACGCTAACGCACCCGGGAGTCTGCGGGACGTCTGGCTGAGCACTACGGCTTTCGCAGATCGTGACTATTTGGTTTACAACGATGAGCGCCTTACCTACGGCGAGGCTCATCAACGGGTGGCGTCTGCTGCAAACTGGCTCATCGCACAGGGCGTCAAGCCCGGTGATCGGGTCGCTATTGCCATGCGTAACTACCCTGAGTGGATGCAGGCCTATTGGGCGATAACGTCTGTGGGGGCTGCCGTTGTCGGCATGAACGCTTGGTGGATCGGAGCGGAAATGCTCTATGCCTTGGAAGACTCAACACCGAAGGTGATGATTCTCGACAAAGAGCGATTGGATCAACTCGGAGAGCACCGCGCCCAAGTCAGCGACATCAAACTGGTTGGCGTGCGTTTCCCGGAGGCTCATGCCGACGTAACACCGTGGAGCGACGTTGTTAGCGGCGATGGCGCGCTGCCCGTGCTCGACATTGATACGGACAGCGATGCCTGCATCTTTTACACCTCAGGCACGACGGGCCGACCAAAAGGTGCACAGCTCACGCACCGGGGTTGCGTCAGCAACATTTGGAGCATGCTTTTTTCTGCCGGACTGCAGCGCACGCTGGCCATACAGAAGGGCTTGGTTAATGCGGATGACGAACCACCTATTGGCTGCAGCTTGGTGACCACCCCTCTGTTCCATGTCACCGCGAACAACTGTGCAGCTCAAGGGACAACCTTGGGCGGCGGCAAGCTGGTGCATATGTACAAGTGGGATGCGGGCGAAGCATTAAAACTGATCGAACGCGAGCGCATTACCGCCGTAAGCGGCGTACCCGTCATGGCAAGAGAAATCATTTCCCATCCAAACTTTGCGTCAACAGATACCTCAAGTTTGATGACCCTCGGCGGCGGCGGCGCGCAGTTGCAACCGGACTTGGTTGGCAAAATCGACCAGCAAGTAGCAACGGCTCGGCCTAATACCGGCTACGGTATGACCGAAACCTGCGGCATCATTACGTCGATCAGCGGCGATCACTTCGTCGACAAGCCCGCTAGCTGCGGCCCGGCCATGCCTGCTTTTGAGAGCAAAATCGTCAACCCCGAAACCCATGAAGAGGTGCCTGCCGGCGAACCCGGTGAACTGTGGGTTCGAGGCGCTCACGTCATCCGCGGCTATCTGAACCGAGAAGAAGCCACCGCAGAAACCATCATCGACGGGTGGTTACGCACTGGCGATATGGCGCGGAAAGACGAGGATGACTTCATCTACATCGTTGATCGGATCAAGGATATGGTGCTGCGCGGCGGCGAAAACATTTATTGCGCGGAAGTCGAAAGTGCCATCTTCGACCACGCCGACGTAGCGGAATGTACGGTATTTGGTGTACCCGATGACCGCTTGGGCGAAGAAGTGGGCATCGCGGTATACCTAAAGCCTGGAGCCACTGCCTCGGCGGATGCCCTGCGCGACCACTGCACCACCCAACTGGCTAAGTTTAAGGTGCCGCGTTATGTCTGGTTTGTTGAAGAAGCACTGCCCCGCAACGCGTCGGGCAAGTTTCTGAAGCGAGAGCTACGCGACTCCTTGGACATCAAGGACGCTCACTAGCCCCCGCGTGGCATGGCTGAAAAAAACTGCCCTAGCAGTTTTTTTCGTCAAGTTAGAGGTGTTACTGATCAAACAGACTGGCATGCAGTTCGCGCAGCTTGTTCTTTTGCACCTTACCCATGGTGTTGCGAGGTAGTTCAGCCACGTTGACCACCTGCTTCGGCTGTTTGAATCGGGCCAAACGGGAGCCGAGCGCCAGCTCAATGTCCTGTAGAGAGACCTCCGAACCTGAGGCGACTACAACAGCCACCACCGCCTCGCCAAAGTCCCGATGCGGCACGCCGATCACCGCAGACTCGATTACCTCAGGCATTTCGTCCAGCACAGCCTCAACTTCCTTGGGATAGACGTTGTAACCCCCGGAAATGACCAAGTCTTTTGATCGACCAACAATGCTGAGCCGGCCATCTGCATCCTGCACACCCAAATCACCGGTAATGAAGAAGCCGTCCGCGCGCAGTTCTTCAGCGGTCTTTTCCGGCATGCGCCAGTACCCCTGAAACACATTGGGGCCCGCGACTTCGATCATACCGACCTCGCCCGCGGGTACGGGCACGCCCGCCTCGTCCGCAACCCGTACCTGTTGCCCAGACAAGGCGTAGCCGACAGTTCCAGCTACCCGCTCGCCCTGCAAAGGATTGCTTGTGTTAATGATGGTTTCGCTCATGCCGTAGCGTTCTAGAATCAAGTGACCTGTTCGCCGCTGCCATTCATCAAAGGTTTGCTCGGTTAACGGCGCAGACCCGCAAATAAATACCCTCATATGGGCGACGTAGGCCTGATTCAAATCTTGCCGATCCAGCAGTCGGGTATAAAAAGTAGGAACTCCCATCATCACCGTGGCTTCAGGCAGCCACGCCATGACCTGAGACACTTCAAACTTCTCCAAAAAAATCATGGGCGTCGCGTTCAGCAATGCACAATGACTGGCGATAAACAAACCATGCACATGGAAGATTGGCAGCGCATTAAGCAATACATCAGAGCTTTGCCAGCCCCATGCATCACTCAACGAGTGCGCGTTAGAGGACAAATTGCCGTGACTGAGCATCGCGCCCTTCGACCGGCCCGTCGTTCCCGAGGTATATAAAATCGCTGCCAGATCAGTGCTTTCCCTGGGCTCAGTCGCGACTGACTGCTGAATTCTATGCCCGGCATCTCCCAACCCAAAATCCAATAGCTGCTGGAAATTACCTGTCCGCAATTGGGCACAAGCCACATCAGCACGAGCCTGATCGCCTACATACAGCACTGGTTCGGCGTCACTAACAAAATAATCCAGTTCGGCTTCAGTGTAGGCGATATTCAGCGGCACATAGACCAGCCCCAACTTTAGGCACGCCAAATACAGCGCCAAATTCTCTGCCGACTTCGGTACCTGCACGAACACGCGATCTCCGGGCTTTACCCCAAAAGCCCTGAGTTCAGATGCAGCTCGATTAATGTTGCGAAGCAAATCGCGGTAGGTCCAATCGTCGCGATCAGCGAGCATCAAGGCTGTCTGCGCGGCTTTCGCCTCAAAACCCTGCTCAAGTTCTGCAAAAAAATTACCCACGAAATGCCCCCTGTTGTGATGGTCGATAACCCGCGAGAACCAGCCAAATAGGCTCGCCAAAGGCTAAGTATCTTCTGCGATTATCAAAGTGACTGGGCCTGAGTTACAGTATGTCGAAACCCAACAACCAAAGCGTCATGATACCCGAGCCCTCATTTACTATCCCTAAGTTGTCGCCGGGGTTTGAAGCCAGCATTACATTGCCGGGCAGCAAATCCATTGCCTTGCGTCAATTAGCAATGAGTGCATTGGTTTCAGGTATAAGCCGCATAACGGGCATCCCTGAATGCGACGATACCGACGCGATGATCGACTGCCTAGAAGCCCTTGGCGTTATCATTGAGCGGCAGGAAGGTTCCATCCTTGTCACTGGACCAATGGACTTTGGCGCTAAGCCCGTAAAACTCAACGCCCGAATGAGCGGCGCGTCAACTCGTTTACTGATTGGCCTTGCGGCATTACGCACCGGCAGCACTGTGATCGACGGCCACGACTCATTACGCGTCAGAACGAACGCACCTCTGTTTGATGTTTTGCGCCACCACGGCTGCCAGATAGACAGCGATGACGGCCGGCTGCCAGCCACCATGTGCGGCCCCATTAATGTGCAAGACGTGCTGCGTATCGACGGATCATTATCGAGCCAATATATCACCGCCTTAATGGTTATCGCTCCAGTGCTTGCGCACCGCCGAGGCATCGACCAACAGGTGATACACATCGACGGTGATCTCGTCTCGCGTCCCTATATCGACATCACGCTCAACGAGATGAGCAAACGAGGGATCGCAGGTCACTGGGCCACCCCAGAGACGTTGTGTATTCCTGCAGCAGATTATGCCGCCGGCAGTTACGTGGTTGAGGGAGACGCCTCAGCCGCCAGCTATTTTTCGGCCTTGGCAACACTGCACCAAGGCACCGTTACGCTGACCAATCTGGACGCGACCAGCGTGCAGGGAGACTACGGTTTTTGCAATATCATGGAATCGCTTGGTGCCACCATTGATCGACAAGGCATGACACGTATTCGCGGCCCCAAACAACTCAGTCCGTTGTCGCATATCGACATGCAAGAAATGCCCGACGTCGCACTGACGCTTATCGCCATGGCTCCGCTGTTACCCGCGCCGATCGAGATTACCGGCCTGCAGTCTTTGCACCACAAAGAGTGTGACCGACTCGAGTGCCCTGCCACGGAACATAGGGCCATGGGCGTATCATTACGCACAACGCATTCCAGCATTTTGATCGAACCACTGCTGGAAACAGAGCCTACTGCACACCGTCTTACCACATACCACGATCATCGCATGGCCATGGCCTTTGCAACGCTTGGAAGTGCCTATGGGAACTTAAGCGTCGACGACAAAAACGTTGTAAACAAAACCTACCCAAATTTTTGGGAGGACTACATCAGCCTGCAAACGTAGGGTCACATCCTTGAACTAACTGGGGAGCATATTGTTCATGACAGAATCAACAAACCAAATGGGCCTCTTCGATGTCATGTATAACTGTCGCGCCATGCGTCGTTTGGACAGTCGGGAGGTGCCTGAGACGTTACTGCGCGATCTCATCAGCGCAGCGAACCAAGCCCCGTCTGGCTCAAATACCCAAGGCGCACGATGGATCATCGTGCGCGACTCCGAGACCAAGCAACAGCTCGCAGACTTGAATCGGCAAGGCGTCGACACCTATTTGGCGCCTTTGATTGACAACCCGGGTAGCCTGTCGCATCAAAGCGGAGAAAAGCGCAAGCGGATGGTCGACGCGGTTGTTTGGCAGAGAGATCATATGCACGAAATTCCTGCATTAATCATCGCTTGCATGGATTTCGGCACCACAGCAACCAACGATATGATCGTCCGGGGCAACGGCTCAATCTGGCCGGGTATCCAAAACCTGCTGCTCGCAGCTCGCGCTCTAGACCTCGGCGCAGCGCCTACCACCTTGGCGCTAACCGACCGCAGAGCCGTAGCTGAAACCCTCAACTTGCCGGATTCTATGGCGGCATACGCACTCATACCTGTCGGCTACCCACTCGGCAAGTTCGGTCCTGTATCACGCAAGCCTTTAGAGGAAATCTTGCGCTTTGATAAATGGACAGACTAACAGCAAGTGCTTCCGCCGTTTCGTCGCTATGGTCATGAAAAACATCTTGTTACTATGTTCGCACGGCTCCGTAGTTCAATGGATAGAACGATCGCCTCCTAAATATTGGGTCATCAGACGGGAAACCACTGGTGAGAAGCATTCAAATTCGGGGAAACCTTCTCTTAGCAATGACGCTGATCATTTCTGAGCATGGCAATCCCGAGCCAAGCCAAGTGCGTTTGTCGCCCTTGGAAGGTGTAGAGACTTGACGGATGCAGCCTAACGCGTGTTTCGCGCCACGGTTATGAGAAAGTCCAGACCACAAACGCCAGAAGGCGGCTGCTAAAGCAGTAGCGGGTACGAAGCGATAGATACAGGTTCGACTCCTGTCGGGGCTACCACTTTAACTGCTGTGTTGCGCAAGCAGTTTACAGTAGCGAAACACGGACAACGGCCCAGCGACTTAAGCCGCAAAGAGGGACTTGCAAAGGGTTTTGCTACTGAGGCGTGTTCCACAAGCATCATCCAGCCTCGAAGCTCATTTAAGTCCTTGATGTTGCCGCGGGGCCAGCCTGCCCTGTTTTCCCGCGTGTCTAACCTGCAACGATGCCCCGATAGAGGGCCTTCAAGGGACCGCGCGGATCTTCGGCAAGTGTCCTGACCGCCTGGCGTGGTGCCACGTCTGTTTGCGCATTAGCCGGTGGTATGTTGATGAGCAGGGAGGCCATGCCGTGCACTGTTGACCAGACCAAACCACCTAGGGCCTCAATCGGCATCGCCAGATCCTCTTGCCGTCGCATATCCATGAGCAGCTCATCGAGAATCCCGTAGGTTCGGGCGGCAGCTTCCTGAAGCTCTGGCTGTTGCGCAAAGTCGCCCAGCACTGAGCCGAACATCAACTGATAATGCACTGGGAAGTCCTGAGCAAAGGCAATGTAGGAGACGCCGATGCCAACAAAGCGCATTTCCAGGGAGGTCGAGGCCTTAGACTCCTCATTGATGCTTTGCGCCAGCTCATTAAATCCATCGATGGCAAGTGCGCCGAGCAACGCCTGTTTGTCAGAGAAGTGCCTGAAGGGCGCCGTTGCAGATACCCCGGCTTGGCGCGCAAGTGCTCGCAGGCTTAACTTTTCAACCCCTGCAAGCGCAATTTGTGCCTCAGCAAGTTGCAACAACGTGGCTCGCAAATCGCCGTGATGATATTTGGATTTAGATTTCACGCTTTTTCAGCATCCTCGGCAGTACCTTAGGTCAAGGCAAATGTGTGCATTGCTAACATTTAACGCTTTTTTTAGACTGCTAAGCAACTCAGAGAAGTTGATCCATCGAATTTTGAGAGCCTTAATGCCCGATAACCTATTTGTTTGCCGTCATGTCGCCAGCGCCCTGCCCCTGATTGCAGCCCTGTGGCTCAGTGCCTCTGGCTCAGTGTGGGCAGACCTCACGGTAACCTACATCACGGCCACGCCTGAAGCTTCCTACCGCACCAGTCGTGTTTATGCAGGCACCAGCAAGGCAGCCCGCCGAGCAGAATTGGGCTTCAAGCGGGGCGGAGAAATCTCTGTAGTCGCCGTTGACTTGGGAGACACCGTAGCAGCGGGCCAAGTGGTGGCCCGACTGGACGCTCGCGGACTTGGGTCAGATTTACGCCAGGCGCAATCCGAGCAGGCTTTGGCCGAGGCCAATCGCCAAGTGGCGACAGCGCAAAAAAAACTCGCAGCGAATACCGAACGCCGCATACGCGCCATGCGGGCCAGGGGCCATGTTTCGCAGCAGGCCTTTGATGAAGCCAATCTCAAAATGCAGGCCAGCACCGCGCAATTGTCGGTAGCCAGGGCCGCACTGAAACGAGCCGAAGCGACAGTCGACGCCATCAAAGTCCAGCTGAGCGAAGCCGTCATTCGGGCGCCCTTCGCCGGCGTCATTCAGGCGCGCTATGTGGATGAGGGTTCGCAAATTACGCCCGGGGCGCCAGCGTTGGTTCTCGTTGAAACCAGCCTTCGGGAGGCCCATGTTGGCGTCCCGGAAAGCGTGGTTTTAGGCCTAACTGCGGGGCAGTCATATCCCATTCGCTGGCAAGGCATTGAAGTCGCCGCCCTGCTACGCAGCGTACTGCCCGAGGTGGACCCTAACACGCGCACCGCCACGGCGGTTTTCACCTTCACCGACCAACGAATTCCGCTCGGCGCAGTGCTGGAGCTGGCCCTAGACGAGCGCGTGGCAAGCGAAGGTTTTTGGGTTCCGCTATCTGCGCTGACTGCAATGGATCGAGGTCTGTGGGGCCTGTTTATTGTCGATGCGGAAAACACAGTGCAGCGACGGTTGGTTGAAATTCTGCATCACGAAGGCGATCGCGCCTTTGTGCGAGGATTGCTAACACCCCAGGATCGCATTGTCGCAACAGGCACCCAACGCATTGTGCAGGGGCAAAGGGTGCTGCCAGTCGCCGCAGAGTTCGCTATCAGTGCGAGCTAACCTCTTCTTTACCAACCCGCGGGTTAGCATACTGCTGGTGCTTTTTATCGTCGTGCTTGGCAGCGCTTCCTTTACCAGCCTCGCAAGGCAAGAAGACCCCAAGATGGCCGAACGCTATGCCGGGGTAATCACCTTTTTGCCCGGCGCCACGGCGCTGCGTATGGAGACACTCATCAGCGAGCCCATAGAGACCGCACTGCGAGAAATTCCAGAGATCAAGGAATTAACGTCCAGCTCCAAGGCTGGTCAGTCTGTTGTCGACATTGAGCTGTACGACTCTGTGGCCGACTCTGAGACCGACAACGTTTGGTCCGAGGTCCGCGACGTTTTGAGCGACACAGTACCCGCGCTCCCAGCTGGCGCAGTTGAGCCAGAGCTCCAAATCCGTCAGCCCATTGCCTCCACCCTGATTGTCGCCATTAACTGGCTGCACGACTCGCCTCAGCAGCTGGGCATTATGTCTCGCATTGCAGAAACCCTGCGCATCAGTTTAGCCAACACGCCCGGGACTGAAGTTGCGGAGACTTGGGGGGAAGTTGAAGAAGAGATTCGGGTCGCCATTGATCCCTACAAAATGGTGGCCAGCGGCATGAGCGCGGAACGGGTTGCTAGCGCCATTGCCGGGGCTGACACCAAGGTGCCTGCTGGACGACTTCGCTCCGGCGCCAGCGATATGCTGGTGGAGGTTCAGGCCGACCTGCAATCTGCCGAGCGCATAGGCCGGGTCCCACTTTCTATTGGCACCGAAAGCCAAGCCCTGCGCGTTTCAGACATTGCAACCGTGAGCAAAACAGCCTTGGACCCGCCGCGCAGCTTGGCATACCAGGGCGACCGGCGTACGATTTTTGTCAACGCCAAGATGCAGCCGGGGCTGCAAATTGAGCCTTGGACTCGAAACGCCGAAGCCGCGGTGGCCAAACTTCAGGCTGAACTGCCTGACGGCATCGCCCTTGATATCGTCTACCAGCAGAACACCTATACCGGCGATCGCATGGTGTCCTTGGCCACCAACCTGATCTTTGCGCTGATTTTAGTGCTGCTGGTGCTAATCTGGATGATGGGGCTGCGTTCCGCCGTCACCGTTGGTCTAGCCCTGCCACTGTCCGCGGCCATGGTGCTTATCGGCATGATGTATTTGGACATTCCTCTGCACCAGATGTCTGTCACCGGCCTGATCATTTCGTTAGGTTTGCTGATTGATAACGCTATCGTCGTGGTGGAAGACTATAAACTTAAGCGAAAGTCCGGGGCGGCTATCGCTGACGCCATTAATCAATCTGTACATCACCTCTGGATACCACTGGGGGCATCCACAGCAACCACGGTATTTGCCTTTATGCCCATCGCTCTAGCGCCCGGCGGTGTTGGCGACTTCACCGGCACTCTTGGTGTGACGGTTGCCCTGTCGGTCGCCAGCTCCTTCTTTCTGGCCATGACTGTCGTGCCCGCCTTTGCCGGTTATCTGGAAGAACGCTGGCCCTCTCGCAGCACGGGACGCTGGTGGCAGCAGGGATTCTCAAACCCAAGTTTGAGCGCAATATATCGGCGCACTTTAACAATAGCCATTAGCCGTCCGTTCATTGGTATAGCCGCCGCTCTCGTGTTGCCGCTGATTGGGTTTAGTCTCTCACCCACGCTGACCAACCAGTTTTTTCCTGCGGTAGACCGAAATCAGTTCCAAATTCAAATTGCACTACCTGGTCAGGCCTCGATTTGGGAAACGCGGGACAGTGTGTTTCGCGCGAACGAGGTTCTGCGCAGCTACCCCAAGATAACGAATACCCATTGGACCATTGGCGAGGGTGCGCCAAGGGTGTACTACAACGTGGTTTCTCTAAACGAGCGAGTGCCGAGTTTTGCCTCAGGCTGGGTCAATACCCGATCAGCAGCAGAGACCGAGTCGGTACTGAAAACCCTGCAGGACGATTTATCTAACGCGCTGCCAGAGGCTGAGGTTCTGGCCATACCCTTTGAACAGGGCCCGCCAACAGACGCACCCATCGAGCTCCGAATCATTGGCCCGGATTTACAAGTGCTTCGTAAAGAAGCCCAGACTCTGCGAGCACTAATCGCCGGGGTGCCGAAGGTGACCTTTGTTCGAGCCACACTGTCTACAGCGGAGCCCAAGCTCGCCTTTTCGCCGCGAGAAAACGCCGCCGCTGCCAGCGGTATCAGCACCGGCGAACTGGCCATGAGCATTAACGCCCTGCTCAGCGGTCAAACCGCAGGCATGGTGTTAGAGGGCAATAGGCAAATTCCGGTTCGAGTGCAGCTAGCAGACCGTTTCCGCGACGACATTGCAGACCTGACGACACTGCCATTGCTGGCGAACAATCGTAATGGTGTACCCCTTCAAGAGCTTGGCGAGTGGCGGCTCCAGCCAACGGCCTCGGCTATTGATCGACGCCAAGGCGAGCGCCTTAGCACGGTGCAGGCGTTTTTACAGCCCTTCACTCTGCCAGACACGGTCATGAGGGACATTCGTAAGGTACTTGAGGACACAGGCTATCAGCCGCCGCCAGGTTATCGTCTGAGCATTGGTGGCGTGGCGGAAGAAAGTGCCGAATCCATGGGTAACATCGTGTCTGTTTTTATTTTCTTTGCTCTGGCCATGACCGCGGTGGTGATTTTGTCGCTGAATTCGTTCCGCCAAGCAGGATTAATAGGCACTGTCGCCATACTGAGTTTCGGTCTTGCACTGCTGGGCCTAAGAATTTTCGACTACCCTTTTGGCTACATGGCCTTGATTGGCGCCTTGGGCATGATGGGGCTGGCCATTAACGGTGCAATCATCGTGCTGTCGGCCCTGAAGGCTAGCGCCGCCACTAATGAGGGCGACACTGAGGCCGTGGTCAGCGTGGTTATGGACGCATCCCGACACATTGTTTCCACGACGCTCACCACTATTGGCGGCTTCGTGCCGCTAATCGTTAACGGTGGGAAGTTTTGGCCCCCGTTGGCAACCGCCATTGCTGGCGGTGTGGCGGGCTCCGCCGTAATCGCACTGTATCTGATTCCGGCCAGCTACGCGGCGATACAGCGCAAGAAGGCCCGCAAAAAGGCTCTAACACCAGCAGCCGCTGCAGCTTGAACGCCATGCTCATCCAGTTGGGGTGCAAGGACGTTACGACCGATGTTGTCAGCCAAGAAGGGCCTGTCTCAGTCAAAGCCAGCCAGCGGGACAAAAAAATCAATAACTTACGCGGCTCAGATCGGCCAAAAAGCAGTTTCGATTCCTCTCTGGGCTATCAATCCTTCGGGCTGGCAAAATTACCTAATTGAGTAAGGCTCCTGAGTCATCACCTTCTGACCGATGATAATGTAAACTTTTAGTATCCTGCCCGCAGGCTTCGTTTGCAGCTTACCGTCACGCATGAAAGGCATTCCCTACCGGTGCGCGTACAACTTACAGCCTTCGGTAATCCACAGCATAAAACAAATGTTATCTATCGGATAATTATTACTGTTTGTCGATAGGTAAGCGTCAAAACAGTCTGGCTTTGTTAACTTCTCGAAATGGTCGGAGCGTTTGACAATAGACATCAAAACTTTATTCAAGCACTGAGATGTTACTCATCTTTGGTAGAGGCGTCCTCAGCCACAGGGATTTCCGCTAACTACCTGTCGCAGCTGAAAGGGGAAAAAGAATCGGCCATGTTATGGCTCGGCGGATCGAGCAAGGTATGGGACTTCAATCCGGTTGGTTAGATCTTGACCACTCAGGGAATACGACAACAACTTTAAGTGAACACGAACTGATGCTTCAGTCGCTGCAGCTTCCATCGGACGCTAAGATCCGTCTCATTCAAAGGCTCGCCACTTCGTTAGCTCAGCTAGATCAGGCATAACCCCGCATGAAAAAGCCTCCCTCGCGAGCCGCTCTATGGGTTGTCGTTAACCGTGAGACGGGAAAAGTTGTCGAGCGCTTCGGCCGTCACGGTTCTGAAGCCGCAGCCCGAGTGATGCTTGACGCGTTTATCGAGGCATTCGAGGTCGACGTGCTCGACGGTTTCCAGATCAAACAAGTTGAGCCGCCCGATTAGCAAATTTACGCCACAGAGCTGCCTAACCTAATTAACAGCTTCGACCTGTACCAAGCAGGTATGGGCACTGGGTCCTTGAGCCAGTCGGGATGTGCCCTTATCCCGCGTCAACACGTTGGGGTTACCATTTTGTTCCGCGCCGTATCCCGTGGAAGGCTTAAACCATGCCCCAGTGGGCAGCGTCACCGTATCTTTACGTTGGTTGATATCGAGGGATAGCCCGGCTAAGCAAGCACCGCGTTCATTAAAAACTCGTACCAGCGCACCCGCTTTCAATTGGCGCTCTGCTGCAGCCTCAGGATGCATCGTCAACACTTCCCTACCGTCGATTTTTCCATCCTGACTGAATTTGCTTTGATCGTACTGGCTGTGCAATCGCCGTTTTGGTTGTGGGGACAGCAGATGCAGCGGGTAACGCTGGCGATCTGTCTCTTGCCATTCTAAAGGCTCAAGCCAAGTCGCTTGTCCGGGACAATCGTCGTAGCCAAAGTCAGCTATCGTCGCAGAATACAGCTCCAGCTTACCGGACGGTGTCTGGAGCGGCGAAAGCTCCGGGCTCTCACGAAAGTCTGCCATCCAGTCCCTGACGCGATGCTCTTCTGGCAGGCGGTATATGCCCTTTGCTTCAAATTCCTCGAATGTTGGCAGCTGAAAGCCTTGCTGCTTTGCCGAGCTTTGCGAACGCTCCCACATATCTCTGAGCCAATCGCGTTCACTTTTGTTTTCCGTGAATGCCTCAGCAAAACCCAACACGCGGGCCAACCCGGTAAAGATCTCGTGATCTGAGCGCGCATCGTGTTGAGGCGGTAAGGCTTGCTGCATGTAGTGTGCATAGGCATCGTGACTGGAGGCGCAAATATCCGTGCGCTCTAGCGACGTCGTCGCCGGAAAAACGATGTCCGCCCATTGCGCTACCGGAGTCCACCAAGGCTCATTGACGATAACCGTATCTGGCTTGCGCCACGCTTTTACCAGTCGGTTTAAATCTTGATGGTGATGAAATGGATTGCCCCCAGCCCAGTAAATCAGTTTGGTGTCCGGGTAAACGATTTCATCACCGTTGTAGTCCACTGTGGCCCCGGGATTGAGCAACATATCTGCAATTCGCGCTACGGGAATGGCAAACCCTGTTGGATTTCTCCCTTTCGGCAAAGTCGCCCAATTGAATCGCCTGTAATTGGTACCAACAAAAGCCTCTGCACTGTAGCCGAATCCAAATCCGCCTCCCGGCAGTCCGATCTGCCCGAGCATGGCCGCCAGCGTACACAACATCCAGTAGGGTTGTTCGCCATGATCCCCCCGCTGCAACGACCACGCGGCCGCTAAAAAAGTGCGCTTCTGCGCCATTTTCCTCGCTAACGTTTCAATAGTCTTCGCCTCTACGCCGCATATTGAAGATGCCCAATCAGGGGATTTGGCCATTCCGTCGTTCGTTCCCAATAAATAGTCTTTTACCTTTGTATAACCGACGCAGTGACTGTGCAGAAAATCTCTAGCAGCCAGCCCCTCAGTTTCCAATACGTAGGCGATACCCAGCATAAGAGCCACATCAGTACCCGGTATGGGTGCCAACCAAGTTGGCTGCAAGTGCGCATCTATGTCCCCAGCGACTGGCGAAACATTGACGAATTCTGTACCGGCCAGGCGCGCGCGAAGCAAATCCTTCGCGGTGCGATGCTCAGTCACACCGCCATAGGCCACTTGGGCGTTTCTTGAAGGAAGGCCGCCAAAGGCTACAAACAGTTCGGTATGCCCAACCACACTTTCGAGGGTCGTTTGCTGCAGCTCCATCTGAGGCCAGGGGGCGATGATGTGAGGCAGGATGACCTGTGCAGCAGCCGTGCTGTAAGAATTCATGGCTCGGGTGCAGCCACCTAACAAATTGATAAAACGATGCAGCTGAGATTGAGCGTGATGGAAACGACCAGCACTGGCCCATCCGTAGGACCCGCCAAAAATTGCTTTATTGCCGTGTTCGGCCACAACCCGCGTTAGCTCGTTTGCAGCTATTTCCAGCGCCTCGTCCCATGGCACATCGTGGAACTCATCTGCGCCGCGACGATCACGTCGGCGATCAGGATTCTCAAGCCAGCCTTTACGAATGGCCGGGCGCTGTATGCGTGAATCGTGCTGCACGCCATCAAGTAAAACCTGCCCGATAGCGGATGCTTCTGGATCCTCGTCGATACCTTTCACGTCGACAATGCGGCCACTTTCTACCGCGATGTCATAAATCCCCCACTGGGTCGCATTTCTAAAACGCTTCATGAGCCGAACCGATAACGCAATTTAACCGCAAACAGCTCCGCCAAAGGATCGTCAAAAGTAGAGGACAGCAGATCATCAAAGGCTTCGCGCGGCACCTCTCGATTACCGTTCAGGGTGTAGACCAGAAACAAATCAGACAGCGGTGCAATCTCCCAACGATAGCGCGCTTGTAATGACAAATTCGAAATCGCAAAGTCGTCGCTGCGGGCAATACTCTCATCAACCGGAGTAAGCTCAGCACCATCGATCTGCAACTGGTAGTTTTGCAGCTGCGTCGCGCGAATCCCCACCCATTGAGCCAATAACTTGAATTGATGTTTCGCGCTCGCAAAGTATTCCAATCTGACCTCCGGGCGCCACTCTTCAGCTTCAAACGTGGCGAAATCAATCCCATCGCGCCACAGCAACCACCCTCTTCGATTCACGTAACCCAAGGTCGTAGCGAAACTCAAATTGTCTCGCGGGCGCCAGTTAATGCTTAGGGTTGGCGACAAATTCGCCCCCCCCAATTTTTCTGTTTCGTGCCGAAGCCTCACTTCGTAGCTGAGAGCCTTGGCTTGGTCCGTGCGATAGCGGACATCGAATCGGTTGCGATCACCAAAGCGGTACGTGCCGTTATTGCGGCTGTCCAGATCTTCGTCCCTGCCCGGAAAAAAAGCCGCCCCAATACGAATTTGATGACGATTCAGCAAATCAACTTCCGCATCCACACCGAGTCCTTTTCGTACATACGCACCCGCACTGTTTCGCTCCCATCGATACCAGTAAGATAAATAACGCTTCCGATACCTTGGGGAGTCCGAATGAGTCACTTCGTAACGCCCATTGCTGCCACGCAAATCGTTGCGCTTTAAAAAACCCAAATCATTGATATCGAGTTCTTCGTCGTAGTACGAATAACCCAGATGCAAGCGACGGCCTTGGCCGAAATTTCTGCGAATATCAGCGAAACCGCCGAAACCGTCCTTGCGCTCGTCCGCACTTGAAAACAAAAATTGTCCGTCAACTTTCCACTCGCCCTGTGCCGTTAGGTAGTGATAATCCAATCCGTGAGCCTGCGTGTCTTGCTCGGCGTGCCGTGTCAAAGCAGACAAGAAGCCTAGCGCCCGATAATCCCCTGCCTTGCTCTTACCCTCATACAGCACCCGAGCTACCCCGTAATCTGTGCCCGATTGAGTGTATCGGGCACCATCTGCCTCATATGATGCATCGTCTTCTGCAGCACCGAGTAACCCGTATCGAAATCCGCCCGTTGCACCGACGGTTTTCAGCGCACCAACCAACTCAACAGGCTTTTGGCGTTGAAGGTCAGTCAGTTCAACACCGTCGGGCAGTGCAGGCGCACGGCCGATGCCGCCGATTCGGCGGGTGTTCAGCAGGGTCGTCGGGTCTCCACCCTCAGCTCTGGGAGTCGCGGTAAAGACCTCTATGCCTTCCTGAAAAAACAGCCGTTTTTCGGGGAAAAAGTTTTCAAAGGCGCCAAGGTTCACGACCACATCATCGCTCTCCACCGCGCCAAAATCCGGCCGTATCGCAGCCGTTGCCTGAAAATTTGTCGACGGCCGCCAAAATACGTCCGCGCCAACGTTTTCCTTGGCACGGCTTTCAAGCAAATCCACGACGGAAGATACGTAGGGAAAAAAACTCCACTGCTGTTGCGGCGCAACCCCTTCCAACTGCCAAGGCTGCATAGCAGACATGTACAACGGCTGACTGCCCGGCAAGGCAGGCAGCCCCCAGCTTTCGTCCAAAGAGGCCAGCTTGCGAGAAAACGCAACGTTGATCGTGCGCAGGCTGCCAGTCCGGGGCATCCCGACTTGGGACCATGGCACCAAAATTTCTGCGCTCCATCCGTTCTCGGTAACCGCGGTACCGGAGTACCACGCGCCATCCCAATCACTACTAAATTGACGCTCAGGCAATACTGTGCCGTCGGACTGACTGCCACCCAAGGCGACATTCATCCAATAGCCGTAGCGCCCCTCACCAGATGTATCCAATGTAATACCAATCGCGTCACGATTGACTCGCCTGCCATCTCGGCTGGACAAACGCCTAATCAATGTGGCTCGCGGTTGTTCCATATCCACACCCACGTATAGCCCCTCGTCGGTATAAAAGGCTTTTACAATCGTGGTGTAGGCGGGCTTCGCCAAGGTCTCAGGATCTGACACTAAAAACCCGTCGGCACCAGCCAACTCACGCCAAATGGCTTCATCCAGGCGGCCATCGACTTTAATGTCATCTCGCCCTAGATCCCTGCGAGCAAGAATGACAGGCGTGTCTCGAGAGAACGTAATGACATTCAGGGACGTTGAGCTGTTTGGGTTCGTGTCGGTCGAAGTGGCTGAAGAAGGAGGAAAGTTAGGGCGCGTCTGACTCAGGGAAAAAAGGAAATTTAACGGCTCCAGCGGAGGCGCTCTCGCTTCTCTTTGAAGTTTGTTTAACTGGTACCCCTTTGGTGCGGTATCGGGGACCTCCGGCAGAGGATCTCGGGCAGGCTCAATGTTCTGAGGCAGTAACGAGTCCTCTGGAGAAAAATCGAAGCCCTCCTCAAGGATGGGATCCTCTCTCCAATCACGATCGAGTTCGAGGCGTTCAAAATCGATCGGGCCGTCAAAAGCCCGGGACCCCTCGGCCGCTACCCCGGCGCCCTGATCCTGCCAAACCCATCCTCTATTTAGACCTGCAAGACCCAACAAATCTTGGGCGTCTTCGGCTTGGCTTTGCGTCGCGTACGGTCCGGCAACAATCCTAAAGAAGTAGCCTTTTTCGGTGCCTGCGCCCTGCACTTTTAACGACTCGTCGAATTGTCTTTGGGCATTCACCAAGGCCGCTTCAGCGCCGTCACGATTTTTGAAACTGGCGATCGATACCCAATACTCCGCCATCGCGACCACTGGCGCAAAGGCACTGAGCAGAAAGAAGATGAGTCTCGAAAGTTTCATAGGATGCCGCCAGAAAACGAAGCGAGATGGTACCAGCCGTCAGATCAAAGCGCTAATCAGCCACCCACAAGCATGATCATCAGACCTGCCGCTACGGCTGAGCCAATCACCCCAGCCACGTTCGGTCCCATTGCGTGCATCAGCAAATAATTTTGTGGATTCGACTCCAATCCAACTCTGTTCACCACTCGCGCCGCCATCGGAACAGCGCTGACGCCGGCGGCACCGATCAGCGGGTTGATCGGAGTCGAGGACACGCGATTCATCACTTTCGCCATCAGCACGCCGCTAGCCGTGCCTATTCCAAAAGCAAGCATACCCAGCACCAAGATACCCAGAGTTTCGCTTGTCAGGAAATTTTCCGCTTGCAACTTTGAACCCACGCCCAAACCCAACATGATCGTAACGATATTAATCAGCGAGTTGCGCGTGGTGTCTGCAAGCCGCTCGACGACACCGCACTCTCGCATTAGATTTCCAAAGCAGAACATCCCCAGCAGCGGCGCGGCCGAAGGCAACAAAAACGCCACCAATATCAGCAACAACAAGGGAAAAATGATGCGCTCGAGCTGACTCACCTCACGCAGCTGAACCATGACAATGCTGCGCTCTTGTTCATTGGTCAGAGCACGCATAATCGGCGGCTGAATAATTGGCACTAGCGCCATATAGGAATAGGCTGCGATGGCGATAGCCCCAAGCAACTCTGGTGCAAGCTTGGTAGCAACAAAAATTGCGGTCGGTCCATCCGCACCACCGATGATACCGATGGCCGCTGCCTGACTCAGACTGAAGTCCATCCAGCCAATACTCGTCAGAGCCAGAGCCCCCAGCAGCGTGGCGAAAATGCCGAATTGCGCCGCCGCCCCCAGAAGAAAGGTTTTAGGGTTGGCCAGCACCGGACCGAAGTCAGTCATGGCACCGACACCCATAAAGATTAATAGGGGAAACGCGCCGGTTTCAATGCCAACCACATAGATTAAATGCAGCAATCCGTCACCGGTCGCTATGTCCACCCCGGGAATATTGCTCAGCAACCCACCAAAGCCAATGGTGACCAACAACAGAGGTTCGAATTTTTTAGCAATCGCCAGATACAGTAATATCAAGCTGATTAAGATCATCGTCGCTTGACCAGTATTGATCTGCGCGAGACCCGAGCCGGACCATAATTGATCAATCAATTCCAACGATGCTCTCCACTATTTGGCTTCTTCTCTAGAACTCAATGGGACCATGGTGTCGGGAACCGGTCCGTTAACTCAAACTCATCAAAATCTGGCCGACAGTCACACTATCACCGGCACTCACGTCGATGGTGCGAATGGTGCCAGAAGCGGCGGCACGGACCTCCGTTTCCATCTTCATGGCTTCCAAAACACACACCACCTGCCCCTCGGCGACGACATCGCCCACAGTGACCGATACCTCATGAATTGTGCCCGCCAAACCTGCCGTGATATTTGTTGCAGGGCCGGTTGATAGGGGCGCTGAAGTGGTAGGCTCGGTCACCGTCGGCGCTAGGGTTACATCACCCTCAGCAACAATCACCTGATAGGAATGACCATCCACCGAAATTGTGTAGTGAGCAGATTCTTGCGTCCCTGCAGGCGCCTCTGCGAGTACCGTTACCGGCGCCACACTCGGGACTGGCTCGAATGCGTCGGAGTTTCCTCGATTTGCCAGAAACTTCGCTGCCACTTGGGGAAATAATGCGTAGGTCAAAACATCGTCAACGTCTTCGCCCTCGCCGCTTTTCGACCCAGCCAAATCAAACCCCTGTTGCGCAGCAAGTTCTCGCAACGCCGTTGTCTGGGAATCTAACTCCGGCGCCAGATGATCGGCTGGACGATCGGTAATGAGCTCATCACCGTCCAAGGCACGTTTTTGCAGCACCGCGCTCACCGGCGCGGGCGTCGAACCATACTCGCCACGCAAAACCCCAGCCGACTCCCGAGTTATGGAGCTGTAGCGAGTGCCGCTGAGCACGTTGATAACTGCTTGAGTGCCGACAATCTGAGAGGTGGGCGTCACCAAGGGAATCATGCCCAGGTCCTCACGCACTTTTGGAATCTCAGCCAACACCTCATCCAACCGATCAGCGGCACTTTGTTCTTTCAGCTGCCCTTCAAGATTCGTCAGCATGCCGCCAGGCACTTGAGCCACCAGAATCCGAGAGTCGACGCCACGCAAGCTGCCTTCGAACTGCGCATACTTTTTCCGAACCTCACGGAAGTACGCAGAAATTTCTTCCAGCAATTCAATGTTCAACCCAGTATCACGCGGTTGATCTTGCAGAATCGCAACCAAGGATTCTGTTGCCGAATGCCCGTAAGTCATGCTCATTGACGAGATCGCCGTATCGACATTGTCGACGCCAGCTTCGATCGCCTTGAGATAGGTTGTTGTCGACATCCCCGTGGTCGCATGACATTGCATATGAATGGGAATATCGAGGCTGGCTTTCAAACCGCTCACCAATTCAAAAGCGGTATAGGGCTTTAGCAATCCTGCCATGTCTTTAATGCACAGACTGTCGGCGCCCATATCTTCGATCTGTTTGCCCAAATCCAGCCATAACTGCAGCGTATGCACCGGACTTACGGTATAGGAAATGGTCCCTTGGGCATGCCCGCCAACAGCCCGCGTTGCCTGAATCGCGGTTTGCAGGTTGCGCATGTCGTTCATCGCATCAAAAATTCGAAAGACGTCGACGCCATTCACTGCCGCGCGCTCAACAAATTTTTCAACTAAATCATCGGCGTAGTGCCGATACCCTAAGATATTCTGACCACGCAACAACATCTGCTGAGGGGTATTGGGCATGGCCTTCTTCAGCAAGCGAATACGCTCCCACGGATCCTCACCTAGGTAGCGAATGCAAGCATCAAAGGTCGCGCCACCCCAAGACTCCAGCGACCAAAACCCCACCTGATCCAGTTTCTCGGCAATGGGTAACATGTCCTCTATACGCAGGCGGGTGGCTAGCAGACTTTGATGCGCATCGCGCAACACGACGTCGGTAATTCCTAAGACAGACTGATTCACTATCCTCTCCAATCTTTGTGACTTCTGCGCCCAGCGCATACCACGCAGGCCCAGCCAAAGGTTACGTTAGCGGTTCCTGTGCTGATCAATCGCTGCGGCTATTGCAGCAACGTGGGCAGCTGGTATTGCTGCAGAGGGATTGTTTTGGGAGGCAGTCGCAGGTGTGACGGCGGTTTCTGATGTGACAAAGCGAGACACCAGCGCGCTCATCAGTTTCACCACAAACACCAACAGCGTCAGAAACAAGAATACCGTTCCCATGCCCACAAGCATCAATTCAATACCTGCACCCACAAGCGGGTCCAGCAAATTACTCATACCAAAAACCTCTGCTGTCAGCCCCTAGCATATCCTGATTGTTTTAGTCTTGGCGATGGATTCCGAGCAACCAATTCAACAGGAAAGAAGGAAACATCTTGAGAACTCATGCATTCTTCAAGATAATGCCGCCCGCAGAAGATCTGCCCGAAGCACCCGTGGCCAAACTGGATAAGGCACCGGTCTACGAAACCGGGGATTACAGGTTCGAATCCTGTCGGGTGCGCCACCTTCTTCTCGTCCTTTTGAGATTTGCTCCTAGCTGCTCGTTTCAAAGCGGATGCAACATTTCAAGGGGATAACATGCTCATCGAACACACTTCCTTGACCCGCACTGCCAGTGCCATTCTTGAAGCAGCCGGCGCACCGAGAGCGCACGCTGACGCGGTAGCCCACCATCTGGTCGAAGCAAATCTGAAAGGTCACGACTCCCACGGCGTCGGTATGATTCCCGCCTATGTAAAAGGCATGATCGACAAGCAAGTTGACCCTAATCGCCATGCTCAGATTATCAAAGACAACAATGCCATTGTCTCCATTGATGGCGGTACCGGCCTTGGTCGCATCGTGGGCTTTGAGGCCATGGATATTGGTATTGAGCGAACCAAGAACTTTGGCATTGGTTGCGTCGCCTTGGGCAATGCCGCCCATCTCGGCCGGATTGGCGCTTTCGCTGAGTACTGTGCAGACCATGGTTTAGTGTCGATGCACTACGTGAACGTTGTAGGACATGACCCGATGGTGGTTGCCTTCGGGGGCCGTGACCGCCGATTTATTACCAATCCCTACTGCTGCGCAGTTCCTCGCCCGGACGGTCAGCATGTTGTACTCGACATGGCTACGACAACCGTAGCGGCTGGCAAAGTCAGGGTCGCGCACATGAAAGGCACTGCCGTACCCGGCCAATCGCTGGTAGATGAAAACGGTCTGGAAACCACAGATCCGGGCGTTATCTTTGGCGACAACCCAAAAGGAGCGATGCAGCCCTTCGGCGGACACAAAGGTTACGGATTGATGGTGATTTGCGAACTGCTTGGTGGAGCATTGGGTGGTTTATTCACGATGCAACCTGAACATCCCCGGCGCGGTGCAACCCTCAACAACATGCTGTCTGTATTGATCGATCCAGAAGCCGTCGGCGATCTGGCTTCCTTCGATAATGAAGTGGGTGCAATGATCAACTACATTTATGCAAGCACTCCAGCAGCAGGGGTTGATCAGGTGCGGTTGCCGGGGGACCCTGAAAAAGAGAGCGCCTCCGCACGGATCGCAAACGGTATCGAAATCGATCCGAATAGCTGGGATTCTGTATTAACCTCCGCCGAACATGCCGGTTTGGACAGAGACAGTATTGCCTCCTTAGCAAGTGTATTGGACAACTAACCACAGAAAACGAGCAGGCCGAGTACTCAGAAGAGGGAATCAAATGCACCCAGACGAACAACCACCCGCACCCGACACAGAAGAGGACGGGAAAGAGGAAAAATTCCATATTTGGCGTTTGCTGGGCGTAATCTTTCTCGTTTGTGTAACACTTGCCGTGGCTGCGGCTCTCGTTGACTGGGTCATCATCGGACCACTGGAAGGACGGGCTTACTGAGCGCAGCCCGTTGCAAATAATCTTGACGGCGGCGAGCAAGGAATGCTCGAGTCGATTTAAGCCGATAAGGCTGCGTCTCGGGCGGCAACTTTCTCTCGAATTTGAGGAATCAACTCTTTCCCATATTCAACAGCATCGTTGAACGGGTCGAAGCCGCGAATTAAAACACCGCTAACACCCATGTCGTAGTACTTCGCAATCGCCTCGGCAACTTGCTCGGCAGTACCTACTAAGGCAGTAGAATTGCCGCTGCCTTGGGCCGCAGCGGCAATTGGAACCCATAGCCGTTCATCCTGCACTTCACCACCATCAATTAAACTCATCAATCGGCGCGCGGTTTCCGCTTCGGGTACTCGGCTTTGTCCACTGCCTCCGGCGGATTCCACCCCAGCCAAGATATCCTTCGCCTTTCGCCAAGCCTCCGCTTCTGTTGCGCCAATAATCGGCCGAAAGGATAAGTTGTAGGCAGGTTTACGCCCGAAAACCTCCGCTTCGGCATCGATCCGAGTCATTAGCTCCTGTACCTGAGCCCGCGGCTCTCCAAACAACGCATAAGTATCACAATGCTTCGCACCTACCGGAATGGCTGCGTCGGACACACCGCCAAACCAAAGCGGTACGTGGGGCTTTTGATGCCCCTGAACGTCACTGGAGGCCCGGCTGACACGATAAAATTCACCTTCGAAATCGAACGGTTCCGTGGCATTCCAAACCATTCGCATCACTTCTAAGTACTCATCTGTACGCTGGTAGCGTTCGTCATGAGGGGTGTAATCACCGTCTCGTCGCTGATCTGCATCCACACCACCGGTGATGATATGCAGCAATAAACGGCCTTCAATCAAGTTATCCAGCGTCGCCACCCGACGCGCAGCCTGAGTAGGCGACGAAAAGCCCGGGCGGTGGGCGAGCAGAATTTTAATACGGTCTGAGTGAGTCGCCGCGTATTGGGCGATAGCAAACCCATCGGCAGAACTGGACGAATGACCAATCAGAACGGCGTCGAACCCCGATTGCTCATGGGCTTGCGTAAACGCTTTGATGTAGTCGCGATCCACGCCACCGCCAACAATGTGCACGGTCGCTGTATCCAGAGGCGGTGTTACCCCAATCATTCCCAGCACGTTTATCGGCATAGCTCCCTCTCTCCTTGCCCACGTCACTGACGGAGTGAACTACAAGAGGGATCGCAAAACAATGCGCTCACCGCCCAGATGCTTTGTTCGCAGCTTACCGGGGGCCGCCCGCGCCACCGTGTTGATCAAACGCCTCTAACAAGGCACTGATCGCGCGAAGCTGCGGTTCGTCGCACTTTTCGAGTTGCGAGACAAGGTCGACGGGTTTTAGTCGGTTGCGTCGCGCGCCGATACCCCATGCCAGCCAAGCGGGTTCAACCTCAAAATGACGGGATAATTCAAGCATTTTGCTGCGAGTCGGCGTCACCTCGTCTTTTTCCCAGCGCAGTACCGCATTGGCGGTTACGCCTATGTCTCGTCCTAACTTGCGTAAAGAAAGCCCCTTAGAACGTCGCAGTTCTCGAAGTCTCGCGGAGAACGAGCGACCCAGATCGCCAGAGTCCCTAGGCCCGTATCCCATTGCCTGAATGGAGTCTGCATCCAAGTTTGCTCGATCGTCTTTCGGCCGCCCTCTTGGTTTGCCGGTTTTCGTTACCGTACCCTCGAGCTGCGTTGTTTGATCAGAAGCGTCAGTGCTCGTTGGTTTATCGCTCGTTGCGTTATCACTTTTGCGTTTACGGGTCGCCATAGCCATAGGTCCATCCTTTCGCAGACCACCTTTCTTACGGTGAGTCGCTTTCATGATTTGAAGCGGCTTGCTGAAAGCGCAAACCACTAACTCGCACAATGCTGGGACAACTAACCGCCTAGCTGCGCATGCCGGAAAGTCTCTCTCGGCGCGAGCGCAGAAACAGGATTTTCGGAGGAGTGGTAACAAAAAGTGGATGAACGCGCATTTTGGGTCTTTTGCGTGCTCAGAGTGAAGCACGTTTGCATGCAATCACATCAGATTCAGGCCCTTGATCACTGTCGGGCCGCGCAGGGCATCTGCAAGTATCGCCGGCATTGCGCACGAGTCGTCTGACGAATGCCGGTTAGAAACCGTGCTGTCCAAAAAACGATCAAAGCGCCGGGCTGTGGAAGCCGCTACCGCCGCCAACGAGCGCGGCACACACTTCACGTAGATCTCATCCCACATCGACAAACTCAGATATACGACCCCACCAAATCGCGTGACTGCCCAGCCGGCTCCCTGCAAGCTGCTTTGAGCATGGTGAAAAATACGGTTCATTGCGGCGAAGCGCTCTGGCTCATTTTCCATGATCTGACGAAAAAACGTCATGGTCGCCGCCGGTGCATCAACGACGTATATAC
>JAAXKB010000073.1 GCA_012269545.1 Gammaproteobacteria bacterium | reverse complement strand
GTCCAAATGCCTTCAACATCTTCGCTCAACTGGCCTTAGAATGCCGCAATATTTTCCTTTGGCTGCTCTATGGTGGCGGCGCCAATAATGGTGAAACTGACGCCGATCCATTGGATGGACTGAGGCCAAGGACAATTGCGCCGGCGTAGCCCCATAAAGCCGAAAAGGAAACGGGACAGACAGCAGGTAGCATCGCGCAATTCCACCTCCAAGTGTGTCCTGGTGGCAATCACCAGATTCCGCGGTATGCAGCCACTACCGCCCTTAATATAGTTGCTCAATCATGCATCGCAACCGATCTCATCGCCGTTAACGCCGTAAGCACAATGCGGTAATGTTTCCGAACACTGAACTTTCTATTCTGGAGCATCCGCTTATGAGCTGCCTCAAACCCATTCATGCTGCTTCAATGTTTTTTTTCTCAACGCTTCTATTAGCGACTGCCGCCCTGGCGCATCAGCATCTTCCAGAAGAGCACAACGGACTGGAACGGGAAGCCCTGCTCGAAGGTTTTGGCTGGAACGTCGAGACGGCCGAGATTCGCACAGAAAAAATCGCCGACGGCCTATATGTGCTGTTCGGTTTGGGGGGCAATATCGCCGTGTCGGTGGGAACAGACGGCGTCCTGATCGTCGATGATCAACTGCCCGAGTTGGCTGACAAGATAAAAGCCGCGATCGCTGAGCTCGGCAGTGGTGATATTGATTACGTGGTCAATACCCATTGGCACTTTGATCATGCAGACGGCAACAATGCCCTGGGCCCTGATGGGGTGACCATCATCTCGCATGATAATGCGCGATCCGATATGGCCGACGGCGGCATCATCAATATGGTGATCGCCCAATACCATCAAGCGCCCTATCCGGAAGCGGCGCTACCACAACTCAAGTATCAGCGAGAGATGTACCTGAACTTCAACGGGGGAGAAATTGAGCTCCAACATTTTTCCTACGCGCACACCAATGGGGATACAGCGGTGTTTTTTCGCAAACACAACGCTGTGCACCTCGGAGACGTCTTTAATAACTCAGGCTACCCGTTCGTTGACGTAGGGAGCGGCGGCGGCATCGACGGCATGATCCGCTTTTGCAAAGAAACACTGGCGCAAATCGATGAGCACACCGTCGTTATACCGGGCCACGGACCGGTAACGGACTATGCGCGGTTAGGGCAGTACCTCGCTATGCTGCGCACGGTGCGGGACCGCATTCAGGGGATGATCGACGACGGAAAAAGCCTCGAGGAAGTGAGCGCGGCTGCACCCACGGCTGACTTCGACGCAATCTATGGCCCCGAATCAGCCTCATTGGGGTTCGTGAACCGCGTCTACAGTGATCTATCGGAATAAGTAGAGAGGAAGTCAGACAAATAATGAGGAGGAGCGAGCGGGTGCGAGTAAATTGACAGACAAAGCCGGACGTCAATTTCCCTTCCGGTGTATCTGGGCGGTAACTATCACAATCACAACCGCAGTTGGCAGCCCCGGGGGGCCTCATCTGGCTTCATCTGATGTTCCAACCCAAGCCCAGCTAGACCATCCTCACTAGGCGCTGGGGTTTCCTTGTTGCCCAATCCTGC
Source organism: Gammaproteobacteria bacterium (assembly GCA_012269545.1). Taxonomy (GTDB): domain Bacteria; phylum Pseudomonadota; class Gammaproteobacteria; order Pseudomonadales; family Azotimanducaceae; genus UBA4421. The sequence continues at coordinate 1,588 of JAAXKB010000073.1, read as the reverse complement.
CGTCTGCCCCCGCGATCTTTACCATCTGTATAGGTGGCTTCATATACTCAAAGCGCCCAAATTTCACTAACCCTGCCTTGGTCGTCTATTTGAAAGACCTCGACAATGTCTAAGACAGCGCCTTCTTTATCTGTGATGTGCAGGTAACAAGTTACTGAGCCGCCGAACTCAACGATATTGACTAGTTCTTGCTGGGCGCCAATATCTGTCAGCCAACCGAAAATGACTTCCCGCACCTCGTCGTGACCTGTCACATTGAAGTCCATGGAAGGCACATGCATTTTGTAATCAGGCGCCCGCGGCACTTTTGACCACTCGTCATAACCACCGCTTGCATTGAGCTTGTAATGTCGTATGGCCTCTGCGATGGGGGAAAGATTTTCCATGTCAACTTCCTCTAAGTATTTTTTGGCGTCGCATTTTGACGCTATCACGGCAGAATTCAGGGTGATACAGATTTATGAATCTTGCGCCGTGGTCGAGAAGGACACAGACCGCTATGGGCGACTGGTGGGCAATAGCTTATCGCGCTGTCAGTGCAGCTTTCAAAATTCCTATCTAATGTATCTGGGCGGTAACAATCACAATCACAACGGCACCGTCATCAAAAAGTCCTCAAATTTATGCGGTTTTCTTTTGTTGAGGCTGGAAATCTGGTAGACCATTTCCAGTGAAGAAGTTTTTGGAGACTAGCAATGAAATCCGTATGTGATCCGGTATCTGTATGGCAGCAAATTCAAAATAAGATGAGAGTTGGCTTTGGCTGGCTCGCTACCCGAGCTACAGATGGCATCGCCATGCTATTACTGTTTCTCTTGTTCTCAAGCAGCACCCTTCATGCACAAGGCCTAATCTATGACGAGAGTGATCAATGGCAAGAGGGAAGCACCGCTGAGCTTTGGCAGTGTAACCTGCGAGACAACGCGAATTTCACCGCGTTGAAAGGTGTTATCGATAGTTGGAATGCTTATGCTGATGCGGCTGGTTGGTCTGACTACAGCGCAAAGCTACTCACTCCTATTTTTGCCAGTGACGTTGATCTTGATACAACAGTCTATTGGTATGGCAAGTGGTCTGAGAGTGGCGGTGGCTCTGACATCGACGCATTATTGAAATCTGGCGGTGAGATATCTAGCCAATTTCAGCCAGTACTTGCATGTTCTTCAAGAATCTTATTCGGCGGCTGGGATGTTCGCGCGGAATTAGACAGCGATAGCCTTGATAGCAGCATAATCACGATGGCTGACTGCGAATACGTGTCAGATTGGGATAACCAAAGAGGCTTATTAAAGACTAAAGGCGATGACGATCTAGCTGCCGCGAATCGCCAACTTAACGGGTTCTTAGATAGGACTGAGGCCAAATATAACATCACCCAATTGTGGCCTTGGATGGGACGATCCAAAGACACGCTTAACGACAACTGGGACATTAAGTGGATGGAGGAATACACATCCGCTGAGCACCTCGTGCAGAGTGAGTTGCGTGCCGCCAAGAACGGAATATTCACTCTTGAGAGTAACGTCTTAGATCAGGTCGTTGATTGCAAGGATCCGGAGGTATTCTCTGCTCTAACAATAAGAACGCA
>JAAXKB010000020.1:8089-13026 GCA_012269545.1 Gammaproteobacteria bacterium | reverse complement strand
TCAGTGTCAGCGCCCACAGCACCCAATTGTGGCTAGTGGGGGAAACATCCATACGTGATGAAGTCGCTCTCAGATAGCTGGCAATGCTCATTATTGGCAGCAAAACCAAGTCTGACGGGACAAAATTATCTCTGGGCTTCGTTGATCCATCGCAGAGCCTTACGCTCCAGCAATGGTAAAGGCAACGCGCCCCCGCCTAGAATGACATCATGAAACGCCCTGATGTCGAAGTTGACGCCGAGGGCTTTCTTGGCCTGAGCGCGTAGCTCCAGAATTTTAAGCATGCCGATTTTGTAGCTCGTCGCTTGTCCCGGCATCACGATGTAACGCTGAATTTCAGAGGTAATGCTCTCCAGTGGTTCGGGCGAATTGGCGGCGAAATAGTCAATGGCTTCTTGTTCCGTCCAGCCTTTGGCGTGCAGGCCAGTATCGACCACCAAGCGTATCGCTCGCCAAATTTCGCCGGTCAGCCGACCGAAGTCCTGATAAGGGTCCAGATAGGTGCCGGGCATCTCTTTTGCCAAATATTCGGAATACAAACCCCAACCTTCAGAGTAGGCCGTAAAGCGGGCTTGAGTTCGAAACAGCGGCACCCCCTCGAGTTCTTGAGCGATGGAGATTTGCATGTGGTGACCGGGCAGACCCTCGTGATAGGCGATCACCTCCAGCTGATTTTTCGGCATCGCAGTCATGTCGGACAGATGCGCGTAGTAGATGCCCGGACGAGATCCATCCGGCGTCCCGGGGTAGTAGTGCTGAGCTGCGCCATCGCGTTCGCGAAAGGGTTCTACGCGTTTGACGACGAGATCGGCCTGAGGCAACAAACCGAAGTAGTTGGGCAGCTCCGCCTTGATGCCATCAATGGCGGCTGTCGCGTCATCGATATAGGCTTGACGACCCTCGTCGGTCTCAGGGTAATAATTCCAATCACCATCGCGCACATGTTCGAAGAACGCCTGCAGGGATCCGACGAAGCCAACCTTTTCCTTGATGGCCTCCATGTCTTTGCGAAGCCGGGCTACTTCGTCCAAGCCGATTTGGTGGATCTCGTCCGCGGTGAGGTCGGTGGTGGTTTGGTTGCGTAAACGATAGGCGTAATAGGCAGCACCTCCGGGCTGACCGCCAACACCTGTGGACACGTCAGGAGCACGGTCTTTTGTGTTCTCGGCCCACCGAATAATGTCTTCGTATGCGGGTTGAAGGTAGTTGATTAGGGCATCCTTCGCCTGCGCGGTGAGTTGCTCGGCAGCGCTCGAATCGATGGTGCCTGCCTCCAGTAGTGTCTGCACTTCTTGGCGCATGTCAGCCCAGAGATCGCTGTCCTGTTCGGCATTGCTGTCGAAGGGTTTGCCGGTAATAACCTTTCGGGCTTGCGTGATGGTGCCGTCCAAGGCAAAAGAAGGTGATATCACGCCTTTTGCGCTGCCCTTGACGGCGTTGGCGATAGCCTCTTGCATCCGGGGTTTTACCGCCTTGACCCGTTCTATGTATGCCGCCATGTCTTGGGCGTTTTCAACCCGGTGGAAGTTAATCAAGAACGTCGGCACAAAATTTTGCACGCCATTCATCTGATCAAACACAAGCCCGTCGTAGAAAAAAGGTTCGGACTGCTGCATGCGCTCCAGCTGATAGGCCCACAAATCGTATGACAACTGCTCATCGCCGGTCAGTTGTTCTCGGTCGAACAACTGCTGCATTTGCTCAACGGATGCAGTTTTCCACGCCAGCTGCTCGGCAAATGCGGAGTAAGTAAACGCGTCTATCTCGTCGTTGCGTTCCTTGCGGCCCAAAAACGTCAGTTCAATGGGTGAAAACTGCAGCTCTGTTTCATACTGTTCATCCAGCCATTGCGTTAGCGTCAGCGCTCTGTCGGCCGCTTCAACAGCCGCATGCCCTGAGCCGGTGTTTTCTGGCTCCTGAGTGCAAGCGGCGAGCAAAATGGCCAAGATTAGGACCAAGCAAGCTCGTACGGGTTGCGGCGCAAAGGCCAAGATTTGCTTTGTAGAGTGTTGCACGATGGGTTCTCCGTTTGACTGAGTCCAACAGGATCGATGGTTGAACGTTAAGCCTCATTTAGAATTTATCAAAGGCAAGGCGCATGTTGCGGGAGGATTAGTTGCGAAACTGTGAAACGGTTATTGCATACTCCCGAGGCAGACGGCGAAACCGGAAAAGGAGACTGCAAGGCTGATGTCTGATTCGACTGCCGACCCAGAAAAAAATAGCACCGGAAAGTCAAACCATGGCCCATTGAGCGGCTTCCGTGTGCTGGATCTGTCTTCCGTGGTTTCAGGCCCCATGGCAGCTGTGGTGTTGGCGGATCAGGGCGCGGATGTGATTAAAGTCGAGCCGCCGGGCTGGGGTGATGGCATTCGTGGTTTAGGCGCGTCGCGCAATGGACTCAGTGCGATTTACGCGATGATCAATCGCAATAAGCGCTCCATTGCCATCAACTTGAAGCATCCTGAAGGACAATCGCTGGTGCGGGAGTTGGCGGCCAGCGCAGATGTGCTGCTGCAAAATTATCGGCCCGGCAAAATGGCCCGATTGGGCTTGGACTATGACGCGTTGAAAGCCGCCTGTCCCGAACTGATTTATACGTCGATAAACGGGATGGGTGAGGTAGGACCCTACGCCGAGCAAAAAACCTATGACTACGTGATTCAGGCGCTCAGCGGGATTTTGGATGTTCAAGGCATGACGCCGCAAAGTATGAATCCCTCGGAACAAAACGCAGGTCACGAAAAAAACAAACAGGCGCTGCAAATGGTGCGCTCCATTATTTACGACAAAGTCACGGCCTTAACAGCGGCCCAAGGCATTACCGCCGCCTTGCTGGCCCGAGAACGCGGTGCCGGCGGTCAGCATGTCCAGTTGTCGATGCTCGACGCGGCTGTGTATTTCAATTGGCCCGAGTTGATGTGGAATTATTCTTTTAAAGGTCAGGGGGTCCAGTATGCCGGTGATTTAGCCGATGTCTGTGGTATCAGCGAAACCGCGGATGGTGCCGTCGTATCCGGTTATCTGGGCGCAGATTGCAGTCAATATGCAACCGACGAATTGATGGAATTGTTGGCCTACAACGAAATTCCAGCCGGCCGAGTTAACACGCGGGCCCAAGTCATCGACGATCCCCAGGTGCAAGCTTCGGGCATCATGCAGGAAATCGAACACCCCCGCGGCGGTCCAATGCGTCAGCCCCGCAGTGCCGTGCGCTTCAGTCAAAGCGTCGAGCCGCGTCTGCAGCCATCGGCAGATCTGGGAGAGCATACAGTGGAGATACTGGCTGACTTAGGCATGCCGCTCGAGCAGATGCAGGGCTTGGCCCGCCAAGGCGTAATCGCCTAAAACCAGCTATCGAGTCTCTGACGCTATGCCAACGCAACCTGATGATCAGCAGTCATGCAGCAACACGATGCGCCCGAGCGCGTTGCCTGACTCCAACTCCTGCTGAGCGATGGCGCCGTTTTCTATGGGATATTGCCGATGAATCTGCGGGCTGAACTGAGACTTGCTGATTCCCTGGCAGTAACGGGACCAAACCTCCGCGAAGTCCGTTGAGAAATAGGCATCACTGCCCTTAATTTGAGCACCGCGCTGAAATAAGAAACCCAGAGAGGGAATGCTGACGCTGTCGCCGGTGGTGTTGCCGCAGGTTACCAAGCGTCCTTGAGGGGCAAGAGCGAACAGCGATGTCTCCCACAAGGCGGGTCCCACATGGTCGAGAACCATGTCCACGCCCTTTCCTTGGGTTTGTTGCATAACCCAGGCCGTGACATCGGCACCTCGATTCACGGCTGTCGCGCTGGCGCCTAGGGTACGCGCTACAGCGCACTTTTCTTCCGTGGCAGCCGTTACTAAGACCTCGGCACCCAAGGCTACTGCAAGCTGGGTAGCGGCCAGTGTAAGAGCACTGGTGGCGCCGTGAAGCAGCAATGTTTCGCCCGCTTGAAGTTTACCGACCCGGAACAGTGCGTGATGCGTGGTCATCCAAGCTGTCGGGAAAACCGCGGCGGCGACGAAGGAAAGATCCGCCGGCATCAGATGCACGTGGTCAGCACTGACAGCGCATAGCGCACCGTATCCTCCTGGATGCGTCGCACCCAGAACGCCGAGTTCACCGTGGCGATCGCCATGACCTGCAAACGAGGACTGCGCTGCCACCGCGTGCAACGAAGGATCGACTACCACGCGATCGCCGACGTTGATCCCACTGACTGCACTGCCGAGTTCCACTACGGTACCGGCCATATCCATGCCCGCAATCTGCGGCAGAGCAAAACCCGGCAAGGTAAACCAGCCGTTGCGCTGCACGATATCCAGCCGATTGATCGCCGTCGCAGCAACTTGAATCAACACGTCGGCGGACCCGATGGTGGGATCCGGTCGGCTGTCGTAGCGCAGAACATCGACTGAACCATGCTCGGAATAAAAAAGTGCCTTCATGGGTTGGGTCTTACTGACAGAAGAAGAATAATGTGGCCCTGAGTAGGGGTGTCTAAGCCAGCAAGGTTATCAACAAAGCAGGGTAAGCAATACGATGAGCCGACTGAACTTGGACTTCGTCACCGTAGACGTCTTTACCGAGGACACTTTCGGCGGTAATCCGCTTGCGGTCTTTTTTGCCTTGAACCCGCAGGCAGCGCCTCTGTTAACACAGCAAATGCAGTCTGTTGCGGTAGAGATGAATTACTAGGAGACAACATTCGTGTTGCCGCCGATTGATCCGGCAAACACAGCGCATATTCGAATTTTCACGCCTAAGTCGGAATTGCCCTTTGCCGGTCATCCGAATGTAGGCACCGGTTTTGTAATGGCATCCCATCCCGAGGCGGTGCCGGGGTCTGGCAGGCTTACGATCAAAACCGATGAACGAAGTGGCAGGCAACAGCAGTTGATGTGCTTTGAAGAAAAGGCTGGCTTGGTTGAGGTGGCGG
>JAAXKB010000020.1:0-8079 GCA_012269545.1 Gammaproteobacteria bacterium | reverse complement strand
TGACCCTCGATGGCGGCGGGGAGGCTGAGCACGCAAGGATTGCGGCACCGCAACCCTTTGCTCAAAGATCAGGGCATAGCGCGCAACTTATGGCCAAGGCGCTCGGCCTGAATGTTGATCAAATTGTTGCAGGCAAGGCGGGGTCTACTATTGTCAGCGTTGGCATTGAATTTCCTGTGGTAGAGGTCTTGGACCTGGCTGCCTTGGCCGCCTGTGAGCCGCATACTGAGACTTTTCGGCAACTTACTTTGAATGCCCAATCGCAGGACTCGCGCGGCTCAGATTTGGCGGAGGCATTTTTGGTTTATGTGTACTGTCGTACGGGAGAGAGAAAAGTGCGAGGCCGAATGTTTGATCCCTTACACGGGATTCCTGAAGACCCCGCCACCGGCAGCGCGGCAGTTGCATTGGCGGGACTGCTTGCGAATCAAGATCATGTGCAGGGTAAAGCGCAGTACCTAATCTCTCAGGGTCAGGAGATGGGTCGGCCAAGCCGAAAAACAGTGGACGTGGTGCGCGACAAGGGGCAGATTCTGCACACGGCGATCACCGGTTGCTGCGTAGAGATTATTCAAGGCACGTTTTCTCTGCCCGCGTAACTCTCTCAGACATTTTGGAGGCACAATGGATTTGAACACGGAATACATCTGGTTGGGTATTGGCTTTGCGCTGATTATTGCCGAAGTCACTATGGGCAATTTTATTCTGTTTTTTCTCGGCCTTGCGGCGGTCATTACCGGACTTGCGCTATGGTTGGGTTTACCAGCGGGAAACGGGTTTCCCTTTATCCTGTTTGCTGGGCTTGCCTTGGTGTTGCTTGTCGGCGTGCGTTCTCGCCTGAAGCTGCATTTGGTCGGGGACTCGGTGCAGGGTAGTGCCGATGACGACTTCATTGGCAAAGATGTCACCATCGTGAGCGGCTTTGACACGGCAAGCCAAGGCCGAGGTCGGGTCAACTACCGAGGTGCGGATTGGAATGCGCGCAGTTCTCAGGCGGAAATCGCTGCCGGCGCCTTCGCAAAAATTATCGGACGGGACGGTAATACGCTGATTGTTGAACAGGAGACGAACTGATGGATATGAGTTTCTTTCTTGGGGTATTGCTCGCTGTTGCCGTGGTGGTCGTTTTGCTCAAGACCGCTCGGGTCGTCCCCCAGCGAGAGCAGTTCGTGGTCGAGCGGTTAGGAAAATATGCGAAAACCCTTGATGCCGGTTTCCACATTCTGGTGCCCTTCGTTGACGTGGTGGCTTACAGGCACACGCTGAAAGAACAAACCGTTGATGTGCCCTCGCAAAGCTGCATCACGAAAGACAATATTTCGGTAGAGATTGACGGGGTAATTTACATGCAGGTCAGTGATGCCCGAGCCGCCAGCTATGGGATTCAGGACTATATGTTTGCCACCGCGCAATTGGCCCAAACCACGCTGCGTTCGGAAATCGGCAAGATCGAGCTAGATCGCACCTTTGAAGAACGCGAGACCATTAACTCGCAGGTTGTGCATGCGGTGGACAGGGCTGCCGAACCTTGGGGGGTTAAAATTCTGCGTTACGAGATCAAGGATATTGTGCCCCCAGCATCGGTGAAAGATGCGCTGGAGAAACAGATGCGTGCGGAGCGAGAGCGCCGGGCTGTGGTTGCGTCTTCTGAAGGTGAACGTCAAGCGCGGATCAATGTTTCAGAGGGTGAGCGCCAGGAAGCCATCAACTTGTCTGAAGCAGAAAAGCTTAGGCAGATAAACGAAGCCGAAGGTCGCGCCGAAGAAATACGCCTGATTGCCGAGGCGACGGCTGCCGGTGTGCGAGCGGTAGCTGCGGCGGTCAGTGAACCGGGCGGCCAAGATGCGATCAACCTGCGTGTCGCCGAACAGTGGGTGAAGGAATTTGGTAAGTTAGCGCAGGCCAACAACACGATGATTGTGCCGGCTCAGCTAGGTGATGTATCGACATTGGTCTCCACCGTCATGGGCACCATGGGCAACATCCAAAAATCCGACAGTTAGCGGTTTGCCTTGTTGTGGGTACTCGACTGATGTCGTGATACCCCCGGCTGTCGCAGGCTCGCGTGCTTGGTTCTGCGCCCGCTCACTCGGGCGCGCCAGCGTCGAAAAGCGCCGGCGGATACGTTGCGCCGCATGACCTTGATGACTTCAGGCTCGCCAATACCAAACTGGGTCTTAATCGCTTCAAAGGGCGTTCGGTCTTCCCACGCCATTTCAACGATGCGACTGACATCCGCGGCTGACAAAGCATAATCGGTTTCTGGCTGTTTCATGGTGATTCCAACGGTTGATGCCGGCTTAGGGCGTCGCAGCGCGAGACAGATCGTGAGAATAATGCACCAGCCTGCATGCAAACCGTCAACGTCAGACTGCAAGCCACAAAATAGCGGCCAGAGATCCGGAAAGCATAATGGTGAGATTGAGCCGCAAAGTCAGATACCAGCAAGGCAATCCCTTGTTAGCACGCCAGTACCTTTCAAATGCCAGCAACAGCCATAGCCCAGTAATGAGGCAGGCACCGCCGTACAGCACTGGCATCAGCAGTGCGCAAACGGTGATCAAGGAGGGTATGACTCCAACGATTAAACGCAAGGTGACCTCGGCATCAAGGAGTTGCTCCGTATCCTCTTGAAGGGCCAATCCCCACTGAAGACCCCCGAGAAACGAAAAAATTGCGCCAACGTAGAGTGTCGCTGCATCGACTAATTGATCTGCCAGTTGGGGCCAGTGCCACAGACCAAACAGCAAGGCCAGCATTGGCAGCAGGCCACCATAGCCAAGCAGCTGAGGAATTCGTGGATAAATCTTTAACGTGGGCACAAAAGTTCTCTAGCGCGCGGCGGGCTTTGCCAGTGTGCGCAGCCCTAGAGCAGCATACACTCCGACGGCGAGGTGCACTGGCCAAAGACCGAGTGTGCCGGGTATAAAATCTTCTTGGATGAGCCAACGGTTAAGCATCAGGGCGAGATAGTAGCCCAACATCCAAACCATGCCAGCCCCGAGGCGAGCATAGGGACCCTGTCGGGGCTGTACGGCGGCATTGGCTATTGCGAGCAGGGCGAGGATCAGACAAAAAATCGGCAGGCCCAGCCGCCAGTGAAGTTCCGCTTGTTGAGCTGGCATTGATCCAAGGTTTTCAGTCTTGAAAGACTCAATGTCTCTGACTTGCTCGAGTACGGGGTCACTGTCAATGTCGATATCAAGCCGTGTAAAGGACATGACGTCAAAATTTGCAGCCCCGGGAGTGCCTACATAACGGCGTCCGTTTTCCAGCGTCAGCGTTTGTCTGCCGTCAGCACTGGGTGGGCTGCGCCGCCCGCGTTCAGCCCAAACCGTCATCCGGTTGCCGTCTGCCAACTGCCGCTGGATAAAGACGTCGAGAATCGTCTGGTCGTCGTCATCCAGTGCGTTGCTGTAAGTCACCTGCTCACCGTGGTTTTCAATACGAAAAATGCCCGGTTGCAAAGCACTCAGTCCAATGCGTTTTTGCAGTTCCGCCAATTCTTGTTCTAGCGTGTATTTGGCCGAGGGCGTGACCGATAACGAGGAGATGCCCACCAACACAGTGACGAGTGTGATGACGGGCATCAGCCAGGCAAGCAGCGTTTTGGTGCTCATGCCGCCACTGCGTAGCACGGCCATTTCCTGACTGGAATACAGTCGGCCTAAGCCGATCAGTAATGCGATATAGAGCGCAAAGGGCAGGACCAACTGTACTAATTCCGGCATGCGCAGCAGGACAATATAGAATACGCGGTCTGCCGGGATGTTGCCGGCGGCCGCTTTTTCCAAAAACTGGATTAGCCGGTCGCCCAGCGCGATGGACAGCAAAATAGCCAGCGCGGCGAAAAAAATGCCGAGGACTTGTCGATTGATGTAGCGAGCGCCCACGGGGACGAAGAACCGGCGCATTGAAAGACCTTGCTTGAAAATCAGTGCAGGAAGTGTGCACGGATATGCCGGTGGAGCAAAGGTCTCACGTTGTGGGTCGCCGGGCTTCGGGATAAAAGGGCGTCCTCCCTAGGCATCCAGCCACGAGAGAGGCACAATGCTCTTTTCCGCGATTCGCAAAAATGCGATTCATGTCTCCACCCGCTGGGTGGCAATCTAAGGAGCATAGGCAAGGCTATGAAAGACGAAACGCTGGCGATTCACGCCGGTTACACCACAGACCCAACCTCCCACGCAGTGACCACTCCCATTTATCAGACCGTTGCGTACGAATTCGATGACGCGCAGCACGGTGCCGATCTTTTTGATTTAGCCGTACCGGGCAATATTTACAGCCGTATTATGAACCCCACCTGTGACGTGCTTGAGCAGCGCATTGCTGCGCTAGAAGGCGGCGTGGGTGCACTGGCCGTATCTGCTGGCAGTGCGGCGATTCACTACGCCATCATTAACATCGCCAGCGCCGGGGACAACATTGTGACAGTACCCCAGCTGTATGGCGGTACCTACACGCTCTTTGCCCATATGTTTCCGGCGCTGGGTATCGATGTGCGCTTTGCCGCAGACGACTCGGTAGCGGCGCTGGAAGCTCTGATTGATGACAACACCAAGGCAGTTTTCTTTGAAACCATTGGTAATCCTGCAGGCAACATCGTGGATATCGCTGCAGTGACGGAGATGGCTCATCGCCACGGAGTGTGCACCATTGCCGACAACACAGTGGCCTCGCCTTCACTGCTTAAGCCCATCGAGCACGGGGTGGATATCGTTGTGCATTCGGTGACCAAGTATATGGGTGGTCACGGTACGACCTTGGGCGGCATTATCGTCGACTCTGGCAAGTTTCCCTGGACTGAAAACGCTGCACGCTACCCTGGGCTGAATCAGCCGGAGGCTAGCTATCACGGTGTGGTCTATACCGAGGCCTTTGGGCCAGCAGCCTACATTGGTCGGGCACGCACCGTGCCGCTGCGAAATACGGGGGCAGCGCTGTCAGCGCAAAGCGCGTTTCAGTTGCTGCAGGGTATAGAAACCCTGCCATTGCGGATGGAGCGTCATTGCGAGAACTCCATGGCGGTTGCCAAGTATTTGCAGGCGCACGACAAGGTCGAGTGGGTGAGTTATGCTGGGCTCGATGACCACCCGCATCATGCGCTTGCGCAGAAATACATGAACGGTTCTGCCTCCGGCATTATGACTTTTGGCGTTAAGGGCGGTTTTGATGCAGGCGTGAAATTCTATGACGCGCTGCAGCTGTTTAAACGGTTGGTGAACATAGGTGATGCGAAGTCGCTGGCATGCCACCCGGCATCGACCACGCACCGGCAACTCAGCGAAGATGAGCAAAAAGCGGTGGGTGTTGCACCGGAAGCCATTCGTCTGTCCGTGGGTATTGAGCACATCGATGACATCATTGCCGATTTGGAACAGGCCCTAGCGTAGCGGCTTTTTTTGCAGGGCGGGCGGAAGCCTCGGCGGCGGATCCCGCTGAGGCGCCGGTTCTTCAGACCAGCGTGATAGCGTTCAGCAAGGCCGTCGAGAGTTCCGCTAAAAATGTCAGTATGGGAAGGCCCATCAAGCTGCCAATGACGAGCGCCAGCAGCAGTATCGCGCCATAGCGCGCGTTGTAGAATCGGTAGAGCCGGGCTAGCTTATCGGGCAAGAAGTGCGGGGCAATGTAATGACCGTCCAGCGGACCAATGGGCAGTAGGTTGAAAACCATCAGCAGCAGATTGATTTGTGCCAAGAGCGTAAAAAATAGCTGCGCCGCAGGGTTTTGCCAGCCCGCATTCCATGCCAGCACGAAGCCATTCCAACAAATCACCGCCAACAGGAAATTCATTATGGGGCCCGCCGCGGCTACCCATAAATCCGCCCGGGGGCTGGTGAAATTGGCGGGGTTGGTGGGTACAGGTTTAGCAAAACCAAAGCCGATAATAACCACCATCAGCAGTCCGACGGGATCAATATGGGCCAGAGGGTTGAGGGTTACGCGGCCAGCCCGTTCGGCGGTGTCATCGCCATACCATTTGGCCACCATGGCATGACCCAATTCGTGGACTGTCAGGGAAAGCACCAAGGCGACGATCAGCAGTGTAAACACAGCGTATTCGCCTCGCCAAAGCAATTGCAGCATGCGTACCTCAGATTGTTGGAGCCGTGACGAATCTTAGAAGCGCAGTGTGAACTCTGCGCGAAGTCCGGTTCAAGTGAATTTCTTATTCACAGCCAACGTCTGGGCGTATGCCCCTTGCTCATGCGCAGGTATATTGGATTTTTTTTCGAGAGCATCGTATGCCGCTGACCCTTCGCATTTGGCGTTTTACCGATGGCCGCCCCGGTCACGAAAAGCAAACCGCCGGTCTGCTGCAGGGTTTCCGTGAATGTTTGCCTCAGCAGGCCGGACAGGACGCTAAGATCGAAATGCGCGAAATCGGCTTGGCCAACTATGCCGATAATTGGTCCGCACTATGGCGGGACCCTGGCGAAGCACCGGATCTTCTGATTGGTGCCGGTCGCCGCACCCATCTGCCAATGGCTCGCGTGCGCTGGCATTTGGGCAGCCGGTCCATTGTTCTGATGAAACCCAGCCTGCCGAGTTTTTGCTATGACCTTGCCCTCGTGCCCGAGCATGATGCTTCTTGGTCTGAGCGCAAGGTTCTGCGTACTCTGGGCATGTTGGGGCCGAGCGAGTTCGCGGAGAAAGTAGCGGATCATGGCGTTATCTTGTTGGGTGGGACGAACGACCACTTCCACTGGCAGGATGCCGAGATTGCCTCAGCAGTGGCGAACATTGTGCAGCGCAGTCCAGACATTCACTGGCAAATTTCAGACTCGCCCCGCAGTTCACAGGATTTGGTTGGCGCGGTTGAGGCGGCGCTGGCTAACGCGCCCAATGCAATGGTAATGCGCTATACAGACAACCCCCCTGATTGGCTCACTCAGGCGCTGGCAAAAGCCAGTCAAGTTTGGGTCAGCGCAGACAGTGCGTCCATGCTCTATGAGGCGCTGTCGTCCGGTGCCCAAGTGGGCGTGATTGAATTGGCAAGCAAACGCCGACGCAACAAACTGCAGGTTGGTATCAATGCCTTGCAGCAGCAACGGCGGGTAGGCCTTTCGTCTGCGGGCTCCCTAGCCGAGCAAAATCTCGAAGCAGAGCCCTTACGGGAACACCTGCGCTGTGCGCGTTGGATTCTTGCACGCTGGTTTAGCGAGGCCAGTCATTAGCTGAGAACGCCGGCCTCAGTCAGTTCCGTAAGGGTAGGCTCATCGATATCTAGCCAATCCTTGAGTATGGCGGCGCTGTCTTCGCCCACCGCTCGGGTGCGCTGGTAGTCGTCGCAAGGGGTGCCGTCGAACTGAATGACCAGCCGGTCGATCCAAGTCGGTCCCAATGTCGGGTGGACGTCGTCCAAGGGCTGCAGGAAGCCTCGCTGCCGCAGTTGCGGGTCATGTTCCACAAGGTCAGCACCGTCTTGCACGATGCCAGCGGGCACGCCTGCCTGCTGACACTGCTGCATCAGGGTCAGAGCGTCGGCGTTACGTGTCCACGCCGAGAGTTGTTCGTTCAACTCCTGACGATGCTCGTAACGTGCTGATTGAGTAGCGAAGATATCTTGCTGCGCCCAGTCCGGCTGTTCCATCAATTGACAAAGCGCCTGCCACTGAGACTCGTTCATACACGCAATGGCTAGCCAGCGTTCGCTGACTTGGCGGGCGGTATCTTGGTCGGCTCCGGTCTCCTTGGCGCGATCGGCGCATCGGTAACAACCGTGGGGCGCGATGGCATCGTAGGGTAAGTCGTTACCCACCGGGCGAGCCTTAGTGCCGTTCGCTGCTAAATCGAGCAGGGAGGGTCCTATGAAATTGATGCCCACCTCGAACTGAGAAATGTCTACCCGCTGACCGCTGCCGGTTGTGCGCCGGGCTTGCAAGGCTGCTAAGACCGCCACTGCTCCATGCAGTCCGGCCTGATGGTCGTTATAAGAAAAGCCAATGCCGATGTCTTCGCGGCCGGGCACACCGGTGGTGGCCGTGATACCGCACAAGGCATGAATAGTTGGAGCGTAAGTGACGTATTTTGACCACGGGCCGCCGTCACCCATGCCAGACATCTGTACGTAGA
>JAAXKB010000058.1:33355-39787 GCA_012269545.1 Gammaproteobacteria bacterium | reverse complement strand
GGTCACTGCCGTTCATGCTGATGTGGTCTTTGCCGTTGGCTACGTTGAAGGCCACGCTTTTGTCCCACTCCAAACCGTCCCGCACTTGGTCAAAGTAACCGATGGTCAGATTGGTGCCGATTTTCACCGAGCCGACGTCCGGCTTCAGTTGACCGAGCAGGATCCGCAGCAACGTAGTCTTTCCCACGCCGTTGTTACCAATGATGCCGATGCGATCGCCGCGCATGATTTTCAGCTTAAAGTTGTTGAGTAAGGGTTTGCCGTCATAGCCGTGGGTGATGGAGCGGGCCTCAATAACTTTGCGGCCAGATTCTTCGCTGGATGCAATTTGTATCTGGGCCTTGCCCTGCTTGGCAAGGCGCTTGGCGCGTTCATCACGCATGGCTTTCAACGCGCGTACGCGGCCCTCGTTGCGGGTGCGTCGGGCCTTGATGCCTTGCCGAATCCAGTTCTCTTCTTGCGCCAGGCGTTTGTCGAACAGAGCGTTACGTGTTTCCTCTTCTTCCAAAGCCTGCTCTTTGAGCTGCAGGTAGTTGGCGTAGTCGCCGGGCCAGCTGATGATGCGGCCGCGATCAATCTCCACGATGCGGGTCGCAAGTTTCTGCGAAAACGCGCGATCGTGCGTGATGAAAATAACGCTGCCTTTGTAGCCGCGAACTTCGTGCTCGAGCCATTGAATGGTGGCGATGTCCAAATGGTTGGTGGGCTCGTCCAGCAGCAGCAGATCGGGTTTGCTGACCAAGGCTTTCGCCAGTGCCACACGCCGTCGCCAGCCCCCGGACAGTTCGCTGAGCAGGGCATCCGCTGGCAGGGCCAACTGGCTGATAATCGCCTCTACCTGCAGCTCGGGTTGCCAGCCGCCAAGAGTGTCGATACTCGACTGCATTTGCTCCAGCGTTTCAAAGTCCTCGGCGCTCTCTGCCTTACCACTGAGATCGGTGAAGGCGGCGATCAACGCCATTTGCGTCGCCAAGCCCTGGGCCACGACCTCGCGCACTCTGAGTTCTTGAGCGTCCGGTAAGGACTGTTCCAGCACGCTAACGCGCAGGTTGTCTTGGAAATGCACGGCACCGCTGTCGGGTACAACCTCGCCGGTGATGATCTTAAGCAGTGTGGACTTTCCCGCTCCGTTACGACCAATCAAACAGACCCGTTCGTTGGCTTCGATGGAGAAATCGGCATCCGTCAGAATGGATCGATCACCAAAGTGAATGGATAACTTATCGCAGCGCACTAGGCTCATGAATGCTCAGCGGGTAATACAGGAGCGCGGAGTATAGACCGCATGAGGAAAGATCACGCTAGTCGCGACAGTATTCTGCGTCGCCGGCCGGGGTTTAAGTGCTCTGGTTTGCTTGCGAGTTGTCACGTTTGGCCAGACCGCCGAGCCAATCCACTATCTGGGCTACCGCGAGACCGGGGTTGCCCACCTGACAGTGCTCGGCAGCTTCATCTTGTGCGCTGAGCATCACGCTGGTCACGGATCGCGCTTGGACCATGGCCTGAGCCTGAATGTAGATCTGGTTGCTGGGCACCAAGTGGTCCTCGGTACCCATGATTAGCAGAACATCTTGCTGAATGAGATGGGCACAATCGCGCAGATTCAGTGAGCGTACCCACTGCAAAAACGCGGCCGGTGATGACGTGCCACTGACATGCATGCCATGACCAATCGCCCAGTCCACAATGCCGTCACTTTTTCTGGCTTTGTTGATGATCTTGTCCACAGCGCCGGTCAAGCCTAGATCCAGCAATACGCTGAGTAACCACGCTCGTACTTTGCCCACGCGTTGTTTGTAGGTGTCGAAAAAGTCGAACAAGGCTCCCCAAGCAACCACGCGAACAATGCGTTTTTCAAAAGCCGCTGCCCGGGGCGCGAGATATCCGCCCAGCGACATGCCGATCAGTGTGCAGTTATCAACATCGTAATAATCGAGAATGGCGCTTACCGGCTTTTCCCAGTCGTATGGCATAGGCAGGTTGTCATTTCGCAGCGCGCCCCCTTGGCCCGGACCCTCGAAAGCGATAACGGTATATCCCGAGGCCGTAAAAGAGGGCAGCAGCGGGTACATTTCTTCGAGCAGACCGTCAAAGCCACTGTGTATGATTAACGTGTCTCGCTCTTCGCCTTGCGCGGGTAACCGGACAGCCGGCAGTTTGCCCCCAAGGTAAGGAACGCTGTTTCTGGCGTTGGCCAATTCGGGTAACGCTTGGTTTATCAGGCCAATCGAACGCTGGTAAACGTCGTGTTTATCAGCGTGATCTTGCTTCATGTAAAATTCGGCACCCTGCAAATATCGGGCGGCTTCCGCGTATCGACCTGCCTGTTCGCCAGCCGCGAGCATCTTGGTGATCCAGCTTTCAATGGAGTCGATTTCCGCGGCAATGCCTCTAATCTCTTGGGCGGGAATGGTTTGCGCAAGGCGATTCAAGGTGAAGTTGAAGCCGGGGTCCGAATGCAGTCTCAGATAGGCCATTTTCTCTGTCTCCGATGTAACCACCGCTGTTTTCGTGCGTTCAAAACATGCGTGATGATGACAATAGGAAGCCTAATGCAGCGGATCAAACGTAGCCTGAAGTTTGCTGAGGTGATGTGATGTGGTCGATGTAGACCGGATCGGTGTATCGGGTCTGTCTGCGAATTTAGAAGTTGCCGTAGCTCTTACTTTCAAACGGCGGCTCTGTGTTGCCGTCTCTGTGGTTAACAACACCGGCTAAAACGAAAAACAGGTTGCATAACAGATTACAAAATCGGCCAAGAATGGCAGGCACCTTGACGCCGTGTTCTTCCAGCCGAACCATGGCGCGAATGGCTTTCTTAGCTGAGGATCGCGCAAGGTGAAACTGCATGGCCAAGGTCGAACCCCGAGGCAGAACAAAACCCTGACGCATGCCGTCGATTTCTTCTCGGTAGTGATCGTAGCGATGGTGCAGCCAGTCCATATCTTCTTCAGCGATCGCCAGCTTGCCGCGAACAGAGCCATTGACGTGCCAACACAGAGGTTGCAGGTGCGCTAAGTCCGCTGCGAGATCTGCGTGGTCGCCGTCCAGCAGGGCCAGACACATGCCGATCTGATTGCATATCTCATCGGTGATGACCTCGAAGTCGCAGAGGTACCCCTGATCGTGAATGAAGGGGTAGCAAAGTTCGTCGAGCTTTTTGTTTTTGGTCATAGGTAATATTCACGATGCCTGCACTGGATGCTTTGGTGCTCAGCGCGTCAGTGGTGATGATTGGAGGTTCCGCGGGATGCCTCGATTCATATATTTCGCATGTGATTTAGATAGCGTCCACTGACGCCCTCACACCCCTGAAACCCAGCAAAATCCGGCAGCGCCTTGTCCAATGCGGTATGCACTTCCGGCGTGTCGTGTCCTGATTCAAAAAACAGGCCTTTGATTTCCAGCACCTTGTCTGCCCGATGGGCCTTGCAGTCCATGCGTCCGACGAAATTGCCCTTGTAAAGCAAAGGCAGCGCCAGATAACCGTAGCGGCGCCTTGGTGCGGGGACGTAACACTCCAGCTGATAGTCGAAGGCAAACAGGTCGGTCAGTCGTTTACGCTGGATGACCGCATTGTCGAACGGCGACAGAATTTTCAGGCGGTTATCCAGTCTTGGCATGGGCTGCTCGAGTCGCTCAGGGTCGAGGTAGTACACGCTGTTGTTAGGCAGCGCGACTGAGACAAGATGGCCGGCCGCGAGTCGTTGACTAATTTCCGTTTTCATCGCCTGACGCAGTGCGGCGTCTCGTCGGCCGTAGGTGGCCCCTGCTGTGCTGACCAATCCATGGCATGCAAGCTGTTGGTCGAGCATGTGGCGCGCGCGTTCTTCGACGGTGGGTGGGGTGTGATCAATACCCTTGGGCAAGACTCGCTCGGCTAAGTCGTAGGTTTTTTGGAAGCCCGCGCGGGATGAGATCATCAGCTCCCCCTCAAAATACAGTGCTTCCACAGCGCGTTTGGCAGGTTTCCAGTCCCACCAGCCGTTGCTCTTGGTGCGCCGGTCCTCTAGGTCCTTAGACGCCAGCGGGCCTTCATCGGCGATGCGTTTGAGTACTTGCGCCATCAGCTTTCGATCCTTGGTGTACCCCTTGCGCAGTGTCCCGTCTTTGACGGCGGCCTTGTCGGCTAAGTAGTAGCGGTATTCATTGATCGGTAAATAGGCGGCGGCGTGGGCCCAGTACTCAAAGACTTGACCGCCTTCCAGTAGTTTGTTGCTTTGGTCGGGTTTGAAGTCGGGCACCCGACTGCGCCAAATGTGGTTGTGGGCACGTTCGATAACCGAAATGCTGTCCAGCTGTATGTAGGTCAGGTGCTCGATTGCTTTGATCGCCCCGCGAGTGCCTGAGCCAAAGGGACTGCGCCCAATTAACCCCTGACTTGCAAGGGCCAAGCGTTTGAGTCGATTCAGGTCTGTAGTTTTTTTGATCTGCACAGCTTTGTTTGCCTGCATTGATAGCGGGTAATGAAGAAAGGTTCAGACGGCTGCAATGGTCGTGAAAAGTCGATCCCGAATCAATGGCCATAACCAGTGCGCCTCTCCGGTTGCTCAGACTCGGTGCATTGGTCACAATTTGCCGCTCAATTCTCACCGGCTGTTGTTATGTATTACCGCGCTATCTTCTGCATTCGCCTCGCGACCGCCGCACTTTTGAACCTGACTGTTGTGATTAGCAGTACCGCATGGGCAAAAGCTCGGGAAGCCGAGCTTGCTGACGGTGGTATGGTTGCCACGCGCTCGTCTTGGGCTTCGCAGATCGGTGCCGATATTTTGAGTCAAGGTGGGAATGCCGTGGACGCTGCGGTGGCGGTTGGCTTTGGGTTAGCGGTCTCTTACCCATCGGCCGGCAATCTTGGCGGTGGCGGTTTCATGGTGATTCGTTTAGCTGACGGCACAGTGATCACCAACGATCATCGTGAAAAAGCGCCAGGCAATGCCACTAAAGACATGTTCTTAGATGAGAACGGTGATGTGGTTAAGGGTTTGTCCACCCGTTCTCATCTGGCCGCCGGCGTGCCCGGTAGCGTGGCTGGCCTGCTCGACGTGCTGGAAAAATACGGCACCATGACGCGAGCTCAAGTAATGCAGCCGGCAATAGAGCTAGCTTCCAATGGCATCGTCTTGGATCGCGATCTAGCGGAAAGTTTTGCGCGGCGAAAGCGAGAGTTCGCAAAGTATCCGGCCAGTGCTGCAGTTTTCACCAAGGGCAGCGGGTCCTATCAAATCGGCGACCTTTGGCGGCAGCCGGACTTAGCCGCCAGCCTTGAGCGCATCAAAGAACGAGGAAAAGCGGGGTTTTACCAAGGTGAGACCGCGGATTTGCTGGTCGCAGAAATGCAGCGGGGCGGTGGTCTGATTTCTCATGAGGACTTGCGAAGCTACGAATCGGTATGGCGAGAGCCAATTCGCGGCACCTATCGCGGTCACGAAATTGTCTCGATGCCGCCACCATCGTCTGGGGGTGTGCTGCTGGTGCAAATGCTCAACATGCTGGAAGCCCACGATCTGGCCGCGATGGGTTATGGCAGTGCACAAGCCATCCACACCATCATTGAAGCAGAACGTCGCGCCTATGCAGACCGAGCCCAGCACCTTGGCGATGTGGATTTTTATCCTGTACCGATTACGCAATTGACGGACAAGGAGTACGCCAAGGCGCGCTTTGCTAATTTCGATCCCACCAAGGCCGGGCGCAGTGAAGACATTGAGGCGGGCCGTGTACCGGTGGAGAGTATGGAAACCACGCACGCCTCAGTGATAGATGCAAAGGGTAATGCGGTTGCGTACACCACGACGTTGAACCTGTCCTATGGCAGTAAAATCGTCGTCGCTGGAGCAGGCTTTTTGTTGAATAACGAAATGGACGACTTTTCTGTGAAAGAAAATGTTGCCAACTACTATGGCGTGATCGGGCGCGAGGCAAACAGAATTGAGGCGGGGAAACGTATGCTCAGTTCCATGACGCCGACCATCGTACTCAAAGAGGGAGCGCCGATATTGGTCACAGGTTCGCCCGGTGGCAGCACGATTATCACTACGACAATGCAGGTGATTTTGAACGTAATTGATCACCAAATGAGCCTCTCTGACGCAGTTTCCAGTCCGCGTTTCCATCATCAGTGGCTGCCGGATAGAGTGTTGGTGGAGCCCTTCGCATTGTCGCCGGATACTCGGGCGGTGCTAGAAGGCATGGGGCACGCGCAGTTGCTGGATCTTGGAACGCGCTTTTCTTTAGGCGATGCCAATTCAGTCATGCGCACTGAGCGAGGCTACGAGGGTATGGCAGACCCGCGCAATGCCGGCTCTGCCGTTGGTGTAGCGAAGCCTTCCGGTGAATGAATGTGGCCGGGTGAAGCGGTGAGGGTGACTCCTTGAGCGAATCAATGACGCTGCGGGACAAAGTTAGAATCATCATTTTTGAGGCCGATAC
>JAAXKB010000058.1:23200-33255 GCA_012269545.1 Gammaproteobacteria bacterium | reverse complement strand
TTCCTCGCGGTGCGTATTTTGCGCGTGTTGCGGGTGTTTCGCGTGCTGCGCATGGTGCGCTATGTGGGCGAGGCGGAGTTGATTGCTCAAGCATTGGCGGCCAGTCGACGCAAAATCACTGTGTTTGTGGCGTCGGTGCTGGCGCTGATGGTGATATTTGGCGCCTTGATGTACGTGGTGGAGGGCGGTACCAATCCGGCTTTTGCCAGCATTCCGCACAGTATCTATTGGGCCGTGACCACGATGACCACGGTTGGTTACGGCGACATAACGCCGAACACGCCGCTCGGTCAGTCGCTGGCATCCTTCATCATGATTATGGGTTACGGCATTATCGCCGTACCGACGGGTATCGTGACGTTAGAATTGAATGAAGCGAACCGCCGCCAAGCCAATACCCGAACCTGCTCTGACTGCTCGGCGGAGGGTCATTCTCGTGAGGCAAGCTATTGCTGGCGCTGTGGTGCACCGCTCTATCAGCGATCGAGAGATCGGCAGCGCCAGGACGGTGCTGAAGGTGACCAGCGCGACTAACGAGTTGTTACGGACCCAACTCTCAGCAGATGGGCATCGATGCGATGGGTGATGCTGAATTCAGGTTCAGCAACCTCGCGTAACAACTGCTCGTGTTCTTCATCAAAAGTCGCTATCTGATCAGCGTTCAATGTCGCGCCGATGCCTCGGGAGGCGCGAATGCGTCCCATCCAAGTCTCCCGAGTGAAGGGAATCGCCTCGTCATAATAGAAGTAGCCGCAGTAGTGCATCTGAGGGGATAGGCCCGGGTAGTGCGGTCGGGTAAGCCCCGTGTAGTGGGCGCCTTGCCAGTTGGGGTTATGCTGAAGCATTAGGTTTTCGCTGGCAGCCGCAACGGATCCGGGTGTGGGCGACCATGAAAAATGCGAGATCACTAACACGCCACATGGCCTGAGCCAACGGCTCAGATTTTTTACCATCTGCTCGGTGTCAAAGTATAAAGAGCACTGATTGGCGGTAACGACATCGAGACTGTGATCGGGTGCGCGGGTTGCTTCGGCGGAGGCTGTCTGAAAATCGACCTGCACCCCGTCGGACTTGGCTAATGCTCGCGCCATGTGTATCTGTTGGGCCGAAATGTCGCTGGCCATCACATCACAGCCTTGTCTCGCTATGTGTCGTGCGATCACTCCGGTACCAGTCCCCAGATCCAGCACCTGTTGGCCGGGCAGTCCGATATCAAGCGCCTTCAGACGACGGTAGAAACTGGGAGGCGGACCGGGGCGGTGTCTGGCGTAATCTGCCGAGGTTTTTCCCCAGTCGATTCGTTCGTCCTGCTCGCTGCTGACTTCGTACATTCATCACTCTTCATTCTGGGACGACGCGTTTGATGCGAGTAGGCGCCGATACAGGACATGGGCCGGAGTGATCAGCGGTCCTAAAAGCAGGATGAACGGTCCTTGCTAACCAAGTCTCTACAAGAACTCTCAACTAGCGTAGAATTTTCGCCTCGTTGACGAGCCCATATTCGTCCGTTTCCATCGAATCTAAGGAGTAAAGGTCGTGTTAGAAGCCTATCGTGCCCATGTACAAGAACGAGCTGAGCTGGGAATTCCGCCTAAGCCACTGGACCCGGAATGGACAGCTGAGCTGGTCGAGTTGCTCAAGTCGCCTCCGGCCGGTGAAGAAGCGTTCTTGCTTGATCTGATTGCTAATCGCGTGCCCCCGGGCGTAGACGAAGCGGCCTACGTTAAGGCCGGTTTTTTAAGCGCCATTGTGACTGGCGAAGCCAGTTCGCCGCTGATTGATGCTGCAGCAGCGGTGACACTGCTGGGTAATATGCATGGCGGCTATAACGTTGCCACGTTGGTAGCTTTATTGGATGACGAGGCACTGGCAGAAGCCGCCGCCAAAGAACTCAAAAGCACAATTTTGGTGTTTGATGCATTCCACGATGTGGCAGCAAAAGCCGATGCAGGCAATGCCCATGCCAAAAGCGTTATGCAGTCTTGGGCGGATGCTGAGTGGTTTTCCAGCAACGATGCTGTGCCGGAAAGCATCAAAGCCGTGGTGTTTAAGGTGACCGGTGAAACAAACACCGATGATCTTTCTCCGGCCCAAGACGCGTGGTCTCGCCCGGACATTCCTCTGCACGCTCGTGCGATGTACAAAATGGCTCGGGATGGTCTGACTCCAGAAGCACAGGGTGAGGTAGGTCCGATGCAGCAGATCAAGGCGCTGCAAGAAAGCGGTATGCAGGTGGCCTTTGTCGGCGACGTGGTGGGCACCGGCTCGTCACGTAAGTCGGCGACCAACTCGGTGCTGTGGTTCTTCGGCGAAGACATGCCGGGCGTGCCCAACAAGCGTTCGGGCGGGATTTGTATCGGTAACAAAGTTGCGCCTATTTTCTTCAACACGATGGAAGATGCCGGTGCGCTCGTGTTCGAAGCGCCAGTGGAAAAACTCGGCTTCGGCGATGTGATCGAAATCCGTCCTTACGACGGTAAGATTCTCAGCGAAAGCGGTGACGTGTTGTCGGAGTTTGGCTTCAAATCCGACGTCATTCTCGACGAAGTTCAGGCTGATGGCCGCATCAACCTGATCGTCGGCCGCGGGCTTACCCAACGCGCTCGGGAGCACATGGGTTTGCCGCCTTCGGAAGCATTCCGTCAACCTGAGGCACCAGAAACCTCCGATAAGGGCTATACGTTGGCTCAGAAGATGGTAGGCCAGGCCTGTGGAGTTGAGGGTGTTCGCCCTGGCACCTATTGCGAACCGAAAATGACCACAGTGGGTTCCCAGGACACCACTGGCCCCATGACCCGGGATGAGCTGAAAGACTTGGCCTGCCTCGGCTTTTCGGCAGATTTGGTGATGCAGTCCTTCTGTCACACTGCGGCTTATCCGAAGCCCGTGGACATCGATACGCAACACAGCCTGCCAGATTTCATAATGAACCGTGGTGGCGTGTCCTTGCGTCCCGGCGACGGCATCATCCACAGCTGGCTCAACCGCATGTTGTTGCCAGACACCGTGGGCACGGGTGGCGATTCCCATACCCGTTTCCCCATGGGCATTTCCTTCCCGGGCGGCTCTGGCTTGGTGGCCTTTGCGGCAGCCACCGGTGTGATGCCCCTGGATATGCCTGAATCGGTGCTGGTTCGCTTTAAGGGCGAAATGCAGCCGGGTATTACCCTGCGCGATTTGGTTCACGCGATTCCCTACTACGCCATCAAAGAAGGTTTGTTGACGGTAGAGAAGCAGAACAAGAAGAACATTTTCTCCGGCCGCATTCTGGAAATTGAAGGTCTGAACTCACTAACCGTGGAGCAAGCATTTGAATTGTCTGATGCTTCCGCCGAGCGGTCTGCTGCTGGCTGCACCATCAAAATGAGCGAAGACTCCGTTGCCGAGTACCTGCGCTCTAACTGCACCCTGCTGCGCTGGATGATCACTCAGGGCTATGGCGATGTGCGCACCCTGGAGCGTCGCGTGCAGAAGATGGAGGAATGGCTGGCCAATCCATCGCTGATGAGCGCCGATGCCGACGCACAATACGCTGCCGTCATTGAGATTGATCTTGCTGAGGTGAGCGAACCAATTGTCTGCTGCCCCAATGATCCAGATGATGCTCGACTGCTGTCAGAGGTGGCTGGTGCCAAGATTGACGAGATTTTCATTGGTTCCTGCATGACCAATATCGGTCACTTTCGCGCTGCGGGTAAACTTCTCGACAAGGCAGACAACGTGGATGCACGGTTTTGGATTTGTCCGCCCACGCGTATGGATGCACATACGTTGATGGAAGAGGGTTACTACAACATTTATGGCCGCGTCGGTGCTCGAACCGAGATGCCGGGCTGTTCGTTGTGCATGGGTAATCAGGCAAGGGTTCTTGCAGGTGCCACGGTTATGTCGACGTCCACACGTAACTTCCCCAACCGTTTGGGTGATGGCGCCGACGTGTATCTGGCGTCGGCGGAACTGTCATCGGTTGGCGGTATATTGGGTCGATTGCCAACACCGGCAGAGTATCTGGAGTACGCGAACAAACTTGATTCCATGTCCGGTGAGATCTATCGGTATATGAACTTCGACCAGATCGAGTCTTTCCACAACGCTGCAGAACAAGGCAAGCTGATTGCCGCCGAGCAGATTGTTGAAGTCTCCTAAGTAGAGACAGGCGCCACGGGTGCTTGACCTGTCGCAAAGAAAACGACCCTCCGGGGTCGTTTTTGATATGGACGGTACGCTGCTGGATACCGAAGGCCCGGCTCAGCTCGCTTTCGCGCGCGCGATTGAGGACATGGGCTTCGTATTCGATTCCGCAGCCTATGCCCGTTGTCTTGGCACCACCTTTGCCGAAACTCAGAAGATCCTACTTGACGTGTACGGTGAGGAGCTAGACATGCCTGCCTTGGGCGATGCATGGTCAGCTCACTTTGCAGCCGCCAGCATTGATACGCCCATAAAGCTGCGTCCGGGGATCGGAGATCTGCTGGAGCGGCTGGCAAGCCTGAGTATTCCCATGGCAGTGGCCACGTCCAACCAGCGCGATATTTGTGAGGACTCTCTAACCGGCTGCGGTATTCGCCCGTTCTTCAATCACTTGGTGTGTGTTGCCGATGTGCGTAACGCCAAACCGGCGCCCGATCCCTATTTGTTAGCGGCGGCTAAGCTTGGACAAAACCCGCGGGATTGCTGGGCACTGGAAGATTCCGATATTGGTACCCGAGCCGCCCATGGCGCAGGCATGAGAACGTTCCAAATTCCTGATGCGCGTCCACCCAGTGAATCTGTGCTGGCTCTTGGCCATGAGGTGCTGGAAAGTGCGGGGGAGCTGTTGGCGCTGCTGTAGCAGCCAAGGCTCCCCAAGGAGGACAACAGACTAATCTGCAGACAGACCGGCGATTTGCGCGGGTGTCAGTTCGAGCGCACGAGCGACGTGATTGAAGAACGTCACTTCATAATCGCTGACGCGGGCGTCAGCGTGGATCACTTCCAACAGTGCAGCGAGAGTGTCGGTCCGATCTTTGGCGGTGAGCTTGCGCGAGCACTTGTGCAGGTAGCGTTCAAAAGGCGCTTTCTCATACAGCCGTGAATTTGCAGCGACACGAACGTTGGCAGCGGTGAATTTTTCACCGGTGCGAGCCGTTAGAACCTCTCGAACTTTGGCTACTTCAACGGACTTGATGTTCGTATCAGATGCCGTGGCCCGAGCGAGGGTCATCAGCATAACTTCTTTGGCCAGTTGCTTTTGCTCGGCCCGGGTTAGGGCAGACCCACCAAAAAGTTTCTTGATGCCAGCCAACTTAACAATGCTCATGCGCCTTCTCTCAACTCGGTTTGAACCCGCGCAGTATACCTAGATTCCATTTCTGTTGGAGACTCCTGCTCAGCAATAGTGCAGTTATGCCTTTTCGTGTCGCAAAAGTTTACAGTCCTGTGCACGGATAGACACTTTTTATCGTGCGAACGCCCAATCCTTGATCAAATGGTGGGCTATGGCACCGGGGCCGGGTATGCGTAGGTTGGGGTTTTCTCCTCTTACGGCCGCCTGCACCGCTGGTCGCTCAAACCACGCCACATCGGCCATCTCTGTCGTGTCGATCACAATGTCCTGATGCAGGGCAATACCGTGGCAACCGATCATCAACGAAGAAGGAAACGGCCATGGCTGCGATGAGTGATAGGTGACGGTGCCAACCGCTATGCCGGCTTCTTCCATCACCTCTCGGCGTACCGCCTCTTCCAAAGACTCTCCCTGATCGACGAAGCCGGCGAGGGCAGAATAAAAGTTATTGTTCGCCATGCGACCCTGAGACTTGCCCAGCAAGCAGCGCTCTCCCTGTGCATCGTCCTGTATCAGCATGATGGCGACTGGGTCCGTGCGCGGAAAAATGTGTTTGCCGCAGGTATCACAGTGACGGACCTGTCCGCCACGTTCGGCTCGCGTAGCCTGTGCACAGACAGCGCAGTAGGGGTTTCGCTGATGCCAATCCAGCATGGCTCTGGCCTGGCTAACGATGCCGGCTTCAGCCACGTTGAGACCGGAAGCCGCTTTGCGGCAGTCGGTAAAGGCCGCGATATCGCCAATGAGATCATCCGCTGTGTGATCTTCGCTAAGAGTGGCAGCAAAGTGTCCCTGCTTGTTCTGAATACCAAGAAATACAACCTGACCCAGCGGCCATGGCAGTTGGTTTTGGGTCACCCAAGCCAGACTGCCGCCAGCATCGGTTGCCACGTTCAGTTTGTGAAAGAGCAGGAAGAGGCTGTTGTCACTGTGCTGCAGAGCCTCAAGTGCCACCGGGTCCTTGCGTAAATGTTGCGCGCGATCCAACGGATTGCCGGCGAAGGTGTGGACGAATGCTGGATCAATGATATTCATCGTTTCAGCCTAGCAAGAGCAGCGTGGGGGATCACATTTTTTTCCTCATTGATGCTGGGAGGGTTTTCACGCAACAAAATGCGGTATTCTCGAGTTTTCTAACAACCGACTTCGTGTGGGAATGTCATGACAGATACGATTGAACGCATCGCCTTCGGCAATACCAATCATCAGAGCAGCAGGGCCATTTTTGGTGCAGCGGCTCTTGGCGCGATGAATCAGGATCGCGCGGATCGAACCTTGGATCTGATGGCATCGTGGGGGTTAAACCATATCGATGTAGCAGCCAGTTACGGCGACGCAGAACTGCGCCTAGCGCCGTGGCTAAAGCACAACCGTGACTCGGTTTTTCTGGCGACCAAGACCGGGCACCGAACCTACAAAGACGCCAAGGCCCAGCTGCACGCTTCCTTGGAACGTATGCAGGTCGATCAGATCGACTTGATTCAAATGCATAACCTCACCCAAGCAGACCAATGGGAAACTGCCATGGGCCCCGGCGGAGCACTGGAGGCATTGGTGGAAGCCAGAGAAGAGGGCTTGGTGCGTTTTTTGGGGGTGACCGGCCACGGCACCTATGCGCCGGCCATGCACATGCAAAGTTTGGAAGCGTTTGCCTTCGACTCAATTCTTGTGCCCTATAATTTCATCATGATGCAGCAGCCGCAGTACGCTCACGACTTCGAGGCCCTTTACACCATGTGCCAGGCCCGTGGCGTCGCTATGCAGACGATCAAGGGCATTGCGGCCCGTCGTTGGCAGGAGGGCGATGCAGAAAAGCGTTTCAGCTGGTACCGGCCGATCACCGACGCCGATGCCATGAAGCGTGCGATCGACTACGTACTCAATCGCAAGAATGTGTTCATTAATACCAGCAGCGATGCGACTCTGCTGGAACCAGCTCTCAAGTGTATCGCTCAGCCGAGGGCCGAGAGCGATCTGCAGCTACTGGCGCAGGACGCTGAGCGTTTGGGCATTGAGCCGCTGTTTATTCGGGACGTCTCAGACGATGTGGTTGTCAGCGCGGGATAGATACGCAGGATAGAGAAATGAAGCGCTCCAATCAGCGGGGCGCTCCGAGAGATAAGGGGAGAGATACCATGTCAGCACAGAGCAATTGGCAAGTACGCCGACTGGCGGGGTCCTTGGGCGCGGAGATAACGGGGCTGGATTTGAACGAAATTGCCGCAGGTGACGAGGCCGGAATTGAGGCGGTGATGGCTCAACTGCTGGAGCATCAGGTCATTTTTTTTCCGGGCCAGAAGATGGATATTGATAGCCACGTGGCCTTAGGCAAGCGTTTCGGCAGGGTGGAGAGTCACCCCAATCTGAAGAATCCATTTACCCAGCACAACGAGGTATTCGAGCTGGCTGCCACCCAAGGGGGGGTGGCGGATGAATGGCATACGGATATTACCTTTGAGGATCAGCCTTCCATCATGTCCATCCTGCACATGGTAACGTGCCCCGAATTTGGCGGCGATACCATGTGGACGAATTTAAATCAGGCCTATCAGGAATTATCGCCACCCATGCAGGCACTGTGTGACGGCTTAACGGCCTTGCATGACGCGCATCCTCACAATCGTGAAGACATCATGGCCGTTCATCCGGTGGTGCGTGTGCACCCAGAGACCGGCGCTAAGGCGCTGTATGTGAACGAGCACTTTACCCGGCGCCTGGTGGAAATGAACGCCACAGAAAGTAAGGTTGTTCTAGATTACCTAACGAGTTGGGTAAAGAACCCGCGTTTCACCGTACGCTATCACTGGACTCCGGGCACCATCGCCATTTGGGATAACCGCTGCACCCAGCACTTTGTGCTCAATGACTTCGAGGGCGAGCGCATCATTCAGCGGGTGACCGTAATGGGTGATGTCGTGGAGCCAGCGCAGCCGAGTCCGTGGGAGTCGTGGGTTCGCCCCGGGCGGCTATCGGCCACCACGCGATTGGACCGGCAGCTCAACCGCTACATGAAGAATAAGTCAGCGGAATCCGCCGAGTCCTGAGGTCAGGGTTCGGGATATAGGTTCACCACGGGTATGACGCTGCCGAGCGCGTCTTCCTAAAGACACTCGTTCAGAGAGCCCGAGCGAAAGCCGCCGAGATCAAGGGCGACAAATCGGTAACCCAAGGCTTTGATCTCGCGCTGCAGCAGATCGTGCTGCTGGACAGCTAACGTAAATTCCTCTGTCGGTATCTCCAGTCTCGCCACGTCCCCATGATGGCGCACACGACACTGACTGAATCCCAGATCGGCAAGGACAGTTTCGGCGGCCTCAACCTGAGCTAATAGCTCCTGATTAATGGCAGTGCCATAGGGGAAACGGCTGGACAAACATGCGGCCTGCGGTTTATCCGCATTTTCCAGCCCGAGTGTTTTGGCCAACGCGCGGATGTCGGCCTTGCGAAAGCCTGCTTCCACAAGAGGAGACTTTACCCGGTGATTATCGGCAGCGATTAGCCCCGGCCGGTGGTCGCCCATATCGTCCAGATTGGTGCCGTTGAGAATATGCTCAAAGCCTTGGGCAGCGGCGATTTCCGTCAGCTCGGTGTACAAGGATGTTTTGCAGTGAAAGCACCGGTTGGTGGGGTTCGCTCGATAATCGGCCTTGCTGAGTTCGTCCGTGACGATGATTTGATGGGCAATACCCCAGTCGTCGCTGAGTTTTTTCGACAAGGCCAAATCTGTGCGCTTTAAGCTTGCGGAGCCGGAGGTGACGGCCAGCGCGCGGTCGCCCAGTACTTGGCCTGCCACATAGGCGACTAAGGAGCTGTCGATGCCACCGGAGAAGGCAACAATAGCGCTCGTATAGCTTCTAACGATTTCTTGTAGTCGTTGATATTTCTGTTCAAGTTCATCTGTCATGACGGTGCCGGTAAATTCCGTGAGTTGCAGGGCATTTTCTTTACAGTCGATTGATGCGATTGGCCAGAAAGCCTGCGCCGAAGCCGTTGTCGATATTGACGACGCTGACCCCGGACGCGCAACTGGTCATCATACCCAGCAAAGCGGCCACGCCGTCAAACGCCGCGCCGTAACCTACGCTGGTAGGAACGGCGATGATCGGTTTATCGACCAAGCCACCGACCACGCTGGGCAGTGCGCCCTCCATGCCGGCGACGACGATGAGTACCCGGGCGCTGCGCAGATCCTCCATTCGCGCAAGCAAACGGTGCAGTCCGGCGACACCAACGTCGTAAATGCGCTCAACCGTGTTGCCGTAAAATTCGGCAGTTAGCGCGGCTTCTTCGGCAACGGGCATATCCGACGTGCCGGCACTGACCACGGCGACGGTGTTGTCCAGTGCCGCGGGTGGCGATTTGTGCCACCACAGCAGTTGAGACATGGCGTGATATTCGGTGTCGGGAGGCAGATTCTCCAACTGATCAAAGGTGGCTTGGTTTAACCGGGTAACCAGCACGCTGGTGCCTTGTTCCACCATGGAGCCGACAATGTCAGAAATCTGGCCCGCGCTTTTGCCGGCACCAAAAATCACTTCGGCCGAGCCCGTGCGCCGGGCCCGGTCGGTATCCAGTACGGTATGCCCAAGGTCCGTGAAGAATTGGGCGCGTATCTGCCGCGCTGCTTCTTCGCCGTCGATGCTGCCCTCTTTGAATGCTGCCAGCAGCGCCTCAATATCCACGGCTACTGGTTTTTGTTCACCGTGCCAGCGTCCTGCAGCGCGGCGAT
>JAAXKB010000058.1:0-23100 GCA_012269545.1 Gammaproteobacteria bacterium | reverse complement strand
ATATCCACGGCTACTGGTTTTTGTTCACCGTGCCAGCGTCCTGCAGCGCGGCGATAGCAGCGGCGTCCATACCGAAGTCGCGTAAAATTTGCTCGCTGTGTTGGCCAAGCAGCGGGGCAGGGCCCTGAGGTTTGACATCCGCGGTGGCAAAACGCATGGGTATATTGACCGTGGTGTAAGTACCCAGCTCCGGGTGTTCGATGGCTGGGAACATGCCGAGTTCTTGAGCGTGGGGGTCTTGGGGAACTTCGTGCAGGCCCATGACCGGCCCCCAGATCAACCCGGCTTCATCGAAAATCTTGCCCCATTCGTCCCGGGATTTGGCTGCCAGAGTCTGATCAAAAATACCAATCAGCTCGGCCATGTTCTTGTAGCGGGCCTTGGAATCGATGAAACGTTCGTCTTCGATGATGTCGTCCAGACCAATCGCCTTGCACAGGCGTGACCAGTAAGCCGCGTCCGGCAGCATGTTGAACACCACCCAGTTGCCGTCGCCACAGGGAAAGCGATTACCGGTAATGGTGAGCAGCTGGTCGCGTCGTCGTTTGCGCACGGGCATATGATCTACCGCGGTAACCGCATAGTCCGATGCCTGAGTCCACACGGCGGCCTCATACAGCGAGGTTTCGACCACTTGGCCCTCGCCGGTTTTTTCCGCCAGTCGCAGCGCGCCCAAAATAGCGCCAACCATGGCAAGCCCTGTGGTGTGATCGCCCTGTGCAGGACGCGCCATGGGCACCATGCCGTCGTCGCCCTCGCGCATGGAATCGTACAGGCCCGAGCGGCCAAAGAACGCTGTCACGTCATAACCCGGCCGCCAGGCATCGGGTCCGCTGGTGCCGTACCCGGTTAGGGTGGCGTGCACAAGTTTGGGGTTTGCCTTGAACAGGCTATCGGGATCCAGGCCAAACTTTTGCTGGCGCTTGGTCAGCAGATTACACATAAAGATGTCGGCTTTTTGAGCTAACTGACGGACCAGCGCGGCACCCTCCGGCTGATCCAAGGCGACAGCGATAGACTCCTTGCCGCGATTGTCCACATCGAACTGAAAGTCGTAGTCTTGGAATGCCTCGTCAAACCGGTCGCCTTTGACCGGACGGCTCATGCCGCGCATGGGATCTCCGCTGATCGGTTCGATTTTAATTACCCGAGCGCCCATGTCCGCCAGCACAGCGCCCGCGCTCGGCGCCGCCATCCAATTGTCGATTTCCAGTACGACGACATCGTCTAATGGTGCGGCCATGCTCGGTCTCTCCCCGTAAATACAAAGCATGGATTACATCGAAGGGAAGGGGCTGGTGCAAGGGTTATCCCATTGAAGAGGAAATGTCCTTGAGGGCTTTTATCATCCGCTTAAGCGCAAAGTGCCGATAACTGTTGAGGATAAGCGCCTCAATCTCTTCCTTGTGGATTTGCCCGTGTATGTCCAGATTCAGCCAGCCGCGATGACCCGTGTACTGGGGGATTCGATAGCGTGGATCCGCTGTGCGCATGGCCTGTTCTTCCCCTCCGGCCCAAACGCTCAATTCCAGCTTGCCTTGGTAGAAATGCAGCGTACAAAAGGTCTTCTTGCCTACGCGGAAACTGGGCGCTCCGAACCGTTGATCTTGGCTCGTTTCCGGTAAGGCTAAACAGTAATCGGCGATCAGTGCCTGAACCGCTGCAAGCTCTGGCGTCTGGAAGGGGTCAAAGACCGCCGGGTCGATGCCTTCGCTGGGCGGTTCGATAAAGACCGGTTCTGACTGGTCTGCGAGCACCTTGGCAGGTGCAACATTGGCGTAGGCTTCGTGGATTCGCTGGCTGATAATCTGCCAGTCGAGGCCCTTGTCGAGGTTCAGGCCGAGCCAGCCGCGGGGGCCGACGTAGGGCGGTACGAAGTAGAAGGTTTGATTTTCCTCGACGTAAAACTTCTGCGCGCCGGGCGGACTGTTGAGCCACAGCGCGATGCGGCCATCGCCGTGATGATTGAGCTGATAGATGGCAAAGGTCTTGTTGGCGACTCTGAAATTGGGGCTGCCCCGACTGATCACCTCGGAAACATCGTTCATTCCAAGGCAAACGTCGCGCACGGCATCGCTGATGTTTTTGTTCATAGATCTTTGTCCCGCTGAAAACCGCCTGACGTGTTAGACTAGCTTGCTTCTCACCCTGGCCATACCTTTGCAGCAGTCTGTAACCCAAAAAACCAAACCGTTTCTCGGTTGGAAGATGGTTCTCGTCGCCTTTTGCATCGACTTTGTTGCCGTTGGCTTCTTCTTTTACTCGTACGGTGTCTTTTTTAAGGCCATCGCGGAAGACTTTGGCGGTTCTCGTCTGGGTGTCGCCATCGGCCTTACAGTGACCAATGCGGTAGGCGCCATTGCTGCGCCCTATGTCGGCCGTGCGCTGGACAAATACCCGCTGCGCAACGTCATGGGCCTTGGTGCCCTGTTCATGGCTTTCGGTTTCCTCGGTTTGTCCTTCGTGCAAAACGAGCTGCAATTTTACTTGGTGCTGGGTCTGTTTATCGGGTTTGGGGCCAGCAGCATGGGTAACTTGGCCACCAGTAAGCTAGTGACCAACTGGTTCGACAAGCGCCGTGGTATGGCTCTTGGTATCGCCGCGGCCGGGGTGTCGTTGTCCGGCGTGATCATGCCGTACATCAGCGCCGAGTTGATAGAGAACTTCGGCTGGCGTCAGGGGTTCCTAATTTACAGCGCCTTTACCTTTCTCGTGGTGGTGCCACTGATTTTTCGCTTGGTGATTTCTCGTCCCGAGGACGTCGGCCTGCGTCCGGATGGCGCTATGCCCATGAAACTCGATGACGACTCCCTCCTGCCGCCAGCGCAAAAAGCGCCGCCCAAAATGCGCCTGTTGGAGCTGTTCAAAGAGCACAACTTTCGCATGATTGTCCTGACCTTTTCGCTGCTCTTTTGCAGTATGAGCGCCACCTTGACCCATATGATTCCGCGACTGACCGACTTTGGGTATACGCTGGTCGAGGCGTCCCTCGTGATGTCGCTGTGCGCGGGTTTTGGTGTTGTTGGCAAGTTAAGTTTTGGCTGGCTGAGTGACCGGCTGAGCGTGCGCAAGGTGATGGGCATCGTGATTTTCATGCAGTTCTCAGGGCAATACCTGATGTTCACCTCTCTGGACTACATGACGTTCGCCATAGGCGCCAGCATGTTTGGGTTCGGGGTCGGTGGTGTGGTTCCCATGCACGGGGCCGTGGTGGGCAAAACCTTTGGCCGTGATCGATTTGGCGCGGTGTTGGGGCTCATGCGTCCCGCCATGTTTCCAATTCAAATTCTCGGTGTGCCCTTTGCGGGTTGGATCTTTGACGTGACCGGATCCTACGATGTCGCCTTTCAAGTGTTTCTTGGCTTGTACTTACTTGCGGCGCTGGCGGTGTCTTTCTATCGCCAACCTGCGAAAACTGTGACCTAGAAAACCAACAATATGCCCCGAGGCTAAACCGTCGGGTTGGCTAAAAGCGTGATTTCAGCAGCTGAATTTGGGGGCTACCCTGAGTCACGCATCTTAGTCGCACAGCGTCACTCAGCGCATGTTCCGCCACATAGGGTTCGAAACTGACGGTGGTGAAGGGTTTGATGTCGTCGAATTCCAGTTCAACGGTAAAGCCCTCAACCACGGGCAGCACGGTTACGGCGCTGACGTGGTTTAACATCTCTTCCAGTTCTGCGGTCAGCGCCTGCTGAGAGGCGCGATCGGCGTCCACCCCGCGAACCAGATATTTCAGCAGGCAGGGCTGCCGCTGGCGAGTGTGTTCAGACATGAATCCTGCCTATCGGTAAAAGAACGTTCCCAGCAGCGAGCAGTTACGCGTTTTTCCACACGGGTGGGCGTTTTTCCAGAAAGGCATTCACACCCTCGCGCTGATCTTCGGTGCGGAACAGATCAACAAATTTCTCGCGTTCATAGGGCAGGGCATCGCCTACGGCATTGTCGCGTGCCTGATGGATAAGCTCTTTGCAGTAGGTCACCGAAATGGGGCTTTGCTGGGCAACTTGGGCGGCCAGTTCCAGGGCGCGTTCCTGCGCCTCGCCGGTGGCGACCACTTCTTCGACGAGACCGATCCGTTCGGCGGTTTCCGCGTTCACGCGCTCGCCGCACAGAATCATTTTTTTGGCCCATCCCTCGCCGACTAACCACGACAGGCGCTGGGTGCCGCCGGCGCAAGGCAGCAGACCTACCTTGGGTTCGGGTAGCGCCATCTGGGCCTGAGTTTCGGCGATTCGAATGTCGCAGGCGAGGCAGGCCTCCAGTCCGCCACCCATGGCGAAGCCATTGATCGCGGCAATGGAGACGCCGCGAAAGTCCGCCAAACACTCAAAGCCCTTGCCAAAAAACTCCGCCATTTGGCGCGCATTGTTCGGATCACCGTCGGCAAACAGATTCAGGTCGGCACCGGCGGAGAAAAATTTCTCGCCTTGTCCGGTAATCACCAAGGCGAAAATGTTTTTGTCTGCGTTCAGCGCATCAATGAGCGCCGCCAGCGCCGGCAGGCTCTCGGTATCCCAGGTGTTGGCACCAGGGTTGTCGATGGTGATCAGCGCTGTGTGATCCATGATCTCGACCTTGAGTTTGTCTGAAGTGCTGATGCTCATTGAATAACCTCCAGTGCACCGGCCATCAGCATGCGACGCGAAATAATCACCCGCATGATTTGGTTGGTGCCTTCTAAAATTTGGTGTACCCGGGTGTCGCGCACATAACGCTCCATGGGGTATTCCTTCAAGTAACCGTAGCCACCGAGCAACTGCAGGGCATTGTTGCAGACGTTAAAGCCGGCGTCTGTGGCGAAGCGTTTTGCCATGGCGCAGTAGGTGCCTGCTTGACCATCGCCGCTGTCAAGCTTACTGGCTGCGAGTCGAATCATCTGTCGTGCAGCGACTAACTCGGTAAGCATGTCCGACAATGTAAACTGTGTTGCTTGGAAGTCTGCGATGGCCTGTCCGAATTGATTGCGTTCCTGCACATAGGCGGTGGCATCTTCCAGAGCCTTCTGCGCTGTGCCCACGCTGCAGGTGGCGATGTTGATTCTGCCGCCATCCAAGCCGTCCATGGCGATGGCGAACCCTTGGCCTTCTTCGCCGAGCCGGTTTTTCTTGGGCACTCGAACATCGTCAAAGGTAATGGCGCGGGTGGGTTGGGCATTCCAGCCCATTTTGTGTTCGTTTTTGCCATAGCTGATGCCGTCGGTGTCTGCGGGTACCAGAATTGCCGTCACGCCCTTGGGGCCAGCATCGCCGGTGCGAAGCATCAAAACCAAGACGTCGGTTTCTCCTGCTCCCGAGATAAATGCCTTGCTACCGTTAATGATGTAATGGTCGCCGTCGGCCACTGCATTGGTTCGCAGTGCTGCTGCGTCGGAGCCTGCGCCGGGTTCGGTGAGGCAATAAGAGGCGAGTTTTGTCCCAGAGACCAAGTCCGGGCACCACTCGTCAATGACCTCCTGCTGACAGTAGCGGCCGATCATATTCGTCGCCATGTTGTGGATGGTAAGAAACGCGGCGGTGGTGGTGCAGCCCTTGGCCAGTTCTTCAACAATGAGACTGGCATCCAGTCTCGGCATAGCCAGTCCGCCGGCATGTTCTGGGGTGTACATGCCCATAAAACCGAGTTCACCAGCCTGACGCAGTGCATCCTTGGCAAAGTGGCTGCTGGCATCCCACTCTGCTGCAAAAGGCGCTAAACGGTCTTGAGCGAAAGCTCGTGCAGTTGCGACGAAGCCCTGCTGTTCTTCATTAAGGGCGAAATCCATCTTCTCTCCTAGCGGAAATCGTTGTTGAACGAGAGTGTAGTACAGCGTGGCTTTCGCATCATCAGGCAGTCTGTTGGCGCAGTCTGGGTGGTTTGGCGAACCAAAAGCAGAGGCCGCCGGCTAAGGAACAGAACGCGATGCTCTTAAATGCCAAATCGTAATTGCCGTAAATGTCGAACATGATGCCTGAAATCAGGGGTCCCAAGGTCATTCCGATCATCACGATCAGCGAAGAGATCCCCATGATCGTGCCAAAAGATTTGGGCCCGAAATAGTCGGCACGCAGGGCGACCATCAGTGGGGCTCGAACGCCCCAGGCTAGCCCATGAGCGATGGCGAAGATCAAGACCAATGATGGCTCTGCACCGTAGCTGAGCGCCATCAGGCCGACAAAGTGCCCCAACATGCACAGAGTGCAGATCATGCGTTTATCAAAGCGGTCGCCAATGATACCGCCAAGAAAGAGTCCGCCCATCTGTATCGCGGTCATAAGGGCAAAAACGAAGCCGGCGTTGACCGGCGCATAGTCTAGGTCAAACGTTAAGTAAGGGATGAGGTGGGCCAGCATGGAAGAAACCGTGAGCAACGACAGAGCATGGCCTGATGAGATGAGCCAAAACGAGGGTTCCCGGACGGCCTGCCGCCAGGTCAGGCTGATCTGATTTGGCCTATCGGCCACGGCTTTAAGTTCGGTGTCGTCGTCCGTGTTATCGGTCTTGGTTCGAATACCGTCCGGCACCTCGCCATAGTCCTCGGGCCTGTGCCGCACGAGGCTCACCAGTGGAATGCCGGCGATGAGAATCAAAAATCCGGAATACAAGGCCATGGAGCGCCAGCCAAATGCTTCCAATCCCATCATCACAAATGGCACGCACAGTCCGCCGACGGAAAAGCCGATTTGCGACATGGCGATGGCCTTGGCCCGGTGCGCGTCGAACCAACTGACGATGGACACCATCAGGGTGGCGAAACCGCCTAGGCTCGACCCCAGAGCAATCAAAATGAAGGCGACGAAGTAGGTGGTAATAGATTCCACCAAACTGAAGATGAAGAATCCGATACTGAAAATAAGCGTACCAATAATCAAAATGCGACGGGGTCCGTAGCGGTCAACCAGCCAGCCTTGGAAGGGCCCGAGCAAACCGCTTTCCAGTCGCGTTAGCGCGAATGCCAGCGACAACACGGACATACTCCAGCCAAAGTCCTCCTGCAGTTTGAGGGCGTAGCCGCCGTAAGAATGCATCCACGTAAGAGCGGCCAGCCACTGCACGCCGGCGCAGGCAGCGACAATCCACCAGCCATAGAAGACCCGGCCGCCGGGACGGAAGATGTTGTTAAGGCGGAAGCGCAGACGTGCGAGAGCGGATGACATATGGACATAATACGGGCGGGTAGCTGTGCTGACGAGATTGACAGAGCCTTCATTTCTTGCCGCCAGCAAAATAATTCGGAGCATACGTAAATGAGTGAAGGAAATGCCTCTGCTGAGCGAAACTCGGGTCAGGCCTTGGTGCTGTCTGGTGGTGGTGCCAGAGCAGCCTATCAGGTCGGTTGTTTGCGCGCTGTGTCTCAAGCACTGCCCAACTACCGGCCGCAAATTCTCACTGGAGTATCAGCGGGGGCGATCAATGCAACGTACCTGGCTGCATTTCAGGGCTCTTGGCGGGACAGCGTTGAAGCACTGGTAGGCCTTTGGCAACAGATGCGAACCGATAAGGTATATCGAACTGGATTGGCCCCAATGGTGGGTCGAATGGCCCACTGGGGTTTACACTTTGTGAGTGGTGGCCGATTGGGTCGCAAGGATATTCGTGGGATGGTGCAAAACGATCCTCTGCGTGCTTACTTAGAGCAGTATCTGGCCGCCGACCCTGCCTCCGGCGAGATTTATGGCGTGGATCAAAGCCTTGCAGATGGCTGGTTGAAATCCCTCGCGGTAATGACGACGAATTATGCCAGCGGCGGCTCTGAAGCTTGGGTGGATACTCTGGATGAATCCATCTGGAGCGGCAGTCAGGTTTCGGCACGGCGCACTTCGCTGACCATAGATCATGTGATGGCGTCGGCCGCACTGCCCTTTTTCTTTCCCGCAGTCAGGCTTTGCGATCATTGGCATGGCGATGGCGGTGTGCGACTCGCCGCGCCGTTGTCGCCCGCTCTGCGTTTAGGAGCAAAACGGATTCTGGCTGTGTCGCCCCGGGTCAAGCCCGAAGCCCCTGCACACGGGTTGGTAGCCTCTTACCCGTCACCGGGGCAGGTGGCCGGGGTGATGCTCAATGCCGTCTTCCTCGATCTATTAGATTTTGATGCGTTGCAAATGCAGCGGATTAACGACCTCCTGCGGCGGATTCCACAACAAAACTGGGGGAATCAGCGTCCAGTTGATGTGATGGTCTTGCGCCCTAAACAGGACCTAGGGCAAATCGCGCGGGAGTCCCAGCCAGAGATGCCGGGGGCGTTCCGGTTTTTTGCGGGCGGTTTTGGTGGCCGCGATGAGCCCACAGCCGACGCCTTAAGCATGGTGAACTTCGAACCGGGGTACATCGGTCGGCTGATTGATTTTGGTGAGCAGGACACACGTGAGCGCATGGATGAAATCGAAGCGTTTTTGCGCGGCCAGGATGTTTAGTTCTGCCCGTCCGGCGGCATCATACAATTCGCGTAGTAGGTGATCGTACCCGGCCAATCTGAAAAGATACCGCGCACGCCGACATCCGTAGCCAAGACATGTAATACCTGCATGACCTCGCTGGGCGAGGTCATGGCGCCGTGTATCGGGGTATACATCCAGTTAAGGGGTGAGGTGGGGTCACCGGCTTCAAATGTCCAAGTAATGATCTCAAGACCTGCCGCCTTGGCTTGCTGTGCGTAGGCACTGGGCACTATCTTGCCGTCACTGTCGAGAGTGAGCAGCATGGGCAGTGGTGGGGCGATGATTCGTAAGCCGCGGGCTCGCAGCGTCTCGAAATCCGCTTGGCTGCTGCTGAAGTTTCGTGTGCGGCCTCGCGGGTCTAACCAGACAGTTTGCTCCGCGAAATCCGGATGGGACTGAATCCAATGCCAGACATCCGGGGCATTGAAGGATTGCGGGTATACCCTGCTGGGGTCAATGCCCGCTGCCCGGTATTCGGCTATCAGTTTGTCGGCATAGGCAGCTTGGGTAAAACCTGGAGCGAAAGGCATGGTTACTTCTGGACGCTTTAACTCCGGGGTAAAGCTTTTGCCCAGTTCGTCAATCAATTCAATACTTTCAGCATGCGTCATCAATGTGCCGCAGGCTAGGGGGTTAGCGATTACGGGGGAGTTGAGTGGCAGCAGAAATTCCTCCAGGCTTTTTGCATTCGAGTTGCTGCGGTCGGGACGGGCGCACAGTGTCTTAAATTCAGTCAATGTGATATCCGACGTGCAGCAGGTCGCACTTGCCGGTTGGAATTTGCCGGCTGGCTGGAAAGGTACCGAGCACTTTGCTGCAAGAGGCGTCTGTAAAATATTGGTCGTAGTGGCGAGGTCGCACTGGGAGTGCCGGCAAACCAGTTCGAGGTCCTTGGTAAATGTGACGTCGCATTCGATGACGCCAGCACCCTGTTCTGCGGCGGCTATGTAGCCCTCGCGGCTATGCTCGGGATAGCCTAACGGCGCACCTCGGTGAGCAATCGAGAACTCGGTGGGATAAAAGTCCAGAGTTGCGCAGCTTTGCAGCCGCTGTTTCAACGTTTTATTGGCCAATGCTTCGCTGAGCGCCAATGCGCGCCCGGTGGGGTCGACGGTCGCTTGCACTGAGCCTAATCCGCAAAGCAACGCGATCAGTAGTAAGGTTGACGTTTTGGGCAAAAAGACATTCATCAGATGATTCACGTATCTCAAAAGCGATCGATTAGCGCCGCACGATACCATTGTTATCGCCTCCAAATGTCGTCCGTTATCTAGTGCAACAGGTTCTCGTCATTCAAAGTGCTTCAGCCCATGTACCTGCATGGCAGCTGCGCTGCATGGACAGCGTTCGGACTTGGGCGGCGAGCCAAGGCTATGGCTATCGGTTTCTTGGTGATGAGCTCTTTGAGCAGGTGCCCGATTGGTACATAGAAAAGGTGCGCGGGCGGATGCCAATTGCGGCGGATTTGGGTCGCCTGCAGTGGATCCAGCGACTGTTGTCCGAGGGCTATTCTTGGGTGCTTTGGTTCGACGCGGACATGTTGGTGTTCGCGCCAAACCAGCTCGCCATAGCTCTCGGAGAAAGCTGTATTTTTGGGCAAGAGCATTGGGTGCAGGCACGGACAAATAAAAAGTCTAACGGCAGGTCGAAGGGTACTCCTGGCTGGACCGTGCGTAAAAACATTCACAATGCCTTCGCGGCGTTTCCTCAAGATTGTCCGGTACTGCCATTTCTTGTCGATCTTGTTTTGCGCATGATGAAACGGGTGGATCCGGATTATATTGCGCCGCAAATGATGGGTCCTAAGCTCTTGTCGAGTCTGCACAGCCTGGCGGCATTTGATTACGCGGCAGAAGTTGGGGCGCTGTCACCAGACGTGCTTCGAGCAATCGTATCCGGTGGCGATGACGATGCGATAAAAACGTTGTGCGACGTTCAAACAAAACCTTTAGTGGCTGCAAATCTCTGCGCCAGCCTTATCTCGGAGCTCGAACTGCCGAGAGGTTCTGATCAGGATCATGCCCATGTGCAGGTCGATCGGGTGATCGATCGTTTGCTGGCCTGTGGCGATGGTCTGCGGCAACCCAGTGATCTTGGAGCTTGATACACGGCAGTAGCTTACTTAGGCTGTCGGATCGATTGATAACGACCGCTCAGGAGAAGCTTATGTCCGGTACACACATCGAAAATGCGATTGAAACGCTGAACGGCCAAATCGGTCAGCCTTCGCAACCCACGGATTGGTTTGAAATTACCCAAGAACGAGTGAATACCTTTGCCGATGCGACTTTGGATCAGCAGTGGATTCACGTCGATCCTGAGCGTGCGAAAGAGGGACCATTTGGTGCGCCGATTGCTCACGGTCAGTTGACTCTGTCCATTATGAGCTTTTTGCCCGGTGGTGCAGGCGTCGGTTTACCAGCGTTGGATGGCATGAAGCTTGGTATTAACTATGGCTGGAACAAAGTTCGTTTTATGAACCCGGTACAGGTTGGCGCGAAAATTCGCACCGTCGGCAAGCTGCTCAGCGTCGAAGAAAAGGCTGGCATGCTGGAAGTCATTAACGAGATGACCGTTGAAATCGAAGGCGCAGACAAGCCTGCCTGTGTCGCTCAAAGCGTTCTTCGTATCGTTTTTTAAGTTAGCCCTTACCTAACGCTATCGCGGTTGTTGCGTATCTTTGTGCGCGACGACCGCGATTAAGGCACTATGAAGCCATGTTTACCTACTTGAATCCTGATGTTCGCCAGCGACTGATTGCCGACGGCAAACTCACGCGCATCGATTCCGAGGGCCAGTTGATTGACGTGGATCAGCAAGAGCCCCCTAACGAGCTCGCCATCAATTTAATGGGCCCCATTCCGCTGCCAATAAAGCTGCCGGGCGTGGATACCACTGTCCGCTGGTATGCCGCAGTTCGAAGTACCGAACTGCGGGGAGTTGAAGCGTTGGCTGCGGACCTGAATGCCCGTGGTGGCCAGCATTTGTTCGCGCATTTGGTCTCTCCCTTGGCGGTCAATAGCGTGTTGGTGATCGGTGAGCCCGGTGATAATCCGCTGGTTCGCGTGCACAGTAACTGTCTGACAGGCGATGTGTTTGGGTCCGAACGTTGCGACTGCGGCCCTCAGTTGGCATCTGCCATTAACCGAATAGATGAAGAAGCGTCGGGTGGATACCTGATCTATATGGCAGGTCACGAGGGGCGCGGGATTGGCCTGTGGGCCAAGGCAGCGACTTACTTACTGCAGGATGCCGGCGAAAATACTTATCAGGCCAACCGCAGCCTAGGTTTGCCTGACGATTGTCGTGACTTTACAGATGCAGCAGTGTTGCTAAAACACTTCGTCGGGGTAAAAGCGTTTCGGCTGTTAACGAATAACCCGAAGAAACTCGAAGATTTGGCCGCTCATGGCTTGCATCAGGTCACTCGAGAAAAACACGTGACCGGTGTTGGAGAGTGGAACAAGCGTTACCTCAATGCGAAGCGAGATTGGGGTCACCGCTTGGCGGAAGAAGATCTGAGTTGATGAAGCGGCGCGTCCTTGGCGTATGCTTGTCAGCGCTTTTGACCTGTATGTCCGGCCACGCGAGTGATCTTCACATCAATCACATTCAATTCGTGGGCAGCCACAACAGCTACAAACAAGCGATGTCCGGTGGTTATCGGGTACTGCTGGGGTTGATTAATGAAGAGGCCGCCAAGGCATTGGACTATGAGCATCCGCCCCTGCAGCGGCAGCTGGATGCCGGTTTACGCAAGCTCGAGCTTGATGTGTTTTATCATGCGGAGCCCGATGAGTTTCCGGTGGGCCACGTGCAGGTTATCGACATGAACAGTCACTGCGTCACGTTACGTCAATGCCTGTCCCGTGTGGCGCAATGGTCGGATGCGAATCCGGACCATGAACCGATTTGGCTGAGCTTCAATGCCAAGGACCAGAAAATATCTTGGCTCCCCGATCCCACCCCATTTGACGATGCTGCTTTTCGCGCCATGGATCGTGTGTTGGAAAGTGTCTTGGGTGCACGGCTAATTCGCCCGCGTGATGTCCGTCCGGTTGGTTCAGCTCGACCCGTGTGGCCGAGGCTTGAACAGGCTCGAGGTAAATTTTTGCTGATCTTGGACGAAGGCGGTGCGAAACGCGATTTGTATGCGAGTAATTGGCGAAGCCGGCCCATGTTTGTCAATGTCGGACCAGAGCACTCAGGAGCAGCGGTGATGATCGTCAACAACCCAATCGGTGATTTTGACCATATTCGGGCTCTGGTAAGCGCAGGCTATATGGTCAGAACCCGCGCCGATGCGGATACGTGGGAGGCACGGAGCAACGACACCCAACGCCGAGATGCCGCCTTTGCTAGTGGGGCTCATGCCATCAGTACCGACTACTACTTGCCCTCCAATCCTTTTGGTAACGCCTATCGCGTACACGTCCCAAGTGGGATTCAGTGTAACCCGGTAACGGCTCCGCAAGGCTGT
Organism: Gammaproteobacteria bacterium; assembly: GCA_012269545.1. Taxonomy (GTDB): domain Bacteria; phylum Pseudomonadota; class Gammaproteobacteria; order Pseudomonadales; family Azotimanducaceae; genus UBA4421. Next base: position 10,203 of record JAAXKB010000058.1, on the reverse strand, counting down.
TCTCAAAGGTTGCCGCTGGACGACTAGCCAAAAAAAACCCGCCTAATGGCGGGTTTTTCGGTCGTCGATGCGTCGACGCTTACTTGTTCACCAACTTGTCGTCGATGGCGGTGTAAGGCTGGCCTTCGTACTTACGTACTTCGTTGCGGCCAACAACCATGTGATGCACCTCATCCGGACCATCTGCCAAACGCAGCGTGCGCTGGCTGGTGTACATGCGAGCCAGCGGCGTCCACTGAGACACGCCGGTAGCACCGTGGATTTGGATTGCTTGGTCAATAATGTTGCATACCTTCTCAGGCACCATTGCTTTAATGGCGCTGACGTAGACGCGTGCTTCTTTGTTGCCCAAGGTGTCCATGGCTTTGGCTGCCTGCAAAACCATCAGTCGGCAGGCATCGATTTCGATGCGCGCGCGAGAGACCCATTCAAGGTTCTTACCGAGTTGAATGATCGGCTTGCCAAACGCATGACGCGTGGTGGAGCGACGAATCATCAGTTCAAGAGCTCGCTCTGCAACGCCGATGGAGCGCATGCAGTGGTGAATACGTCCCGGGCCTAGACGCAGCTGCGAGATTTCAAAACCCCGGCCTTCGCCTAAAAGCATGTTTTCTTTCGGTACGCGCACGTTATCGAAATGTATGTGCATGTGACCGTGGGGTGCATCGTCATGCCCGAAGACTTCCATTCCTTCGAGGATATTCACGCCCTTGGCATCGATAGGGACCAATATCTGTGACTGCTGCTTGTGCGCCGGTGCGTCAGGGCTGGTCTTAACCATGGTGATCATGATTTTGCAGCGAGGATCGCCGGCGCCAGAGATATAGTACTTTTCACCGTTAATGACCCACTCGTCGCCGTCTAGGACTGCTTGGGTGCTCACGTTCTTGGCATCAGAAGAGGGTACAGCGGGTTCAGTCATCGCGAAAGCGGAACGGATTTCGCCATTGAGCAGCGGCTTCAGCCATTGCTCTTTCTGTTCGGGGGTGCCGACACGTTCCAGCACTTCCATGTTACCGGTGTCTGGGGCACTGCAGTTGAGCGTTTCAGATGCCAGTGGGCTTTTGCCAAGTTCATTCGCGATAAAGGCGTAATCCAGGTTGCTCAGGCCTTCTCCAGTTTCAGCGTCTGGCAGGAAGAAGTTCCACAGGCCGGAATCCTTAGCTTTTTGCTTGGCGGTTTCGAGCAGTTCGAGCTGGCCCTCGCCGTAGCCCCAATGCTCTTTGCGGCCTTCACCAAGGCGGTGATATTCCTCGGCTATGGGGTCGACGTTTTCTTTAATGTGCTTTTTAACAGCGTCCAGAAGCGGTTGCGCTTCTTCGGACATGGTTAGGTCAAACAGATCTGGATTTTCTAAGACCGCTTCCGTCATGTTAACTCTCTCCGCATTGATGAAATTTGTGTGAAGATACTACCCCAATCTCTGATGGAAGGCACATTGACAAAAGTCGGTCAGATGATTTCCCTCCGGACACTCATTGGACCGATGGCTCGCCAGCGTAAATGACGGGTTCATCGGCAGAGGCTTCCTTTTCATCGCTCCTCGAAAATCCGAGGTCCTCAATGATGATGTAGAGGCAAGGCACTAAAATCAGGGTGATGACCGTCGCGAACAACACGCCCCAGGCCAAGGAGATGGCCATGGGTAAAAATGGTGCCGTCGCCGGAGTGCTGGTAGACATCAAGGGTATCAAACCGACAAACGTGGTGACCGACGTGAGAACGATAGGACGGAATCGAAGCGTAGCCGCCCTAAGAATGGCTTCCACCGCGCTATGTCCCTCCAGCTGTTGCCGATTGGCGTAATCAACGAGCACTAAGGAAGCATTTACCACCACGCCGGACAATGCGGTTAAGCCCAAAGCCGAAAAGAACACCAGTTGTTGATCCAGCGCGAAGTGGCCTGCAATCGCGCCTACGGCTCCGAATGGAATGACGCTCATGATTACCAGTGGCTGAACGTAACTTCTCAAAGGGATCGCCAACAGGCTGTAAATTAAAATGAGTGATAGTAAGGAGCCCAAGGCTAAGCCGCCTAAGGCTTCGGCCCGTTCTTCTTGTTCTCCACCGAGTTGGATGTCGATGTTCGGATAGCGCTGTTTGAATGCGGGTATCACTTCGCTGCGTAAGGCCGCGCTTACTTCTTCTGGTGCGACTTTTGAGCGGTCAATGTCTGCAGCGACAAACACATTGCGCTGGCCATCTCTGCGGTTAATGGCGGAATAACCGCGAGCAATCGAAAAATTGGCGACGGAGTAGAACGGCACTTGGGAGCCATCAGGTGTGCGGATATACATGTCTTCGAGGTTGCTGATTGATTTTCTTTCCAGCTCCGGAAAACGAACCATGACGCGCACGTCATCCTTGCCTCTTGCCACTCGCTGTGCTTCGGAGCCGTAAAAGGCAGCTCGCACTTGTGTTGCCAAGTCACTGAGCGTAAGTCCAAGGTTTCTTGCCTCGGGCAACAGGTCGAGTTGAATTTCCTGCTTACCTGTCCGCCACGAGTCGGAAATATCAAACACACCCTCAAACTTGGATAACTCTCCTTTGATTTCCTCAGCTGCTCGACGCAATTCATCCACGTCGTCGCCGCGCAGTTGGTATTCGACAGGGGAACCGGTGCCAAACTTGTCTGCGTCGAAGGTCAGTTTAACCGCGTCCGGAATGCTTCCCACGGCCTCTCGCCAGCGATTGGCGACTGTTTTTGCAGAAATATTGCCTCGTTCACTGATTGGGGCAAGATCGATAACGACTTCCGAAATGTTGCTTGCCCATCCGCTAAAAGGAGAGCCTGGGCCACTACGCTCGGATTTTGTCCCGACGCTAACCAAGGTGTGGCGGATCATCGGTTCGCTGAGCCCGAGTTCTTCGCTCATCTCCTCGTTTACGATTTGCGACGCGACTTCTATTTTTCTGGCAGCTTCCAAAGTAACCGATGCTGGAACACCTTCTGGCATCTCGAGAGCTGCGTAGACTCGATCTCCCTCTACTGCAGGGAAAAAGCCAAACACGACCCGACCGCTTAAAATCAGTGAGAGGGCGACGAAGAGTAATCCCAAACAAACCGCGCCCGTTGCGTAACGCCAAATGATCACGCGGTCCATGAAAGGGCGGTAGGTGTCGTAGGCGAGGCTCTCAAGGCCGCTGCCCAGCCGTTTTTGCAGGGATTTGAACGCTTCGACGAATCGATTGCCAACCGATGGTTTACCGCGATTGATCAGGTGCGAGGGCAGAATTAGCTGCGACTCGATGATGCTGAAAAAGAGCGCAAAAATGACGATCCAACCAATGGGAGCAAAGAAGTCGGCCATTTGTCCTTGAACCAACACCAAGGGCAAAAACGCGGCGATAGTCGTCAAGACGCCAAAAATCACCGGTGTACTCACTTCCCAGGTGCCGTCAATGGCGGCCTGTTTGCGGGCTTTCCCCATCTGTTCGTGGCCATAGACGCGTTCGCCGACAACAATGGCATCATCGACAACGATCCCGAGTACCAAGATGAAGCCCATAACCGTAAGCGTCGATATGTTGATGTCGGTGGCCGGCAGCACGGCAATGGCCCCCATGAGCGCCACTGGAATCCCAATGGCCACCCACATTGCAAGCTTGAATTCTAAAAACAATGCGAGAATCACCAGAACGAGCAGCAAGCCCCCTCCGGCACTCTTGGTCAGCACTGACATACGCTCGTCTAAATCGTCGCCACCGTTGATCCAGATCGTGGTCTTGATACCCGGCGGTAATGTTTGTTGAAAGGCTGCGACGGTTTCCTTGGTCGCGTCAACGATTTGGATGAGATCCTCTGTCTCCACTTGCGAGACGTTGATCATGGCAGCACGACTTCCGTCAAACTCAGCCATCAGAAAACCTTCCTCGAAGGTGTCCTTGATCTCGGCTATTTCATCAAGCAGCAAGCGTGTCCCGTCAGGGCGGGTTAGCACGACGACGTCGGCAAACTCCTCGCTGACGTAAGCTTGCCCCGTAGTTCTGATTAATATCTCGCCCGCGTTGGATCTGATTGTGCCGCCCGGCATATCGAACGAAGAGGCACGTATGGCGTTGGCTACTTTGTCCAGCGTCAGGTTGTATTCCTGCAGCGTGCGCTCCGAAACCTCAATGGAAATCTCATATGGGCGGGTGTAAGCCACGCTAGCCATGGAGATACCGCGTACTCTGGCCAAATCGTCGCGCAGATCCCGCGCTAGCTCTTTGATTGTGCGTTCGTCAGCGTCACCGCTGAGCGCGATCTGAATCGCCAGGCGTGCACGAGCTAATTTGGATACGATGGGTTTCTCGGTTTCGACAGGAAAGCTGTTGATGCTGTCGATGCGGCTCTTGATTTCCCCAACAATGACGGTTTGGTCCACACCCTGAGCGATTTCAGCAACAACGCTACAGTATCCCTCGACCGCTGATCCGCCAGTGCGGTCAATGCCTTCGACGCCCTCAATTGCCTCCTCAATCCGAATACAGACGCTCTTTTCAACTTCTACGGGAGCAGCGCCAAGGTACGGAACGCCGATTCGAACGACGGGTATGTCGAACATTGGAAACTCTTCTTGGTTCGTTGTTAGCGCGCTCAGCGTGCCCCCGACCAAGAGCATGGTCATCAGCAGATTCGAAGCAACAGAGTTATTGGCGAACCAGCGAATGGCGGTAAACATGGGGCTTTAGCCTCTGAAATCGGATAAAAGGTTTCCGTCAACCGGGTCAACGTCCATACCGTCAATAGCGGTTTGAATGGTCGACAGGCAGACTCGTTCGCCTGCCTGCAGTCCCGATTCGATCAGCACATCGTCTTTGTAGAGGCGCAGTGGACGAACGTCGCGGAACCGGACTTTATTTTCTCGGTCGATTACCAGCACTTGGTTGTTGTTGCGTAGGGCCGAACGCGGTAGCCGCACGATGTTATCGACGGCTAGGCCAGAAATTTCGGCGGTGACAAAGAGGCCTACCGAAAGTTCTTCGGTGATTTCATCACTGCGAATTCGAGCAACCAGCTGGACCATGCGGCTGGCGGTATCAATTTCAGCTTCAGCGCGCACGATTTTGCCTATCCATTCTAACGTCTGTCCGCCGTATTCCGCTTTCAGTGTTACGTTTGGCTGCATTTCCGCTGGGAAATTACCGTTGCGTAGCGGGGGTAAATTCAAATACGCGAGCTGTCGGTCTGCGATCGGTAGGCGCACCTCGACGATATCGTTTGCGTAAAGGGTTGCGATCGGTTGTCCGCGAGATGCGAACTGGCCGATATCGACAGACTCGGCGCGCACCAATCCGGTAAATGGTGCGCGCAGGACCGTGCGCTTGAGATTTTCTTCAGCTTGGTCGAAGTTTGCTCGCGCGTCTTCAATGGCAGCTTGCGCCACGCGGTAGGCGCGCAGACCATTTTCTAGGGCTGAGCGTGATACTAATTTGCGTTCGGCCAAGCTCCTAAGCCGGCCGTATTCGTACTTGGCATGTTCCACTTCTGCCGTTGCTCGTTTGAGGGTGGCGTTTGCGCGATCTCTGGCACTTCGATAGTCCAAGTCATCAATTCGCGCCAGTTCTTGGCCGGCCTTAAAGAAACCGCCGGTAACCAAGTTAGGCGATGTCCAAACCACTCGGCCGGAGACCTCCGGGATGAGTTGGCTGATTGTTGAAGGCACAACGGAACCTTGGGAATGCACTTTGAGCTCCACAGCCTCTTTCGCGACAGTTTGGACTCGAACGGTCAGGGGCATGGCTGTTTCGCTGGAAGGCTCCAGAACCGGTGCTGTAGCCATCAAGGTTGCGGCGATGGAAAGAAACGCGGCGATAATGATTGCCGGTATGACGAGCGTTTTGATCATTGGGCGATGGCCTCCTGGCCGCGTTCGGCGAGCATGAACGCTCTCGCCATGGTTTCTCTATTCAGTTCAGCGAAAGCGTCGAACGTGGCGCGCATTGCCGGTAGGTCTTTGTTCGTGAGCGCAATGTCCAGTTGGCGAGCGTACAAGGCGTAGCGTGCGCGGTCTGGCAAGGCATGGCCGCCAATGGCGCTGATGTTGGGGGCAAATTGCTCGAATAACGTCCGGGCAATTAACTGCAGCGGTAAGTTGTTGCTTGCCAACATGATGTTTTTCATCAGGGAAAAGCGAGCCTCGTTGTGAGCATCAGTTGAGGAATCCTGCTGCATCAGAGGTGTCAACAAATCGCGAAGCGACTTAATGGTTTCGTCAGAGCCATGCTCCAGAACTTGGGTGGCCGCCACCGAAACCAAGTTGTTGATTACCACTAAAATCTGATCAACCAATGATGGATCGGGCAATTCTTGCTGCGCGAGCAGGTATCCGATCACGTCTAAGCTGGCAAGTTCGCGCTCTCGCACACGTGCGCCTCCAGGCAGCACATCGGCTAGGCCAAGTTGAGCGACCTTCGCCATGGCTTCCCGCACCGCGCCGCGATTGGCGTCAAAGCGAGTGACCAGATCGCGTTCCGACGGCAGACGTTCGCCAGCGCGGTAACGCGCGGTTAGCACATCGTGGATTAGTGCGTCAGCAATTTGATCGCTCTTGATACTCATAGGATGCCTGTACTCATTTATCTTGGTCAGTCCATTTTGGTCGGACCATGAGGCGAGTGTAGACAAATTGGACGTCTATGCAAGCATTTGTTACGTTGAGTAACTCATATTGCAGGAGTTGGTGTGAATTATCGTATCGCTCGCTGAAGGGCTAGCGTTGAAAATCTAAGTAACGTGTCAAGGGGTTATTGGTCAACGAAAGCACGTTCCAAAACGTAGTCCCCGGGCTGACCCTGTCCCGGAGACGCAACAAATCCGCGCGCATCAAGCGCGGTGCTGACATCGCGCAGCATGTCTTGGCTGCCGCACAGCATCACTCGATCGCTTTGAGGGTCCAAATTCAAGGTGCCGTTATCCATCAAATGGGTAATGCGACCTTCGGTTTCAAATGCTTCCCGAGTTACTGTCGGCAGGTATGTCAGCTTCGGCGCTATCATCTCGCCCAGAATCTCGTCATTGGGGAGGGTGGTGGTGAAGTAATCATAGTAAGCCAATTCGCTTTTTTCCCTAACACAGTGCACCAGCAAAACCTCGTCGAATCGCTCATAGACCTCAGGGTCCTTCGTGATACTGAGGAAAGGAGCCAGTCCGGTACCTGTGGATAACAACACCAAGCGTTTGCCCGGATGCAAATCATCAATGACAAGAGTGCCCACTGGCTTTTTGCTGACCAACACACTGTCACCGACTTTAAGATGCTGCAGGCGCGATGTCAGGGGACCGTCTTGTACCTTGATCGAGAAGAACTCTAAGTATTCGTCATAATTGGCACTGGCGATGGAATAGGCCCGCAGCAGTGGCTTGCCGTCGACCCGGAGACCCAGCATCACGAAGTGCCCGTTGGCGAACCGAAAGCTGTCCGATCGAGTTGTTTTGAACGAGAACAGCGTGTCATTCCAGTGAGTGATTTCTGTTACGTGTTCCTCGACGAGTGCGGCCATGGTTAATCCTGAGGGTGTTGTGTAGGTTCGGAGGAGGGCGATTATAGTGAACCAATGACCTAATGCGAGGCCTGATTCCTTTAAAATGGTTATAAGCCTATGCCGTGTTGTGGTCTCTGAATTACCCAAGCCGGTGCTTTATCCCGAGGGCATGACACGGTAGCCTGCGTTTCCTCGGAAGCAGGGCACTCTGCCGATGAAGAAATGTTAAATCACCTATGGAGAAGTTGATGAAAGTCGTTGTAAAAAATGATGAGTACACCATTTACCAGCGTCGCGATGGTCGTTATGCCGTGGAGAATGCGGCAAAGAAAGCTGTTAACGGAGACGAAAAAGTAGCCATCTTGGTGGCCAACGAACTGGTGAAGGTCACCCAGCCAACCTCACCGGCTGAAGAGCCAGCAGAAGAAGTGGTGGAAGAGGCGGCTGAAGAAGCAACGGCTGAAGCCGCGGACGAGCCAGCCGAAGCTGCTGCAGAAGCCGAAGAGGCGGCAGAAGAAGATGGCGACGCTGCTGAAGAAGAATAGGTGCAACCGCCGTGTCTGAGTCGTCACAACGAATTGAGGTGGTCAGTCCTTTCGCACCGGCGGGTGACCAACCAGGGGCGATCGACACACTTGTTGAAGGCTTAGAAGCAGGGCTGGCTCACCAGACCCTGCTCGGTGTCACTGGGTCCGGCAAAACCTTTTCGATTGCCAATGTCATATCCCGGCTGCAGCGACCGGCTCTTATTATGGCGCCAAATAAAACCTTGGCGGCTCAGCTGTACGGAGAGTTCAAAGAGTTTTTCCCGAATAATTCCGTAGAGTATTTTGTCTCCTACTACGATTACTACCAGCCAGAGGCCTACGTCCCAGCTTCGGATACCTACATCGAAAAAGACTCCTCGGTAAACGCCCACATCGAACAAATGCGCTTATCCGCCACCAAGGCCCTGCTCCAGCGGCGCGATGCGATCATTATCGCCTCAGTATCGGCCATTTACGGTCTGGGCGATCCGCAGTCCTATCTGCAAATGGTACTGCACTTAGATCGGGGCGATCGCCTTGCTCAGCGCGACGTGTTGCGCCGTCTCACGGAACTGCAATACGAGCGCAACGATGTCGCCTTTCAGCGCGGCACGTATCGCGTGCGGGGCGATGTGATTGATGTCTTTCCGGCGGAGTCGGAAAAAGAGGCGGTGCGCATTGGTTTGTTCGATGATGAGATTGAAGAGATTTCGATTTTCGATCCCCTGACCGGCGAGGTACTGAATAAAGTGCCCCGTTACACGATTTTTCCTAAAAGCCACTACGTCACGCCGCGCGAACGCGTGGTCCGGGTGCTCGACGAGATCAAGGAAGAAATGGTGGAGCGGGTCAAGGAACTGACCGCGGCGAACAAATTGGTTGAAGCCCAGCGGCTGGAGCAACGCACTCGTTTTGATTTGGAGATGATTCAAGAGCTTGGATACTGCTCAGGGATCGAAAATTACTCCCGCTATTTGTCCGGGCGGGGTCCCGGCGAGGCGCCGCCAACCCTGTTTGACTATTTGCCCGACGATGCACTGTTGATTTTAGACGAATCCCACGTCACCGTTCCGCAAATTGGGGCCATGTTCAAGGGTGACCGCTCGCGCAAGGAAACCCTCGTGGGATATGGGTTCCGACTGCCTTCCGCCCTCGATAATCGACCCTTGCGCTTTGAAGAGTGGGAGCGACTGGCACCTCAAATGATTTTCGTAAGCGCGACGCCGGGTAAGTATGAGATGGCGCAAAACGCGCCGATGGTTGAGCAGGTGGTCCGCCCCACAGGATTGGTTGATCCACCGGTGGAAATCAAGCCGGCAACTAGCCAGGTGGACGACTTGCTGGGCGAGATACGAACCGTTGTCGCCGGCAACGAGCGCGTATTAGTCACGACACTGACTAAGCGCATGGCCGAAGATTTAACCGACTATCTGGGCGAGCACGATGTGCGTGTGCGCTATTTGCATTCTGATATCGACACGGTAGAGCGTATGGAGGTCATTCGCGACCTGCGCTTGGGTGAGTTCGATGTGTTGGTGGGTATCAATCTGTTGAGAGAGGGCTTGGACATGCCCGAGGTGAGTCTGGTGGCCATACTTGATGCGGACAAAGAGGGTTTTTTGCGGTCAGAAGGTTCGCTGATACAAACCATGGGGCGCGCGGCCCGAAATGCCCAAGGTCGAGTCATACTCTACGCCGATACCGTCACCGGCTCGATGCAGCGGGCGATGGATGAAACCCAGCGCCGGCGCGAGAAGCAGTTGGCGTATAACCAAGCGCACGGTATTGTGCCGCAAACCATCAACAAACGTATCGCCGACGTGATGGAGGGTGCTCGCTCTTCATCGCCCAAACGTGGCAAAGGAGCCGGCAAAAAAGGCGCCAGTGCTGCTCCGGTGGTTTTACCGGACAACCCTAAGGCGCTGGGCAAGCTGTTGGCGCAGATGGAGAAGCAAATGCTGGAGCATGCTCAGAACCTAGAATTCGAAGAAGCAGCCCAGTTGCGCGACCAGGTGATACAGATCAAGCGAGAAAATCTGCTTGGATAGTGCCAGTAGGGCGGTGTAGCGCAGGAAGAACTGGTGTCTTGCCCGCGGACGGCTATATACTGCGCCCGCAGACAGTCTTTAGGACCATAGCTCAGTTGGTTAGAGCGCTACCTTGACATGGTAGAGGTCGGCGGTTCGAATCCGCCTGGTCCTACCAAATC
>JAAXKB010000051.1 GCA_012269545.1 Gammaproteobacteria bacterium | reverse complement strand
TTCACTGCCAAGGTCCTCGACACGCAGCTAGGCAGTCTTTTAAACGACGTCCAACTCCCAACGACGAAAGAGAAATAGTCGATATGCACTTACCTGTTCATCGGTCCCGAACCCTTGCTCTACTCGTTGCTCTACTCAATGGCCTACTGATTGGCCTGCCGCTACTCGCCTCCGGCGCATCGGCGGGCAGTAAACTCCCAAGCAATATTTCGTCCGGCGCCGTACCCGGAGGCATCTATCGCTGGTCACTGCCGGCAGGGGCCACCGATCCTAAATTCAATGACCGCCCAGTGTTGGTACGCAGTACAGAAGCCTTGGTGGGGATTCCGCTCAGCCAGCCACTGGGAATGGCTGAAATCACTTACAAAGTCGGTGAGCAAATCCGCTCGCATAGCTTCCAAGTGAACAACAAAGCCTACACGGAGCAACACATCACCCTAAAAAACCGCGAAATGGTCAACCCAAACCCAGACCAGCTCGCACGTATCAGGCGAGAGAGCAGTCGGCAGCGCGCCTTGTACTTGGCGTTTTCTGACAGAGAGCCGCCGCAAAACGGTTTTCTGCAACCCCTTGAGGGTCGGGTGAGCAGCCTGTTTGGTCATCGCAGATTCTTCAATGGCCAACCTCGCAATCCTCACAGCGGTCTCGACATCGCCGCACCCGCCGGTACCGAAATTCGCGCACCAGCCGCCGCTGAGGTGACGCTCGTCGATCACCTGTATTACAACGGCAAGACTATTTTTTTGGATCACGGCCAAGGTCTGGTCACCATGTACTGTCATCTCAGTAAACCTCTCGTGAAGGAGGGAGAGACAGTAAAACAAGGCCAGGTAATCGGTCTGGTCGGCGCTACCGGCCGAGCTACCGGCCCCCACCTGCACTGGTCAGTGAGCCTAAACGGCTACCGGGTTGATCCTGAAAGCATGATGTCTGCCCTTGATACGGGCACCAACTGAACTATTTCTTGGACTTCTTGCGGTGTTTGATACTGCGTTTGCGTCGATCGAGCTGTCGCTGCGTCAGGACATTGCGCTTACCGGCAAAGGGATTGTCTGAATCGCGCAGTTCGAGTTTCACCGGGTTGCCCACCAAATTCAGTGCCTCGCGAAACCCGTTTTCTAGAAAGCGTCGGTAGCTGGCTGGCAGCGAGCCGAGTTGGTTGCCATGCACGACGATCCGTGGGGGGTGTGAGCCCGCTCTCGTCGCTACCTTGATCTTGATCGCACGACCTCGTACTGACGGCGTCGGATGCGCCGCAGTCATGTTGCGCACCAGCCGAGTCAACAAAGAAGTCGACACATCGAATAGGCCCACTTTGTAAACCTGCTCTACGCGGCCCAATAACTTGCCCACACCGCTCCCGTGCAGGGCTGAAATTGTCGCTAACGGTACCCACGGCACAAAATTCAACCGGCGGTCGAGGGCCTTTTTCACCTTGTCACGCTGGACTTGCTCCAAACCGTCCCACTTATTCACGGCGATCACCATGCCAGCGCCAGCGTCCAGCGCGTATTCCAACACATGAAGGTCTTGCTCCACCAATCCTTCAGAGGCATCAATGACCAGAATCACAACGTGCGCGCGTTCCATAGCCTGCAACGCTTTAACTACGGAAAACTTCTCGGTGACTTCGGACACCTTTCCCTTACGTCGCACACCTGCTGTATCAATTAGGACGTAATCCGTACCGTCCTTGTGGAACGGAATATCGATGGCATCCTTCGTGGTACCCGGCATATCGAATACTACCTGCCGCTCCTCACCGATCAGACGATTAACCAAGGTCGACTTACCGACGTTCGGGCGACCGACTACGGCAACGCGAATGCCGTCGGCTTCTTCTTCCCATTCCGGTTCCAGAGGCAAATCAAGCGTGCTTAACCGCTCGGCGATAGATTCCCGCAGCTGTTTCAGGCCTCGATTGTGGCTGGCTGAAATCATGGCGTACTCGGGGAAACCGAAACGAACGAAGTCCGCGGTGATCTGATCTTCGTTCAGCCCGTCAATTTTATTGATCACTGGCAGGAAGGCGACATTGCGCTTGCGCAGATAAGTCACTACGTCTTCGTCAGCTGCGGTCACACCTTCCCGACCATCGAGCAGCAACAAAACCAAATCGGCTTCATCAACGGCTAGCTGAGTTTGCCCGGTGAGTTCGCTGGCCAAAACATGCTCGCCAAACAAGCCACCTGTGTCCACAAGCGTTGCTTGTCCGTCCAGCACCGTCATTCGACCGTAACGACGATCCCGGGTAAGGCCCGGAACATCGGCCACCAAGGCATCCCGGGAATTGGTCAGCTTGTTGAAAAGCGTCGACTTTCCAACGTTGGGTCGGCCCACCAGGGCAACGGTAGGCAGCAAGGCTATCTCGACGTGATCTTGTAAGCGTGCAAGCCGCCGGCGTTATCCAAAACGAAAAACGTGCCGTCGGCCAACACGAAGGGAGTACGAAGACCTTTGCCATTCACTTTTTCACGCCCCATCATGCGGCCATCTCGCTGGGCCATGACATGCACGTAGCCCTGCGCGTCGCCAACCACCAAATAATTGGAGTAGGCCAGCGGCGCCGTGAGTGCTCGACGCGCCAGCAAATCGTGCTGCCAAATCACTTCGCCACGATCTTGGTCGATCGCGGTTACCGTGTCTTTCTCTTCTACGGCGTACACTTGACCGTAGCCTTCCGCGAGATTCAAAAAGCTAGATACTTCGGCTTCCCAGCGTGGCCGACCATCGCGCGCCGTAATACGCATCATGCGACCTTGATAGGCTTGGGCGTAAACGGCATTGCTCGTGACTAAGGGCGCAGCATCAACATCGACAATCCGCTCAAGTTCGGACCGCCCTTCGGGCAGCATGATCCGCTGCTCCCAAATCGGTTCGCCGTTATTGGCCCGAAGCGCGACCACCTTACCGCTCGCAAATCCGGTGTAGACGACATCTCGAGCCGTTACCGGCGTGCTGGTGCCACGCAGAGTGAGCAGGGGTACCTGACTGGAGTAAGACCAAAGTTTTTCACCGTTTTCCGCGTCTAGAGCGATCAATTCACCGTCAATGGTGTGCGCAAACACTCTGCCCTGAGCTGCCACTGGCTGCGCTCCAATTTCGGATCCTACATAGGTGCGCCACTGTTCAGTGCCATCGCTAAGCGCCAGAGCGATCACATTGCCGCGCGTGGTTCCCAGCAGCACTAGCCCTTCGCCGCCACCAACACCGCCGCTGACATAGCCCGGATCGCTGCGGTCCAGAAATCGATCGAGTCCGGAAGCGCGACGCTCCACGTCTCCTATTGTTTGCTGCCAGATCTTTTCGCCTGAGAAGCGATCAAATGCGGCAACGAGGCCGTACGCATCCGCAGCGACTACGCGGTCAGCAGCCAGCAAGGGCTGCAATCGAATGTACTTTTCCCCAAGACCATCGCCGACCTTGCTCTTCCACTGACGCTCGACATTAACTTCCGCATCGAAATCAACCAATTCGGCAGGCTCGGTCTTCTCTTCTTCGTCTTCGTCATCACCGACGCCGGGTATCCAGGAAAACGCCGCGCATCCGCATGATAGCAGTACCCAAACGAGCAAAAAAGCACCGCGAAATGCGTTCCGTTTGTTGGTGAAGCAACAGTCTTGTATCGGTGTCATCAGCGCGCCTTTCAGTCGTCGGAGGTCGAGTCGGAAGCTTCATCGGCAGCCAGTGTTTTACGAGCGTCATTTAACGCCTGCTCCAAAGGCTGAGCAAACACGCTAAATTGGCCATCCGCAGGCGCAGCGTTATCGCGCTTAATCTCCAGCAGCGGCCTCGTTTGACCGCCTAGGTTCTCCAGCGCGCTGGTGTAGGCCGCGTATGCCTGCTCTGTATTGCCCTCAGCCAAATAGATGTCGCCGGTCAGTTCTAGCGCCCAAGCTTGGTAGCCTTCGTTGCGAATACTTTGCAGCGACTGCAGAGCGGCATCCGCTTCGCCAAGCGCGTACTGTATTTTCGCAAGGCGCAGGCTGGCCATGTCCGCAAGCAAGGCATCTGGTGCCGCTTCATGGGCTTGTTGCAGCGCTGATGCGGCGGCTGTTAAGTCCCCAGCGTCCGCAGCTTCCTTGGCTTCCGCAAACGCAACCAATACCGCGAAGCTGGATCCTGAAAATTCTGTTTTGATACGCTGAGCTAACGCCTGCTTTTCCGCTGCTTCTGACGCATCAACATATTCGGCATACACCGCTGTGCCGGCCTCGATGGTTTTTTGGCGCTGGTCGGAATAGACGTTCCATCCTACGATGGCGGCAACGCTTATGCCGACAGCAATCAAGAGCGACGACCCATACTCACTCCACCACTCTTTAAAGCGGTTCATTTGCTCTTCATCGCTTATGTATTCAGACACTGCAGGCTCCCACCACACTTGTTATCGGCTCGCATCGCACAGGTGATACAGATGCTTGTATTTTCGCCGCGCTATTCTGGCACAGATCGTTACCACATATACCCACCATCACATCCGAGATGATTGAGATTTTGTAAAAAACGGTATTTCTTCGAACTGAGTTATCCCTGAGCAACAAACCCCTGCCGCAATCGCTCCACCCCGGCATCAAAAGACAGACTTTCCTGGCCTAGCACTGCATCACGTAAATGCTTGAGCGTCAGGACATCTTCATCAGCGGATTGTTGATCAACCCAAACCGCCACCTGCGCCCCGGTGGCATCGGCCTTTTTCAGCTGTTTCTTCAGGTTGCCACCACCCATATGTAACCGAATGCGCTGATGAGGCAAACCGCTCCGAAGCGCTTGGGCAGTCTGCATTGCAGCTTCCAGAAACTGCTGGTCCGGCACACAAACGTAAACATCTGCGGCACCTTCGGCCGCTCGCTCTTGCGCCACCTCGTGCAGCAACACTGCGCGATCCAAACCGATGGCAAAACCAACTCCGGGCGTCGCTCTGCCGCCTAATCGCTCAACAAGGCCGTCATAGCGGCCACCGGCACAGATTGCGCCCTGTGCGCCTAAATCATCGGTTATCCATTCAAATACCGTGTGCGTGTAGTAGTCCAACCCCCTGACCAAGTTGGGGTTTTCTTGAAACGGAATACCCAGTCCTCGGAGCAGGTCCTTCAAGCCATTGAAATGCTCGATACTCTGGGCATCAACAAAATCCGGTAGCTTCGGAGCGTTTTCCAGCAGCCGCTGGGTCTCGGGATTTTTGCTGTCCAGAATCCGCATGGGATTTGTGTGCAGTCGCCGACGGCTGTCTTCGTCTAACTGATCGACCAGTGGCGACAAGTAGGACACCAAGGCGCTGCGGTATTGCTGCCGAGCATCCCCAGAGCCAAGGGTATTGATTTCAAGCCGCACCATCGACTCAATCCCCAGCGCCTGCCAGCAGGCCCAACCCAATCCGATCAGTTCGGCATCGATATCTGGGCCTGACAAGCCGTAAGCTTCAGCGCCAATCTGATAAAACTGGCGATACCGGCCTTTTTGAGGTTTCTCGTAACGAAACATGGGCCCAGCGTAAAACACCCGCTGAGTTTGGTTGTACAAATACCCATGCTCTTGAAGCATGCGGACGCTACTAGCGGTACCTTCCGGCCGCAAAGACAGCGAGTCACCATCGCGGTCCGCCAGCGTATACATTTCTTTTTCCACGATATCTGTGGTTTCACCAACGCCTCGGGCAAACAGCTCGGTAAATTCAAGCAGCGGCAAACGAATCGCCTCGTAGGCATGACCCCGAATGACTTCTGTAATCGCTCGCTCAACCAAATCCCACCTGCGGGCTTGCTCCGGCAGAATGTCGCGCATGCCTCTTACTGCTTTCACCACAATAATGTTGCCTGTGTTGCACTGGTTTGCGGCGCGGGTTGCGCATCCTGTGCTGTCTCGCCGACAGTAACGTTGGCGACGTCACGACGCGTATACGGCTGCAAATCCACGGTTTCGTCGTTGTACCTCAGCGTTGCGCCCGGACTAAATCCGAGTTTGATTTGAAACGGCCCCTCGCCAACGTAGCGTCGCGTCTGGGTGTCTCGGCCCAGATCCGCGTACAGCAGTTGGCCGCTTTCGTTACGAATTTCGAACCAACAATCTGCGGTAAAGGACAAAACAATTACGTTATCGCCAAATTCCGTCAGCCGAGGCAATGCAAAAGCCAGAGGCTGCTCGCGTTCGGTCTCGAGTTCTGAAGGTCCTGCCGCTTCGTTCACCACTGTCTCAGTCGTTGAGACCTCGTCGGTCGACGGGTTCACAATCTCACGTTCTGCCAAACGAGTACTCGTGTCGCGCTCAACCGCTGCGGGCTCGGCGATCTCCGAATCAGAGTCCAAGCGGGTATCTTGCTCAACCCTAGCAGGCTGCGGCTCCAATGCAGGGGCAATCGGATCTTGTGCCTCCGCTTCTTGATCCGGCGCTTGAACCGGCTCTGAACTTGCATCTTGAACCGCGACTTGCGCGAGCTCTGGCGACAATGTTGGCGTCCCCTCCAACAAAAGTTCGCTCCTGAGAACTGTTGCATCGCTGACCTGACGATCCGCATCATCGCTCGCTGTTTGCTGATTACTGTTCGAGACGAAATACACAAAGCCAACAGAAACAACGAGGCCGGCAACCGCCCAGCGCCCCATCTTGAAGGGTCTATCATTGATTGCTTTTTCCACTATCTCGTCATTTTGCCCCTCAATGAGCTCTTGTTCTTCGTTCTCAACATGTTGCGCCCACCAAGCGTCAATGAGCGGCTGAGATGCAAGCCCGAGCAGCTTCGAATACGAGCGCATGTAACCATTCACGTAAACCGCATCCGGCAGGGCGCCGCGATTATTTTCCTCAATCGCCGCTATCGTTCTCACCGGCAAATTCAGCACGTCGGCCATTTGCGAGCGAGACATATCCAGAGCTTCCCGCCCCTCGGCAAACACCCTGCCCGGCCCGAACAAAGATTCGATGTCTCGCGTATCACTCATATCGCCAGTAACTCATAACAAGTTAGTTCGCATCGCAACGCTGTAACGGGCTGAAGACGTACTGTCATTACAGCAATTCCACTGCAGGGATCTGCTGAGCCAGTCGTTCTCGATATCGACTCTGACGACGGGTGCGGTCTTCCACCATGCCCACCAACTGTCCGCACGCCGCGTTAATATCGTCACCACGGGTGGTTCGCACCATCGTGATGTAACCCGCCTGCATTAATATCGTTTGAAAGGCGTATATGTCCTCTTCTCTCGGGCGCTCATAGCCAGACCCGGGAAAGGGATTAAAGGGGATCAGATTCACTTTGCAGCGCAAGGATCGGAGCAGTTTCGCTAACGCCTTGGCATGAGTCGCCTGATCATTAACTCCCCGCATCAGCGTGTACTCGATCACCAGCTTACGTGCAGGGCCCAAGTGCTCAACATAGCCGCGGCAGGTCTCCATCAGTTCAGCGATCGGATACTTCTTATTGATCGGCACCAGTTCGTTGCGCAATTCATCGCTCGGCGCGTGCAGCGATATCGCCAAGGAGACATCCGTATGCTTTTGCAGTTCTTTGATACCCGGCACCACGCCTGCTGTGCTGACCGTCACTCTGCGCTTGGACAAGCCAAACGCATGATCGTCCATCATTACGTTAGTCGCCGGTAGTACAGCATCAATATTCAGCAGCGGCTCGCCCATACCCATTAGGACAACGTTCGTTACAGTTTCGGATTTGTGGGCCAGATACGCGTTCGCAATAGCCATCTGACCAACGATTTCGGCCGACGTGAGATTGCCATTGAAGCCCTGCTTGCCTGTTGAGCAAAAGCTGCAGTCCAGAACACACCCCACCTGAGAGGAGACGCAGAGCGTATTTCTTCCCTTATCAGGGATCAGAACCATTTCGACGAGGTCGCCAGCCGCCACGTGCAGCAGCCATTTCACGGTACCGTCCTTCGACAAAAAACGCTTGTGAATCCTCGGTAACTCAAGGCAGCAATGCTCCAAAAGCCACTGCCGTGCTTTCAGAGGCAGATCCGTCATGGCAGCAAAATCGGTAATGCCTTGATGATAGACCCACTTCATGATCTGACGCCCGCGAAAAGCCTGCAAACCGATCTCCTGAAACAATAATTCCAGCTGACCTCTGTCCAATCCGTAAAGGTTACGTTGGGTGGTCACGGGCTGCTTCTCCGGTTCCTTAAGTCTTAGGCGCGATCGATGATTTCTGCAGCGGTGAAAAAGAAAGCAATTTCACGCGCCGCAGATTCCGGACTATCGGAACCGTGGACGGCGTTCGCGTCGATGGATTCTGCAAAATCGGCACGAATGGTACCTGGGTCTGCTTCCTTCGGATTGGTTGCGCCCATCAATCGACGGTTGGTGGCGATCGCATCTTCACCCTCTAGCACCTGCACCATGACAGGGCCCGAGCGCATGTAGGCGCAAAGGTCCGCATAGAAAGGTCGTCCTTCGTGTTCTGCATAGAAGCCGGCCGCTTGCTCGTCACTAAGTTGAAGCATTTTGGAGGCCACGATCCTTAGTCCGCCCTTTTCGAAACGCGAGTAAATCTCTCCAATCAAGTTGCGAGCTACAGCATCTGGCTTAACTATTGAAAAAGTTCGTTCCATTCCCATAACCATCTCCGTTAGGGATACCTCTGCGCCCCAAACGACGGGGAACCGCTCTTCGCCCATCGCGCTTTTGCTCGGGGCTTGAACCGTTGACTCTCCTCATTTCAAAAGGAGCGCTATGTATCTAATTTTTAATAAAAAACTCGGTCTGAACGAGCTTTAAGGGCGCGTATTATACGCAGCACGACTACTGACGCAATCGGCCTAGCACATCGGCGATATGAGAGCCTGCGGAGTCGACATCAGTAACCTGAGTGTATCGTCCAAAACTGAATCGAAGCGATGCATCTGCAAGCTCTCTGGGCATTCCTATACCGGTAAGGACGTGAGATGGCTCGACACTTGCCGAGTTGCAGGCAGAGCCGGTGGATATCGCGACGTGATTCAACGCCAGCAACAGGGTTTCGCCATCAACGCCCGCAAAGGCGACATTAACAATGTGGGGAATGCTCTGGGTCAGCGGAGTATTTACTCGCACGTCTGGTATCTGCTGCAGATGACTGACGAAGCGGTCGCGCAGCATGGTAATTCTCTGCGTCTCGTCACACATTTGCTGCTGCATGAGCTTCGCGGCGGCCGTTAATCCAACGATCTGATGCGTTGGCAAGGTACCAGAGCGCATACCCATCTCGTGCCCGCCCCCGTGTATCTGCGGGTCAAGCACCAAACCCTCTTGACGTCTTACAAAGAGCGCACCAATACCCTTGGGCCCGTAAATTTTGTGCCCGGACAACGACAGCATATCGACCCCGAGTGCCTGAACATCTAACGGCAGTTTACCGAAGCTTTGCGCTGCATCAGTATGACTGAGCACGCCGCGCTCACGACAAATAGCGGCGATACGACCCAAGTCAGTAATGCTGCCGAGTTCGTTATTCACCTGCATAAGTGAGACAACTAAGGTGTCGCCGCGAATGACTGAGGCCACGTCCTCCGGCGTAATCACCCCCTGCTTATTCGGCTTGAGATACGTCACCGAGAAACCTTGAGTTTCCATCCACGCGCAGGTGTCCAAGACAGCCTTATGTTCGATGGCACTGGTCACAATGTGCTTACGCCCCAACCGCAAACCTCTGGAGATCAGCCCCTTCACGGCCAAGTTATCGGACTCTGTTGCCCCGGACGTCCAGACTATTTCTCGCGGATCCGCGTTCAGGGTGGCGGCCAACTCGGCGCGCGCGGTTTCCACAGCTTCGTCTGCCTGCCACCCATAAACGTGGCCCCGTGACGCTGGGTTGGCAAAATTGCCACCCAAACACAGGTGTTGCTGCATGACCTCCGCAACCAACGGATCCGTTGGCGTAGAGGCTGCATAATCCAGAAAAATCGGATTATTCATGCATGGAAATCGCAGGAGTCAGGAGTGTGAGGAGCTGCGACTGAAGGCCAGTCGAACGGCGCCGCCTACGCCCACGCGCAGCGGTTTTTTCGCGGGCTTGCTCGGTGATTGCTGCAACGCGTTGAGCCAGTCCATGATGCCGTCCCAAGCCCAGAGATCTTTTTGAGCCTGCCATAGCGGCAAGTCGACGAGACCCTGACCAGTCTCTGCAGATCGCGTGTAGTTGACCGAGTCACGCAGGGTTGCCACCACAGGGATATCGAAATTTTCCAGGAAGCGCTTGAGTCGTTTGCCGCCGCGAGTATTTGGTTTCACGCGATTGGCTATAATTCCGACTCGCTTAGCTCGCGACTCGGTCTTCGATCCCAAAAGCAAATCAGCAATGCAGTGCGTTGCTGCATGAATGTCAATATCAGACGACATCACCGGCATTAAAATGGCATCGGCTCCGCGGGTTGCGGCCTCCAAACCCCGTCGATCCAAACCCGCAGGCGTATCAAGCACGAGGGCGGTCGTATCAGCAGGTGGGGCAAGCTGAAAGCTGCGGGTTAGGTTCGAATCACTGCGGAAACCAGCGATGCCGGTAATGCAGGGCAGCTCTGTCGGACGCTGTTTTAACCAGCGAATGGAAGAGCCTTGAGGATCCAGATCAAGCAATGCAGTGCGTTCACCCCGAGCAGCCAAGGCGGCTGCCAAGTTCACGCTAATGGTCGTTTTTCCAGAACCACCCTTGCTGTTAATGATAACAATCTTTCGCATGGCAATAGTTGACCCTGAGATGCCTTTTTTTGCAAGCCCTCGGCAAGGAATTGCCGTTTCAAAAACGTTCGCTCATTTTGCTCTGAATTGCTTTAAGCAAACCCCGAAGTATCTGCACTTCAGTTTCGTCCAACTGCTGTCGCATGAACAGACGACGCAGGCGCGTCACAGTTTGCCCTGGGGCGTCTGCCTCAATAAATTCGCTCTGCACCATCAGGCTCTCCAGATGAGCCATCAATCCGTCGATCTGCTGGCCAGAGGCCGGCTCTTTGTCCCATATACGGCTACCCAAGCCCGATATTTCACTCTGATCTTGCTTACCTGCTGCCGATACCTGAATGCTCGTCTTTTCCAAATACTGGAAAATTTCGTAGCAAACCACCTGCACAGCCATCGCCAAATTCAGCGACCCGTATTCTTTTGAAGACGGTATCTGCAAGTGCGTGTGACAACGCTGCAGCTCTTCGTTAGTCAATCCGCTGTCCTCGCGACCAAACAAAATGGCGATCTCAGCGGCCTCCGCCTGCTCAGTCAGCACCCCGCCAATGTCCTTTGCTAGCATCGCAGGCCAAGGAATAGACCGAGCCCGTGTACTCGTTCCCACCACGTAATGACAGTCAGCCACTGCGGCGGACACTTCGCTCACCACCTGAGCACCGTCCAAAACATCCATGGCACCCGCAGCTCGCCAATCCGCTTGGGGATCAGGAAACCGAGCCGGGTTGACTAACACCAACTGATGCAGACCCATGGTTTTCATCGCTCGTGCCGCTCCGCCAATATTGCCGGGATGACTGGGTTCAACGAGGACAATTCGAATGCGCTGAAAAAGACTACTCAAGCGTTTACCTACCTTATGATTATTCCGGGTCTGGGTTAACAGATGAATGCGAGGAAGACTTGGCTTCGCCGGCCCCAACCTTTAGCATGCGCTGCCCCTTCGCTCGGACAATTCGCTATGCAACCCATGGCCAACATTGCGTTACGCGCCGCCAGGAAAGCTGCCGACTACTTAGCGCGTAGCATGGATCGACCCGATCAATTCGAAATCCAAGAAAAGCGCCGCAACGACTTTGTTTCCAACATCGATCGCACCGCCGAGGCGATTATCATAGAACACATACGTGAAACCTACCCAAATCATCGAATTTTGGCGGAAGAATCCGGCGAGCAAACCGGCGATGCCGAGTTCACTTGGATCATAGATCCGTTGGACGGTACCTTGAACTTCTTGCAAGGTATCCCGCATTTCGCAGTATCCATTGGCGTCATGAAAGGGTTGCACCACGAACATGGGGTCATCGTAGACCCTGTGCGGGGAGAGGAATTCGTCGCCAGCCGAGGCTCTGGCGCGCAGCTGAACGGCAAACGCATAAGGGTGACCACTCGCGCCAAGCTCGAAGACTGTGTGCTTGGGACCGGCATTCCACCAGGCAGCATGTCTAAGTTGGCCGAGTACAGTAAATCGCTGGAAACGCTCACCGGCACCTGCAGGGGTATTCGCCGCGCTGGCAGCGCAGCACTGGATTTGGCATATGTTGCCGCCGGGCGTCTGGATGGTTTTTGGGAAATGGGCTTGAGCAAGTGGGACATTGCAGCAGGAATCGTTTTGGTGAGAGAGGCCGGGGGCTTCGTCAGCGACCACGACGGCGGAGAAGCGTTTTGGGACAGTGGCGACATCGTGGCTGCCAACCCCAAGTGTTTCAAAGGCCTAATTCAGACCTTACGGGATTAAGCGACCAACGAACGGATCGGTAGCTAGGGGTAACTACCGTCTTCGCTATCTTGTTGCTCGGGTTCAGGGACCAGCAGATCTTCCCGGGAAATGTTCATCACAAGCAGCACATTTGCCGCCACGTAGATCGATGAGTAGGTACCGATCACAACACCAATCGACAGGGCCGTCGCAAAACCCCGAATCACCTCTCCACCGGCAAACAGCAACGCAAGCAGCACGAATAACGTGGTTAAGGACGTTACCAACGTTCGCCCTAACGTTTGGTTTAATGCTTCATTGATGATTTCCACCGGTGTGCCTCGTCTGGCACGTCGAAAATTCTCCCGAATTCGATCGCTGACAACAATGGTGTCGTTCAGGGAATAACCGATCACCGCCAATAACGCCGCAAGTACCGTGAGATCGAAGGTCCAGCGAAAAACCGAAAAACACCCAAGCACGATTACGACATCATGCGCCAATGCGACGACGGCACCGACTGAAAACTGCTTGGTGAACCGAAAGAGGATGTAAATCATCACAACGAGCAAGGCTGTCAACAGCGCCAGACCACCGTCTTCCGCGAGCTCATCGCCCACTGCAGGGCCCACATAACTGGACTGCTGCAGCACGATACCGGGATATTGAGCAGACAACGCTGTGAAAATTTTATCGCCCAAGTTCGCTTGGCTAGCGCCTTCAAGGCCCTGCTGGGGCGGTACACGGATCAATAGATCTTCGTCAGACCCGAAGGTTTGCACGGTACCATTGGTAAACCCAGCATTAACCAAAAAACCGCGTACCGTTTGCGGGGCAACTTTCTCTGCGAGTTTCACTTCAACCAGTGAGCCACCGGTGAAATCCAGCCCCAGATTAAGCCCTTGCAGGGCAAGCGAACCCAACGCTACCAACAATACTGCGCCGGACAGAAACGACGCCATCAGGCGTTTGCCCATAAAGTCGATCTTTATCGCATTCATATTTTGATGGATTCCAACTTGCGGCCGCCGTACATCAGATTGACCAAGGCCCGCGTGACTAAGATAGCCGTAAAC
>JAAXKB010000049.1 GCA_012269545.1 Gammaproteobacteria bacterium | reverse complement strand
CTTCATATTAGAAGGAGCCCGCGACGGCCGTTCGGTAGCGGACTTGATGAACGCTGGCCGAGAGGTGTTGAACCGCGACGATGTGATGGATGGTATCGCTGAGATGCTGCCTGAGGTGCAGGTAGAGGCGACTTTCCCTGATGGAACCAAACTTGTCACGGTCCACAACCCCATTGCGTAGTGGTCAGGCGCGCCTTCGTCGGACCCGAGTTGGAGGAAAGAATATGAAGCCCGGTGAAACAGTGTGTGCAGATAACGCCCTTGAAATTAATGTCGGGCGCGACACCTTGATGTTGGAAGTGGCAAACCTCGGGGATCGGCCGATTCAGGTGGGCAGCTCCGTTAAAACAATGGCGGCCGCCACCGCAAACATGGCAAAGAGGGTGTTGATAAAGCCGTACTGTAGGGTGGCCGCAGCACTAAGAGCCTCAAGGGCGAGAAACGCCGTTGTTCCCAAGGCGGTTTTGCCGACGGCTCCGATACTTAGATTTCGTGCCTTTTTTGCCGTGAAGCGAAGCGCGAAATCCTCAAGAGTCTGATCTTTAACCCACTTACTGTACTCGCGGCGGGTTTTAGAAATGGATTGTCTGGCTTCCATTAGACTGAATCCGGCACGGATTGATCAAGAGTGATAAGCCACGCGCACCCAGCAACAAGCGCTGCGAAATCGCCTTGCTTCTGGCGACAATTGGCGGTGTTTTAGGTTGGCGCTGGGCGGCTGATCGATAATCATTAGTGAAATTGAACGTTTAACTTGCTTTAACATTGGTCGTGCGGATTTGAGTATCAATTGAATAGCGATGGCTGGGTCGGCACTTATTGGATAAGGGCGCTGGCAGCAGGTTATCCCTATTGGGGAGCAGTATTTTTTCTAATGGTGAAATCTGCGAATCCGTAGACGCTTTCGCGCGTAAATTTGAGGCGGTATATCTACACAAGTGCCCGTGAAACGATGTTTCTGGTGCGGCCAAAAGAGCCGCGCACGCAGAGGCCAAGGGCTTTTCTGTCAATTAAAATGGCGGCAAGCTTAGAGGCCAACGTTTCGGAGCGATGACATGAAAATCGTAAAATGGCTAGGCGGAATCCTAGGGTTGTACGCCTTGCTTGTCGCGATATTCGAAATCGGCTATCTGGGCTATACGCAGCCGTCATTTGAGGATTCTGGAATACCCATGCTTGTTCTGACGACAACGACGGAGGCTGGGGAGAGAAAGGATACGATGCTCGCGCGCATAACTGTGGATGAAAAGATTTATGTTTCTGCGCACCACTGGTCACGGGGCTGGCATGCAAACGCTTTGGCGAACCCCGAGGTTTTGGTCACCATCAAGGGTGAAAAATCTGTCCGCAGAGCTGTGCCCGTAGAAGGCGCTGAATTCGAAAAAGCAGCGCGTGCGCTGCCATTGAATCTGCCAGTTCGCCTGTTAATGGGTTTTCCACTTCTCGAACGGGAGATCCTCAGATTAGACAAAGTTTAGTGCGGTCAAAGTCGGCATCGGGATCGCTGCCGTGATGAGTTTCATGGTCGCCGCTTGATCTTATTCGGCAAGTTTGATCGTAATTTCAGCCGGTAACGAGCATCAAAAGACCATTGGCAAACGCGGCGAATCCAAAGTAACGGACGGCTGCACACAAAAACTTCTTGGGATTGTCACCCTGCGAGCTTGATCTGAAGAGTACGGAGCTTTTGATCAGCGCTTTTTGGGCTATTGCGTCAATTTAAAGCCATTAATGGTTATCGGCTGACCATGTTTTTATGGGACCTGCCCGACCGCACTTTTGCCGCTACTTGCCCGAATCCAAATTTTTTTCATCAAACCCTCAGGATAACGGGCAGTGGACTGTTGGCACGTCAACCTCCGTGGTTTTCGTTAACGGCGGATTCCCTTGTTCAGCAGACGATGTATCGGTTATCTCTGGTCGTGCTTTGTGGTTTCAAAGAAGACGTTCCCGAATAACTGAAGCTAACGGTAGGGCCATGTCTTAGGTAGCGCATAGCTTGCACGCATGCCTGAGATTAGCGCAGACGCAGGCAGTCATTAAGATACATCTCTTGTTTGTTTTGTGTGCTTGAAGCGAGCGTCGGTCTGAAGCACGCTTAATTGCCAAAACGTTCAATGGTGTGAGAAATGCGCCTTGTTGACGTCCTTCGTTCCAAATAATCCAGATGATTGGCGTGACAACCTAAGACAGCTGGCGGCTCGATGCCCACCAGAGTCAGACAGAGCAATTGGTTTACAGGGCCTCTTGCTCTGTCTTGTCTAGCTGACCGGTGGGTTGGAACTAGTCAGAACGGAACGTTCCGCTGATTTCCGCTTCCCCTAGAATATGACTAGCGTGATCCGCCTCAAATTCACTGCTAGTCAGGGATTGCGCCTGCTCCATTTCGGGATGGTCAGAGCTCAGCGCGTATATCTTGAAGTAATAGGTGTGCGCGTTGCCCGCTGGAGGGCAAGGCCCCTCGTAGTCATTGGTATTGGCGTAGGTGAGTCCCTCCACCACAACACTGTTTCCACCTTCATCCACGATTTCTGCGGGGGAAACATCCTCCATCAAGCTCGAAACGGACCCATCTATGTTGAATAAATTCCAGTGCACACAAGCGTTAGCGCCCGTGCCGCAAGGTGCTGTTTCGTCATCGACTATTATTACGAAGCTATCCGTGTTCTCAGGCGCGTTTTGCCAAGAGAGCTGTGGTGAGTAGTTGTTGCCCCCTAAATCTTCACAGGCATGAATGACTGGGATTTCTCCGCCTGAGGTGAAGGCGGTAGAGCTGAGCTCAAATGTCGCGTCATCATTATAGTTATCGTTGCTGTCATCATTGCTGGTTTGATCGTCGCTAACATAGTCGTTGTTAGCAGAGCTATTGGAGCTTCCACCACCGCCACAGGCCACAAGTATTGACGTCAAAAAGACCGAAATTAAAAGCTTCATACGAATTCCACGTTTAGAACTAAAGAATTTCTAGCATGAGAAAAAAAAGAAAACAACAGCACGATCTTTACAACTAACCCCCAAAGCAATTTGCATACTTTTAATGCACATTCAGGGTGCTAAGTTGCCGGTAGTGACAAGACTCCTTCAAACCTGTCTTGCTTGTTCCTGTCATAGCCCTTGCAGCGTTGCTGAAAGTTTTTCGTCGCTGGCTCGCAGCGTTTCGACATTAAGCTCGGAGTGCGCTGACGCCTTCCATCTGTCTTTATCGCTGGAGGCGGCACATAACTGAGGAAGATCCCGACTGTCCTGCATGGGGTGGTGTGCTAAGGCACGTCCACGCTGCGATGGGTACATGCTGAAGAACCCGTAGCTGCTGTTGGCGCGCCGATTTTAGTCGCGCATGTGAGACAGGCATGCTGTAGATTATTCGGTGGAAGCTCAAACACGGGCGAGAAGGTAGAGAGGTGTCACAACAGACTCTGAAAATTTTTTCGTTATCAGCAGCTTACGTGTTCATAATGGTGCCCAG
>JAAXKB010000029.1 GCA_012269545.1 Gammaproteobacteria bacterium | reverse complement strand
CTCTCAACTTTGATGGAATTGCAGAGAGCAGCGCTCTAAATTCCTCAATTAATGCAACATCCTTCGACCGATTTTTCAACCTGCCTTCGATGATATTTTCTAAATAAACCGATTCACCCTCAGATGAAATAGTCGTTAACTCATCAATATCGTTTCCATTCACAAGCCCAGACGTGACAATTCGAACCGCCAACTTGGCTGACCAATAGACGACTTTGACAGCAAGTTCTTTCGCTTTCTTTTTTATTTCTTCGGACTTTTCTTCGCTATCTCCATCGATGTTATCCTCTTTAAAACTCAAGATCGCGCTTGCTATACACATAAAGACATCGTCTAGATAATCATTCTTGTAGGCGTCGATATAAATGCTCGGAACGTCGGCTTTCGACAACATGCATTGCCACATTTTCACAAATGTACTTTTACCCTCACCCCACTTACCATCAAGAGAAATGACTAATTCATCACTAGATTGCGAAACCAAGTTCAACAAGGATTGGCCGTATTCTTTTCTGTTGAATAAATCTTCTGCAAAAGCATCCGGACCCTCGATAACTAAAGGGGGGGGTAACAATTTTCATAATTATTCGACTCCCGACGTTAAATTCGCCATCTCTTTGAAAACCAAGACGAAACATCTGATTGCCCGCAAAAAAAGCACCGGCTGAATCCACTGTTAATGGGGTTTCCCAAGCAGTATTCGCAGGAGAGAGAGAAATCACAGCAAATATTTGAGAGCAACCTCCCGAATTGAGAGGTGTTAGACACAGGTCAGATATTTGGGAGGGGGTCAAAGCCAATGACGCGCTACTGGCGAACGAACAACTTCGATTTTCAAGAGATTGCGACGATCTAGTTAGCGACTCCAATTTCCTTCATAACAGCAACCAACCGCTTATCCTTCGACCAAAGCTGACAATCGCTCAGTATGCTGGAAGCCAATAAGTGCATGTCCACATAACCCAGGCCTTTACCCATCAAAGACTCTTGCTCGATTAGCGTTATGACTTCTTCGTGGCTTGCGACCACCGCTTGAGGGAGATTGCGAAAGAGCATCAGCAACTCGTTTCTGTTGTTGAGGTTTCCGCAGGCCAGTTCGCCGATGATGAACGGATGAATCATCACCTCACCATTATCCAGCAGGCGAACCAGTTCTAACTCAGTGTGCCGAAGGTGATCGACCCACACCGAGGTATCCACCAAAATCACGACGCGTTGGATTGGCGCCGAGGGGTCAACGCGAGTTTCTTTTCAGTACCGCCCAGCTTGGCAAGCCGTCGCGCGCTCTCCTGTTCGATCAGCGCTTTCAAGCCTGCCCTCACCAACGCGGTTTTCTCACTCACGCCTGTCAAGCGTTCGGCTTCTGACAGCAAGCCGTCATCAATATTCAGTGTTGTTCTCATCATCAAGCCTCTGCTGATGCATATGAAAATACATCAAATGACGTTTATATTATATGCATCGAGTATATCTGAAAAAGCACGTTGGCGATTAACGCGTAAAGAGCAATGCCCTGTGCGCCATCTCTCGCCCCTTCGTGAGCCAACCCTGTTGGTAAACAGCAAACCGTGGAATACAGTAGCCCCCAGATCTGACTTACATTGAGAACCCGATGAACCGAACCGCCCCCACCCTTGGACTGTGCCTCACCCTCACTTTTGGCCTACTGCTTTCGGCCTTGTCCAATACGGCTTACGCTAAAGTCCTGCACGAAGAGCGTTCGGTCTACACCCGCATCATTGTGGAAGACAGCAACCGTCTGCGCTGTCTCAAATTCACGCTGAAGCGCGAAGACAGCACCCAAACCTGCGTCAACCTGAATTACCCCAAACGCATGGTGTTTTCCTATACCCAAATGTCCATGGCGAGCCTGCTGCTGAATCCCGATCCTGCCAGCGTACTCATCGTTGGCTTGGGTGGTGGTACGCTGCCTATGGCGCTGCGCGACCTGCTTCCCAATGCTCGCATTGATACGGTGGAGATTGACGAGGCGGTGGTTCGCGTGGCCAAGGAGTACTTCGGCTATCAGGAGGACGATTTCAATCGCGCCATCATTCAAGACGCTCGGGTCTACGGCAAACGGTCTGCCTTGCGGGGTTTGAACTATGACCTGATCATTTTGGATGCCTTTAACGGCGAGTACATTCCCGAGCATTTGATGACCGTAGAATTTCTGCAGGAAATGCGCGCGCTGCTCAGCGATAACGGCGTGCTGGTCGCCAACACCTTTGCCAGCAGCCAGCTCTACGACTATGAGTCGGCCACCTACGCGGCAGTATTTGGTCAGTTCCTGAATTTTCGTGGCGCTTCCACAGGCAACCGCGTGATCTTGGTGCCTCAGGCGAAACTGCCAGCAGAACAGCGCGATGTCTTGGACGCCCAAGTTCTGCGCACGCGTGCGGCGGCTCTGCAAGACGGACTCAAGCCCTATGGCGTACCGATTACGAGGTACGCTCGAACCCTCATGACGTTGAGTAAGCAAAAACCCGACTGGGATGCAGATGCGCGCCCGCTGACGGATCAGTTTTCGCCAGCGAACGTGCTCAGCCAATAGTCCTTTGGCTAACGCCTACTGGTTTGCCCAGTATTCGTCTTTCAGCAAGCGCTTGTAGAGCTTGCCCGTGGGGTGCCGAGGCAGTTCATCGCGGAAGTCGATACTGCGCGGGCACTTGATGCTGGATAACTGCGAGCGGCAATAGTCCAGCAGTTCGACCTCCATCTCTGGGGTCGCCATAGACGTATCCCGCAGTTGCACCACCCCTTTCACTTCTTCGCCGAAGTCTGGGTTCGGTACGCCAAACACGGCCACATCCACCACGGCGTCGTGGGTGATCAGAGCGTTCTCGGCTTCTTGCGGGTATATGTTGACCCCGCCGGAAATGATCATGAAGTGTTTGCGGTCCGTCAGGTACAGGTAGCCATCTTCGTCCAAGTAGCCTACGTCGCCCAAGGTTGACCAACCCTTTGGATGGCGCGAATCGTTGGTCTTACCCTCGTCTTTGTAGTATTCGAAGGTACCGCCGCCGTCCATGTAAATGGTGCCTGACTCGCCGACGGGTACTTCTTCGCCGTGTTCGTCGCAAATGTGTAGCTCACAGGTCAGCGGCTTACCCACGGATCCTTTGTGCGCCAACCATTCTTCAGAGTTCAACTGCACAAAGCCGTTGCCTTCGGTGCCTGCGTAATACTCGTAGATCACCGGCCCCCACCAGTCGATCATTTGTTCTTTTATCGGAATCGGACACGGGGCTGCGGCGTGAATGGCGCAGCGCAACGAGCTCACGTCGTATTTCAGGCGCGTTTCCTCCGGCAGCTTGAGCATGCGGACGAACATGGTGGGTACCCACTGGCTGTGGGTGATTTTGTAGCGCTCGATGCACTCTAGGGCGAATTCGGCTTCAAAGTGCTCCATCACCACCACGGGCACGCCAGTACGAATGCAGTTCATGGTGAAGGCCAGGGGTGCGGCGTGATACAGCGGTGCTGGCGAAAGGTATATGGACTCATCCGTAGCGCCATACAGCACCTTCAAC
>JAAXKB010000079.1 GCA_012269545.1 Gammaproteobacteria bacterium | reverse complement strand
TCGCCGCATTTACCTTCGCCGTTCAATGCGAACTGCATATAACCACCTGCCAAAGTCGCTGCGTTTAAGAGCGAGGAGTTGTCCGATGGTGGATTCGCATGAGTTAGCGGTGACGCTGCTAGGGAAGTTGCTAAGGCCGCACTGACCGCAAGCGCGACGGATTTTTTCGTGGGTTTTTTAATCATAACAAGAGACCTGAAATTGAAATTACTGATAAAACGTTTCGTTCATGCCCGGTTACGCTTGGTTTTCTAAGACCTCTGTTAGGAGACCTTCGTTAAAAGCTACTGGATGAATACCCCTCAGTGCGTTCAAGAAAAGCCAGTGAAAACCAATCTCGGCCAATACAGTCGACCCTACGGATGCCTGCCTAAGTCAAAACGCGAAACCGACAGGCCGTAGCATTATCTGGATCAGCGGTCAGCTTTACGATTTTCGTACTCGCCGCTGTCATGTGGTGCATATCGTTTCTATAATTGAGGTCACCGTGTCGATGAAAAGAGCGCAACCCATGGATGAATCCACCAAGGACGTTTTGTCTACCCAAGAGAATGATCGCTATCGTTCCAGCGGGACACGCAGGCCATTAAGTAAGCCCGCAGGTGGCGGCGGTATGGCAACCACACTTCTTCTGGCTCTGATGGTGGCGGGTTTGGCTGGCGCGGGCTGGTTTATCGCCAATCAACAACAGATGCTCGCGGCAGAACAAGACCGACTCAACGACGCAAATAGACGATTGGCGGTTTTGGAGCAACGATTGTCTGCAACGGACACCGCGATGAGCCAAGAGGGGCAAGATACGAAAGAGCAAATAAATTTGTGGGAATCTGAGATTCGCAAGCTCTGGGCCATTGCCAACGAACGCAACAAAGATTGGATTAAGGAGAATCAGGCTGGGCTGAAAACCGTAAGTGCCACATTAAACGGCATTCGCGCAAGTAATCGGGATTTGAAAGCTGCTACAGGTCGTCACGAAGAAGCCTTAAAAGTTCAGCAACAAGTCATCGATCAGGTCACCAGTCTCGAACTTCAGCTGCAGCAAATGTTGCGTTCCCAGCGAGCGTTGGTCGACAAAAGCAATGTAGCGACCCAAGGTCTTGCAAAGATCGAAGCGGCTCTGAGCCCGCAAGTGTCAGAAAATACTGAGGCAGTACTGGCCTTTGATGCCTTTCGGATCGCGTCGAACAAACGGATGGTAGCAGTTGAGCGTGCGTTGGCGAGGTTGCAAAGTGCCGACGACGTAGGTGCGCAAGCCGCCGCCTCAACTAACCTAGATTAGACCTCAAGCAGCGCAAGGGTAAGAGGTAAAGGGCAATAGCAGTCAAAGCCTCACAAAGCGGTGTTCAGCCGCTTTGGAGATAACGCGAGATCAGAGCATCCTTTTCTTCCCAAAGGGATTGAAGCCATTGGGCCACTTGAGCTCTTTGGTGCGTTTCTCCCGCGTGTTCTACAGTCAAGGCAGGTAGGGGTCGGTAGCGGGCATCAAAGACCACCCTGCCGCTTTTGCCCTGTAAAAAATCCCAAAATGTGGGTGCCCCATCGAGATAAACGATCGTGACGTCGACCATCCCGCTCAGGTGAGAGTCCATCCCCTCCAATGTGTAGTTGATGCCGCCGGCCTTCGGTTTAAGCAGATTTCGGAAGGCATAGTTCTGAAGGCGATGTTTTTCCTCCGTGCGACGCGTGCCTTCGGCGAAATTTAGAATCGTACTTGGGTGATTTTTCAAACCCTCGCAGGCTTTCATTACGCTGTCTTTATCCGCATTACGCAAACTCGGGGTTTTCTTAATCTGCTCTCGGCTGACGCGTTTTACGTAAGGGAAACCCAACACGTACATGGCTTGTCCCAAGAAGGGTAGCCAAATCAGCTGGGATTTCGTGAAGAACTTTAGCGGAGGAATGTCATCAAGCAAGTAGGTTTGCAGCAGCAAAATATCAGCCCAAGTCTGGTGATTGCAAACCACCAAATACCATTGTTCCGATGACAGATGCTCACGCCCCTCCCAGTGAATCTCGGGCGATACAAGATTCAGGCGGCGGATCATCCAGCGATTGGATTGGGTCCACCAAATAATGATGTTATCCATTTTTCGCTTGATTGCGGGTTTGCTTGTGTTTCGCGCAATGGCCAGTTGAAGCGACCAGATGAGGAGTACAGCACTCACACAAACCGTGGTAATGGCGATCGAGATACAGGCTAGGATGCCTTTGAAAACATGCATGATTGATCAGTCACAAGTCTTCTGTCGCATGGTGGCATTGACGGGTTTAGCGAGCAACTGTCCGTACGTGGATTCTTTGAATCAGTGCTCAAGTGCCTCACAGGCGTCCGAGCAGGAGCACACAGGCGATGCTGATTACGACGACCCCGACCAGATTTAATACCACGCCCTCCCGAACCATGGTTTGGATGGTAAAGCGTCCTGTGGCAAAGGTGATAACGTTCGGCGGAGTTGCCACCGGCAACATGAAGGCGCACGAAGCACTCATGGCAGCTGGAATCATGAACAAGGCGGGATCGATGCCAGCTCCGAGCGCGGCAGCAGCCAAGATGGGCATCAGCAGGGTCGTCGTCGCCATATTGCTGGTAACCTCTGTCAGAAACGTGACGGCGAAACAGATGGTGGCGATCATCAGGAGCAATGGCAGGGCAGAAAGCTGCTGTAACGATTGACCAATTGTGCTGCTTAGCCCTGAATTGATGAAACCTGTTGCGATGGTAATGCCAGCACCAAATAGCAATAGCATGCCCCACGGAATCCGTTCGGCAGTTTCCCAATCCAACAGCCGCTCAGATTCTCCCGTTTTCGTGATGTTGCCGCTCGGGATAAGGAACAGGGCTACGACAGCGAGAAAGGCAACCATGGCGTCATTCGCGTGAGGCAGGGCCAACCACTCGCTCCAACCGCCCCAAGGACCTTTGCGGGTCATCCATAGCAATGCAGTGCAAGCGAAAACGGTCAGCACTCGACGCTCGGCAAGAGCCCATTCACCCCCGTCAGGTAGCGCGACGCCACCCTGTTTGGAAACGTTCCGAGTGATCCAAAATCCTGCAATAGGTAAGAGCACCAAAACGACAGGTAGCGCCCACATCATCCACTGACCAAAGGATATGGCCGAGCCAGTTACTTCGTTATAGACACCCATAAAGACCATGTTTGGCGGTGTGCCTATGGGGGTGCCTATGCCTCCAATGCTGGCGGCATAGGCGATGCCAAGCAAGAGCGGTGCGGCCAAATGAGCGTCGTCTGACTTCTCCAAGGCCGCTAAGGCCACGGGCAGCAGCATTAACGTCGTCGATGTGTTGGATATCCACATACTTAAAAATGCGCTTGCACACATAAAACCAAAGACCAGCCGCCGCGAACTGTTGCCGCCGAAAGCGCGGACCATATACAGAGCGATACGACGATGAGCGCCACTGCGCTCCAGTGCTGTTGCGAGTAAGAAACCGCCTAGCATCAACAGCACTAAGGGATTGCCATAGGCTGCCCCCAATTCTCTCGCAGACAAAACCCCGAACAGAGGGAGAAGAGCCATGGGCAACAAAGACGTTGCAGGAATTGGAATGGGCTCAAAAACCCACCAAATCACAACCCACAGCGTTACCCCCAGAGTAACAGCCGCATTGGTGTCACCAGAGTTGTGCCAGAACGTAAAAAAAGCACAAAACGCAACAAATGGACCCAAGTACAAGGCCAGCGTTCGCGGATTAGGGTATGGTTTTGACATGGTGGGCGAGGGTAGCGGACATGGCTGACAGTTTCTATTGGTACGATCTTGAGACGACGGGCACCAATCCGAAATGGGATCGTATTGTGCAGTTTGCGGGCATTCGGACGGATTTGGATTTAAACCCCATTGGCGAGCCGTTGTGCTTCTTCGTACGTCTGCCTGATGACGTGTTGCCCAGTCCCGATGCATCCTTGGTGACCGGTATCACGCCGAGCAAGTTGGCGGCGGAAGGCATCAGCGAATTCGACGCGTTGCAGAACATACTGCAGGAATTTAATGTGCCGGGCACTTGTGCGTTGGGCTATAACAGTCTGCGATTTGATGACGAATTCATGCGTTACGCGCTGTATCGGCATTTGCAGGACCCTTATGCGCGCGAGTACCGCAACGGAAATACTCGCTGGGACTTGGTTGACTTGGTGCGTGCGGCTGGGGCCCTGCGCCCTGAAGGAATCCATTGGCCTGCCGATGAGAGGGGGCAGACCATCTATCGGTTAGAAGAGCTGACCAAGGCTAACGGTATCGATCACGGTCAGGCCCATGATGCGATGTCAGACGTCCATGCGACCATTGGTATGGCGCGATTGCTCAAGGATCGGCAGCCTAAGCTGTTCGAGTATTACTACGGCATGCGTCAGAAGAAAAATGTGAAGGCGCTGCTGGAACCGCTAGGCACCCGCCTGTGCGCCCACGTCTCCGCGATGTATGGCAAGGATCGCTTCAATGTTGCTCCCGTTGTCTCCATGACGCGCCACCCCAGCAATGCCAATGCGATCGTGGTGGCGGATTTGGGTGAAGATATTGAATGTTTGCTGAACTGGTCTGAGGATGAAATCCGCAACAAATTGTTTGTACCCAAGGGCGAAACTCGCGTGCCGCTGCGTGAGGTTAAGGTAAACCGCAGTCCATTCATTGCGCCCTTTGAGGTGCTTACCGACGAGAATATCGAAAAGCTGTCGCTGTCCAAAAAAGTTATCAAGGAACGCTGGCGCCGCCTCAATCAGCCTGCGCTTTCGCAAAAGGTGCGGCGTGCGTTCGTGCAAAACGCTATGCCGCAAGAAAAAGATGCCGAAGCAGCTCTCTACGGAGCCTTCATTCAGGAAGAAGATAAAGCGCGTTCTAATCATCTGTACGCGGAACTCGCCAAAGGGCGCTGGGTTGATATGGATTACCGCGATGCACGTTTGCCCACCTTGGCTGGGCGGATGAAGGCGCGGTCCTTTCCCCATTTGCTGTCACCCCTTGAGGCCGATGCCTGGCGCGAGTATGTTGCCGAGAGGCTGCTGGGTGACGGTGATTGGTTGAATTTGTCCGGCTTCAACCAGCGTTTGGACGAGTTAGGTGATGCGTCTCTCGGTGCGGACAAGCAGGCAGTTTTGAGTGAGCTGCGTCAATATGGCGTTGGGCTGTGCAAAAAATATGGGTTAGCGGATGGCCGTGGCTAAAGTGAACTCAGAGCCTGCAGTTATCTTTGATGCCGTGGATAAGTCTTTTGGCGCTTCGCAGGTGTTTCGTCACTTGTCGCTGCGGCTGCCCAAGGATCAAGTTACAGCAATCGTTGGCTCCAGCGGTAGCGGGAAGACGACGTTACTGCAAATGATTAATGGCTTGGAGGCAGCCGATGCAGGCCTCATTGAGGTCTTGGGCCAGGCTGTACCGACTCAGCGTCTTGAATCGTTTCGCCGCGGTATTGGCTACGCTGTGCAGGGCGCTGGGCTTTTTCCTCACTTGACCGCTCGACAAAATGTTACCCTCGTTGCCAAGCTTGAGGGCTGGTCAGAGGCTCGAATGGAAGACCGCTTTGCCTCCCTGCTGAATACGGTTGGATTACCGGCGGATGTTGCTGAACGTTTGCCGAGGCAACTTTCCGGCGGTCAGCAGCAGCGGCTAGGCATTTGTCGTGCGCTGATGTTACAGCCACCGATTTTGCTTCTTGACGAGCCGTTTTCTGCAGTGGATCCAATCACGCGGCTTGGCCTTTATGAGAGCTTTGAGCAGACCCGTCAAACGCATCCTTCCACCACAGTGTTGGTGACCCACGACCTTCGCGAAGCTCGCCGGCTAGCGGATTTTTTTGTGATTTTAGATCAAGGCAAGGTAGTGCAAAGCGGCCTTCCTCAAGACGTTCTCGAGCATCCGGCAACGCCTTACGCCGAGCGATTGATTGAGAGTCAGCTCTCATGAAGACGAAAGTGCTGTTCCTTTGGCTTTGTTTCATGGGCGGCATAACTGGCTCTGCTCTTGCCGCTGAAAAACCACAGACGGTCGTAGTAGGCAGTAAAAATTTTGGTGAAAGCTATTTGCTGGCAGAAATCGCGGCGCAGGTGCTGGAGGCAAAAGGGTTTCCCGTGATTCGTCAGTTTGGCCTCGGCGGCACGCTGATCTGCTACGAGGCGTTGAGGAACGGTGAGATTGATTTGTATCCGGAATATACCGGTACACTCAGTCAGGCGGTGCTCAACATGCCGGGCAATCCGGGCCGAGCCCAGATCAATGAGGCGTTAGTTCCCGATGGGCTGGAGTTGCTAGAGGAGTACGGGTTTAACAATACTTACGCGATTGTTGTCCGCGAAACCCAGGGTGAGGAATTGGGTCTGCGGCGTGTCGGTGATCTTGCAGGCAAAGATCTGACCCTCGCTTTCAGTCACGAGTTTTTACAGCGCGACGATGGCTGGCCGGGACTGGCGCTGCGTTATGGGTTGAATCAGTCGGTTACCGGCATCGAACACGGCCTCGCCTATCAGGCCATAGCCGATAGTGCGATTGACGTCACGGACGCGTACAGCACTGATGGTGAGTTGCAGCGCTACCAACTCCGGGTGCTGGACGATGATCTGGGTTATTTCCCTGAATATCGGGCAGCGACGTTGGTACGGCGCAGCGCGCGGCCCATTCTGCGAGATGCGTTGGCAGGCATGCAAAACATGCTTGATGAAAACCGTATTCGAGCACTCAATGCTAAAGTTGTCGTGGCAGGAGTGGACTTTGCGCAAGTGGCAGCCGAGTTCATCCGCGTAAACGCAGTCACCTTGGGTTTGCCCGAGCAGACACAGAGCACGATTGCAGACTCTGCTAAACCATGGTTGCAGCAAACATGGGTTGTCGAACTGTGGGGGCACTTTGTGCGTCACCTGCAACTCACAGGTGCAGCCCTGATCGGGGCCATTGTCATCGGACTTGGTCTCAGCTTAGCGACTTACCGCAGCCATCGGCTGGCTGAGGGCCTAGTCTATGTGTGTGGTCTGATGCAGACCATACCGTCCTTGGCCTTGCTTGCACTGATGATTCCAGTGTTTGGTATTGGTTTTGTGCCCGCAATTATTGCGCTTTTTCTGTATTCGCTGCTACCCATTGTGCGTAACGCCATCACCGCCTTGGTCAACACAGATCCCACCTTGGTAAGGGTGTCTCTGGCTTTGGGTTTGAGTCCTTGGGAGCAGTTACGCTATCTTCGGCTGCCCCTGGCAACGCCGGCGATTTTTGCGGGTATTCGCACGGCGGCCGTTATCAGCATTGGTACTG
Source organism: Gammaproteobacteria bacterium (assembly GCA_012269545.1). Lineage (GTDB taxonomy): Bacteria > Pseudomonadota > Gammaproteobacteria > Pseudomonadales > Azotimanducaceae > UBA4421. The sequence goes on along the minus strand of JAAXKB010000079.1, from coordinate 36,248 downwards.
CAACGCTTGCAGCATTTATTGGTGCCGGAGGATTGGGTGAACCCATTGTGGTCGGGCTGTCACTAAACGACACCGACATGATTTTGCGCGGTGCTGTTCCAGCCGCAATCCTTGCTGTCATTGTTGAACTGTTTTTTGGGGCATTGGAACGGAGAGTCAGCCCGGCAAAATAAATACAACAGTCAAATCAGTGGCGCTTATTCTGTGGCATCCTGACAGACTGATCGGAGGTTTGAGGAGCGTTTTTGGAACCCTTACAAAGAGATAATATTCGGTTGGCGGCAACGGTGATGATTGTTCGAGATAAGCCCGCATCACCCAGTCCAGCCATTGAGGTCTTTATGATGAAGCGCCCGGGTCGGGGGGATTTCCCGGATCTGCATGTTTTTCCCGGAGGCAAGGTAGAAGAGACGGACTGGCAGCCAGAACTTTGTCCGGATATGGCTGACAGTGAAGCCAGCCAGCGCCTTGGCATAGATGAAGGCGGTTTACGTTACTGGGTGGCCGTTGCTCGGGAGTGTTTTGAAGAGTGCGGTGTGCTGCTGTCTCGAGACGACTCAGGAGCAATTGGCGTACCCTCAGCGCACCGCGAACAATTGCGTGTCCAGCGGCAGCGGTTACTGCAAGACGAGGTGACATGGCACGACCTGTTGCGCAGACACAATCTTACCATCGCCAGTGACAGACTGGTTTATTTTAGTCATTGGTTGACTCCGCCTTCTGTGCCTCGCCGGTTCGATACCCGTTTTTTCCTAGCAGCATTGCCCGAGGGCGAGGTGGCGTTGTCGGATACGCAAGAAACCATTGCAGGAGAATGGGTTGAGCCGACATGCGCGTTGGAAAATCACCGGCGAGGTGATTGGCAGATGATCGGTCCCACGCTTCGCTCGCTGGAAACGTTGAAGGCGTTTACCTGCGTCGACGAGGCTTTGGCCGAGGTTCGAGCCGAACGACATGTCAGACCGTGGACGCCAGAGTTAGGCAGCGACGGCATGCAGCCGTTCCGAGCGGCTAAGAGTGGTTCTGTAAATGAGGCAAACTCATGAGCAAGGATGATTTAACTTGGCAGCATCTGTCCTCTCGTTACGAGGAAGCGGGATTAATGTTGTTTGAAAAGCGTATCGATACGCTGCGCAATCCGCGTAACGGACAGACATTCGATCGCTTAGTCTTAGAGTCTGTGGACTGGGTCAACGTGGTAGCACTTGATCCGGCAGGGAGATCACTGATGATTCGCCAGTTTCGCTTTGGTGTTGGTTACAACACCTTGGAAACCCCGGGCGGAATGGTAGATCCGGGCGAGGACAGCAAAACGGCAGCTGCCCGGGAGTTACTCGAGGAAACCGGTTACGTTAGCAACGATTGGCACTATTTGGGGGCAGTAGAACCGAACCCTGCCTTTCATAACCATTTATGTCATCACTGGTTGGCGAAAGATGTTGTGCTGGCGACCCAGCAAGATCTTGGCGATGGCGAAGCCATTGCGCTGGAGTTCATGACGCAAAACGAGGTGCGCAAAGCGGTGGAGACCGGAGAGCTGAAACATGCGCTCGCGCTGTCGGCACTAGCTCGGGTATTCCCAATTTGGCCGATGCCCTTCGCGCAAGCCGATCCGTAACATGTCGATGGATTCAGATCATGTCTGACGTAACAGCAATCAGCGCAGAGTCCGACGTTGTGCGTCTTTCAGCGCTGTTCAACCAGATTTTGGGTGAAGAAAAGATCCAAATGTCTTTGCCGGTACAACTGCTATGTGAAGCGATGATTTCGGCCCGCCCGGATTTTCTATTTGCTGCGAACTCGCAAGGCACTATCTTATTCGCGAGCAAAGCGTGCTCACGATTGGCCGGCGTTAATGCCCAGACCCTAGAGGGCGAAGCGTTTGAAACAATCCTAGATATGCAGGACCGTCCTAACTTCCGCCGATTTTTTGAGGGCGCGATCCTACCCTTGGGTGAGAATCCGTTTTCGAAGGTCGGGCCCCTAGATTTGCGCCTCGCCAAGAACAGCGAGATGTCATCAAACCCCAATTCGTTCGGTGGCATTACGCGTTGGTTCGATAAATCTGTTGCCTGATGCAAGTAGTCAGGAACCGTTATTTTTTTCAGTCTGATAGACATAACCCAGAGAGAAGAAGAGGAAGGCAGAATTCGCCGTCAACTGAATTTTGACGCGATGACAGGGCTGCCAAGCCGTTACAGCCTCATTTCTCAGGTTGAAAGCCATATTCAAAGCAAAAAAGTGGCTCGAGATGATGCCCCCTTTGTTTTCGTATTCTTTGATTTGGACCGTTTTAAAAACATCAATGATGCCTTGGGTCATCGTATTGGAGACCAATTTCTTGAGGCGCTGTGTCATCGCTTACAGGCCTCGTTGGCGCAAAATCAAATATTTGCAAGATTTGGCGGTGACGAATTCGTGCTGTTTCTGCCGGATATTGCTGACTTGGATGAGGCATCCGATCTTTGTTTGAGAACACTTGATCTGATGCGCGAACCTACCGAAGTCGCTGGTTATTCACTGTCCTGTGGCGCCAGTTTCGGTCTGGCGCGGTATCCTGATCACGGCACCACTATTGATGCACTGATTCAGGCGGCGGATACGGCGATGTATCACATTAAGAGCCTGGGCTCCGGGGGATGCGCGATTTTTGAGGCATCCATGAGTTCGGAACGATTTTCTCAGCTGGAATTGGAGCAGGAGTTACGTGAGGCTCTCAATCAAGGCGACTTTACGGCTTTTTTTCAGCCTATCGTGGATCTTGCCTCTGGAGAAATAGTGGGCGTGGAGGCGCTGGCGCGATGGCGACACAGACGCTTGGGATTGCTCGATCCAAGCGCATTTCTGATTGTGGCGGAGCAGGCGGGTTTGGTGCCCGACATTGACGCGCTGGTGCAAAAGTCCGCTCTTGATTGTGCCGCTCGCTGGCGCAGCCTTGGGCATGACCTTGCCGTATCCATTAACTGCTCTTCAGCGCAAATTGAACATGCTGAGTTTCCTCAGGAGATTGACACCCTCTGTAAGGAAGCGGATTTTCCCGTTGAATGCTTGCAAATCGAACTTACGGAGCAAGCCCTGGTTCGACAGATTGAACGCGCAGCGGTCAGTATCCAAGCCCTTCGCGATAAAGGTGTGAAGGTTGCGATTGATGACTTTGGCATGGGCTATTCATCGCTCAGCTATTTACGCCAGCTCCCGGTAGATGTTCTGAAGATTGATCAGACTTTCATTCAAGAAATACAAACCGACAGCGATGCGAGGGCAGGCGTAAGTTTAGCGGACGCCATCATTGCGATGGCGAAAGGCTTGGGACTGAGCGTTATTGCTGAGGGAGTCGAGCGGCGCGCTCAGCTTGCCTACCTAAGCCAGCAAGGCTGTGATCAAGCTCAAGGGTACCTATTTGGCGAGCCGTGTGATGAAAAGGAGATGTTGTCAGTCCTTGCTCAAGGTGACTTCAGAGACATTTTGGATGCGACGGCGCCGCAAATGAGAAGGCGGTAGCGCGATCCATGATCAAAGCGGCACCAATTAAGTAGTTATCCGAGCGCAAACGATCGGTTAGACGTATAGTGGCGCTCTGCGATTACTTTGGATCTCTCAGTGAAAGGATTTACCACCAAGGTTGTGCATAACGACCGTCAAGACGCAATTGAACATGGTTCCCTGCACAAGCCGATACATGCCAATGTGGCATACGGCTATGACGATGCTAAAGATTTGGCCGCGGTGTTTCAGGGCGTAAAGAGTGGCTATAGCTACGGGCGGCAGGTGAACCCGACGATCACTGCGCTTGAGTCGAAGATTTCAGTCATGGAGAACGGTCTGGCCAGTGTCTGCTTCGGCACTGGTATGGCAGCAATTGGCACCACAATGTTTGCCCTGCTCAGATCCGGCGACCACATCGTGTCCAGCGCTTTTTTGTTTGGCAACACCAACAGCCTTTTCAATACCTTTGGTCAGATGGGCATCGATGTAAGCTTTGTCGATGCAACGTCTGTGGATGCAGTGGCCGCTGCTGTCACAGAAAAGACTCGTGTGGTGTTTGTGGAGACCATTGCTAACCCGCGTACGCAGGTCGCGGATTTGGCGCGTATCGGTGAATTTTGTGCACAACATGGCTTGGTTTATGTCGTTGATAACACCATGACTTCGCCGTACTTATTTCAAGCCAAGGCGGTCGGGGCCAGTTTGGTGGTGAACAGTTTGACCAAATACATCGGTGGTCACGGCAACGCCTTGGGTGGCGCGGTGACGGAAGTGGGTAATTACGATTGGTCAGCCTTCCCCAATATTTACGCCGAATATCAGGGCAGTGAGACCGCCAAGTGGGGGATTACTCAGATCAAGAAAAAGGGTCTTCGAGACCTAGGGGGTAGTCTGGGTCCCGAGGCTGCCCATCACATCGCCATGGGGTCAGAGACATTGGCTCTGCGAGTGCAGCGGCAAAGCGATAACGCTATGGCCATCTGTCAGTATTTGCGAGCACACCCCAAGATCAAACGCGTTTATTACCCTGGCCTTGAGGATCACCCCCAACACACGCGTGCACAGGAACTGTTTCGTGCCTTTGGTGGTCTGTTCAGTTTCGAGTTGGTGTCCGAAGTGGATCTTTGGGATTTTTTGAATCGGCTAAACGTCATCGTGAAGTCCAGCAATTTGGGCGATAATCGCACGCTGGCTATCCCGGTTGCGCATACTATCTACTTCGAAATGGGGGCGGAGCGTCGGGCCAGCATGGGCATTGATGAGTCGCTCATTCGAATCTCGAGCGGTATCGAAGACTGTGAGGATTTATTGGCGGATCTTGCTGCAGCGTTAGGGTAGGAGAAAAGCATGGGCCGATTAGTGGATAAAGTAGCCATCATAACCGGTGGTGCAGGAGGCATCGGCATGGCAGCAGGGAAGCGTTTTGCCGCCGAAGGCGCGCAAGTCTTGCTGGTGGATTTGGATGAACAAGCTTTGGTTGAAGCCTGTGCGGAAATTGGTGGCAACCAAGTCAGCTACTTGGTAGCCGATGTCACCAGTGCGCAGGACAACACGCGTATGGTAGAGACGGCTACCGAACGATATGGCGGAGTCGATATCTTTTTGGCCAATGCGGGTATTGAGGGCGACGTAGCTTCTATCCTTGATTATGACGAAGCGCGCTTCGATCAGGTTATGTCGGTAAACGTAAAGGGACCGTTCTTGGCTCTTCGCGCTGCGGTTCCAGCCATGCGGCTGCGCAATGGTGGCAGCATTATTATCACGTCGAGTATTACTGGTGTGCGTGGGGCCCCGCGTTTGGCACCTTATGCAACCAGCAAACATGCGGTCATCGGGTTAATGAAGTCGGCTGCGCGGGAGTTTGCCGCTGAAGGCATACGAGTGAATACCGTAAACCCCTCGCCGGTTCAGACACGGATGATGCGCTCGATTGAGGCGGGCATAAGGCCAGAGGATCCGCAGGGAGCTCAGGAATCCATGGCGACCAATATCCCGATGCAGCGCTACGCCGAACCGGAGGACATTGCGAATATCATGTTGTTTTTGGCCAGTGATGAGAGCCACTTCGTGACAGGCTCAACTTATTTTGCAGATGGTGGCAACACCGCTTAAAGTTTTTACCTTCCGCCCCAAACGAATAAAAAAGGATGAGACTCATGGCCGAGGCCTTACTTGCTACTGACCTGACCCTACCCAATAAGCGTATAGGTAAGGTGCGCGACCTATATGACGTGACGCTGGCATCCGGTGATGAGGCCTTGCTGATTATCGCGACCGATCGGATCAGCGCTTTCGACGTCGTTATGCAAAACGGGTTGCCTGGAAAGGGTGTCGTGCTGACGCAAATCTCAAAGTTCTGGTTCGATCACTTTGCCAGCGAAATCGATCATCACTTGCTCAGCACCGACGTTGCTGATGTGCCTGGCCTGACCGACGCCCAACGCCAGGCCTTGAATGGTCGCATCATGTTGTGTCGCAAGACCGAAGTTGTCCCCATAGAGTGCATTGCCCGCGGGTACATTACGGGCAGCGGCTGGAAGGACTACCAAAACAGCGGTGCAGTTTGCGGAATCCAGTTGCCCGAGGGACTGCGCAATTCAGATCGTTTGGCGCAACCGCTGTTTACGCCGTCGACCAAGGCCGTCGACGGGCACGACGAGAACATCAGCTTCGCCGAGGGTGCAGAGATCGTCGGCGAAGAATTGATGCGGTGGCTAGGAGAGAAAACGCTGAGCCTCTACAGTGCGGCTCGAGACTACGCTGGCGAGCGCGGCATTATTCTCGCGGACACCAAGTTCGAGTTTGGTCAGATTGGCGGTTCCGGTGAACCGATACTGATCGACGAAATTTTTACGCCAGACAGTTCTCGCTTTTGGCCTGCGGACGACTGGGAACCCGGTCGTGAACAGGTTAGCTTTGATAAGCAAATTGTTCGCAACTATCTTGAAACCGTCGTTGCCAGTGGTGAGTGGGATAAAAATCCGCCCGGGCCCGCGCTGCCAGCGGAAGTTATTGAACGTGGTATTGCGCGCTATTTGGAAGCCTATCACCTGCTTACCGGCGAGCATCTTTCCCTCTAGGTTTACAGACAAACCTCATTTTGACGCGTGGATTGGCGAACCTACAAACGACTCTGCGATCAAGCGAACTACTGGTCTGCCTGGATGCTGGAGCAATGCTGCCAACTGTTAAATCACAGCGATATGGAGGGGGCGGCGGCTGTTGCCGATGTACTTCGACACGATTTGCGGACGCCGGCGCTGGAAAGACCTGCGGATCATTCAGGAGATAAGCGTTCGTCAATGCACAGGGTCAGCCTCACGGAAACGCAGTGTCGATTGCTGCTCGCTGTGATCCAACGCGCCAAAGACACCCGGCAGTTCACTTGCGATACGCGCAAGAGAGGCTTGGGGGGCTTCGCCGAAAGCTGCGAAGAATTGCTCCTGTGGCGGGTCACCAAGCCGAACGGATGCCAGTATGACCGGGCCTGAATGCCAATCTGCCTCGCAGCCTCGCACGATCGGCAAAGTACTGATCGCAAATCGCGGAGCCATAGCTCGGCGCATCGTCCGAGCCTGTAACGAACTGGGCATTACGAGCGTCGTGGTTTATACCTCGGTTGACGCCAAAGCACCGTACATCAGTGAGGCAAGCGAAGCGTATGCTCTGAACGGTTTGCGTCCGGCAGACAGTTACCTTGATCAAGATCAACTGTTAGGCATCGCGCGTACCAGCAATGCCGACTCGGTGCACCCCGGCTACGGGTTTTTGTCGGAAAGCGCCGATTTTGCGCAAAGGGTGCGAGATGCAGGGTTAACCTTTATTGGTCCTGATCCGGTTTGGTTGGAGCGTATGGGCGACAAAGTGAACGCTCGCCGCATGATGGCCGAACGAGGCATGCCAATCTTCGCCGGTAGTGACCTCATTAGCGATGCGGCAGCGGCGCGGGAGGCTGCCAAGGCCATTGGTTTTCCGCTGGTGGTGAAACCATCCGGCGGCGGGGGTGGCATGGGTATGCAGGTGGTAGAGCAGATGGACGCGCTGGAATCTGCTTTGACGCAGGCTCAAGCCGTCGCCGCGGCAGCATTCGGCAACGGTGCGGTGTATTTGGAGCGATGGATTCCGCGACCCCGACACATCGAGTTTCAAATTTTGGCGGATGAGCATGGTAATGCCATGCACCTTTACGAACGCGAGTGCTCGGTTCAACGTCGCCACCAAAAACTGATTGAAGAAAGCCCAGCGCCCGGCATCGATGCATCCGCACTGCGCGAGCAAGCCGAACGCGGGGCGGAAATCTGTGCACAGCTGGGGTACAACAATGTGGGTACGCTTGAAACTTTGTATAGCGACGGCAGCAGTGGCTTTCTCGAAATGAATACGCGTATCCAAGTGGAACATGGTGTGACGGAAGAAGTAACCGGCGTGGATCTGGTGCAACAGCAGATCCTGCTCGCAGCCGGTGGCGCCTTGCCAGAACCCGTTGAACTTAGCGGCCATGCGATCGAGGTGCGGCTGTATGCTGAAGACTCCCAGACCCTGATGCCGTCAACTGGTGTGCTGCGTACCTTTCAACCGCCCCGGCTGTTCGGTGTGCGTGTGGAAACCGGCTACCAGCAAGGCCAAGAGGTCAGCCCCTTCTATGACGCGCTGCTGGCTAAAATTATCGCCAAGGGCAGTACCCGCGAGCAGGCCATCGGACGGGCTATCGTAGCTCTACAGGCCTTTACGATTCAGGGTGTGCAAACCAATGCTGGGTTGCTGCTTCGCGTGCTGCGGGATTCGGCTTTTTTGCGCGGCGATATCGACACCGGCATGGTCGCCAGAATCTTGCGCACAGGCCGACGAATTCCCGCCCTCTGAAAAAAGCCGCTGCGATGCTATATTTCCCGGCCGGGAAAAGTAGGGAGAGGAAGATGGCGAGACACGACGTTGAAAGCGAAGTAACGGGCAACGTTTGGAAAGTGCTCAAGAGTGTTGGCGACAGCGTTGCCGAAGGCGATGTCATCATGATTTTGGAGTCCATGAAAATGGAAATTCCCGTGGAATCCCCGGGGACAGGCACGCTATCGCAGGTCTTAGTTGAACCTGAAGAGCAGGTTGAAGAAGATCAAGTGGTCGCTGTTATCGAAAGCTAACAGGCATCCAAAACAGCCACAAAATTAAGCGGAGAGTTCTATGAGTTCAGATTTAGTCACGATCGATATCAATAACGGCATCGCTGATGTCCGTTTAAACCGAGAAGAAAAATACAACGCCCTCAGTCAGGACATGTTTGACGCCATCATAGATGCCGGGCAGTCGCTGGCCAGTGCCGACCATGTGTCTGCCGTGGTCTTGTCCGGCAACGGCAGAGGCTTTTGCGCGGGACTGGATATGGCAAGTTTTGCGTCGATGTCTGACGGCTCGCGTCAGTCGCAATCTGGCACCGCCTCGCTGTTGAAGAAAGACGAGCGCCCAGAAAATCGCGCTCAACGCCCGGCGCTGGTGTGGAAGCAACTGCCCATGCCGGTCATTGCATCGCTGCACGGCGTGGTTTTTGGTGGAGGGTGTCAAATCGCCCTCGGCGCCGACATACGTATCGCCGCACCTGACATAAAAATGTCAATTATGGAAATTAAATGGGGCTTAGTCCCGGATATGAGCATTACCCAAACCCTTCGAGATTTGATGCCAATGGATGTCGCCAAGGAACTGACGTTTACCGGCCGCATTCTTAACGGCGAGCAAGCCAAGGATGTGGGCTTAGTTACTCGGGTTGCCGACGATCCTTTTGCGGCGGCGATGGAGTTGGCGGAGGAAATTGCAGGTAAATCACCGGATGCAGTCCGAGCGGGTAAGACGCTATACGAACAAGCGTGGCACGCCGACGCGCGAACAGGGCTGGAGCTTGAAGCATCGTTACAGGCCGGGCTAATCGGCTCAAATAATCAGATTGAGGCGGTGACGGCGAACTTTGAAAAACGTCCACCTAAGTTTTCGCCGGCATCTTCAGCGCACAAAAACGCGTAGCCAATGAGCTGGGAAAACGAAGTCCAAGAACTGCAGCGCCGACGCTACTTAGCTCGGCAGCAGGGTGGCGAGGCTGGTATCGCCAAGCAGCATGCCCGTGGAAGAATGACCATTCGCGAGCGCATTGATGTGCTGCTTGATGATGGATCGTTTCGTGAACACGGTCGAGCAACGGCCAGTCCGGTATACGATGATAATGACGAACTGCTGGAATATGCCCCGGCTAACTATGTCGTGGGTTTTGGTTCCATCGACGGTCGCAGAGTGACAGTGGGCGGTGAAGACTTCACGCTGAAAGGCGGTTCGCCGAATGCGGCTGGCTTGCGCAAGAGTGTGTATGCCGAACATCTGGCTGTTCAGTATCGAACCCCCTTGGTTCGGATGCTCGAAGGCGGTGGTGGCAGCGTCAAAGGCGGCGGTAAGAAAGGCGGCACGGTAGGCGAACCGGTGTATACCGAGCCGCGATTCAAAATTATCGCTGATGCCATGGGAGTAGTGCCTATTGCATCAGCCGCCCTGGGCGCGGTTGCTGGATTTCCCGCTGGTCGTTTAGTGGCTTCGCATTTTTCCGTCATGACCGAGCACACAGCCCAAGTATTGATTGGTGGCCCTGCGCTCGTTGAACGAGCCCTTGGGGTCAAAATGACAAAGGAAGAACTGGGTGGTGCGTCAGTACATTTGCGCAGCGGTATTGTCGATAATTTGGCGGCTGATGAGCACGATGCGCTGACTCAGATTCGCCGTTATCTGAGTTATTTGCCCAGCAGTATATGGCAGCGCACACCCCGCCATGCGACAAAAGACCCGGTAGATCGTCAGGAACAGGCGTTGCTGTCCATTGTGCCTCGTGACAGTAACACCGGCTTCGACATGCGTGCTGTGTTGAAGATGATATTCGACCTCGACAGCGTATTTGAAATAGGCTCCTTGTACGGCCCCAGCCAGATTTGTGCTCTGGCGATGTTGAACGGACAGCCAGTCGGCGTGCTGGCGAACGATTGCCTTCACTATGCCGGGGCCATGACTGCCGAGGCGGCACAAAAGTACCGGCGTTTCGTCGAGATGTGCGACACCTTTCATTTACCGATTGTGAATTTGATTGATCAACCGGGCTTTATGATCGGCCCGGAGTCTGAAGCCGCTGGCACCATTCGGTACGGCATGGCGGCGGTAGCCGCTGCTGCTCAATCCACGGTGCCTTGGGCCGTCATCCAAGTGCACAAGGGCTTTGGCGTAGCTACTGCCGCGCACTATGCCCCGGGTGCTTACATATTGGCTTGGCCTTCCGTAGAATCCGGCCCGCTGCCGGTTGAAGGTGGTGTGGCGGTAGCCTTTCATCGTGAAATTGCCGCAGCGCCGGACCCAGAGGCCAAGCGCCGAGAATTGGAAGATCGTTTGCGCGAAGCGCGCTCACCGTTTCCGCGTGCAGAGTCATTCGCTGTTCATGAGCTCATTGACCCTCGCGAAACCCGTCCGGTGCTGTGTGAATGGGTCGAGTGGATTCAGCCGCAGCTGGATACACTGGTTGGGCCAACGCATTTTCCGGCACGACCGTAAAGCGACGCCTGAGGCGATCGCATAATTTATCTAACGATACCGTTAATTGGAGAACCACATGTCTATTTCATTTGCCGATCAAGTCGCCATCGTCACCGGAGCCGGCGGCGGTTTGGGTCGTTGCCACGCTTTGGAGCTGGCTCGCCGCGGTGCCAAAGTCGTGATTAACGATTTGGGCGGCGCCATGGATGGAAGCGGCGGTTCCTCTGATGCGGCGGATGCCGTGGTCGCTGAAATTAAAGCCATGGGCGGCGAAGCAATTGCCAACGGCGGCTCTGTATCGGATCGGGCTGGGGCGCAAAGCATGGTGGATGATGCCATGAACGCTTGGGGGCGGGTTGATGTGCTGATCAACAATGCGGGTATTTTGCGCGACAAGTCATTTTCTAAAATGACGCTGGACGATTTCGAGATGGTTGTGAACGTGCACCTGCTGGGTGCAGCCTATTGCTCACACGCGGTGTGGCCGATCATGCGCGCACAAAACTACGGACGTATTTTGATGACAACCTCACCAAGTGGTCTGTATGGTAATTTCGGTCAAACCAACTACGGCGCAGCAAAGATGGGTCAAGTGGGTTTGATGAACAGCATGAAAATCGAAGGTGCGAAAAACAATATTCACACCAACAGCATCGCTCCGGTTGCGGCGACCCGTATGACGGAAAACTTGATGCCAGAGGAAGTGCTGGAAAAGCTTGGGCCGGAACTGGTGACCCCTGCGGCCATCTTCTTGGTGAGTGAAGAGGCACCCAACGGCGTCATCTTACAGGCTCAAGGCGGTCAATACTCCTTGGCGGCGGTGGTTGAGAATAACGGCGTTAACCTCGGCGTAGATGCCACGGCTGATGACGTGGCGTCAAGCTACGAAGCGATCGTTGATATGGCCGAAGTGAAAACCCGAGGTATGCTGCAGCTTAACTAGACTGCGCAAGAAATCGGGGCTGGATGCAACCAACCCCGACGGCTGACCGGTCGATACGAAGGAGGGTCAATCCATTGGCAGCCCTGATACTCACGTTGATATTGGCCTTCGTTATGGCCAGTGGGCTCTGGTTTGTCGCCGGTAGCCGTATTCAGTTTGTTGACGACTCGCGCGAAAACGATTTGGCGAATCTGGTGATTTATGGGCTTGGTGCTCTGCCGGTCAGTTTCGTGATCGTATTCTTTGGTATCGGCGGTTAACGCCTCGCCAGAACCATGCAACTCCCCATCAATATAGAAAGCGTTAAGGGCTTTTTGCACTCGGACGAAGGCGCGGCCTTGTACCAGTACGCCAAGGTCGCGGCATCATTGGGGCCCTGCTTGGAGCTGGGCAGCTACTGCGGCAAGTCGACGGTGTATCTTGGTACCGCAGCTAGGGATGCGAACGGGCAGGTGTTTGCCGTTGACCATCACCGAGGGTCCGAGGAGCACCAGCTAGGCGAGCAGTACCATGACCCGGATTTGTACGATGCAACCGTGCAGCGTATGGACTCACTTCCCGCCCTGCGGCAAACCTTGTGCCAAGCGGAATTGGAACACTGGGTGATCCCCGTAGTTGCGGCCAGTGCCCAGGCGAGCAAATACTGGACGATCCCCCTTGGCATGGTGTTCATCGACGGTGGTCACAGTCATGAGGCTGCTATGACGGATTATCGAAGCTGGAGCCCGCACATCGTTGGCGGCGGTATTCTGGCCATACACGACATCTTCCCTGACCCTGCAGATGGTGGTCAGGCGCCTTTTGAAATTTATCGTTTGGCCCTTGCCTCGGGTCTGTTTGAAGAGGTGGAGATGCGGCGCACCTTGGCGATTCTGCGTCGAGTTTAGGCCCTAGGCTGGCTCGACGTTTTTGAACAAACTTGCCGCCGGTGTGAGGTCGAACAGGGCATCGGCAGCCAGCAGTACAGCGCCCGCGGTCCAAGTGGGTGTTTCGTCGGGCCAATAGGCATCATCAGGAAAGACATAGCCAGTCCACCAGCTGCCGTCATCCAGTTGAAAGCGCTGAATGTTTTGATACAACGTGGCGGCTCGCTGACTCTCTCCCGCGACTACGCAGGCCATAATGAGTTCGCAGGTTTCAGCCACGGTGATCCAAGGCTGTTCCTTAACGCAGCGACAGCCGAGGCCAGGTTCAACGAAGGTGTCCCATTTTTCGTAGAGACGTTGTTTGGCCGCCTTGCCGCTGATAACGCCCGTCAAAACAGGATAAAACCAATCCATAGAGTAGCGGGCCTTGGACTCCCACGTGCGGTCAAAGCACTCGGGTTTGTTGCGCAGGGCATCGCCAAGACGGTGACGAGCCGTTCGCCAGAGCGAGCAGTCTTCGCCCAAGGTGCCGGCAACATGGCTGGCGCAGGCGAGGGATTTGTAGATGGCGCTGCAGCCTGTTATCAGCGCGTCCTTTGACGTACCGGTCCGGCTGTCTACGGCCCAATAAATCTCGCCGCTCGGCGCTTGCTGAGCTAAAACGAAGGTTATGGCATTTCTGAGCATGGGCCAGAATCGTCGCAGCGCCGCCGTATCGCCAGTAGCTAAGTAATAGTGCCAGAGCCCCGTCGCCACGTAGGCGACAAAGTTGGTTTCCGCGCGGGTGTCATCGGCGACGGCACTGTTCTGATAGGCCGCGAACCAAGCACCATCCTCACGCTGGTTGTTAGCCAGCCAGTCAAAGCCCTTCAGCGCGGCTTGATGATGGCCAGCGACCGTCAATCCCATGACCGCCTCCACGTGATCCCAAGGGTCGGTAATACCACCCGCGAACCACGGCAGCGCGCCGCTGGGTAGCTGAAGGCGCAGAATGTAATCGGCGGTGGCCTGCAAATTCTCGCTAAGTGTTCGGTGCGCGTCAGTCATGGGTCAGGATAGCCTGAAGTACATGACCACGCTCTTACCCAAAAAAGGATTTAAAAGTCGATCAAGTGTTTGGGTCAACCATGGCCGGTGCATCAGGTCCCATACCAGCAGGCGATGGTAGTGCCGGACCCAAAAGTTGTTGTCGGCGTTGTTCCAGAATAAGCACCTCAGCCACCAATATGGCACATGCAGGCTATGGGCCCAATGTCGCGCAAGGAATTTCATACCCAAACTCTGGATGCGCCGCTTGAGTTCGCTGGCACGAAAAATCCTGACGTGGCCGCCTTCGACTTCGTGGTACGCATCGCTGAGCTGCCAGCAGACCCACTCAGGGAAGTAGCGCGGCACACTGACAGCGAACAAGCCGCCGGGCTTGAGCACCCGCTGAATCTCGCCGAGAAAGCTGGTGTAGTTTGGAATGTGTTCCAACACTTCTGAGCAAATCACATGTTCAAAGGTGTCATCAGCGAAGGGTAGTTGGTGGCCGGTGCCCTGTAGAAAGGCGCAGTATCCGCCTTTGTTTGCGGGCATCGGGAAGTCCTGCAAACGGTTTTTGGCTGTTCGCAGGTCATCCAAGCCGAGGTCCAGCCCGACGATTTCTGCATCGGCCAAGAGGTAGGCGGATATGCTGTGGCGGCCTTCGCCACAACCCAGATCCAACAACCGATCACCGGGGCGTATGTTCAGTCGGTCAAAGTCAATGGTTTCAAGACTCACGGGCAATAACCTGATGGTAATGGTCGGTAAATTCCTGAGCAGCACGTGACCAGGAAAATCGTTCAACAATGCGTTGTCTTCCCGCCCGACTCAAGCGTGAGCGTTCTTCAGGGTGCTCGAACAAATAGGCGATAGCATCCGCGAGTGCCCGGGGGCTTTTACTGGGCACAATCATACCGGCATCGCCGACCACTTCGGGCAGCGCGCCGCCGTCGGTGGAAACCAATGGCACCTCGCAGGCCATGGCCTCACCAGCGGGGAAGCCGAAACCTTCGTACTCCGAAGGCACCACTGCGATGCTGGCACGAGCGTAAAGGTTGACGATTTCATCGAAGGACAGACCGTGATGGAATTCAATCCGCTCACTGAGCCCCATCGAATGGATAAGTGTCTCGGTGTTGCCGCCCTTCTTCGGCGCACCAATGAAGGTAAGTCTCAGATCTGGGTACTGCTTGGTCAGCTCTGCTATTGCTGGAATGAGATGCTGTGTGCCTTTTAACGGTTGATCAGCACTGGCCGTGGTGATGAGGTGAAACGGTTCTCTGGCAATTTCCGGTCTGGGCTGAAACAGTTCAGTGTCGATACCGTTGAGCACCACGGCGATGCGTTTTTCTGGGATATCGAAGGAACGGCTGATGTCGTGCTGGGAGTTTTTGCTCACCGTGGTGATGTGCGTTAGCAGACGAGCCACGCGCATTTGCATGCGCAGAAACAGATGCCAGCGCCTGATCAACAGGTCCATGCCCCAGTTGTCGTTGTTTTGCAGGGCGATATCTCGGTCAAACGTAATCGGATGATGGATCGTGCTGGTGACCGCATAACCCCGGCGCTGCAGTCCCAGCAGCCCGGTACACAAACTTTGGTTGTCGTGAACGATGTCGTAGTTCGGTTGTTCCGCCTTGAAATAGCGCAGGAGGCGATGTCCGAAGGTAAAGGGTTCGGGGAAACCGCCGCTTAAAAACGACAGCCATTCGAATAGGTTGATGGGGTCCATCCACTTGCGTTGGGCTAAAGCTCGTGTGGGTTTCGGGTGTTCATACAGATTCAATCCCGGCAATTTGACCAGGCCGACTCGAGAGTCCAAATCGGGATAGGGTTCGCCAGAGATCACATCCACGTCATGCCCCAAATCCACCAAGGCCTTTGACAGATGTTTGAGATAAACGCCTTGGCCCCCGCTGAATGGGTTGCTTCGGTAGCCCAGCAAGGCGATCTTTAGTGGCCGGTCGTGGCCGAGGGAATGCGTGGCGAGAGTTGCGTCCATAATGCGGGCTAATCCAGCCGGAAAGATCGCGCATGTTAAAACACCGACCGGATTCTGAATAGAGCTCCGCGGGCGCTCTGCATCACAATTCGCTGGATTCACGGTGGCAGTAAACTCAGAACATGAATAGAATTTGATTAAAATTTGTCAAGGGTGAATTTAATTCATGTCTCAAGTTGAAATACGGCATCTGCGGACACTGGTTGCCCTGCGCGAATCCGGGAGCTTGGTAGAAGCTTCTGAGCGGATGTTTTTAACTCAATCTGCGCTCTCCCACCAGATCAAGGAACTGGAAGGTCGACTGGGCTGTTCGCTGTTCTTGCGCAAGACCCGGCCCGTGCGCTTCACCAGCGCGGGTATCAGGCTGCTGGAGCTGGCGGACGAAGTGTTGCCACGTCTCCACACGGCGGAGCTGGATCTGCAGCGCTTTGCGGGTGGTGAAACCGGGCGCATCATCATGGCCATTGAATGCCACAGTTGCTTCGAATGGCTGTTACCCGCCATTGATGCCTATCGAGATGAATGGAGCGATGTGGAGCTTGATATATCCAGTGGCTTTCATTTCGCACCGCTGCCCGCCTTAGCGCGGGGCGATCTAGACTTGGTGATTACAGCGGATCCGGTGGACGAGGCAGGGATCGCTTACTTTCCGATTTTTAGCTACGAAGCCCAGCTAGCGATAGCGAAAAATCACTGCTTGGTCGAGAAATCGTGGATTGACCCCGAGGATCTGGCGAAGGAAGTTGTGATCACCTACCCGGTTGATCAGAATCGGCTCGATCTGTTTACCGGTTTTTTGCAGCCCGCTGGCGTGGAACCTGCGAAGGTGCGACATGCTGAGCTGACCACCATGATCGTCCAGTTGGTCGCCAGTGGCCGGGGGGTGACCTGTCTACCGAACTGGGCGTTGCACGAATATCTGCAGAATGATTATGTTGAGGTACGGTCGTTAGGCGAGGAGGGCATCTGGCCAACGCTTTACGCTGCCGTGCGCAAGGATCAAGCTGAAGCACCGTTTATGGCTGCGTTCATCGAGGTTGCCAAGAAGGTGTGTTTTGCCAACCTGCGGGGTATCGTTACGGCAGAGCTCGGTTAGTTGAGTGCATTAAATACTCTGATCGCCGGTTTCAGCCTGAGCTTCAGTCTTATCTTGGCCATTGGTGCCCAGAATGCTTTTGTGCTCAAACAGGGTATCCGCAATCACCACGTCTTCTGGATATGCCTGTGCTGCGCACTGTCCGATGCGATATTGATCGTTGTCGGCGTCGGTGGCTTTGCTAGCTTGATGGCTGTGTACCCTTGGATCGAACCGGTCGCCCGCTACGGCGGCGCGCTGTTTTTGCTGATCTACGCCGTGCTCAGTTTTAAAGACGCCATCTTTGATGAATCGTCGATAAATGACTCCGCGGCTGAAAAACCCCAGTCTTTGCAAGCGGCCTTGCTCGTTTGCTTGGCCTTCACTTGGCTCAATCCCCACGTATATCTGGATACCGTTGTCTTGATCGGCACAGTGTCGACCCAATACGCAGGACAGCGTGAAATCTTCGCGCTAGGCGCAGTGTTTGCGAGCTTCGTGTTCTTCTTTTCGCTGGGCTTTGGCGCGCGCTATCTTGGGCCGCTGTTTGCCAAGCCTCAAGCTTGGCGTTACCTCAATGCCTTTGTCGGCTGCATCATGCTTGCGATAGCCACCAGCTTAGTGCTCTGAAGAGGGCCTAGGGAATCAGCGTGTGCTCAAGCCAACGACCCGCATCAAGCACGTAGCGGGTGCGGTCGTGGACACCGTTCGACCGATTCAGGTCGAGCCGCTCAATCGTTTCCGGTAGCAGCAGCAGGCCGCGAGCACCTTCTGGCGCCACGAGTGGAGCCGGGAGCTGGGTGTTTTGCAACAAGTTTAGTAGTTCATCCCGGTCATTGACCTCGCTGCTCTGGGGCCGTTGCTGGTAGAGCCAGTCCATCTGCTTCGGCACATCTGGCCGCAGCTGCCAGCTTTCAGCGATGTGCAGGGCCGGCAGTGCTTCGCAGCGAGCCTGTATACGATATTGAATCTGCACGGAAGGCCACCACACCTGAATGGCCACGCGCTCCTGACTTTGCTGCCATTTGGGGCTGCTGGCGTTGATGTATATGGCCAATCCCTCTGGAATGTCGCGCAGCACCAGTGTGCGCGCTTGGGGCATACCGTTCTCGTCTACGGTTGCCAGCACACATACTGCTGCCATGGGATCCTTGGCTTCTCTGGCAGCCGCTCGGTCCGCTGCAAATCGCGCCACAGGGTCGCTCATTTGAGTGCGCCGCGCTGGGCTTGGTCGGCCTTGATGATGCCAATCCACCGATCTATGCTGATAAAGCCTTGGCCCCAATCGGCGTAGTCACCAAGGTCCTCGGCAATCCCGGCGCTGTCCTTGCCAGCCTCCATGCCGCTGACAACAATCCGCCGTGTGTCCTCAATCACCTGTAAGCTACGAGCGACTGCCGCGATGTCCGCCAACGGACCGTGGCCGGGAATGACCTTAATATCGCTGGGCATGTTTCGGATCACCTGACGCAGATTGCTGATGTAGCCGTCCACGCTGCCACCGCTGGGTAGGTCAATGTAGGGCAGGGCGCCATTAAACAGTTGGTCGCCCATATGCAGTACGTTGGCTTTTTTGAACCACACCATGGTGTCGCCGTCGGTATGACCTTGGGGTAAATGAATCAGCGCTAGTTCGTCGCCGTTAAAATGAATGGTTACGGATTCTGTGTAGGTAACCAACGGCAATGCGCTGGGTGGCAGCTCGTCCTGAGCGAGCAGACGCGCGCGGACATTATTATGGGCAACGATCACGCCGGTGCGGCCGAACTCCGCATTACCGCCGGTATGATCGCCGTGGTAGTGGGTGTTCAGCACGATGCGCGGGCGATCGCCACCGAGTTCCCTAAGAGCACTTTCTATTTTCCCCGCTAACGACGCGAACTGGTCGTCGATGATCAAGGTGCCATCGGTGCCGGAAGAGACCCCGATATTACCGCCAGCGCCCTGCAGCATGTAAACGTTTTCGGTGACCTGCTGAGTTGTTATATTGACATCGGCAAAGCGGTCGGCCGCCGCCAGTGGCTGGCTTGCCAACAAAACGCTGGTCAGTGCAGTCAATCGTAGTGTGGAAAAAATCTTCACGCGGTCACCTCCAAAAATCGATTACCGGAATGTGCAGTACCTGCCTCAACCTGCTGCCTTCACAAATCGATAGTGCGCGCAGTTTTGCTGTGTTCGTTCCACTGTTCCGGGGCGTTGGCCTGATGCTCTTTCATCCGAGCATAGAGTAAACCATGGGCGTTGCCGCTGAGCGAATCAAACAGCATGTTGTCAGTGTCGGAATGGCGCACATGTTTCATCAGCCGTTCAAAGACGAAAATAAACTGGTTGGTGTGGCGCGCGCGGATTTCTGTTTTGTAAAACAAATCAAACTGTTTGGCGGTTTCGTCCAGCGCAGACGAAGCTTCCAGCAGTCGACGACTGAATATCTCGGGGTCGCCCTTACTTTGTTCAGAGAACATTTGTTCGCTGTCGATTTCACCGGACGGGTAGTCACCGAGAGATCCGTGGCTGGAAATATAGAGCATGCCCGATATGCCCCCTAGCTGATTGCGCACAGTTTCGGCAAGGCGCAGGGTTGCCTCCTGTCGCGCATAGGTCTCACTGGCCGCCAGCTTTTCAGATTGAATGATTGCCTGCTCGGCGGTTCGGGCGATCTCGTCTGCTTGGGCGCGCATAGCCTGCGTGTTCTGAATAAGTTCCTGCTGCTGTAAAAAGTAGCCGATGACGAGCCACAGAAACGCAAGAGGTGCGAAGGCACCCTCCAAAAAGCTACCGACTTCTTCAACAGGTAGGCTCACAAAGCTAGACCAGCCCACGCTGCTGCTAACGTAAATGAATCCGGTGATCAGCCAAACCGTCGTAAGCGACAGACCCAGGAAAATCCGCCAGTCCATGTTCATGTCCCGCTTAAACGTCGTCTGAGTTGTCGTACTGTCGTCGCAGTTTGGCGATGTCTTTTTGCAGCTCGCTTAAACGGAACAGTATGTCCGGCATTTGATCACTGATGCGCCACAGGAAGAAGGCGATAACACAAAGCACAAGAAAGGATAAAAAATCCATGGCGGGCCCCCGGTTCAGGTGAAAGTTATTACGTGATGCAAGGGTATCCAAGACTATGTCGAAAGACACCCTTGGATAGCTTTCTGCGGGCCGACATTTTGCTTCCTATGAAACAGTTAACACTTAAATTTCCCGTTAGGATGAAAATATTCCTCTACACCGCAGCACCCGGGCCTCAACTCCGGCCAATCGCCCATAAAGGCAAGTCTGACTAGGCCAAGGGTCGGCATGTCCGCGCCGATGTCGTGTCGATTTTCCTCCCTGACTAAAGAATGCATCAAGTCGCTGATGCCGGGATTGTGCCCAATCAGCGCAGCACCTGAGCAGTCATCTGGTGTGCCTTTCAAGCAGTCCAGCAAGGTCAGAGCCTGAGCAAGGTACAGCGACGGGTCGCTGATTACCGGACTCTGCCACAGATCAGCCAAAAGCTCGGCGGTTTGCCGCGTGCGGGTCGCCGGGCTCACCCAAATCCACTGGGGTGGCGCTGGGCTATATTGCGCCAAATGAGACGTCAGGCGCTGCACGTCTGCCAGCCCGCGAGGGGCGAGCTGGCGTTGTGCATCGGGCTGGCCCAACATCGGGTTGTCGGCCTTGGCATGACGAATCAACCACAGTGTTCGGCGGGTGATGGGCATCAGTCCCAGAGTGCGAAGAATTCGTCCATGGCCTGCATCTGACCTCCGGCGACCGCAGAAGGCACGATGATTGGCGTCTTGATGCCAGCGTCGAACCAGGCTTCTATGCCTTGGCGAACATCGCTAGCAGAACCGAACAGTGTGGTGTCCGCCAGCCAGCGGTCGGACAGGCATTCCGGCACGCGGTCAAAGTCTTTCTCGGCAATGGCGGCTTCGACTCCGTTCATCTCCTCTTCGAAGCCCGCTTCCTTCCAGTAGTTGCGGTAGTTGGGCAGGAAGGCGTAACTGGTCAGCGTTTTGCGGCATACCGCAGCGGCGGCGTCTTTGTCATCACTGATGCAGGTGGGAATCATGTTGCCGATAAAGAAGTCGTCTCGTGCCTTGGTCTCGTCGCTGAGATTGCCAAGAGAATGGGCCATATGTGAGCGTGCACCGTTAGCGAATACCATGCCGCCACCGATCTCTTGGGCTAGCTGAATCATCTTGTCCCGCAGGGTAGCCAGTATGATGGGTGGCAGATCGCCTACGCGTGGCACGGCCTGCATGTCTTCGACAAATTGGCGCATATCGCTCAGCGGCTTACCGGCGGTAATACCCATGCGATTCAGGGCGGGCGCGTGGCTGACGCCAACCCCAAAGCGGAAACGGCCTTCGGAAACCTCATGTAAGAAGGCGGCGGTTTGAGCAAAGTCGGTCGCATTACGGGTGTAGATTGGCGTGATGCTCGTGCCGATCATAACGTCAGTAGTGTTTAACGCGATGGCATTACACAGCGATAAGCTGTCTCCCAAGCTGGGGCCGAAAATGCCCGGGAAGCCGCGGCGTTCAATTTCTTTGGCCAGTTCGATGGTGCGCAGTCGGCGGCCTGGAACAGCGGCGAGGCTTACGGCGGGTAGTTGGGTCATGGTCTCTCCTCTGAAAGTGGTAAATCGACAGGGAGAGGTTACGCGAGGGAGCGTAGATCGCCAAACGCGAGGGCGGATGTACCCTCAGTTATGTAATAGCCTTTTGATCTCGCTTAGAAGCTGTGTGTTCTGCTCAGGGGTGCCAACGGTAATGCGCAGGAAATCGCGCAGGCGCGGTGTAGCAAAGTACCGCACGAGTATGCCGCTGGCCTTGAGGTCCTGATAGAGCGACTCAGCGACAACATGCTTCGGAGCTTGGGCAAGCAAAAAATTGGTCTGGCTGGTCGCCACGTCGAAACCCAAGGCGCGCAGCCCGGCGGCGAGCACCTCACGGTCTTTGCGTACTGCTGCCCAAGTTTCTCGGGCGTAGTCTTGGTCTTGAATTGAAGCTAATCCAATGGCCTGACTGAGGGCATCGACGTTATAGCTGTCCCGAGTCTTTTCGAGAATCGGCTGAATCAGCGACGGATCGCCGAGCAAGTAACCCAATCGCATGCCGGCTAGACTGTAGCCCTTGCTGAACGTGCGCAGAATCAGCACGTTGTCCCGCTCGCGTACCAACTCAATTGCGTTGGCGGGACCTTGGATATCGACAAAATCCGCATAAGCCTCGTCGACCAGCAGCACACCGTCGAGTTCACTGGCCAGTTCGCGTAGCTGTTCAATGGCGGTGAAGTGACCGCTGGGCGCATGGGGGTTCACCACGCAAGTGAGTTGTGCACCAACGCCGTTGACCCGAGCAGCAAAGTCGCCGGGCAATGACCAGTCTGCGGACAACGCTAGGGTAAACATTCCCGCACCCTGAATTTGCGCCAGTACCGGATACAGCGAATAGGTTGGCTCGGTAGAGGCGACTACGCCCTCGGGCGGCACGAAGGTGGTGATGGCCAGACGTAGTGCTTCGTCTCCAGCGTGGGTAATGACCACACTGTCCACGCTCACATGATGGAGCTCGGCAATGGCCTGACGCAGCCGTCGCGCGTCTGGCTGTGGGTATATGCGCAGCTGTTCGGTGGCGAATGAGGCAAGTGCTGCCGCCACTCTAGGGCTGGGCGGGTAAGGATTCTCATTGGTATTGAGCTTGATGCTGCGGCCGTCTTCGGGTTGCTCGCCAGAGGTATAGCCGTGCATCTGGGCAATGTTGGGGCGTTCGTACTGGCTCACGCCGTGTCCTCGTCTGGGGTATTTGATGGTGAGCTGCCGGTGTCTGTCGTGTCGGTGTTTTCCGGAGCTGATTCGGCATTCTGCGAATGTCCAGTCAGTTCCTGAGCCGGCGCCAGCAAGCGGGCGATCCACGCGGTGTTTGGATTCGCCTCCAGAGCGATTTTTGCGCTCATGGTCAGCGGCACCGACAGCAACATGCCGACCGGTCCGAATAGCCAGCCCCAGAAAATTAATGAGACAAATACCACCAGAGCGGACAGGCCTAGGCCGGCACCCATATAGCGTGGCTCCAATATGTTGCCAACGATCGTATTCACGAGGAAAAAGCCCAGCACGACGAGGCCTGCTTCGGCAGGGCCAAGCTGCACCAAGGCCAGTAGCACGGGTGGTATGCCGGCGATGATGGAGCCGATGGTGGGGATGAAGTTCAGTAGCAATGCAACCAGCCCCCACAGCACCGGAAAGTCGACGTCTAAGGCCCACAAAAAGGTCGTGACCATGACGCCCGTGAACACGCTGACGGATGTTTTAATGGCGATGTATCGATTCATGGTGCCGGTGATTCGACCAAAATGTGCAAGATCTCGCTCAGGGTTCGTCAGCACGGCACGGAGCTTGGGGTAAAAGCTGGTAGCCTCTGCCAGAATAAAAATCACCGTCAGAATAATCAGGAACCCATTGCTCAGCACAGAGCCTAAACTGCGCAGGGCGCTGCCTGCCAGGGTGAGCAGCGAACCCAGCGGAAAGGCGTCGGCGAGCAGGGTCGGATCAAGGGGCACGTCCCAGCTTTGCAGCAGCGCCAAGGCGTCGTTTTGCAGGATGGTGAGGCGCTCTTGGTAAAAAGGCAGTTTGGCGGAAAATTCGGATGTGCTCTGGGTGAGCAAGGCAGCGATCAGCCCTAGGGCGAAGAAGATGCCCAGCACCACAGTAGTCAGCGCCAAGCCATTGGACAGGCCCCTAGACTTGCACCAGAACAGGGGAGTCGCGGCTATGGTGGCGATAAATACGGCCAGCAGCATGGGCACGACGATGGCTTGGGCGGATTTGAGACCCGCCAGAATGACAATTAGGGCGGCAAAAATCAGCAGGCCGCGGCCGGCGTTACTAACCGTTCTGTCGTTTTGATCAATGTCTGTCATGGCTTTTGCTCGTTGCGGTCGTCTGAGTGGATTGGGCAACCGTGTCCTAGGTGAAGGGGCGTTGGTTTGCCAAGCTAGGTATTTGGCGACGAATGTCCGCTACACGAGCCGGGTCTACCTTGGCAATGGCATAGCCGTCGCCCTCGGGCAGTTCGGCAATCACTTCGCCCCATGGGTCGATGATAATGGAGTGACCATAAGATGCCCGATTCGCACTGTGAGCGCCATGTTGCGCCGGTGCGATAACATAGCTTTGACTCTCAATCGCGCGCGCTCGCAATAAGGCATGCCAATGCGCTGCGCCGGTCGTAGCAGTAAAGGCCGAGGGTACTGTCAGCGCAACTGCTCCCATCGCCACCAAGCGTTGATAAAGCGCCGGAAATCGCACGTCGTAACAGACGGTGAGGCCTAAAGGACCTGCGGGGCTTGCGACGCAGACGGCTTTGTCGCCCGGGCCAGTTTGCTTGGATTCCATCAGCTGCGGACCGTTCGGTATGCTCACATCAAACAAATGAATCTTGCGGTACGTTGCGGTGATTTCGCCCTTGTTGTTCAAGTACACGCTGGTGTTATAGCAGCGGTCTGGATCGCCGGGCATTGCCTCGTGAAAACCGCCCAACAACAGATCACAATTGAGCTTCGTTGCAAGCGCCCGGCAGCGATCGAGAATGGGCCCACCTTCGGGCAGCGGCTCCAAAATTTCTTTTTTGCCATCGTGCCGACCCAAGTAGGCAAAGGCTTCTGCCCAGGTGATGAGTTGCGCGCCTTCGCTGGCGGCCTGAGAGCTCAGGGTTTCCAGCGTACTGAGGTTGCGTTCCACATCGGTGCCGGCGTTATGCTGAACCACGGCGACTTGCATCGCCTGTGGCATCACAGTGTTGTCCCAGGCGTTGCCCATGGCGCTTAACTCTGCGGCAGCAGGTCTGGCTGGATGCATTTGATGCTCGCGCTCAAGTATTCCTCAAGTGCGGGCAAGTTGAAGGCATCGTCTTCAGACACGAAGCTAATCGCGGTGCCGGAGGCACCGGCACGTCCGGTACGGCCTATGCGGTGCACGTAATCTTCCGCGTCATCTGGCAGCTCATAGTTGATCACGTGGGTAACGCCGTCGACATGGATGCCGCGGCCGGCCACGTCGGTCGCGATCAAGTACTTCAGTTCGCCGGTCTTAAATTTGTTCAGAGTGGACAGGCGTTTCTTCTGCGGCACATCGCCAGCCAAGCCCTCGCAGCGTATACCTTTTTTCTTCAGATATTCCACCAGCTTGTGGGTTCGGTCTCGACGGTTAGCGAAAATTATGGCGCGCTCGGGTTCTACATGATTAATGAAGTCCAGCAGAATGCGCTGTCGCTTGCTGCCTTCTACTAACCAGAATTTTTGATCCACGGTGTCTGTCGCAACGCTCTCGGGCTCGACCACAATGTGCTCTGGATCAATGGTCCAAGAGTCCGCCAATCGCATCACGGCGTCGTTAAACGTGGCTGAAAAGAACAGCGTCTGGCGTTTTCGCTTATGCGGTGTCTGATAAACGATGCGGCGCACATCAGGAATGAATCCCATGTCGAGCATACGGTCCGCTTCGTCGATCACGAGACATTCGACTTTGCTGAGGTTGATGTCGCGGCGGTCCAGAAAATCGATCAATCGGCCCGGCGTTGCAACCAACACGTCCACCGGACCCTTGGCCAGCTCAGCTCTCTGATGATCGAAGTCCATACCTCCAACGATGCAAACCGTGCGCATGTCCATGTATTTGGCGAGGCCCTTGGAGTCACCTTCAATTTGCATTGCCAGTTCTCGCGTCGGAGCCAGCACAAGTGCACGTGGCGTTCCTAGACGAGGACGCTCTTGCAGAGGGTTTTCCCAGAAGCGAGTCAAAAGGGTGATTAAGAAAGCGGCGGTTTTGCCGGTGCCCGTTTGGGCTTGGCCGGTGACGTCGTAATCCGACAGGCTGAAAGGAAGAGAGCGTCCTTGAATCGGCGTGCACTCCTCAAAACCGAGTTTCGTGATCGCTTTGAGCAAGGGCTCAGGCAGAGCGAGTTCCTCAAATTTGATTTGATCCTCGGCTGGCGTGGCGGCCTCGTTTGTCGGAATGTCCGTTTCACCGGCGTTTTCCGTTTCCGTTTCCGTTTCCATATCGGTTTCCGATTCTGTCCCCGATTCCGGTTCCGAATCTGCCGGGATGTCCTCCGCCGCTGCAGCGACAGCGGTTTCCTCGGTATCGGTTGCCCCCGTCTCTTTGGCGTTCAGCTCGACGCTCTCAAAGTTTTTCTCTGCGGCATCGGTCTGCCCGGTGTCGGTGGCGTAAGCGTCATCGGCCGGCGGGGTATCGTCGGATAACTCGGATTCGGTTTTTGTAGGTTGATCTGACATAGGATCCTAATGTGCGTTTTACGTGATCAATCGCAGACAGCGTTAGCCGCGGTCCAAGATCTGTTCTGCTGAAGCTGCTTTGATGCACAGCGTCAGAATGTCCATGGCGGCATGAATTTCTTCCAGCGAGCCAAAGGTTGGTGCGATGCGAATATTCCGGTCCTGCGGGTCATGCCCGTTGGGAAAGGTGGCCCCCGCAGGCGTCAGTGTAAGGCCCACAGCCTTCGCCATGGCAATTATTTTGCGGGCCAACCCTGAGGGCACATCCAGCGACACAAAATAGCCGCCCCGAGGCTTGGTCCAGGAAGCGATGCCAAGGCCGCCAAGTTCACGGGAGAAAATCTCCTCTACCAATTCAAACTTGGGACGGATGATGGCGGCGTGGGCCGCCATATGCTCGGCTAAACGACCCTGTAAAAATTTCACATGGCGCAGTTGATTGACTTTGTCGTGGCCGACGGTGAGAACCGCATAATGTCTGTCCAGAGCGTCGAGCACTGTGGTCGAGGCCGAAGCAAATGCCACTCCGGCGCCAGCGTGGGTGATCTTAGAGGTGGAGGCAAATTGCACGACATGATCCAGCGTGCCGGCCGAGCTTGCTGCTGCGAAGATGGAAGCCAGATTGTCGCCCGAGCCATACAGGTCATGGACCGCATAGGCGTTGTCCCACAGGACGACGAAATCGTCCGCAGCAGCGGTATTGGCCAGTGCGGCGATCTGCCTGACGATGTCGTCGCTGTAGGTGCAGCCAGTCGGATTGGAATACTTGGGCACGCACCAAATGCCCTTGACGCTAGAGTCCGCAACCGCCGCGGTGACGGCCGCCATATCCGGGCCATCCTCGGTCATCGGCACGGGTACAAGGTCGATGCCGAAATGCTTGGTCAAAACGAAGTGACGATCGTAGCCGGGCACCGGGGCTAATAATTTGGGCCGATGGGTTTCGGATGAGTTGCGGGACCAAATGCGCTCATCACCCCACAGGCCCAAATCCATCGCAGTCCGCAGCACCAAATGCATGATGCTCAGGCTGGAATTCCCGGCCGCGATCGCGTGCTCAACGGGAACCTCCATGATCTGAGCGCCGAGTTCGCGTGCTTCATGGATACCTCGAGTGCCACCGTAGTTGCGTGTATCTGTGCCGTCCGCAGCAATGTAGTTACCCTGCAAAATGCCGTCCAAGCCGTCGCTTAAGCTGACTTGTTCGACGCCAGGTTTGCCACGGCTTAGATCAAGCTTCAGATTGCCGCCGTCCAGACTGTTATAACGGTCTTGCCATTGCGACAGTTGCTCGCGTATGGCTTGCTCCGGCTGGTCCGCCAGCGGTGTTGATTGGGCAGTCGTTGTCATAGTCCTGTGGTCTCTTCCATGTCCAGCATTAGATTTAGATTTTGAATGGCAGCACCGGCCGCGCCCTTGCCTAAGTTGTCGTACCGAGCGCACAGCACCAATCGTTGTTCGTCGCCAAATACGAATAAATCCATGTGGTTCGTGTTGTTGCGGCCTGTGGGGTTCAAGTAATTGCCCTCCAGCATGCTGCGATCGCCAAAGTCGCCGACGTGGATGAAGGGTTCTTCAGCGTAACGTTGGGCAAGCACTGCATGGACGGTCTGGGGGGCTGCGCCGCCAAGCTCGCTGGCGAACAACGGCACCTGAGTCAGCATGCCTTGATCGTAATTGGCAACCGTCGGTACAAACATCGGGCTGATTGCGCTGCCGCTGTATCGGCTCATCTCGGGCAGGTGTTTATGGCTCTGGTCCAAGCCGTAGCTTTGCACGGCAAGGGTATTGGCCGTGGCGCTGTCCATGGCTTGAAATTGTTCGATCATTTGACGCCCACCACCGGAATAGCCTGAGACAGCATTGCATCTCAGTGGTGTAGACGGGTGCAACAGTCCGGCGTCAATTAAGGGCCGAACGAGCAGCAAAAAGCCCTGAGGATAGCAGCCCGGATTGCTAACGAACTGGGCGTTCGCAATGGCCTGGCGGCTATGGGCGGTAAGTTCCGGCAGGCCATACTGCCAGGCCGTGTTGGTTCGAAAGGCCGAACTTGCATCCAAAATGCGGGTGTTACCAGCGGCCAATGTAACTGACTCTTTAGCGGCAGCATCGGGCAGGCACAAAATAGCCACGTCGGCACTGGCCAAGAGATCGGCTCTGGCCGCTGGGTCTTTGCGAGTGGCGGGGTCAGCTTGCAGTACCTCAATATTGGTGTGCGCTGCTAGGCGCTCGCTGATTTGAAGGCCCGTCGTGCCAGCTTGTCCGTCGATAAATATCTTGTTCATCTGCTTTTGTTTCTGGAAACCGTGAAAGTGGGTTCGGGAAGCGTTCGTGGTATCTCAGCGCCTCGGCAATGACCGCGCGAAAATGTCACTCGGGCGGCGGGGAGAGTGCGTGCTGCTAAGGCAGGGAGTTTACGTTTAAAGACCTTGTCTGTTAACCGTTATTTGTTTGAAATTCAAAGACTTTGGTCCGAAATGCAGATTCTAGATTGGCGAGTGTATGGGTCAGTGACTGGTCGCCGTAGGTATCTTGGCAGGCGCGGATGAATTGCAGCGTCTTCAGCCCGTCAAACCAATCGTGTACCGAGCGGTGCCGCTGCTCTGCAGTGGTCTGCTGTTTGCTCAACCCGTCGGCAAAGCCGTCAAAGCCTAATGCAGACAAGCGGCCTAAGAGGTTACCTTGCAAAGGGTTTTGCGGCGCCACCGCCCACCGATCCAACGCTCTGAGGGCTCGGCCAAGCAAGCGGAAGCAGTCTGGATGGTAACTGAGGTAACTGTCACCGCTCGGGTCTTTTGCTAGGTTTTCAACAATCTTCCTCAGTGCGGGCCCCGTTCCAAAGGGTACCCGTGCGGAAATTCGGGCTTCAATGGATAGGGCTGGGCCCGCTAAGCGTTCAACCGGAGCGAGTTTGCAGATCTTATTGAGCAGATAAAAGTCCTCGCCGGCACTGCGTTTCGGATAACCGCGCACCGCTGCATAAGTCTTGGCGTGAACAGCAATGGTGCTGCCCAAGCTGTGATGGGCGTAACGACTGCCGGCCATGGCCAGTCCGGCAACGTAGTAGCTCATATGCTGGTCGTAGAGTTGACCGGCGTAGTGCAGGGTTGGGTCACTGCTGAAATGATTGTGCGGAAAGATCCGTGCGCCGGCAGAATCGGTGACGGGGATGGTATGCAGTAGGTCCGAGTAACCGGAGGGGAAAACCACGTCGGCGTCGCTTTGCAATAGCCAGTCCGAACGCGCGCGACCCGCGAGCCTGAGCGCCAGCGCCAAATCGCAGCCAATTTTTCGAGCCAAACCGACGCCCTGTTTGGGGTTCAGACGCAAACCGTTGCTGGCACGATCTACGACAATGACATGCTCATAGTCTTGTTCGTGTATTTTGTTGAGCAGCATCCGAGTGTCCGCAATAGCCTTGGGGTTTGCGTTTTCGGGAGCGTTGATCACTAAAATGACCAACACATCGGCTGAGCGCATAGATGTGAGTTGCCGGTGCAGAGTTTCAAACGCCTCGTTAAACGCTGGTATCACCAAGCAGCCTTGCCAGACACGGGTGTCCCGCAGCGGTCTGCCATTGAGATTGGCGGGGGCCGCATGAGCCCCACCGACGGCTCGCGCCTCAGGCTCGGCATAGTTCTCGAGATAACGCTCTATCACCAATTGTTCGTGTCGATCAATGCAGGGCCGAACGCAAAGGCAGCTCTGTGACTAAGGTATTTTCTATCTCAGCGAGTTCACAAAATCGTGTATCGACAGGGAGGTGTGCGCAGAGGTCTCGAGCGAGCGCTACGAACAAATGCCAGTGACGGGCCTCGCTTTTGGAGAGGGCGTGATAAAACTTTCGCAGTTCGAGATCTTCGATATGTTTCGCGACCAAGCCAAACCGTTCCGCGCCGCGCCGTTCGACAATGGCACCCATGAGCAGCCGATCCAGTAAAAAGAACGCAGAGTCTTTGCGCACCAGTTTGTTCAGACGCGTAACGTAGGGGTCTTTTCGGTCCGCGGCTGGCGTTAACCCCTTGGCCATCAGTAAGCGCATGACCTCTTTGTAGTGATTGAGTTCTTCGACCGCCAAGTCCACCATAGCCGCCACTAACGCTGTTTGGTTCGGGTAGTGGGAAACCATGCTCAGCGCCATCCCGGATGCTTTTTTTTCCGCAGACGCATGGTCTTGAAGAAAAGAATCGAAATCTGCCAGCACGCAATCGATCCAGCCCGAGTGGGTTGGCACCAATGGCGTAAGCCCTGCGACTTCGATAGACCCTTCTATGGGGCGTAAATTGAGTTCAGCCATTGTCCTATGTGCGTAATTTGTTGCGGGCAAACCTGATGGCCCATGGCGTACTCCTGCCACTGTACCGGGTATGCAAGATCCATCAGCGCCTGCCGGGAGGTGATGGCGCGGGTAATGGGAATCATTGGGTCGTTAACGCCGTGCGCCATGAAGATCGGAGTTTCCACGTTTGCAAAGCCCACTCGATCGGCGAGGTGCTCGTGGTCATTCACATAGGTAGAAAGCGCCATGATTCCGCGTAACCGTTGCGGGTGGCCTAGCCCGAGTTCCAATGCGATCACGCCGCCCTGAGAAAAACCGGCAATGGTAACTTGATCGTGGGTGAAACCGCGCGCTACCTCGGCGTCCACCAGTTGATTGATGGCCTCTACGGACTCGCGAATATCGTCATTGCTGGCTAGGGGCGAGGCAGGGTTTATGTCGTACCATCCCCGCATTTCCATGCCGCCGTTAACAGTAATAGGCCGAACCGGAGCGTTAGGGAAAACAAAGCGTAGGCTTACGTCTAGCGGCAGCAGCGGAACGATGGGCTCAAAATCTGTGGCATCGGCGCCAAGGCCGTGCATCCAGATAACGCAACCCGCAGGATTTTCGCCGGTTTCTTTTTCAAGAAATTCCAATGTTTCCAAGTTGCCTCCGGGCTAACCAAGTATGCCAAGCAGTCTGACCAAGATAACGGCTCAGCCCAGTGATCTCAAATCCCTGCGTAAACTGAGCGTCCTGAGGATTGTATGATTCACTGAGAGACTTTCGTGTCAAAAAAGTTTCGCAGCGCCGTTTCAAGGTGGTGTGCCGGGGGGTCAAACGCGCCATAATACGACAATGACAGAAGAAGAAAGACCTACCTCAAGAAACATGCGCCGGCTTCGTCCGGCGTTTTCATTTCTGCGCCCTTATGTGCCCCAAGTGGTGATCGCCAGTATTGCGCTAATTGTTACCGCCAGTGCAACGTTGTCGCTCGGGCAAGGCATTCGGCTGGTAATCGACAGTGGCTTTGCCAGCGGCGAGGTGGCTTTACTCAATCAATCGCTATCGCTCTTCGTCGCGTTTATTGCCGTGCTCACGGTCGGTACATTTATCCGCTTTTACTTCGTCTCTTGGGTCGGCGAAAGGGTCAGTGCTGACATTCGTCTTGCGGTTTTTAATCATCTGGTGCACCTCCATCCGGGGTTTTTTGAAGCCAATGCGCCTAGTGAAATTCAGTCTCGGGTGACGACGGATACGACGTTGCTGCAAACCGTGATCGGTTCGTCAGTGTCGATTGCGCTGCGCAATATCTTAATGTTTTTGGGCGGAATGGTTTTGTTGGTGGTGACCAATACCAAGCTGTCTTTGATCGTGCTGGCCAGCGTGCCATTTGTGGTCATGCCCGTTGTTTTCTTTGGTCGACGTGTGCGTTCGCTGTCTCGTGCCAATCAAGATCGGCTGGCCGATGTTGGCAGCCACGTTAGCGAGAGCTTCCGGCACATCAAAATCGTTCAGGCTTTCAATCATCAACGGGCAGATATTGCGGAGTTTGGCCGGGTTGTGGACGTTGCCTTGGCCGTAGCCCTGCAGCGGGTCTGGCTCCGAGCTGTCTTGGTGGCTGTAGTGATGCTGCTGGTCTTCGGCGCTGTGGCCACGCTGCTTTGGGTCGGAGGTCAAGACGTTTTGAGTGGTCGCACCAGTCCCGGAGACTTAGCGGCCTTTATCTTTTATGCGTTCATTGTGGCTGGTTCCGTGGGTTCGATATCAGAGGTCTGGAGTGACTTACAGCGCGCTGCAGGTGCCACTGAGCGCCTAGTGGAGTTGCTGGAGTCGCCGAGCGAAATCGAAGACGGTCCAATAGAGACACTTCCTGCGATTAAGGCGTTAGATCTGACAGTGAAAAATGTGGGGTTCCGATATCCCAGCCGGCCGGATCAGCTCGTGCTGAATGATCTGAGTTTTCAGGTTAAGCCCGGCGAAATGGTGGCACTCGTCGGCCCATCGGGAGCGGGTAAGAGCACATTCTTTGATGTGCTGCAGCGTTTCTATGACGTTGATACCGGTGGGATCCTAATTGGCGGAATTGATACTCGAGAGTTCTCCTTGCATGCATTGCGGAGCGCCTTCGGGTTCGTGCCTCAGACGTCGTCGATGTTCTCCGGCACCGTTCGCGACAATTTGACGTACGCTCAGCCTAGTGCATCGGACGAACAGGTAAGCCGAGCACTGAAACTCGCCAACGCGAAAATTTTTGTGGATGCTCTGCCTCATGGTTTGCAGACCATGCTGGGGGAAGATGGTGTTGGGTTATCTGGTGGCCAGCGACAAAGGCTTGCCATCGCTCGGGCGCTGATTACTGAACCCGCTTTTTTGTTGTTGGACGAAGCTACTAGTGCTCTGGATGCTGAAAGCGAACAGAGCATTCGCAAGAGCGTCGAGGCGCTGAAAGGACAGACAACGATTTTGGTTATTGCGCATCGTTTGTCGACAGTTCGGCAGGCTGATCGGATTTTGGTCTTTGCAGAAGGCGAGTTGATTGCGAGCGGCACTCATGCGGAATTGGTCAAAGACAGCGAGCTATATGCGCGCTTTGCCGACATCCAGTTTTCAAGTTAGTTTTCAGCGTCATCGGTTGCGTCAAATAGATTGGCTTGACCGGGATTGTCGCTTTCGCGGAGCTGTACTCCAAGGCCAATAAGCCGCACCGGCTTTTGCTGACGATTCCATGCGGTGCTCAGCAAGTGCAGATAGGTCTCGATGGTGACGTCTTGCCCGCTGCTCGCTACGGTGGTGGTATCAAATCCTTCAAACCGCAGCTTTAGCCCCCGGCTCTTAACTCGATGCTCGCAGCGTGCTTTCGCAATTCGACGCTGTAAATCTTCAAACAATGTTCGCAGCTGGGATTCGCAGGCAGATAGGTTAGGCAGATCCTCAGCGAAGGTTCGCTCGGTGCTGATGGATTTGCGGATTCGGTTTGGACTGACTGGGCGCTCGTCTTGACCTCGACACAGTTGATGCAGGCGAGTGCCGAATTTTCCAAAGCGTTTGGCTAGCTCGCTGGCGCTGATCTGCTGCAGATCGCCGCAGGTATGAATGCGCATGGCGCTCATTTTTGCGGCCGTTACCGAGCCCACACCAAAAATCTTATCCACTGGTAGCCCAATCATGAATTCATCAATGTCCTGCGGCGTGACGGTGAATTGGCCGTCGGGCTTCTTCCAGTCTGAGGCGATTTTAGCCAAAAACTTATTTGGCGCGATGCCGGCAGAAATGGTGATGCCGACCTCCTCTCGCACCCGATTGCGTATCTCTTCGGCGATGCGCGTTGCACTGCCGTGATGCTGCTTGCATTCGCTGACATCCAAAAAGGCCTCGTCCAGAGAAAGCGGTTCCACCAATTCTGTGTACTCGTAGAAGATGCTCTGTACCCGCTTACTCTCAGCGCGATACTTCTCCATATTTGTGGGCACAACGACGAGATCGGGGCAGAGTCGCAGAGCCTGTGCCATCGGCATAGCTGAATGCAGACCGTATTTGCGCGCTTCATAATTACAGGTTGCAATTACCCCGCGTCGATCCGCGCTGCCGCCAACGGCTATGGGCAGGTTCCGCAGGCTCGCGTCATCGCGCATTTCCACTGATGCGTAAAAACTGTCGCAGTCGCAGTGAATGATTTTTCGCATTGAGTTTTGGCTTTTGCCCGTTGTCGGTTAGTTGACAACAGCTTATGGCATTTTAGCTTGTGGCTGAAATTGACCTTCCCCAGTAAGATGTTTGGCGAAACGTTAATACAATCGTGACGAGGTATGGGGAGTACATCATGGGGCCATTGAACGGGTTTAAGATCATCGAACTGGCGGGCATCGGGCCAGGGCCTTTTTGCGGCATGATGCTGGCAGATATGGGCGCGGAAGTGATTCGTGTGGAGCGTATCGCTGCCGCGCAGGCAGCACAGGCGCCAAAGGACGTACTGGCCCGGAATCGTCGTTCCATTGCCGTTGACTTGAAAAGCCCTCAAGGTGTCGAGACTGTACTGCGTCTTGTAGAAGGCGCGGACGGCCTGATTGAGGGTTTTCGTCCTGGCGTAACCGAGCGGTTAGGTCTTGGCCCCGAGGATTGTCAGGCGCGCAATCCCAGGCTGGTCTATGGGCGCATGACCGGCTGGGGCCAAGAGGGGCCCATGGCTCAGGCTGCTGGGCACGACATCAACTACATTTCGTTGGCTGGCGCGCTGCACGCCATTGGTCGGCCCGGCGAACGGCCGGTCCCGCCATTGAATCTGGTAGGCGACTTCGGCGGCGGGGGTATGTTGCTGGCCTACGGCATGGTTTGTGGTCTTTTGGAGGTCACGAAGTCCAATAAGGGTCAAGTGATCGATGCAGCAATGGTTGATGGCACTGCGGCGCTAATGGCGATGTTTTATTCCATGTCTGCTAGCGGCGCCTTCGATACTCAACGCGGAACAAACTTGCTTGACGGCGGCGCGCACTTTTATGACACCTATGAAACGGCAGACGGCGAGCATGTCTCAATAGGCTCCATTGAACCGCAGTTCTATGCGTTGTTGCTGGAGAAAGCGGGCCTCGATGCGGAGTACTTTCAGCCGCAAATGGAAAAAGGTCGTTGGCGGGAGCTGAAGGCTAAGCTGACAGAGGTGTTTCTGACAAAAACGCAAGCACAGTGGTGCGAGATCATGGAAGGTAGCGATGTGTGTTTTGCGCCGGTGCTTAATTTGATAGACGCAGCGGAACATCCGCATAACGTGGCGCGCAATAGCTACCAGCAAGTGGCAGGTGTGTTGCAGCAAGCCCCGGCCCCGAGGTTTTCGCGGACGCCTGCTGGCGCAATTCAGCCGCCCAGAGTGCCGGGCGAGGATTCTGCGGACGTGCTCGCCGACTTTGGCCTGACCCCTGCTGAGATCGCTCAGTTGACCCAGCAGGGCGTGGTGTCAGGTTGAATAGGCTCTATTTTGGTTTAGCCGCTGCTTCTCTCGTGAAAACCCAAAGAAATTCGGGTTAAATAGAGGAGGAGTCTTTGTTGAAAGAATAAAAGAGTGAGGACGGTCGTCAGGAAATAGGGCGAACGATTGTGCGCAAAGCGGGCAATTGCTGGAGGAGGATCTGTCCCACCCGAAAAATAAAACAGTGCAAGGAAGATTTTTTCATGAGTTTAGAATTGTTGGACAACCCTAGATTTTATGGTTATCGAGTGCGGCGCCAGATCGAGGGGAAAACCTATCAAGAATATTTCTCTCTGAAGGAGAACAGCAAACGCTTGCGCGGTGCCAAAAGGGCTGAAGTGAAAGCGATTGCCGAAGCTCGCGACGAAGAGCTGAAAGCGCTCCAACAAAAAGCACGAGACAGGAGCGACCGCGAGATCCAGTTAGATGCTACTGGTCAGGTGAAAGGGATTTTGTGTCGCACGAAGCGCGAGAAGAGCGGCACCATGACCCCTGTGTTTCAGGTTGGCGTTATGTCGCGTGTTCGGCTCAAAATCGTCAACACGACAGTCTCCATTACCAAACACGGTCGCGTCGCAGCGTGGGCGCGCGCGGTCGATTTTTACTGTGAGCACAAGCGAATTGGCAAGCGCACAAAGGCATACAAAGATTTGATTGCGCGCTGCCCCAAGCCCGCCCAAGTTAAGCGATACACCCAGCAATAAAATCGCGCATGTTTGGTCGGTGGGTATGGTGCCCCTTATTCGAACAGATCTATTTGTTGTGCCGCTGCCGGCGCTTTTCAGACTAATCAAAT
>JAAXKB010000063.1 GCA_012269545.1 Gammaproteobacteria bacterium | reverse complement strand
CACAACCGTATGATGACGGATTTTTGTAGCGTTGATAAACGACTGCTGGCGACAGCCTACATTCCGCTCGAGGATTTCGATAAAGCACAGAAGGCTGCAAAGGCGGCAATCGAAATGGGCGCCAAAGC
The DNA here is from genome assembly GCA_012269545.1 of Gammaproteobacteria bacterium. Taxonomy (GTDB): domain Bacteria; phylum Pseudomonadota; class Gammaproteobacteria; order Pseudomonadales; family Azotimanducaceae; genus UBA4421. The sequence continues at coordinate 14,145 of JAAXKB010000063.1, read as the reverse complement.
GCTCATGATTCCTTCGTGGTGTCCACAGAATCACAGCCCAAGCCACATTAGCCTATTCCCCGTTTGGGCGATGGCGCAAGAGGCCGGACTACCAATACTCTTCCACGTTGGTGGGGAAGAAAAAGTGAACCTCACGTATAAGGTGAATGGCCTGCCAGCGGTGCCTGACTTCCATGGTGGGGACGCTAACTTTACGTCGATTACTTACCTTCCGATTTCGACCTCAGTTCAGCAGACGTTGGCAGCGCTCATCATTGATGGGGTGTTCGACAAATTCCCGAGGCTGAAATGGGGCGCCATAGAGCTGGGTGCGTCATGGCTGCCCGGGTGGCTGCGAAACCTTGATTCTGCGGCGCATGCCTTTGTGAAAAACGAAGAGAGGCTGCAGAAGCTATCAGAAAAGCCGTCCGAAATTGCTCGTCGCCAGCTTCGCGTGACGCCTTACCCGCACGAGGACAGCGGCTGGATTATCGAAAATTCTCACGAAGAGATGTGTCTGTTTTCCACTGACTATCCGCACGTGGAAGGTGGTCGCAACCCGCTGAAACGGTTCGGTGAATCACTCGACGGACTTACCTCGACTGCCCAAGAGGCTTTTTTTGCTGAGAACTTCATCGATATGATGGGAGAAGGACTAGCGCCAGAACTCCGGCGCCCGTGCTAGGGCGCCGACGCTTTTGAATGCCCAACAGGATTTGGGCGACGCTGCTAAAACCGCCTAGCGGCGAACCTGTGAGATAGCGGAGGAGGGATACGATGCCAGAAGCAAACGAAGTCATTTATGTCGTCGAAAACTCAGTGGCTTGGCTTCGGCTCAATCGTCCTGAGCAGATGAACGCCATGACGAACGGTCTGATGCAGGGCATCAGCGCCGGCATCGATAACGTTCGTGAAGACCCGTCCATTCGAGCGTTAGTCATTACCGGTGAGGGTCGAGGATTCTGTGCCGGTGCAGATCTGAATCAGGTTGCTCAAGGCACTTCGCCGGCGGAGCGTACGGGTAAGCCTGCTGAGGAAACCCAGGTAGACTACTTCAACAAGGCGTTAGCGGATTTGAAAAACTGTCCGGTTCCGACCATTGCAAAAGTCAATGGACCCGCTGCCGGCGGCGGTCTCGGTCTGGCGCTCTCCTGCGATATCACCATTGCTGGCCATAGCGCGTTCTTTGTCGCCACCTTTGGACCGAATCTGGGCATTGTGCCGGACATGGGCACGACGTGGAATTTGCCGCGAAGAGTGGGCCGGGCGCGGTCGTTGAGTATGGCTTTGCTGGGCGAGCGAGTGAGCGCAGCCCAAGCAGAGGAATGGGGGTTGATTTGGCGTGCAGTGCCCGATGCAGACCTCGATAGAGAAACGGCCAACGCGGTGGCTATATTGAAAAATTCATCCCCCGACGCGTCGGTACGCATTCGTGAAACGATTGATGCCGCCATGGATAACGGATTTGAGCAACAGCTGGATCTGGAAATGGAGCATCAGGCGGTGTTGATTCCCAAAAATATGAAAGCGGGCGCGAAAGCCTTTCTCGAAAAGCGCAAACCGGTATTCGACGGGTCTCGAAGGGGCTAGTCCTTGTTTAAAGCCAGTGAGGACTTTCCATGCGCTCTTTTTGTTTGCCCACCCACAAGAAATGCTTTGCCAGTTTGGGATCTGCCAGCAATTGAGGCAGTGAACTAAAGCGCGTGGCGAGGGTGACTTCGTCGTAGCGGCGGTGAATTCCTTGATGGCACAGGCGGCAGATGAAAATGCCTTGGTTCAATTGATCCTTGCTAAAAGCTTGCTGAAAGCGTTTGCGGCGATGGACTTTTCTTGGAAACAGATGATGGAAGGTTAAGGGCACTGAGCGATTGCAGCAGGCGCACCGGCCGTTGTGGGGGCGTAATCGACGCATCGTTCAGCCGCAGGTTTCGCGACAGGCCGACATGTTTAACGAACTGCTTTGCATACTGCTAGCGTGGAGAGGTTGCTGTGGGTGTGCAACGTGGCGCCTTAGACGTCATTTAGCCACAGGAGGATGCTGTGACGAAAAGGGTTGCCGGGGTCGGAATCGATCATCCGCTATTTGACAGGGTTTGCGGGGCGTTTGATCCAATCGAGGTCTCGTCAGAATTGCCTGCTGAATCGTCATTTGCCGGCGCCAGCGGATCCCACAACGGCCGGACCGCGAGAACGTCCCACATCAGTCGCCAGCGTACGAGTATGCCTGAGATTTGTCGGGGTTTAGCTCAGCTGCCAACTATGCCTCATCCCACATCGTCACCCCGGATTCTTCAGACCGCCAGTTTCTGGAGACATTGTCTAGATAGGTCTCCATAGCCTGCGAACGATGCCCCGACCACGACCCCCGTTCCAGCCACAATCGGCGCAGATGACGTTTATCTTGCGGATTCTCGTGATCGACAAACTTACTGCGTCCGTGCATGAGGAAATAATTGTTGAAGAACAACATCTCGCCCGGTTGCTGCACAAATTCAAAGATCAGATCACTTTCCAAAGTTGCTTTGTAAAACGCCTTCATTGCTGCTTTATCATCCGCTGTGAGCCGGGGTACATGGTCGAACCGCTGCGCACTTCTTACGTAAGGAAACACCGGAAAACTGGTCATACCCTTGCCGGTCTCTTCAAAAATCTTGGCGCAAAAATAGGGTTGCTCCCCTTCGCCTTCCTCTCCTCGCCAATCGAAATAGAATTCTCTATCGAGCAAATGTTGAGCAGCGGCCGGTTCCTGCTCAATCAGTGTGTTCAGGACAGAGATCGAGCTTGCGATCTGACTATCGCCGCCTTCCAGGGCCTTATTTAAACAAAGCAGACCTGTGATATCCGCTACGTCCGTGTGCAGTTCCATCTCTATGTCAGTTTGGTAGCCCCGAGCGTTTGGGTCATTGAAACTTCGGCCCGTATCTCGGACATCTCCGAGAACATCTCCTTTTGCATTCTGCTCCCAAGGCCGCCCGATATAGGCACCCAGTCCCCAAAACAACGTTGAAGCCTGATCTTTCGAGTATTTTTCCCGTAACAACCCAGTAATTTGCAGTATGCCGAGCCCGGTATCGAGGCGTTCAATCATCGGCTCCAACTTGGCAATAAGTTTAGGCACGGGGAAATCGTCTTTACCAAAGTTGGGTATTACCAGTCCGCGCGTCTGCAAACTTTGCAAGGCAAGATCTAGCTCAGTCAGGTCGTCATGAGTGAGTCTGTATACCCACTCTTCTTTGCGTTCTGACAGCTCAGTCGAGGTCCATGCGGCTGGGTGATCAAATTGCTCTAAGGTTTGATTCATAAAGTCACTGGGTTGAGTCCACTGTCGATCGAGTATATCGAAGGCAAATACGAAAACAACGTAAGCACGTTGTTTTTTTAGATCGATGTATCTACTATCCTGCCGAGTCCATTAGCGGGAGACATGCGTGGCGAGTATCGAATCATATAAGGGGTCCTGCCACTGCGGTGCAGTGACTTTTGAAGTCCAAATGGAGGGTGGGCTCGCTAACCCTCGTCACTGCAATTGTTCGCTATGCCGCCGCAAGGGGACGGTCATGGAAACCCTAACTGCCGATCGGTTCACTTTGGTGACCGGTGAGGAAAAGCTCTCCCTGTACCAGTGGAACACGAAGAAAGCCAAACACTACTTTTGCAAGGTGTGTGGTATCTACACCCACCATCAAAGACGGATTGATTCGAATCAGTTTGGATTCAACGTGGGTTGTTTGAACGACGTTGACCCTTTTGGCTTTGAAAACGTCGGTATGGTGGATGGCGCCGCCGGTTCCGTCGTTGAAAACAGCGGCGGTCAAAGGCAATGAACCCGCCGACGCCCACAGCCTGGCCTTAGCGTCTCGTGGAACCCTCGCCCGAGATCAACCTTGAGGACAGTTTTCTCTCGAGGGCACGTTACCCGAAAGCTCGCAAACGACTGCAGGATATTCTTGACGCCACCTATGAACTGATTGCCGAAGAGGGACTAGCAGGGGCCTCTCAGGAAGCCATTGCAAAGCGCGCCAAAGTCACTCAAAGCGCCGTTCGTCATTACTTTCCAACCAAGGAGGAACTGCTGTTGGCTTTCTTCAAAGTTGGCGTAGAGCGCTTTCGCTATGTGGTAGATGCCAAACTAAGAGAGCCCAATCGAGACCACCGTGAACAATTGTTAGAGATCATCAGTACGCATTACGATTGGATCATTCGAACAGAGGATGTCTGCTACTTTGAAGCTGCCGCTTTTTGGGGCCGCAATCCTGAATTCCGCTCTTTTCGTGAATCTTGGTATCAGAGGTTGACCGAGTCTTATCTCGATTTACTGAAGAAGATTCATCCAACCTGGAGCTCAGATAAGCTCAGCGACACGACTTTTCAGCTGATGACCTTAGTGTTAGGCGGATGGATCACGATGGGTAATACACGATCTGTCTATCGAGGCACGGCTGAAAGCGACCTAAAAGACAAGCTTTTGAGAGGCGCGACCAGACTGATTGACTAGCGCCATGGTCGAGGTGACGGATCAGCCTGCACGAAACTTCACCATCAGCGCAGGCCGCACGCTTAATTGGAGACGAGCGTTTTTCTGGCGCATGACGTGGCGCTTGGGGCCGCTCTCGAACCCAAACGGTGTTTTCACTGGGGGATTTGATTCTCCGTTGTCGTGCCGTCCTCTGTTCAGAGTCGTGCCGATAAACCGCTTTATTTTCCATTTTTACTGGGACTTTCTTCTGTTTTTTCTGCGGGGTTCCTCAGTGCTAGGCTTTCGTGTTTTTCTCTATCTCAGCGGGGGTTGGGAACGCGCTGCCGCCACCGGCGAGGTAACCCTCTGGCACTAACAATCCGCGGGTCATCAAAGAAGCGCCATCTCCGGCAAGCGTTAAATGGCGAGCGATGGCTTGGATTCCATCGCCAAGCGCCGTGCTGCTAAAGATCCAATCGTTTAAGGCTTTATGATTCGGCGTATTGTCGCCGGGCTGAGCGGCCACGGCTTCGTGGTAAAACGTACGTAGATCGTCGACCAAATGCCGAATCAGCAGCGGCATCTCAAATTGCCAACTGATATCCCCCGCTGGCAGATCGTTCACGTTGCCATCATCGGCAATTTCGCCCAGTGCTTTAGCAACTTGCTCTACCTGATTGGGTCCGGCACCGGTCACCCCAAATAATGTTCTGCCCCGGGCCGCCCTGGTTTCTGCAGACCACGGCGCCATGAGGTTGATTTCGGCGAGCAATCGGCCAGAAATCGATTCATCCTCAGTCACCGCGAAGCTCACCGGGCACGACCACTCCCGAGAACCAGATTCCACTGGCGCCTCAATCGGATAATCTTCGATCGTTGGCTCGACGGCGTTTTGCAGCATTGCAAAACTTGCTCGCAGCACATTTTTCTGGAAGTCGACATCGCCAGCGACGCCCAGCGGGCGGCCAAGCGGAAAGGGCACCCATAACGCCCGTGGCGGCCTAACAGCCTCGGTTTGCTCGCGAATTAAACTAATTGAGGCAGTGGCGACGCCCGCACGCTCTATGTAATTGGCAAGGGCGCCAACGGCGCCCGAACAGATAGGTCAGACCGGCACCATCAGGGCAACATCTACTTCGCCCGAGGCCAGCAGCCGGCCAACTTCTTCGCCCGCCTTGCTCAACGCCTCGTGATTAGGCTGTGCGCCCATAAACGAATAATGCCAGCCGGAAACGCCGCCAATTTCACCGTCTGCGGCCATCTCCCGCAGCCTGTCCAGCGGAAACCAGATATTTGGATCTTCTTGGTAGGCGCTGCGATCGAAATTGGTGCTGATATGCGAAACCACCAGATCGCCAAAGTCGGCATCACCGGGGATTAAACGATAGTCTATGGCGCCTACGTTAAAGGGTCTGTCTGTTCGCCGGTGCAGGCCGGCTGTGGAAACAATCGCGACAGTGCAGTCCCTTAGAGGTTTAGGCGTAATCCAAGGTGCCGGCGCGACGGGCTGCATGTCTCTGGCGCGCATTCTCATATGTTCGGCCTCAACGTCATGAAGGTCAGATAAACGAACCATGGAGCGTCACCGTTGGAATAGTCGGAAGATGTTAAAATTACTTAGTCGTCAAATTCAACGCCGCGGATCTCGCTTCTGAACGGGCCGCACAAATGAAATCCGGCCCTGTAAAGGGTGAAACCCTTAGCTGTTTTGTTGGATCTGAGACTCCTGCGACACTGTCGCAGGCATTTCGCAGTAGGACAGGGCCGCTTAGCTGGCGACCGTGACGTTGCTTACCTCCATGTGATAGATCAGCCCGTCGCGCCACAATTGGACTATCGATACTTGCCCACCGAAAAACTGCCCACCAATACGTTCGTAGGTCACGGAGCACTCGTCGTTCTCATAAATGATCCGAAACTCTGTGGAAATCGTCTCTTCATCCTCGACCATCGAGGTAAGCTCCTCGCGCAGCGAAGCCCCAGATAGACTCTTGTTTTCGTGGTGTATCTTCATTACCGCGTCATCGGTAAACATCGCAAATACGCCAGCCAAGTCCTTGGCATCCCAAACGTGTTGCAGTCTTTCGGTGTTAGTCATTTATCTGTCTCGTCGTTGCAAATTTTTGTTGTTCGGTCACGGAACGTAGCGTACCCCTAAGGGTCCGAGAAGTCAGTTTGCTGGGCATAGATGCTGGGTTTTTCGGATTTCGCGGTTCGATTTACAGGCGCGCCGAGGCCATCGGCAGCAACCTCAAACAGACGAGGCTATTTCAAGAATTAATGCTAACGTGTGCTTTCGCGCACCCGCGCGAACGTTAGTGGATAAAAACAACAAAAAGGAACTTACAGTGAAAAAAACACGAATAACCACCTTTGCGACTGCGCTTATGCTCTTTTCTGGGGTTGCTGCTGCAGACGAATCAGCCATGTTCACTGGGGGCATGAATCCAAACGCGCCACAAAATGTCCAATCGCAGCTTTGTACGTTGAACAAAGGCAAAAGCATGGCTCAGTACGAGAAAATGTTTAACAAGTATATCGCTTGGTCCAAGGCGAATGACGTTGAACTGACTGTTGTGCGTACCATGCCATTTATCACGCACGACAACCCTGATAGCCGAAGCAACACGCAATTTGTGGAGCACCTTGTTTCAGATCATGCCACCTCCGGGAAGTCTTGGGATCTATGGGTTAGTACGCCCGAGGGTCAAAAGCTCAATCAAGAGTGGCAGAGCATTGCTCAGTGTGATTTGAAGATGTCTACGCTCAACACTCAGTGGGCGGATGTCGAAGCACTGAATAATACGGACTCGCGTTTTGCGATGTGGAATTGGTGCACGCGCAAAGAGGGTGTATCCGTTGAGTCCTTGAGATCAAAGCACGCGTCAATCGCCGAGTCTTATCCTGAGGGCGTGGGAAACATTGGATGGTTTACGTTCATACCCAACATTGGTGGCGCCAAAGCCCCGGGTACGTTCGCCAACATCATTGTCTTTCCGGATATGGCTGGCTTGATGGAGCATAAGCAGTGGATGGCAAATGGCGGCTGGAGAGCGCGTCATGACTACTACAACTACGTCGATTGCCAAGGGGACTATGTCTGGACTGAAGAGGTGATTCATCGTCCGGGCGAATAAAGCAAACCCTCGTCAATGGCAGAGGAGTCTGCGACACCTCTGCCGTTTTGGGCGGAATACGCGCTCTTACTGACGCGTCGATGAAGGAAGTATCGTCGCAGGTGTTTTGGGGCGAGCCCTCGAGCTGTGTTGCTACGCGCCTCGAGGGCTTACCGACAAAGCCTTATTTTTCTTTCGCTGCCATTGTCGCCCGGGTTGTAACAGCAGCGCCACCTAACTCAACTCCTGTCGGCCGTTAAAAGATAAGCTGCACCGTGTCGCCATGCATTTCACTCAATGTGGAACGGGTACCGGGCAGTATCGATTCGGTTGGCAACGTGCGGTTCCACTGCTCATAGGCGGTTCGCAGCTGTTCGACTATCTCCGGGCGTTGTGCCGCGAGGTTAGTCGTTTCACCGGGATCAAGCGTTAGATCATATAGCATCGTCAAATAACCATTGGGAGCGTTTTTAGGCCAGCCTCCCTTTGGCGGGGTCACACGACGTGCAATATCTAAGTCGTCAACAGAATATGAACTCTTTGCGTACTCAAGCAGTTTCCAGCGCTCGTTGCGGATAGCCCGGGTTGGGCTTGAACGCCAGTAGAGGTAATCGTGAGGCGGCTCCTTACGGTCTTTGAGAAAAGGCAGTAAGTCGACGCTGTCCTGCGTTCGGTAATCGCTCCCGGCTACCCGGGCAAAGGTAGCCATCAGGTCAATCAGGCTCACCATGTTTTTATAGCGGCCCGGTTCAAGCTGTCCGGGCCAGCTAAAGATCAGGGGCACACGAATTCCGCCCTCATTGTGATATCGCTTAAAACCGGAAAACGGGGCATTCGAGCAGACTTCGACATAACCCGCGCAGCCGTTGTCACTGGAAAACACCACCAGTGTGCGCTCGAGTTGATTAGTTGCTTGCAGCGCGCGGATGACCGCGCCAACGCTATCATCTAGAGAGGCGACCATTGCCGCGTAAATGCGAGCAGCCGGGTTTTCGATATGCCTGTATCGATCTAAATATTTTTTTGTCGCCTGCAGCGGCGTGTGCGGCGTGGTATGGCTCAGGTATAAAAAAAACGGTGAGCCGTGTTGCTTTTCAATGAACTGAGTTGCGCGATTCGTAAACGCGTCGGTTAGATACTCATCGACCTGTACGAGCGCGGTTCCATCGTAAACACCTTTTAACCGATCCCGCTGACGGGGCCAATTACCGATTGACTCGACCCCCGGTCGCGATTGATCAATGAAAATACTGCCACCTGCGAGCACGCCAAAGTAATCTTGAAAACCGCGACTGAGGGGGTGAAACTGGGGTAAATAGCCAAGATGCCATTTGCCTACCATGCTGGTTTGGTAGCCCGCGCTTTTCAGGACATCTGCAATGGTAGTTTGCTCTGCATCCATTCCTGACGTTGCAATGCGCCCAGCTGGGTTGAACTCCCAGCCATGTCGCTGTTGGTAACGTCCGGTCATCAAGCCGGCGCGGGACGGGCTGCATACAGGGTGAGATGCATAAGCCTGATCGAACACCACGCCACTCGCCGCTAAAGCGTCAATATTCGGCGTTTTGATCATTTCGCCCCCGTACACGCCAACATCGCCCACACCAAGATCATCGGCAAGAATAAAGACGATATTTGGCTGGGCGAGAACCAGCGAGGAGTTAAGAGCTACGAAAGCGAGTAGGGCGTGGCGCAACATAGGTTGACTCGCGAGACGTTGAAAGTCGCGGCAGGATAACATGCCTTGGAGGTCCGGATGAGCGCCGCGACAGCGTGCAGTCGAACACAGTTTACGACTTACTCCATGCCCGCCGGCGTGCGTAAACCCTGTAAAAGCAATAAACGCTTCGCCCTGCGTTGTTGGGTAATCGCGCAGATAACGAAAAAGGAGAAGGATCGTGCAGACTAGGCCAAGCGAAGCGGTGTTCGGTTAAGCCCTCAAGGGATCCCGATAAGCCCGAGCGCGCAAGGGTGCGAAGGGCCCTGCGATCTCGTCAGGGGTAAGTGCATGATTTATCTGGCGTAAAAGAGGTGCCCTGAGCCCGAGGGCCTCACGGGGGATAAATCCCCCCTATCGAAGATAGGGAACTGCGTAGCAGGGGATAGAAGAGCAGCGGAATGGTACCCGGGGCCGGACTCGAACCGGCACAGTGTTTCCACCGGGGGATTTTGAATCCCCTGCGTCTACCAATTTCGCCACCCGGGCAGGGACAAAAAAATATGGTTTCTTTTGCGGAACGCGATTCTGCCCAAGGACCAGAACAGATACAATAGGTTTCGCCTTTGTGGTCAGTAAAGCCATTGCAACTTTCCGATTTCGACTACCACCTACCCAAGCATCTGATTGCTCAACGCCCGTTGCCTGAACGCACGGGTTCTCGCCTGCTGCATTTAAGTCGGGCAGGACTGACGCATGGTTTGTTTCGCGATTTGGCAAAGCATCTTAGAACGGGCGACCTCCTGATTTTAAACGATACTCGGGTGGTGAAGGCCCGTTTACAGGCAGTGAAGGATTCCGGCGGTACGGCAGAGATTTTGCTAGAGCGTGTGTTGCTGCCCAGTGACGGGCGTTTAAGTGCCTCAAGTTCGGAGGCTTTATGCCAAGTGCGAGTCAGCAAGCCACTCAAGGCTGGGCGATTTCTGACCGTGTCGGGTGCTCGGATCGAATGTCTTGGCAGGCAGGGCGAGTTCTATCATCTGCGCTTCCCGGAATCGGTGTTTGATTTTTTGCAGCGTCACGGCGAGCTGCCGTTGCCGCCCTACATTCAACGCAATGACGAAGCTGAGCCCGAAGAAGGTGTGGTGGATGAAGAGCGTTATCAAACGGTGTTTGCGCGCAAGCTTGGCGCTGTGGCTGCGCCGACTGCGGGTTTGCATTTTTCCGACGCGTTTTTTGGTGAATTACGTGAGCAAGGCGTCAATATTGCGTATGTCACACTGCACGTAGGAGCGGGGACGTTTCAGCCTGTGCGCCGCGAGGATCTGTCGACTCATGTGATGCACGAAGAGCATTACCAGATTCAACCCGATGTTGTGGCGCAAATTGAAAAAACCCGTGCTGCCGGCGGTCGGGTGATCGCCGTGGGCACTACGGTAATCCGCACGTTAGAGGCGGCCGCAGCTGACGGCACTTTAACCGCTGGTACCGGCTCAACGCGTTTATTTATTACTCCTGGCTATTCCTTTCGAGTGGTTGACGCGCTGGTGACCAACTTTCACTTGCCGAAATCAACACTGATGATGCTGGTCTGTGCCTTTGGCGGCTTTGAACCGGTGATGCAGGCTTATGCCGAGGCTGTGAAAGAACGTTACCGTTTTTTCAGTTACGGTGACGCGATGTTTATCGAGCGTAATCATGTTTGAAGTATTGACCCAAGATGGCGCGGCGCGGCGCGGCGAACTGACGCTGCCACACGGCAAAGTACAGACGCCGGTTTTTCAGGCCGTCGGCACCTACGGCACCGTGAAAGCCATGACCCCTCGGGATTTGCGCGACGTGGGCACGCAAATGCTGTTGGGCAACACATTTCACCTCATGCTCCGGCCCGGTGACCAACGCATTCGCGATTTGGGTGGGCTGCATGAGTTTATGCACTGGGATGGACCGATTCTCACCGACAGCGGAGGCTTCCAGGTATTCAGTTTGGGGGATCTGCGCAAAATGACTGAGCACAGCGTGGTATTCCGCTCTCCTGTAAACGGTGATCGCGTCGAACTGACGCCGGAATCATCAATCCAAGTGCAGGGCAATCTTGGGTCCGATGTGGTCATGGTTCTCGATGAATGCACGGCGCATCCAGCCACGCATGCTGAGGCCAAATCTTCCATGGAACTGTCGATGCGCTGGGCGGCGCGATGCAAAACCACGTTTGAAAAAGAACGCGACCGCAGCATGAACCCGGGCTCCCGCCTGTTTGGCATTGTTCAGGGCGGTATGTTCGAAGATCTGCGTAGCGACAGTTTACGTGGTTTGCAGGACATCGAATTCGACGGTTATGCCATTGGAGGCTTGTCCGTGGGAGAGAGCAAGGAAGACATGAAGCGCGTGCTGACGCATATCACTCCAGAAATGCCGGAAAACAAACCTCGTTATCTGATGGGCGTGGGCACGCCTGAGGATTTGGTCATGGCGGTGAGTCGCGGCGTGGATATGTTCGACTGCGTGATGCCGACTCGGAATGGGCGTAACGGGTATCTTTTTACGTCTGCAGGCGTCATAAAAATCCGCAACGCAAAGCACAAAAACTCAGATATCGCCCTTGACGAACACTGCGGCTGCTATACCTGTGAGAATTTTTCTAGGGCTTACCTACATCACTTGGACCGTTGCGGTGAGATGCTCGGGGCGATGTTGATGACGCACCATAATCTCTATTTCTACCATAATTTGATGGCTCAATTGCGCGGCTCTATTGAAACCGGTACATTTCGCAGCCTCGCTACATCCCTGCAAAACCAATGGAATCGTGATCATGAACTTGTTTGAAACGACCGCTTACGCTGCGGAAGCCGCTGGCGCTGGCCCCGATGCCGGACTGATCAACCTCATTATGCTTGGTGGCTTCGTCATCATCTTTTACTTCTTGCTGATTCGCCCGCAGAACAAGCGGCGTAAAGAACATGAGGCGCTGGTCGGCGGACTGAGCAAGGGTGATGAAGTGGTTACCGCGGGTGGTATCGTCGGTCAAATCACCAAGGTCGAGGACGAGTTCGTCAAGCTGCAGGTCAGTGAGAGCGTAGAAATGCGCATTCAAAAATCTTCAGTGGGTGCAACGCTGCCCAAGGGGACGATCAAGTCGCTGGGGTGAGTCGCTTTGCTTAATCAGCTAGCCTCATTCGCCTTGTCAGACTCTGACCCCTATTAGTAGAAACACAACATTTAAGTTTCGGTAGCTTCGCCCCAAGTCGAGAGGATCGGATGACAAACGACGATGTTAGGAAATCGCAAAACGATGGTGAATCGGGGGCTACGCTGCTCGGTGCGCCGTCGCGGCGCGGCCCCATGAATGTCTTTCCGGCGTGGAAGTATACCCTGATTGGTTTGATCTGCCTGCTTGGCGCGATTTACGCGGCGCCCAACGTCTTTCAGCCGGATCCCGCGGTTCAAATCAGATCGTTGGATAGCGATGAGGCGGTGGGTGCGGCTCAGCGCGCTCAAGTGGCTGCGGCGCTGAGCGAGGCTAACATAGGCGTCAAAGCCATCGAGGATGAAGGCAGCTCATTGCTGATTCGCCTCGCCAACGAAAGCGACCAACTGGGAGCTCGTGCGCTGATCGCTGACGCGCTTAACGCGAGTTCGGTGAATTTTGTTGTGGCGCTGGCGCAGGCACCAACAACGCCACAATGGCTGCAAGATTTAGGCGGCAAACCCATGTCGTTGGGCCTGGACTTGTTTGGTGGTGCGCACTTTTTGCTGCAGGTGAATATGGACGACTACATCGCCGGTGTGGTCGACAACAGCGCGGAAGGCATGCGCGATGCGCTGATTGATCGACGCATTCGATTTATTCCAAATCGCGACTGGATTGACGGCCGGACGATTACCATCAGCTTTCGTGATGACGAAACGCGATCTGCGGCAAGAGAAGCTTTAGCGGAGTACCAAGATTTTTTGGTGCAAGAGCGCGAGGCTGGGGGCAACCTGATTCTTCGATTCACTCTGACCGATGAAAAAATAAGAGCGTTGGAGGACCGCGCGATCAGCCAAAACCTGACCAGCCTTCGTAACCGCGTCAATGAGCTTGGTGTTTCTGAACCGCAGGTTCAGCGGCTTGGCAGGTCGCGAATTGTCGTGGATCTGCCGGGAATCCAAGACAGCGCCCGGGCCAAGGAGATTCTCAACAAATTTGCGAACTTGGAATTCCGTCTGGAAGCACTACCAAGGGCGCGTAAGTCGCAAATTGAAAGCTACGACTATCAGGGCCGTGTGCAGGACATCATGCGCCGCAACATCGTGACAGGAAACAATGTGCAGGATGCTCAACAATCCTACGACCCCGAGACCAGTCAACCTCAAGTCAGCATCGAGTTGGACAACGAAGGTGGCAGGAAAATGCATGCGGCGACCAAGGACAATATCGGTCGCTCAATGGCGATCTTGTTTATCGAGCAGAAACCGCGCGTGCGGAAAACCGTCAAAGAGGGTCAAACCGTAGAGGAATATTACACGGTAGAAGAGCGGCGACTGATTAGCGTAGCGACGGTTCAGGCCGCTCTTGGGTTCAACTTCCGCATTACTGGTCTCGACCTGAGAGAAGCCCAGGATCTGGCTCTGCTCCTGCGCGCAGGTGCGTTGGCGGCTCCCATGTACATTGTTGAGGAGCGTACCGTGGGCGCCCAACTGGGCGATGAGAATATTCGCCGAGGCTGGCAGTCGGTGGGCATTGGCTTTGTCCTCGTTCTTGCATTCATGATTTTTTATTATCGGGGGTTTGGTTTGGCGGCGAACGTGGCGCTGACCGTTAACCTCACGTTATTGGTTGCCATCATGTCGATTCTTGGCGCAACGCTGACGCTGCCGGGTATCGCGGGTATTGTGTTAACCGTTGGTATGGCGGTGGACGCCAACGTGCTGATTTTTTCGCGTATTCGAGA
>JAAXKB010000018.1 GCA_012269545.1 Gammaproteobacteria bacterium | reverse complement strand
TCTGCGCTAGCTTTCGCAAGATCCCCGCCAGCCAAGACTTTGTGCAATATCGTATGTCGCTCGCTGACTTCTTTCGACAGAACGCCCAGGGCATCTCGAAACGCCTCTTCACCCATCAACACCCGCATTTCACTGACTTTGTCACCGGGCAGCTCGCCAGATTTGATGTCTTTACTTCCAAGCCACATATCAACCCGAGACAGCAAAGCATCGTAATTCACAGGCTTCGTCATAAAATCGTTCATGCCCGCCTCCAGACAGGCTTTTTCGTCCTCCATAAACGCCTTCGCGGTCAGGGCAATGATCGGCAGCGAATATCCGTTGTTACGAATCCATCGCGTAGCTTCAATGCCATCCATACCCGGCATCTGAACATCCATCAAGATCAGACTGTAGGAACTCGCGCCCGGGCGTTCACGCTTCATTGCAGCACAGGCTTCGACTCCGTCGCTGACCACATCGACAACATAGCCTTTCCGCTCGAGCATCGCCTGAACCACCAATTGATTAGGTTTGCTGTCTTCGGCAACTAGGATATGCCGACTGTTTCCCGATTCTGGAGGCTCAGCACCGCGGCTGATATCTGGCTTAGCCGCGATCGTCAGAGGTAAGCTCAAAACAAACTCACTCCCTTTGTTGGCTACCGACCTCGCTCTGAGGCTGCCGTTCATCAGCTCAGCCAATTGCTTACTAATGGATAAGCCGAGACCACTGCCTAGATACTTGCGTCGATCCGAATCATCCACTTGCACGAAGGCATCGAAAATTCGATCGAGCTCCACTTGCGTCATACCGATCTCAGAATCGCTCACTTTGACCCGATAAGAGCGTGTTACTGCGTCTGGTGGATCGCACTCCAGAACAACTTCGATTTTCCCTCGTTCAGTAAACTTGACGGCGTTGCTTACCAAATTTGTCACAATCTGCGCCACTTTCTCTGGATCACCGTTTGCCCACAAATTCCGCGCGGCGCTTACATCGCAGCTCAACGCCACCATGCCGTCACGAATGTTGGGCGCATAGAGATCCACGACTTCCCGCACAGTCGCAGCTGGTGAGAATACCTGCAGTTCCTGAGCCATCTCACCGGCCTCAATTTTTGAATAGTCGAGAACATTCGTCAGCAGTCGCATAAGCCGTTGGCCCGCACTTTCTGCAGTAGCAAGCAACGACAGTTGATGGGCGTCTTTTTCATCTGAAGCAACCAAACTGAGAATACCCAGTAACGCATTTAAGGGCGTGCGAATTTCATGGCTCATCGTAGCCAGAAAGCGGCTCTTACTTTGGTTTGCCTGTTCTGCCTCCTCTCGTGCGACCCGCATATCGCGCTCAAGGGCATGCCAGTCTCTCAGGTCACGTATTTCGGCGCCGAAGTACATTCTGTGTTCGGTTTGGAGCGCGTTGATTGTCAGTTCAATTGGCAGCTCAAACCCATCTTTGTGTATCGCCGCTAGCTCTACTCGACGCGTGATTACCGGACCCTGACCACTGGCCAGAAAACGCTCGATACCCTCGTTGTGCGCTCGTTGGTAGCGTTTTGGGATAATGTGGTGAGACATCACGCAACCAATCATTTCCGATCGTGTGAAGCCCAACAGTGCATGAGCGGCGGGGTTAAAATCGACAACGATACCCTCGTCATCAATAACAATCTTGGCACTCAAGCTGCTCTCCATAAGCAAACCATAAAGTTCGAGAGCGCTTGGGCGAGTTGGGTCCGTTGTCGACGGGAACTCCGGTTTGAAGCGCAGCATGATCGCGTCCTGAGCTTGATCCACTATTTTGCTTGAAACAGCCATTGGCACCGCTATGTTTTCGAGCGAACAAGAAACCAGCTGTCCATGGGTTGAAAAACCGTCCGGACCCTGCTGATCTGACGCCACGCCTGCTTTGTAGGTTGCAGCCAGCGAAGCCTGCAGCTTTGGCCAGCCGAATTTGCCGGGCCGAAATTCGCCCAACGAAGCACCGTCCGTGACGCCGGGGCCAAACCACTTTCTGAACCGTTTGCTTGCGGCATGTATCGTAAAATCTCGATCAACAATTAGGTACGCACAATTCTCGTTATCCGCTTGCTTATCAAACCACATGCTCTCCCGGCGTTCGGCCAAATATTTTCTGCGGTAGGCCAGAGCACTGACAAAGACCAGTGCCAACGCCACTGCGAACATTATTTCTGCAATCGGCTGGACAACCACTGTGCCGCCTTGACTTGCGCCCGCCCAAAGACCCAGAGCGCCAACGGCGATGATCAAAATTAGCGAAATCATTTCCCTGCGGGTAAATAGCCTAATCATTGCTGTCCCGATTCCTGTTGTGTTCGTATTCATGAAGTCGACGCGAGAGGACCGCCTTGGTCTGTTGGACTTGTTCGCTGAGTTGCGCCAGCTCTTGAAGAGCTGCATCAGACGGTCTGAAAACCAACGCCGGGGTCGCTGGGTCGCTGTGGTTGATCGCCATATCGTCGATGGACATACGCATCTGGCCCATGCTTCTGGCACATTGCGCAAGTTGTTCAAAACCAAAGTGCTCGGCGCTGTAGCGCATCATGTGCAGATTGTGGTGTACGTCATCCGGATTACTCGACTCCAACGATGTAACAACCTGCATACGTTCATCTAACTCCACCATGAATTGGGTAAGCAGCCGAACCATGGAATCGACGCCGACAACGTTTTGTAAATCATCCAAAACGGTCAAATTCACCTGCATAAACGGACGATCTAAACCACTCACCCCGAGAGTGCGCTGCAGGCACATTTTGAGCGATTGCTTATCCACGGGTTTACTCAAAAAATCGTCAAATCCGGCCTCGCGGCAAGCTTGCTGCTCGGCCTCAGAGCTGTGACCGGTATGTGCAATCAAACGCAGCGAAGCCTCAGCCGATGGCAACTCGCGAATCGCTCTGGCGGCGCTTATACCGTCCATCTCTGGCATCGCCAGATCCAGTATTACCGCATCGAATGGCCCAGCAGGGTCGGTTCGAATTCTGACTAAGGCTTCATAGCCATTGGCGGCTTCCGTCACTTCATGACCTAAGTCTTCAAGCAACGCTCGAGTCACCAATCGACCCGACTGAGAGTCATCAACTAAAAGCAGCGACTTCGAGGACCAGTCGGGATTGGGCCGGGGGCCAAGCGGAGCCGCAGCTACGTCCGTTTGGTTCCGCGCGTCGGCAAACAACGCATTCGTCGGAAAGTTATTGGGCCGAGGGAAAGGCAGCACAAGGCTCCACACCAATCCCCGGGAGGCATCGGAGACAACCTCGCAAACACCGTTCATCGCCCCGGCCATCGCGCGAGATAAGTTGAGTCCAAGCCGAAGGGTTGGATCGTCGAAGGACAATCGATGAGCCGATTCGTTTGACCAAGGCTCTAGACTAAACAATTGCTTCAGCTCTCGATCGCTCATGCTCACGCCATTATTGGCAATCACCAGCTTGAAATGATCGGCGGTCAAAGAGACCTCAATCGATACCTGCTTTTGCTGGGTTGTCGCCCAAGCGAAACGCAAAATATAGGTCACCAGCTGAAGTAAGTTCGCGGCATCAACACACAGATGTTGAAGCCTTT
>JAAXKB010000023.1 GCA_012269545.1 Gammaproteobacteria bacterium | reverse complement strand
GTCAAAAAAGTCTGCACCGAGTGCCCTAAAATCTTGGCGCAGTAGGCTGGCTTCATTCCAGCCTCAATCATCCTGCAAGCGCGTCAGTGACGTCGGCCGTTTTGGGCTTCGCTGCTTTGTCCCACTCGTCTGGGGTTGCGTCATCAATACTCATATATGCCTCTCAAAAAGTGCGGCGGTCGACAGCATTGGCGCTAAAGGTCGCAGGCTACGCCGCCAGCTGGCGAACCGTAGCGGACGCTGCTGGCATCACTGCTTTCGAGACCAAGTATGCCGAGCGCGGCCACAGGTTGCTGGAGATGGTCTGCGATTTGCAGCGACCCTTGCCGTAAAGCGCTTGTAATATAGGTGCCCCGGCCAAATATCTGGGCAAGGAAATAATGACAGGGGAGAGGGAGAGCAAATGAGTGATCTAGTCGTCTACGGCGTACCTTTTTCGCAGCCGGTTCGTGCGGTTGTGTGGGCGCTGTTGCTAAAAAAGCAACCTTTTGAAATGAAACTGATCAATCCCGGGCACAGCGGCATGGGTGGCAGCCGACACCCGGATTATTTGGCGAAAAATCCTGGCGGCACCATTCCCTGCATCGAGGAGCCCGACAGCGGATTCACGCTGGGTGAGGCCCACGCGATTTTGACCTATCTGGCGCAAAAACATGCTTGGACTGACCTCTATCCCGAGTCGCTGCAGGCACGTGGACGCATCGACGCCTACCTGCACTACCATCACCGCAACGTGCGTGAGTGTTCTATGTTGGTGGCGGCCAAGGTGCGCAAAGACCTGAACTTTTCAGCAGACATGCAGGATCAATCAAGGCGAGCGATTGCCGGTGCCATGAACGTGCTCGATCAGCAATACTTGGCCAGCTCCGACTATCTGTTTGGCGATCAGCCCACCTTGGCAGATCTCGCCGCCTGTGCAGAGATTGCACAGCTCGGTCCCCAATACACCAATCTGTATGACTTCGCGCCCTATGCAAATCTTTCTGCTTGGTTGCAAAAGATGGCGCAGGTGCCCGGTTATGACACCGTGCACATAACCCTTGCGACGCTCGGTGACATCAGTGAAGAAGCGCCCAGCATCGAAGTGCTGAAAGCGGCAAATATGCAGGGATTCAAAGCACTACAGGGCAACACTTAGCGATGTAGCCTGAGGTTGAGTGGGCGTCGGGGGCTCACTCGACGCCCTGATCTGGTGCGCGAGGCATCTCGAACGGGGCGTATCGCAGCGGTTTCAGGCTAGATTATCGCTGCATGGCAATTGTGGCACTTCGCTGCTTGGGCTTTGTACGGTAAGCCTATGTTTTCATTGTGTTTTTTGGGTCCTGAATTGTCCGTCATGTTCTCCAACCCCTAGCGCGAATTACTCGGTCTGTGGCGTAGTTATTGCATGGCTCTTTAGCAGTCATCGCGTAAGCATGCTCAGGAGCGGCCAACATTATTCTCAGGAAACGCGAATCCAAACATCGAACTAGCCATGTGGCAAGACGGGTTCAGTGCCGGTACCAGCGCCAGTGACAGAAGCGCTGCTATTGATCGTCACATTGCTGGTAGCTGGCGCTATGGCGGGACTCACCGCTGGACTATTTGGTAACGGCGGGGGGTTCGTCGTGGTGCCAGCCCTGCTCTTCGTCTTTGGCGTTTTGGGCTATCAAGAAGAGGGCTTAATTTACGTGGCCGTCGGTACGTCATTAGCCACCATTGTGATCTCGTCCTTCCGCGCTGCCGTCACTCATCACAAGCTAGGCTCCGTAGACCGTGAAGTGTTACGGACGTGGGGGCCGTGGCTGATCCTTGGTGTGGGCGTTGGCGTGTATCTCGCATCCCTTACCGATGCCCGGGGGCTAACCCTAGTGTTCGCTGGTGGAGTCGGTATCTACTCACTCTACTTTTTGTTTCCCACCCTGCTCGACAAGTACTCGTTTAGTCACTTGCCCAGTGGTGTGCCCCGCGCGTCTTTAGCCACCTTCCTTGGTGGATTTTCAGCGCTGCTCGGCATCGGCGGCGGGACACCTACGGTTATCACTATGACCCTGTGCGGACGCAGCATCGTGCAGGCGGTGGGTACCGCTACGGGTGTGGGTTTCATTATCGGCTTGGCGGGCTGCTTGGGCTTTTGCCTGATCGGTTTGACGCAGTCGATAATCATAGGCCCACCCGGGTCTTTGGGATTTGTGAATTTACCGGCGCTGCTGGCGATCTCTGTGGCCTCACTGATCACGGCGCCCATGGGTGCAAAGCTCGCTCACGATCTTGAACAAATTATGCTGAAACGAATGTTCGGCATTTATCTCATCGCGGTTTCCGTAACGATGTTTGTAACGTCATCTTAAAATTGGAGTAACACATGAAAAATCCAGGTCTCTCTCGACGCTCGTTTTTCGCTGCTTCCGCGGCGCTGAGCGGTGGCGCACTATTAAGTGCCAAGGCAGTTCAGGCAAATGCTGCTAGTACGGCGCCTAGCGTCCTCTACGGCCCACCGGTAGGTGCTGCCAAACTCAACGCCAACGAGAACCCCTACGGCCCAAGTCCTGCGGCCCTGAAAGCCATGATGGAAGCCACGCAAAGCGGGGCGTACTACGTGCGCGAGTCAGCGCAAATGCTGCGTGACGCCATTGCCGAGAGACATGGCCTTAGCCGAGATCATGTCATGCTCAGCTCAGGATCCAGTGGCGTCTTGACGTATCTCGCTCTAGCGGCAACTCAGCAAGGCAGCATTCTGGGGCCGGATTTGTTTTGGGATACGACCGCCTTGATGGGAGCCCGCAACAGCGAGTTCGGCATCAAGCGTCTGCCGAAACGGCCAGATTTAGCCATTGATTTGGCGGCCATGGAGCAAGCCCTCGATGATGATGTCTCCTTGGTACACATTACCAATCCGAACAATCCCACAGGCTCTGCCCTAGAGGCGTCGGCGCTGCGGGCGTTTTGTGCCAAGGCATCGAATAAGGCCATGGTGCTGGTGGACGAGGCCTACAACGAGCTCACGGATAACCCCGAACAAAGCACCATGATCCCACTGGTAAAAGAGGGCAGGGATGTGGCGGTCGCTCGAACCTTTTCTAAGATCTATGGACTCGCGGGTATGCGCGTAGGTTACCTAATTGCAAAGCCAGAGCTGCTCGAAGAGGTTGGCCAATATGGTCTGGGTGACTATGGACTGAATCAGGCCGGAGTTGCCGGTGCACTGGCCAGCTATACCGACGAAGTCTTCACTCAATACTCGAGGAAAAAGATCGTGGAGGCGCGTGACATGGTGTCTGATGCGCTGAAACAGAACGGGCTGTCCGCACTGCCATCGCAAACGAACTTTATGTTCGTGGATCTGGGCGAGGGCGATGCTGAGAAGTTTCGGGCCGCCATGGAAAAGCGCAACGTCTACATCCGCGGCATCTATCGAGATTACACGAACTGGTCGCGGGTCAGCATGGGCAAGATTGCAGACGTGCAAATGTACATTGATGCCTTACCCGCAGCGCTGGAGGAAATTGTCTAAGCGTGCACTACAGCGCTCGGCAATCGGTGAAAACACAGTCGCGGTGAATGCCTTAGGGCAATAAGCTTCGGGGCGCAAAAGGGAAAGAGAGCGTTTGTTTGCACAATCTGCAGGTCGACAAAAAGGGGGCTTAGCCCCCTTTCTTTAGTGCGCCTTTTTTAACCAGCGCGGTAAGAGTTTTTAAAACTCTTTGTAGGCATTTGGCCCGTACGGATCGGAGTAGGGCAACAACTTGGGACTTTTATAGTGTTTTGTGTGGTATTCGAGCGTTGTCGCCAAGGCGCTGTGTCACGCAGCGATTCGCCGGCTCGAAACCGTGATTCGCAATTGGGCGCCATGGGCCTGATACGCTCTTTTGCGGTGCGCGAAACACTTGGTCTGGGTATGGCGAATTGCCGATGGAAGAAAACTGGTTTAAAAGATCAACTGAAACGATAAGGAAGACAAAGAACATGCTGCGAATTCGCGATTGTATTTGGCTGAGTGCAATACCGGTGCTGATGCTGTTTAGCGCCATGGGAGCCGCCGCAGGCAACCTTACGGGTATGTACGACGCGGGCACCCTGACACCACTGCAGCGCCCAGAGGCTTTTGGCAACAACCTGTATCTGTCGCCTGAGGACGGCGAGCGTATGGCCCAACAAGCCCAGGCCTATAACCAGCGGGCTAACGCCGCCAGCGATCCGAACCGCGCGGCGCCAAAGCAGGGCGCGCGTGTGGGGGGTTACAACATGTTTTGGATCGACCGAGGCAGCGAGGCAGTTCTTATTGACGGCAAGTTCCGCACCTCGATCTTGACGACGCCTGCCAACGGACGCATTCCGCCAATGACTACCGCAGGACAGGCCCGCATGCGGGGTCTGCAAAATGACTGGCGTCTGCTGTGGCGCAGTCAAGATCTGCCCGCGGCTCGCAATACAGGCACGGCTTGGTGGCTGGACAATGCCAACGGTTCAGGACCCTACGATGATATCGAACAGCGTCCATTGGC
Source organism: Gammaproteobacteria bacterium (assembly GCA_012269545.1). Taxonomy (GTDB): domain Bacteria; phylum Pseudomonadota; class Gammaproteobacteria; order Pseudomonadales; family Azotimanducaceae; genus UBA4421. Next base: position 10,047 of record JAAXKB010000023.1, on the reverse strand, counting down.
CGAGCGCTGCATTATCGGCTCGCGCTCAACAGCCGGACCTCCGATGCTACCCAACTACTACAATAATCATAAGCGTATTATTCAAACCCCCGATCACGTCATGATACTGACGGAAATGAATCATGATGCCCGCATCGTGCGCTTGAACGGTGAGCACCGCCAGGCAAGCGCTGCCAGTTGGTTTGGTGACTCCATTGGCTATTGGGAAGGCGAAACCCTAGTGGTCGAGACTCGGCATTTTGGCGAGTTCCCGCCGTTATCCGGAGCGGACAAAAATCTACAGGTGACTGAGTATTTTACCCGCCAAGCCGATGGTTCCATGCGCTACCGTTTTGTTGTGGAGAACCCAGAAATCTGGATGGAGCCTTGGGGTGGCGAATACGTCTGGGCGAGCAGCGACGGCAAGATATATGAGTACGCCTGCCACGAGGGTAACTATGCGCTTGGCAATATCATGCGCGGTGCCCGTGAGCTGGAAAAAGAGTCACGAACAGCACAAGCCAACGCTGGCTAATCTCGCGAGTAATAAGACGACTAAAAACCCGACCGCATCTGCGGGCCAGTGCCCTCGCCAATGGTGGTTGGCGTTTCAGGCAAACTAGTAGTTGGTGGCCAAAGCACCGGCATGTCCACTCCATGCAGCCGTTCGCCGTGCAGCGCCAGGAGGCTCTGCGTACTGGCGGTGAGGGCGAGCTCATCCGCGAGGCCAGGGAGACGATCCAGCAAACCCTTTATACAGCCAAGGATGGCCGCGTTGAGGTGCAGCAGCTGGCGTCGTCTTCTACGCTGAATCTCACGGTGTAGTGGCACACATTTGGCACACATTTTACGGCTAAATACAGCATTTCACAGCAAGCCACAGTAGGGCGCTTTCGTAAGTTATTGATTTTATTGGGTCTGCAGCAAGCTACAGCAGGCTGCAGCAGGCGCCTATGGGTTCAAGCCCCATCGTCCACCCCATTTAACCCCCTGATTTAATTGATAATTTTAATTATTGATCTTGGGTGAGTAGGTTTTCAATCGAGCGCGGCCCAAATCCGAGCTTGCTCTGCACTTTCCTCGGCATTGATCCAGCGGGCGTAAATCTGGAAAAAGATCTGTAGTGAGTGCCCCAAAACGCTCGCGCAGTAGCCGGGCCTTTATGCCGGCCTCAAGCATCCTGCAGCACTCTGGGGGCATCGAGCAGGGCTTTCTTCACGGCAGGGCGTATGGGCACCATGCAGTCGGTATCTTTCCTGGTGAAGGCCTGAGACCTGTCTACGCGGTTTCTGTGGACATGAAACAAACCGCCTGCCGAGTCAGACTAGCGCAGAGCGACGACGTCGGCAGGTTACAGGCCGCAGTGGTAGCGAATCAGAGCGATCGCTTCGTGAACCCGAAGGCACTTTCTTAACTGGGTTTCGCAGTCCAGCCAGCTTACTTGGCAATATCTGTGGCCATCACACCATTGGCCAGCGAGAAACTGGCCCCGACCGCACCCATTACCGCCTGACCGCGGTCTAGCCCAAGCGCTTGACGCAGCTGGAACATAGGCTCGACCCCGGTACAGTGTCCGGCCATCAAGTGTTTTAGGCCTAGTTCCTTGAGTTTGACGCCAGTCCAGCTAACGGTCTGTTGATTGGCGTTGAACAGGTGCATGCCGCCCATCAGGGCATTGATATCCTGATCCTGAATTTCCTGCCGCACCCAGGACAGCATGTTAACAGCCCCAGAGTGACCGCAGCCTAACAATACGATGGGACCCTCCGTGGTCTTTACGACCAACCCTTGACTCTCTGGCACGTTATCGGGGGTGGTGTCGCCATTCGGTTTTTGCAGCAGCACCCAGTTTGGGTGATTCTGCTCGGGATAAACCCGCGGCACAGGTCCCGTTGCCCAGACCCCTTTCGTGATCTGAGTCGGCTGACTGATTTCTTGAAAGGCGAGGCCCAAGGCCTCCAACTGGGTGCGTTTTTCTTGCATAAAATTCACGGAAGTTGCGCCAAAGATTTTCGCGCCCATGGCTCCTGCAGGGTGGCGCATGTCGATCACTCGAGGGATAAAGAAGCCTGCCCCCACATAAACATCTAACTGACCGGCATATCCGCTGGCGCGTATTTTGGCAACCACGCTGGCCAGCCCACTGGTGTGATCGAAATGAAAATGGCTCAGCACGATGTTGCGTACGCAGCCAAGATCAACCTGTAGCGCGGCTGCGTTATTCACAACCGTGTCGGTAAATCGCCCAGCGTCAAACAGGGTGCAGTGATCGTCGGTTTGCACCATGGCAGAAAACCCCCACTCGCCGGTGGTTGCGCCGTTGGCAAGGTTTGAAGACAGCACGGTGACCTTGGCGGTTTGCGCAACATCATCGTCAGCGAAGGAACGTGTCGCGCCCGTGACTAGCAGCACGGTGAGTAATGTCGCGATAATTGGGGTGCCCATAGATCTCTTCTTATTCGTTTTTTGTTTTTCTTTTGTTCTGTCAGGCCGGGGGACTACAAAGCCCTCTGGGCTTTAAATAGTCTGCTCTTTACTGCGCTTGGCGGCCTGGTGTTCACTAGGGGTCGAGTTTAGAAGGTATTGTACGGACAAAGAGGAGAGAGTCTATGACCCGATCAGAGTCAAAGCCATCGCTGCGTGTTGGCGTTTCCTACGACTTTCGAAACCCGCCAGAATCGGGTGTGAGCGATCAGCACCTCTATGCAGAAATACTCGAACAAGTGAAATGGCTTGATGACATAGGCGCGGATCTGGTGTGGTTTACAGAGCACCACTTTGTTGACGATGGTTACCTGCCCAGTTGGGTGCCGGTAGCGGCGTCAATGGCCAGCGTGACAAAGCACGTGCGCTTCGGTACCGACATTTGTTTGATGCCGTTCAATCACCCCATTCGTCTGGCGGAAGATTTGGCAGTGCTCGACAACCTATCCGGCGGGCGAGTCGATTTGGGTATTGGTATGGGCTACGCCCCGCACGAGTTCAAAGGCTTTGGTGTGCCTGTCCCGCGCCGCGTTTCCTTGATGAATGAGGGCATTGAGGTGTTACAGCGTTGTTTTACCGGTGAGCGGTTTAGCTACACGGGAAAACGTTATCAATTTGAAGACATTAAGATCACCCCTGGCTATGTGCAAGAGGGCGGACCGCCGCTATGGATCGCCGCCATGTCCGAAGCCGGTGCGTTGAGAGCAGCGCACTACGATACCCATTTTTTACCTCAAGGCGTCAAAGCTGAATCCTACGATCCGTGGGTCAACGCTTTGCAAGATTCGGGTCGTAGCCCAGCGGATTACCGTGTCGGCATTATTCGCAGTATTTTGGTGACCGACGACAAAGCCAGCGATTGGGAACCGGTGCGGACGTCCGAGCGCTACCGCATGCAGCTGTATCGGCGGTTCTTCGAAGAAAGCGGGGAGGGGTTTGGTCGCAAGGGTGAGCAGATTCCGCAGACATGGATAGTTGGGGACGTAGATCATTGCGTCGAGGAGTTAAAGCACTTTATCCGTACCTTTGGCATTACGGATATCGTTTCTATGGCGGTGCCGCCGGGCATGCGCGCCAGCGACATGGGTCAGTCGCTGGAGCGGCTTTTCACCCAGGTTGTACCGAGAGTGAAGCTGGAACTCTTGCAAGAAGCATCGCAATAGCTGATGCAGGTTAGTCGTTAAACGAAAGAGGCCAGCTTTCGTTTGCACCGCCGCCGTCTTGATCCAGAGGGTAGACAGGGCGCCGGACGTTCTCGAAATTCAGTTGGCTATAATCCGATGTGCAGACGCCACGTCCTGCGCATTCAATCACCTGCTTGGCTATGTCTTTGAAACCAACACGATAGTGAATTCGGCTTTTCAGCATGACGTAATCATAGGCTTTAGGCTCCATACCCAAGCAGCGAAAACACTCAGGATCGTAGGGTTCGATATGCCGTGAGATAATTGCGATATCCACAGAGCCGACGCTAAGCACCGCAGACTTTCCCATGTTCATGGTCAGCCCTCTGGCCATGGCAACCTGAGCTTGGAACTTGCCGTTGGAGATAAGTTTCACTTCACCGGTGAGCGTTACAGGTCGGCTTTGCTCGGTCAGTGCAGGCATTGGCAGTTTACCGCCAAGCTCCACCGTAACCGAAGCGCCGACACCGGCGGCGGCCATTTGTTCGACAACGTCAGGGTCAAAAAAACCAAAAACGGCCACGCGCTCTAAGCCTGCGTCCAGCACCGCACTAAGGACTTCAGTGGTGTCCATGGTGCCGCCAGATGCGGTGTTATCGTAGTGGTCGAGTACAATGACAGGTCCGTCGCCCGAAACGCTGGCCGCAGCCTTAGCCCGCTGCATGGAAGCAGGCAAGGCTTCAATGTCATAGACAAAGGCATCGCGTTGCTCCCAAGCTTGGCTGAGAATTTCATTGACCTGCGCTTGAGCGGAATCTGCATCGTCATCTGTCATTGCAACAACGCTGAATCCCGCGTCGTAAATGTCGGCGTGGGGGAATCCTGTGAACACGCTGACGCCAAGGCTGCCGGATTGCTCTAATTCGATGGCCCTAGCTTGCAGGCTGCCGTTCGGTTCGTCGTCCGTGCCTTGGCGCATCACGTGGGGAAGCATTGGCGCGTTGCCCCAGCGCAGCACAGGCTTCGTTTCCCCCCGTAACATGGCAAAGAACGCGTTAGCGCCGCGCACCGCTGTGCTGTCCATGTCGATGTGAGGGTAGGTGTGGTAGCCCGTTAGCACGTCGCAGTTGCTGACCATCAGTTCCGTAATATTGGCGTGCATATCTAACGATATGGCGATAGGGAGTTTGGGGTTTTCAGCCCGAATACGACGCAGTAACTCGCCTTCGCCGTCTTCGTGGCTCTTTGTCGTCATGGCACCGTGCAGATCAAGCAGTAGTGCATCGACCCGCCCGGCGAGTTCGATGATTGCAGCGCACATGTATTCGTATGCCGCGTTCTCTACCGGGCCGCTGGGCGGTGCCGACGCAGCGATGCCCATTTCGATGTCAGCCGATTGTTTTTCTGCGACCTGAATATAGCCGCCAAGACAAGACGCAGTGCCGCGGTAAGCCTCCAGCGCCGCCTCGCCACGCAAGGGTTCGCCGCGTCCTGCAGAAAATCGGTCGAGATCTGTAATCACAGGTGAAAAGGTATTGGTTTCGTGACTCATCATGGCGATGCCGATTTTCATAATTTACTCCCCCTAATCGTTAGTTACATGCTGGCGGGTCAAGGTGCGAAGAGATGACGCTAGGCTATGCGGTTTTGCCATAGTCCACGGCTAACCATCGTTCAGGACTCATTCGAACCGAGATTTGTGCATCGATATCGCTGGCATCAGTGTATCGCTTGCCTTGGGTATCCCCCAGATATCGTTGTGCCATAGCCAGCAGTTGTTCGTACGACGTGGCTTCAATGTCTACGACAGGGCCTTCAACGCTGACGTAGGAGTAGGGTAACGTTTCCCGTTGGGCAACCAAGCTGATGCGGCTACCAACTTTCAACAGGTTTCCTTTTTTTGACGCCGCGGCGACGATAAATAACACCTCGCCTCCAGGGGAGTAGTCGTACCAGAGCGGCGTTGTTAGCGGTCCAGATCTTTCTTCGTTGATGGCGAGCACGCCAATATGCAGGTCACTAAGGAACCGCTCTTTTTCACTTTGACTCATGCGTGTCATAGGCACCCCCTACGTCTGAATTCTGTGGTGAGCCGCCGTTACCTGTGACATGCAATTTGTTCCCTTATCGGCGGTTGCAGACTACGATTTGTCCAGTGAAAGGCGACTTGGTTAGATCTATTGCTTCGGAGTATTCAGTCGCCAATTGCCATGGCTGCATTTCTACGGCCGCGGTCTCCAAAAGACACGTAGAGGGTTAAAGCCGTGCGAAGGCTCATCCGCTGCCAGTAAAAGTCCATCAGGTCTAACTGGGGTGAGGGTGGACGCTTGAGCCGTCCAACAGCGGTACCGTCACTTTCATACAGCGTGCGGTTGTCATCCAAATTAAACAACGCATCTTCCTCGTGCCAGCATTCGTCACAGGCAGGATCGTGGAATCGGTAGATTTCACTGTCTTTGCCATCATCGTACAAAAATGCTGAGTTCTTTATCGAGTAATAGGCAATTTTATTTTGCTTCATCCAAAGGTCGTGGTTGCGATCAATGACCTCCACAAATCGGTTAACGGCTCTGGGTTTTATCGTTGGAGCAAGGGCTGCCAGCGCCAGGACAATCAGCGCCGCTCGAGAAAGAATGCTGCCTTCCACAAGCAGAGCACCTAGCATCAAAAGTGCCCAAGCCAAATAGAACCAAGATGCTCTTCCGACTTGTTTTTCAAAGTCCGCCTTACTCTCTTTAAAGCGTTTAACTTTCAGTAAATTGCTTCTTGTCAGACCGGCCATCGCTCGTGATTCCTCCAGACGGGTAGATCGTTTACCCCGGCATCATGACTGTTTCGACAAGATCACGCAAAACCGCCCCGGCATCTCAACGTTACCAAGGGGTTCTTGCGCCTTTAAGGTCCGCCAGTCGACGGATATTCTTGTTGCAGCGGAGGCACAGAATTGAACCGGCTTTGACGTCGCCTATCAGCGAAACGGCGCCGGCTTCGGCTGCGCGGATGGCGGCATCCGCGAGCTCGGTAAAGATCTTCTCAAGAGGAGCGGCGAATGGGGCGATCACTGGTCTGGAGAGATCAATTTCGGTATAAAACCAGTTGTCTCTCATTCTTAATTGGGCAGTTTTTTCACTATCGGCGCGAATGCGGGAATCTGGTGGATACAGATTAAGCGAAAAGGCGTAACCGCAACGGTTCCCCAGTAGTCGAGTTTTCTCAGAGGATGCGTGGCCTAAACGTTCCGCGGGAAATGAGCGCGTTGAACGTCGCAAAAAACGAAAAAGAAAAATAACAGCGCGGAGCTTGGTTTAGATGACGTCGATAAACGAACTGTTGGCTGAACTAAAGGGAAGCAGCGAGGTGATAACCCTGGCTGCCACGGACTACTTTGATTTCAACGCCAAAGATCGGGCTGTTGTGATCGAACAAGGGGAACTGTTGGTTGTCGGCAAAAAAGATCCGAAAACTGGCCGGGCCGGTCGACAGATATTCAAAGATGAAGACCCTATCGGCGTGGCGGAATCCATTGCATCGCGAATCAACGAATATGATTTTGTCGTCAACACCGATCTGCGGTTGCGTGTCTTCGATGGTGCGCTAATGCGCAATCACGTGAACAAAGCGGGTGTATTTGCCAGAACTATCGTGCGCTACAGCCTGAAACGTATATTCGACGACGCAAAAAAAGACGCGAAGGCTAGTATCGTTTTTGAGGATGAGTTCATTTACAAAAACTACGAGGACTTACGAAGCGTTGAGTTCGCGGCAGAAACCCAAATTTTTAAAGCTGGCGCTGAATCGGACAAAATGTACTTCATCGAAAAAGGGCAAGTAGCGATCAATTCGGAGCAAAATAAGCACATTGCAACCTTAGGGGTCGGCGAGTGTTTCGGTGAGGGAGCCTTGATGGGCGCAGCAACCCGCAATGCTTCTGCGGTGACCGAAACCGATGCGGAGCTTGTCATTATTGAACGTGAGATGGCTGAGCAAGAACTTCAGAAAGAACATCCCATGACATGGTTGGCCACGCTGCTGCTGCTCAAGCAGGTCGGGCTGATGAATCAGTTTCGGGGTAAGCGCTAAAATTCTCTGCGACCGTCTGCCGCTCGCTGGCTCCCAGAATGGCGAAATCGTGATTGGAGTTATTCATGCGCGGCCCCCTGAGCCTATTTTCCTCAAGGGCGATCGCAGCTATGAGTGCGCGGAGCGGCAGGGCAAAGTGGACACTCAAAGACTGAGTTTCATGGGCGGGCAATTTTCAAACCTCGGCTCCGTGTTCAGGCCGAACAACGATCAGCGGCAACTGCAGCAGTGGTGGAGGCCTTAATGACCGCTGCGTCAGCGTCTGTTTCCTAAAAGAGCGTCGCCGCGGGGCAGCGGAAGGCGCATATCGGTTCGAGTCCCATAATCTACCCACTTTAACTTGCTGATCTATCGGCGTGGCGGAATCCATTGCATCGCGAATCAACGAATATGATTTTGTCGTCAACACCGATCTGCGGTTGCGTGTCTTCGATGGTGCGCTAATGCGCAATCACGTGAACAAAGCGGGTGTATTTGCCAGAACTATCGTGCGCTACAGCCTGAAACGTATATTCGACGACGCAAAAAAAGACGCGAAGGCTAGTATCGTTTTTGAGGATGAGTTCATTTACAAAAACTACGAGGACTTACGAAGCGTTGAGTTCGCGGCAGAAACCCAAATTTTTAAAGCTGGCGCTGAATCGGACAAAATGTACTTCATCGAAAAAGGGCAAGTAGCGATCAATTCGGAGCAAAATAAGCACATTGCAACCTTAGGGGTCGGCGAGTGTTTCGGTGAGGGAGCCTTGATGGGCGCAGCAACCCGCAATGCTTCTGCGGTGACCGAAACCGATGCGGAGCTTGTCATTATTGAACGTGAGATGGCTGAGCAAGAACTTCAGAAAGAACATCCCATGACATGGTTGGCCACGCTGCTGCTGCTCAAGCAGGTCGGGCTGATGAATCAGTTTCGGGGTAAGCGCTAAAATTCTCTGCGACCGTCTGCCGCTCGCTGGCTCCCAGAATGGCGAAATCGTGATTGGAGTTATTCATGCGCGGCCCCCTGAGCCTATTTTCCTCAAGGGCGATCGCAGCTATGAGTGCGCGGAGCGGCAGGGCAAAGTGGACACTCAAAGACTGAGTTTCATGGGCGGGCAATTTTCAAACCTCGGCTCCGTGTTCAGGCCGAACAACGATCAGCGGCAACTGCAGCAGTGGTGGAGGCCTTAATGACCGCTGCGTCAGCGTCTGTTTCCTAAAAGAGCGTCGCCGCGGGGCAGCGGAAGGCGCATATCGGTTCGAGTCCCATAATCTACCCACTTTAACTTGCTGATCTTATTGATGCGCACAGTTATCAATGCCGGGCTCAGTAGTCACTGCAAAGCAAGGCCTGAAGCACTATTTCTCATGTCTATAGTTGGCGTAGGCAGGGTCCCTACAGAATGCTGCCGGGGTCTTATTCGTTCTTAGTCAGGCACGAGTTCAACGTTATTGATTGAAGACAGGTTTGCGTTTTTCCGCAAACGCGCGCATTCCCTCTGTGGCATCCGGCGTATTTCGATTTGCGGCGACGGCTGCGCTTTCATCTGCCATAGATACATCAAGCGTTTTGGTTTCATGTCCAACAATAACTTTAAGCATCGATTGCACTGCTTTTCTGGGTTGTGCCGCAAGTTCTTCTCCCAGTGCTTGAGCCCTGTCTTTGATCTTTTCGATGGGAACCAGTTCTGTCACGAGGCCAATTCGATGGGCTTCCTTCCCATCAATTTTTCTTCCCCTAAGAATCATGTCCAGCGCGTAAGTCTGCCCCACGGCTCTTGGTAATCTGGCGGAACCACCCCAGGCCGGTACCGTGCCGAGATCCATTTCGGGTAAACCAATTTGTGCACCAGTTGCTGCCGCAATTCTGAAGTGGCAGGCCAGCGGTAACTCCAGCCCGCCACCAAGACAACAACCATAAAGTGTCGCGATGGTGGGGGTGCCACCTCTTTCAATCATGTTTAGGACTTTATGCCGCTGACCGAAGAAGGCTTCAGGACTTTTGGCACGCTTTATGCCGTCAGGAAGCTGTTTAAGATTCATACCTGCCGAAAAATGATCGAGACCCTCTCCAGTAAAAACAATTGCTCGGATGTGATCGTCAGCCAGCACTTCGGGCAACTGTTCTTCCAGCCGGTCGATGTATGCAAGACTCATCAGATTCCATGGCGCATCGTTAATGCTGAACGTTGCGACGTTGTTCGTGACTGTGTACAGATAAGGGTCTGTCATAAGAGCTCCGTTTAACTGGTCATGAGTCTCCCCAGCGACTAATGAGTCAGATCTGAGGATTAACGCGGTGCTTTCGCACTCATACAAATTCAGGGGGCAGTGTAATCGGTATTGCTGAGGTCGTCGTCATCAGTCCCGAGTAGCTTTCAGCGCGCAGCATCACCTTCGC
>JAAXKB010000024.1 GCA_012269545.1 Gammaproteobacteria bacterium | reverse complement strand
ACCTAGGACGATTGTCTCTCCTGATGACGCCAGTACGGTGGTTTCGATGGAACGTTTCGACGTCACCACGTCGGCAAAAGTAGAGCTGCCCACGGTGCTGTCGAGCACGTTTGAAATGTTCTGCGAAACTTCCATGCGGACTTCTTTGTTGTCATATACGTGGGGCGTCACGGTCAGTTCAATGCCGACGTCTTCTCTCGTAACGGTGGTGAACGGATTGCTTGACCCATCGCCCGTCGTGGTGAACGAGCCGGAGCGGAAAGGGATTTCCTCGCCGACCACAATTTTCGCCTCGGTGTTATCGAGAGTCACAATGCTTGGAGTTGACAGTAAATTCGCATTGCTCAGACTCGCCAGCGCGCTCACAACGGCGCCAAAGGATACGCCGTCAAGGTCGACTTGAGCTACCGCAAAGGTGGGATTTGTTACGCTCCCCAAGGCGCTGACTGGGGAGTTATTTACCGTGCCGTCTTCGTTGATCATGGCGCTTAGCAGTGACGTTACCGTGGAACCCATGGCGGTATTGATCATCGGTACGCTGTCGCCATTTGAATCCAGCGAAGCAAGTTCGACGCCTGCCTCAAAATCGTCGTTCATACTGATTTCCACGATGGCCGCTTCAATCAAGACTTGAGCTCGCGGCGTATCCAAGCGTTGTACGATATTGAGAATTTCGTTCATTGCGGTTGGCTCTGCACGCACGACGATGGCATTCAGGCTCGCGTCGGATTGAATTGTGATGGCGACATCGTTGCCTGCTGATGTTTGGTCGTCCCGCTGGCTGATCAGGCTGCTCAATATGCCTGCCACATTTTCCGCGTCTGCGTGATTGAGCATAATGACCTGAGTGGCATCATTAGCGGTGGTTGGGCGATCGAGTTTTTCAATGATCTGCAGCAACTCGGCAATGGAAGCGGTTTGTCCCCTGAGCACGAGGGAATTATTGCGCTCGTTGGCAATGATCTGAATTCGCTGGGGGCCCTGCGCATTCGGGCCCAGTTGATCCGGCGCGACCTTTTGCAGAATGTCCACCACATTGCCTACCCAAGCCTCTTTCAGGGGCACCATGACAATTTCGTTAGTTTGTGCGACGTCGATATCAGCAATGATGTTTTTTAGGCGCGCAATGTTATCGGCGTGATCAGATAAGATGATGACGTTTGGTTGGCTGACGCTGCCAATATGTCCGTATTGGGGGATCAGTGGTCTGAGAATTTTCAGCAAGTCCTCCGACTTTACGTTCTGCACGGCGATGATTTCTGTCACCAGTTCTTCCGGTGCCGCGCTTGACGCGTTGTCTTGGGCTCCCGGGGTTTGTTTGCCGGTAGCACTTTGCTGAATGCGAATCACGTCTCCTGAGGGCACTGCGGTGTAGTTTTGCAGCCTCAAAACACTGAGAAATAATTCGTAAACACCTTGCTTGCCCAAGGGAGTCTCAGACACTACGTTGACTTGCCCTTTGAGTTTTGGGTCGACGACAAAGGTTTTGCCAGTGATTTTAGAGACCTGCGCGATAAACTCCTGAATATCGGCGTTGCGTGTCGCCATTTGCCAGGTTTGTTCGCCTTCCGTTCGATCCTCTGCATGGGAAGATGGTGAGGCTAATGCCAGTAAAAGAGCGATTAGCAGTCCAAGAGCAACGTGCCAATTCGGGTAAAGACGATGATGGAATAGAGTGGCGCTCATAAAATAATCTCGCTTAGCGACGAAGGGTCTCAGGTATTCGGGTGGTGATGGTCAGCGTTTGGCCATTGCGAAGCAATTCCACGCTGACGCTGCCCGAGTTGGCTAGGTTGGTCAGTGCCATTCGGTCAACATTGATATCTCCCAGCGGACGGCCGTTGATTGACAGTACGACATCGCCGGCCTGCAAACCGGACTGGGTTAAATAGGCGTTGTCTGCGACGTTGCCGATTCGATAGCCGCCGCCACCGTTCCGACTGACACCCAATCGTTCCAGCGTGGCATCAGGATCTTGCGCGAGTTCTGTGCCAAGTTGTTGAAGAAGCGGCGCCGTTGTTCCTGTTGGAGCCGCCTGAGCTGCCGCTGACCGGGCAGACTGTGCGGTAGAACTGGCTTTCGCTTGGAATTTGGACTTAAACGCAAGTGCCTCCCGCGCACCTGCGCGCTCCAAAATAACCTGTGTCGCCTCCACTTTGTACAACCGCGCATTGCCGGGTAACTGATCTCCCGGGCCATACAGTTTGCCCCGCTTGCCGCGTTCGGAAATGATGGCGCTGGATTCTTCCGGGGCGCTACTGACAAACACGGCCTCAAGCGTTAGCGGCAGGCGTGTCGGTACGGCAGGCGCAGATGAGCGTGACAGATTGGTGGCATTGGTATGGCCAAACAGATCTCGTTTGGTCAACGCGGCCAAGGTGGGTGCTGGTGGCAGTGCACGTGACTCGGCAGTCAATGCAGCAGGCGATTGCACTGCTCGGCTTGAGTCTGCGCCGCCTCCAACCATCATCAGAATGGTATTGGCGATTACGTAGGCAATGCCCAGCCCGCAAATCCATTGCAGCAAGGTTAAAATCCTCGGAAGCCAGAGCTGTATCGATTGAAGCATCTGCAGCCAGTCTCAATTACTTAGTAGGACGGCAGCGTTCGCCTGCCGTTCAATTGATGATTGTGATCGCTTGCGAGCGAAATGCCAGTGCTGTGCGCGCGAAGGGGAAGCTGAGTGCGTTAGTCTGCGTTCCACCTCAAAGATTAGGGTTTCTTCTGATTCGCTACCGGACCAAGGGTAGTTGGCGAGCCGCAGCATCCCGCGGCTGACGCCGAAGTACACGGAACCATTTTTTCTCCAGCGTAGAACCATCAGCTGCCCATCGTTCTGTCCATCTGCTGTAACCCGTGTCTCGAGTTCGCCTTGAGCGTTGGTATCCAAGGTGGCTCGTAGCGGCCGCATAAATGCCTCGTATTGCCGGTTGGCCAGAATGTAGCGCAGGTCTCCGCCGCTCCACGCGATCAGGGAGGGCTTTTCCATTTGAACAGCACCAGAGCGCCACAGAAAAGTCATGTCGTTCAGCGTGAACACCCCTGGCAAGAAGAGGTCGTAACGCCGCAGTAACGGAGCGAGCGAGCGTGCGTTAAGTTCTCCGGTAAGAGTGAGGCTTTGCACCGCGGTGCCGAATTCGATCCGGCCGCCGAGTTGGCTGTTTTCATCGCTGATGCTCAGGTCGAGTCCCGGTCGCCATAGGGTGACCTGCCACCGGATTCGGGCGTCTATGTCCAAGGCAGTGACAAGCCGCGCGGAACCGTGCCACACGGTTCCCTGCGGAGCAATGAGGGATACGTGGTCGCTATTGATGACATTGCGCAACAGGCTCGCGGGTAGATTTGCCAGCACCCAGAAAAAACTGAGGCTGACGAGGATTCCGATACGGACTTTCATACATTCGGCCGACTGCTAGACGAGCAAGCGTAACGCAATGCCCTCATAGATCTTTGCCAAGGGTGCAAGATCGTTGATCGCAACACATTCGTTAATTTTGTGGATCGTGGCGTTAATCGGGCCCAGTTCAACCACTTCAACCCGAGCCTCGCCAGAGCCGTCCCAGGGTGAAATGAAGCGCCCGTCCGAGGTGCCGCCGGAAGTGGAGAGTTCGGTCTCCAACCCGGTTTCTTCCTTAATCGCGGCCTGTACTGCGGCGGTGAGCTTACCGTGCACCGTCAAAAACGGTGGACCTGAGAGCTGCCATTGGAACTCTGTTTGTAGGCCATGCTGACTAAAAATGTCTTCAATTCGACTGCGCAAACCGGCCTCGGTCTGTTCAGTATTGAATCGGATGTTGAATAAAGCCGTCAGTTCTCCGGGCACTACATTGGTCGCGCCTGTGCCGGCTTGGATATTCGAGATTTGCAGGCTTGAAGGCGGGTAGTAGTCGTTGCCTGTATCCCAGACTTCGTTGGCTAGGGCGGCCAAAGCCGGAGCCGCGCGATGGATAGGGTTTACTACGGACTCGGGGTAGGCGACGTGGCCTTGAACGCCATTGACGGTGACTTTGCCATTTAATGAACCGCGACGACCACAGCGCACAACATCGCCGAGTCGTTTGCTGGAACTGGGTTCTCCGATAACGCAATAGTCCGGGCGAATGCCCCGGCTCGCCAGTTCGCGGATGGCATGACGAGTGCCGTGGACTGCATCGCCTTCCTCATCGCTGGTAATCAAAAAACTCAACGTTCCCAGTGGATTAGGGTGTTTTTCTAAAAACGAATCGATGGCGTAAATCATGGCTGCGAGGCTGGATTTCATGTCCGCAGCACCGCGCCCGTACAACATACCGTCCTCAATGGTTGGCTCAAACGGCGGGGAATTCCATTCTTCAGGGGGGCCGGAGGGGACGACGTCTGTATGGCCGGCAAACATGAGGTGCGTCGCGTCTGTCTCCCGAGGATCGCGCCCGCGCCATGCCCACAGGTTATGAACGCCGTGTGCGTTTATCTGCTCTGTGACAAAACCGAGGTCTCGCAGTAATTCCCCGATAAGCTCCTGACACCCGGCGTCCTCAGGCGTGACTGAGACACGCCGAATAAGAGCTTGGGCTAATTCAAGAATGGATTCTGCTCGATTCATCAGTTATGGCTGTGCAATGTATCGTTCAGTTCGATGGCCTTGCGGTTGGTTTTACAAACTACCTGACCGGTTTGAGCGTCGCGGATGAACAATAAGTCCGAGTGGCCGGCCAAGTCTCTTGCCTTGATTTGCCTAACCACGTCACCGTGCTCGTCTTTCACGGTCACCGGGGTACCAGCGGTAATGTACAGGCCGGCTTCGATGGTACAGCGGTCTCCTAGCGGGATACCTGTCCCCGCGTTTGCTCCCACGAGGCATTGCTCACCGATGCTGATGACAATCTCGCCGCCACCGGAGAGCGTGCCTTGGGTGCTGGAGCTACCGCCTAAATCCGTTCCGGCACCAATGGTGACCCCTTGCGAGATTCGGCCTTCGACCATGTTGGGCCCCAGTGCCGCAGCGTTAAAGTTCACAAAACCCTCGTGCATGACCGTGGTACCTTCGCCCAAGTAGGCACCAAGTCGAATGCGGCTGGCGTCAGCGATGCGAACCCCGGCTGGAACAACGTAATTCACCATCTTGGGGAATTTGTCCACAGAGAAAACCTCCAGATTGAGGCCCTGTGCACGAGCGTTTAGCAATGCTTCGGGCAAATCGCCCACCTCAATCGGCCCCGCCGAAGTCCAAGCCAGGTTTGGCAGATGCGCGAAAATACCGTTTAAATTCAGAGTGTTAGGAAGCGCCAACCGGTGGGATAGCAAGTGCAGCTTCAAATAGGCCTCTTCAGTGCTGCTGATGTCGTTGTCAGCAGTCAGTCGCACAGAAACCAGTGCTTGATCTGGCGAGTGATCTCGGTGGTTTGCCAGTAGAGGCTGAGGGACCAAGCTCGGGGCCGCGGATTGCAGCATCTCTATGGTT
The DNA here is from genome assembly GCA_012269545.1 of Gammaproteobacteria bacterium. Taxonomy (GTDB): domain Bacteria; phylum Pseudomonadota; class Gammaproteobacteria; order Pseudomonadales; family Azotimanducaceae; genus UBA4421. The sequence goes on along the minus strand of JAAXKB010000024.1, from coordinate 9,804 downwards.
TTGTCGTTCAGCGTGCTAACCCCTTCAGGCAGCGTGGCTATTGCGTCAGCAACGGCACCGTCCGGGTTCATGACAGGGGACGGGTAAAGGCAGTCGAGTACCAGTCCGGCTCCATTGGTGTTGCGGATGCCAACCGCGAAGGCGAATGTTGCACTCATTAGGTATCTCTTGCTGACTTAAAAAAAGAGGCCGCAGTCTACCGTGTGAACTATCAGGATTCGAGCCTACCGGCCTTTGCCCGCGGTTAAGCCAATCGCAAAATCTGCGAGACGCCGCGCGGCAATCAGACAATCTTCTTTCGCTGCGACCCAAGCTACTCGAATATGGCCCTGGCCGGGATTGCCTCCCGGCAGATCGAGGGCAGGCGTATCGCGGCCTAAAAAGCTTCCTGGCATCACCGTGACGTTCTGTTCTTGCAAAAGGCGTTGGCTAAAGCTCAGGTCGTCGATAGGGGTTCGCAGCCAGTGGTAAAAACCACCCTGAGGCTGACGCAGGTCGTAATGGGGCGACAGTATGTCGCCGACCGCCGTGAATTTCTCTCGGTACAGGCGGCGGTTTTCGACGACGTGAGCTTCATCCCGCCAGGCCAGCGTACTGGCACGTTGGTGGTGGGCGGACATGGCACAGCCGTGGTACGTGCGGTAGTTCAGATACTGCTGCATCAGTTCGCTATCGCCAGCGACGAAACCGCTGCGCAGGCCCGGCAGATTCGAGCGTTTGGAAAGACTGTGGAAGCTCAGGCAGCGCTCGAAGGGCCGGTTGCCCTTGCGCTGAGATGCTCGTTGGGCCACCGCCAGCAGGCTGCTGGGAGTGTTGTTGTCATCGTAGTACAACTCGCTATAGCACTCATCGCTGACGATGATGAAGTCGTGCAGATGCGCAAGGTCAATCAGTTCCTCCATATCCGCTTCGGGCATGATCTGACCCGTTGGATTGCCCGGGGAGCAGATGTAGACCATCTCAATGGCCCGCCACTGTGCATCCGTGATGCTTGAAAAATCTGCCCGATAATCGTTTTCCTCCAGATTTGCGATGTACAGTGGACTGGCACCGGCCAGCAGGGCGGCGCCTTCGTAGATTTGATAGAACGGATTCGGCATGCCGACCAGAGAACCCGGTTTACCGCTGAGCAGGGCCTGTGCCACCGCAAACAAGGCCTCTCGAGTGCCGTAAACCGGCAGAATTTGCTGGCCTGGATCAACGCTGATCGCGAAACGGCGAGCCAACCATTCACTGATGGCCAAGCGCAGATCATCGTTGCCCTTAGTCGCTGGATAAATGCCCAGCTGTTGAGTCAGCGCGTCGGCGTCAGCCAGAGCTTCTACCACGAAGCGCGGCGGCGGATGCTTAGGTTCACCAAGAGATAGCGGGATATGCGCGAGGTCGCCGAGATGCTGCCAATCCTTGAGTAACGCGCGCAGACGTTCAAAAGGGTAGGGTTGTAGATGCGCTAGTCTGTCGTTCGACACGGCGGTTGCATTCCTATTCTGTGGGGTTAAAGGGTTTGATCCAAACGCTGACGAATGGCTTGTTCGATGTTGTAGCATTGCTGCGCGTCACGGATATGTTCCCCGTCCGCCCGGGTAACCACAAAGACATCCTCCACCCGCTCACCCAGAGTGGTAATGCGAGCCGAGGTGATTTCCAAGCCCAGTTCCAGAAGCACCAAGGCGATGTTAGCCAACAGACCCGGCCGATCTGACGCCGTCACCTTCAGCACTGCTGTGTGATCGTCTGCTTGGACCGTAAGGCTCACGCTGGCGGGTATTTTCAGTTCTTTGAGTTGCCGTGACACCCGCTGGGAAGCGCTGCTTGTCGAGGGGTCGGGGTTTGCGAGTGTGGCTTTTACTTGCGCTACGATGCCTTCGCGCAAGACTGGTTCAGATACCTCTGTGCCGCCTGCATCTAATACGGTAAACATGTCGAAATAGCGACCACGACTGGCCTTGCTGATGTAGGCGTCGACTACTGTCAATCCAAGCTGACTGAGGGTAACCGCGATAGCGGCAAAAGTTTTCGGTCGGTCTTGATCCAAAACGTAGATTTTGGTCGCGCCTTCATCTGCTGCACTGATTTGCGCTGCAGAGAGACCGACGAAAGCAGCCGGGTTATTCCCGTGCTCTAACAGCCGTTTGCTCAGAGACACAATTTCTGGCGTGGTATGACGCAAGAAAAAATCCTCACCAAGGTCCTGCCAGAGTTGCTCGAGCTCGGGTTTCTTGAGGTTAGGCAGGTCGAATTCAAGCTGTTCTAAGGCACTCTCCTGATAGGCTCTGATGCTCTCCTGTCGCCCCATGGGTTCTTCCTGCGTCTGAAAAAGCCGCCGGGTTTCTGCATAAAGGTGGCGCATTAAGGATGCACGCCACCCATTCCAAAGTGTCGGATTGGTCGCATTGATGTCTGCCACGGTCAGGGCGTATAGGTAGTCAAGGCGCATTTGTGACTGCACCTCCCGTGCGAAGTCCGCGACGACATCTGGATCATAGATATCACGGTTTTGCGCTACCGAAGACATGTAGAGATGGCGCTGCACTAGCCAGCACACCAGAGCAGTATCGGTTGCGTTCAACTCGTGCTGTTGGCAGAACACTCGGGCATCTTCCGCTCCCAACTCGGAGTGGTCGCCACCACGGCCTTTACCGATGTCGTGAAACAGGCCAGCGATGTAAAGCAGCTCGCCTTTCGGGATGCTTTTGACGCATCGATGCGCAACGGGAAACGTTTCAAGCGCGTGTTCGTAGCGAAAGCGTCGCATGTTCCGAATAACCATCATGGTGTGGGCATCGACGGTGTAGATATGAAACAGGTCGTGCTGCATTTGGCCCACGATGTCGCCAAAAGCGGGTAGATAGCGGCCAAGGACCCCATAGCGCCGCATGCGGGTGAGCTGAGTCACCACGGTGTATGGGGCTTTGAGAATGCGCATAAACAGGCGGCAGTTTTCAGGATTCTGGCGAAATGTATCGTCGATCAGATGTACCGCATCACGCAGGGCCCGAATAGCGGTTACCCGAACTCGGATGTTCTCTTCGCGCTGAGCCATCAGCACGAACATTTCCAGCATGGCCGAGGGGTTAAGCAGAAATATATCGGGCTGAACAATATCGATTCGGCCGTTCACGAGGCGAAACCTTTCGTTCAACGGCTCCATGTTTGGCTTCTTCTTGGCAACGATGTCCTCTTGGAAGTACTGGAGAATGATGTCGTTCACTTCAGACAAGGCCATGACGTGGCGGTAGTAGTGCTGCATGAACAGCTCTACAGCGGATTTACTTTCAGTGTCCATAAACCCTAGGCGTTGGGAAAGCTCGCGCTGCCGTGCAAAGTGCAGCTGGTCTTCTTTGCGTCCCGCCAACGTATGCAAGCCGTAACGAACCCACCACAGAAAACGCCTGCCGTCACTGAGCCATTTCGCCTCGATATCCGTCAGCCCCCCCCGGCGAACCAGTTCTTCGATGTTCGTGGTGCCAAACTGCCTTTGGCAAATCCAAAGCGTGGTATGAATGTCGCGCAACCCCCCAGGAGAGGTTTTGATGTTGGGCTCCAAGTTGTAATCGACATTGTCGTAATGGCGATGGCGGGCTGTTTGTTCATCACGTTTGGCAACAAAAAATGCCTCAACAGGCCAGATTTTGCGATGTTGCAGGGCTTTGTCGAGAGGGGCAACAAGACGCGAATCTCCGGTTAAAAAACGGCGTTCGAACAGCGCAGTTGCTACGGTGATGTCACCCTGACACTCTTTAACGCAGGTTTTAACGTCGCGCACGCTGTGACCCACCTCAACGTTAAGATCAAAGACATCACGCAGAAAGGCTTCAATTGGCTCCCTGTGTTGCTGCGGATGTTCCGCCAGAACCAATATGTCGATATCTGACTGAGGGTGCAGTTCTGCGCGCCCGTATCCCCCCACGGCGAACAGCGCGCAACCATGGGTGCTGCCGAAGTGCTGCTGCCACAGGTCGATGATCAATCTGTCAAAGATCGCGGTGAGCCCGTCGACTAAGTCTTCAATTGGCTCGTTGTTCCAGTAGCGTTCTGCCAAGGCGCTCGTTGCTCGAGCCAACGTTTCTCGCCGAGCTAGCGTGCTGACGCCCAGACTCAAGATGCAAGCCTTCCTGTATCGCGGGTAAAGCTGCGTTGATCGCTGCAGCAAACAGCTTTGCGCCGATTACCCAAAATTTTCCTCGGCTCGCAGAGTGAAAATCTCAAAGCCGTCGGCAGTCACCATGAGCGTATGTTCCCACTGGGCGGATAGCTTGTGGTCCTTGGTTACAGCGGTCCACTGGTCGGGCAAGATTTTGATATGTCGCTTGCCGGCATTGATCATGGGTTCAATGGTGAAGGACATGCCTTCTTCTAGCAGAACCCCTGTGCTCGGTCGGCCGTAATGCAGGACTTGAGGGTCATCATGAAACACCTTGGCGATACCGTGGCCGCAAAACTCTCTAACCACGCTGAAATGGTTGCTTTCGGCGTGGCGTTGAATAGCGTAGCCAATATCGCCTAGCCGAGCGCCCGGCCGAACCCGCTCGATTCCCCTGTACAAACACTCTTGGGTGACTTTGCTGAGGCGCTTCGCCATCACTGAGGGTTCGCCAGCGAAGAACATCTTGCTGGTATCGCCATGATAGCCATCTTTTATGACGGTGATGTCGATGTTTATCGCGTCGCCGTTTTTGAGCTTTTTGCTGTGGCTGGGAATACCATGACAGACGACATGATTCACGCTAGTACAGATGGACTTGGGAAAGGGCATTTGGCCGCCGCCGCCGCCGTAATTGAGCGGCGCGGGGATGCAATCCAGTTCATCGACGATGAAATCATGACAAATCTGATTAAGCTCTTCGGTCGTGACGCCAGGCTGAACGTGCTCGCCGATCATTTCCAATACCGACGATGCGGCGCGGCCGGCTGCTCTCATACCCGCTAAATCTGTTTCGTTATCAATCCGCGCTGTCATTAGAAAATCCGTTTATCTCAGAAAGTTGTTTGTGGTATAAAACGCGCCGCGCGAACAAAGGTTAGGCCTGTGTTCGGCAAAATAAGTACATCTCATGGTCTTTGCTGCCGTGTTGGTTAGCGCTTGGAACGCGTAAGCCGCGAAGCGGCGGAGTATAGACAACTTGAGACGGTAAAAAAATTGTCTGCTTCGACACAGATTCCCGGGTGCCGGGCGTTTCCTTCAGGAAGCGTGACCGGTTGGAATCTGGGAAGCATGGCAAATAGCTAACCCGGAGTAAAAAAATGACTGTAAGTATGCGAGACATGCTGGCCGCAGGCGTGCACTTTGGCCACCAGACCCGTTTCTGGAATCCGAAAATGGCACCATTTATCTTTGGTGCCCGGAACAAGATTCACATCATCAATCTCGAGAAAACCCTCCCTGCATTCAATGAAGCATTGATTGAGCTGCGTAACATGGCTTCCAAGGGGAAAAAGGTCATGTTCGTTGGCACAAAGCGTGCGGCGGCCAAGGTGATCGCTGAACAGGCTTCTCGTGTCGGCATGCCCTACGTGGACCAACGCTGGTTGGGTGGCATGCTCACCAACTACAAGACGATTCGTCAGTCGATCAAGCGATTGATAGATCTGGAAACTGAATCCCAAGATGGCACGTTTGACTTGCTGTCCAAGAAGGAAGCACTGCTTCGGACCCGCATGATGAATAAGCTGGAAAGCAGCTTAGGCGGTATCAAGGAGATGGGCGGGCTGCCCGACGCGATTTTTGTTGTCGATGTACAGCACGAGCACATCGCGATCACGGAAGCGAATAAGCTGGGGATCCCAGTGTTCGGCGTTGTCGATACGAATAGTGACCCAGCGGGAGTCGATCACGTCATTCCCGGCAACGACGACGCAATTCGCGCGATCCGGCTCTATGTGACAGCGGTAGCGGATGCAATTGCCGAAGGTAAAGCCAATGTGGCCACGGATGTAGATCCGGACGAATTTGTAGAAGTGCAAGAAGCTGCGGCACCGACCGCTGAGATTTCTGAGGCGGTGGCAGCCAGTGTAAATGAAGCGTTTGCAGCCGAAGATGAAGCGAAAGCAGCGGAAGCCGCCGCAGAGGCAGGTGAAGCCGAAGCTGGCGGCAACTCAGACGCGGACAAGGAGTAAGACATGGCAATCTCAGCGGTAATGGTCAAAGAACTGCGCGAGCGCACGGGTCTCGGCATGATGGACTGCAAAAAGGCCTTGGTGGAAGCCGATGGCGACATGGATAAGGCCATTGAAGATCTGCGTAAAAAGAGTTCTTTGAAAGCGGCCAAGAAAGCGGGCCGCACAGCAGCCAATGGCTTGTTGGCGGTTAAGGTTGCTGAAGACGGCACCCGTATGGCAATGGTTGAAGTGAATATCGAAACAGATTTTGCAGCCAAGAACGAAAAGTTCATTGCCTTCGTGAGCAAGGTGGCGCAAGCACTTTTCGATAGTGGCGATTTGGGCGCGGTCTCTGACGCATTGAACGCAGAGCGTGAAACGCTGGTGCAGGAAATCGGTGAAAATATGACGATTCGTCGCGGTCAAGTGGTTGAATCCGCGGAAGGCGCACTGAGCTATTACGTGCATGGCGATCAGCGTCGGGCTGCCATCGTGCAGCTCTCGACCAAATCTGACGAGGTAGGTCGCGACTTGGCTATGCACGTGGTCGCCATCAATCCTATGGTGGTGAAAAGAGAGGACGTCTCCGAGGACGTTCTGAACAAGGAGCGCGAGATTTACTTGTCCCAGGCTCAAGACAGCGGTAAGCCCGAGGAAATCGTCGCGAAAATGGTGGAAGGCCGGGTTAACAAATACTTGGCCGAAGTCAGCTTGCTTGACCAACCTTTCGTGAAAGACGGCAATACCAAGGTGGGTGCGCTGGTAAAACAGGCCAATACCGACGTTGTGCAATTTGTTCGATACGAAGTAGGAGAGGGCATCGAAGTCGAAGAGGCAGACTTTGCCGCTGAAGTTGCGGCGCAGCTAGCCGTTAGCGAATAGCACCTTGCCCCGACTGCTTCTGAAACTCAGTGGAGAGGCCTTGGGCGGCGCAGCCGGTCAAGGCATCGATCCTGTGGTTTTAGCGCATTTCTGCCGACAGATTAAGAGCGCGGTGGACGTGGGCATTGAGCTTGGCGTTGTCCTTGGCGGAGGCAACTTGTTTCGCGGTGCGGCCTTATCCGAGGCTGGAATGGATCGCATCGTAGGCGATCGCATGGGCATGTTGGCCACCATCATGAATGCGCTGGCATTAGGCGATTTTCTGACTCGTGAAGGCGTAGCCAATCAAGTGTATACCGCGACCGGTATCCCCGGTATCGCGCCGGCTTATGAGCGTGATCAGGCCTTAGGAGCGATGGCACAGGGCAAGGTCCTCATTTTCAGTGGCGGCACTGGCAATCCGCTGTTCACAACGGATACCGCGGCTTGTCTGCGCGGGATCGAATTGCGCACCGATGCAGTGTTGAAGGGGACCAACGTGGATGGGGTGTATTCTGCGGATCCGAAAAAGGACCCGTCGGCTGAGCGTTATTCGCGCGTAACTTTCGATCAGGTCTTAGAGCAGCAACTTGGCGTCATGGACCTGACGGCCATGGTGCTGTGTCGGGAGAATAATATGCCTGTTGTCGTTTTTGATGTGAGCGAAGATGGCGCGCTGGTCGCTATCAGTCAGGGCGCTGAGATCGGGACGCGGGTGGAGAACTGAAGGTCTTATCGCGACGCAAAAAGCCACCAGATCGAAAGATCTACGACTCTGCGGCTGGCGTACCAGCCCCCTTCTGCCTATGATCGCGCAAGACGCAGCGTAAGCACGCACATCAAATGACAGTTCAGTGAAATGGGGAGTACTCGTGATTGATGAAATATTGCAGGATGCGGATGAGCGGATGGGTAAGACGCTGGATGCGCTGACCAATACGTTTGGCAAAATTCGCACCGGTCGTGCCAATCCTGCACTGCTGGACGGTATCACCGTCGATTATTATGGCGTCGCGACTCCTTTGAATCAGGTCGCTTCCATTTCCGTAGAAGACGCGCGTACGTTGCTTTTGGCCCCTTGGGAACGACCCTTAGTCGTGGAAATCGAAAAAGCCATCTTGCGCAGCGAGTTGGGAATCACGCCCGTAAATAACGGTGAAGTCGTTCGGCTTCCGTTGCCTCCCCTGACGGAAGAAAATAGACGTGACCTAGCAAAGCAGGCCAGAGCAGAGGCTGAAAACAGCCGGATCGCCATTCGTAATATTCGCCGCGATGCCATTGCAGATATTCGCGAATTGGTTAAGGAAAAAGAAGCTTCTGAAGACGACGCTCGTCGAGGCGAGGACCGGGCGCAAGAGTATACCGACCGTCGCTCGGCGGAGGTCGAGAAGGCGCTAGCGGTGAAAGAATCGGAACTGATGGAAATCTGAAGGTCGCTACGCTTCTCATGCAAGATACACTGCAAGACTCACGGTCCTCTCAACCGCTCGCGGACGTTCAGACCGCGGCCCAAGAGCCTTTGCCTAAGACGTTAGGGCAGCAAAAAGACGATGCGATTCCCGAACATGTGGTGATTATCATGGACGGTAATCACCGCTGGGCCAGTGCTCGCCATTTGCCCGGCGCTGCCGGACACAGAGCCGGTGCAAAGCGGCTTCGGCCCATTGCCGAGGCCTGTGCTGAGTTGGGCGTGACCAGTTTGACCGTGTTCGCGTTTAGCACGGAGAACTGGCACCGGCCGAATGCAGAGGTCGGGCTGCTTATGGATTTAATGCGTCATGTGATGCGGACTGAGATTGATTATTTGCACAAGCAAGGCGTGCGTCTAAGGGTGATTGGCGAGCGCGAGCAATTTGCTGACGATATCCAGCAAATGATGGCAGATTGCGAGGCGTTGACGGCTCAGAATACGCGCCTGAATTTGTCTGTCGCCGTTAATTATGGTGGCAGATGGGATATCGTCAATGCCGCCAAACAGCTGGCGCAGCAGGCGTTAAACGGCGATATGAGCCTCGACGATATTGACGAAGCCCGCTTTTCCAGCGCTCTGAGTTTGCGTGGCTTACCCGAGCCCGACTTGCTGATCCGTACAGGCGGTGATTTCCGCATCAGTAACTTTTTACTGTGGGATTTAGCGTATACGGAGCTGTACTTCACGGAAACGCACTGGCCTGACTTTGACTCTGCCGCTTTGCAAGATGCTGTAGCAACCTACGCCCGGCGAACCCGCCGATTCGGGCGGCGGAAATAACTCGTGTTGCGCAATCGTATTTACACGGCTTTAAGCCTGGCTGGATTAACTGTCGCAACGATTTTTTTTGCTCCCTTTTGGCTCTTCGCGCTGATTTTTGCAGCAGCAGCTGGGGTTGGTGTACATGAATGGGCAGCCTTTGCGGGTCTGACATCGCCGAAGCAGCGAATAGCCTATGTTGTTGGGTGGCTGTTGCTCGTGGCGGTGTCCATGACCCAGCAAGCGATGTGGCCTCAGTTTGTGGTACTGGTTTGTCTGATGTGGCTGTGCGGCTTCGTGAGCATACTGCTGCATCCCAGGTTTTCCGCGTTCTATCAGAACAGGTGGGTCGCTGGGCTTTTGGGTTGGGTATTGATGCTTTGCGCCTGGATCAGCTTAATGGCGTTGTTCCAAACCGAACACGGCAGGCTGTGGTTGCTTTGGATGTTTGTCCTGACCACTGCCACAGACGTGGGCGCTTTTTTTGTCGGACGCGCCTATGGACAACAACCGCTAGCGCCAAGTGTTAGCCCGGGTAAGACGCGAGAAGGCGCCGTGGGCGGTCTGTGTTTTGCGTTGTTTATTTGTGCGAGCGCACTGATCTACACCGACGG
>JAAXKB010000035.1 GCA_012269545.1 Gammaproteobacteria bacterium | reverse complement strand
GCATCACTGGCGCTAATCGTCGCAACAGTCGTCTCACCTTCTAACAACGACAGAGTTCCGGGATCGGTAATGGTCGGCGCCGTGTTAGTGACTTGCACTGCAGCAGGAGAAGAACTTCCACCACCACCTCCGCAGGAGGTGACAAAAGCGATCGCCGCGACGCTTGCTAAGAATCTTTGCATACTAACCCCACGTTTGTTCAACTATCGGCACTCGCAACCGTATCTAACAAGCAACATCTAGGCAACCAAGATCAACCGCGGCTTTCAGGCGCGAAGCGCGATTAATCGTATCACCATGACCCGTATCGGGACTCGCTAAGAACTGGGAGTTCCTTGCAGCTACTTTCGCGCCGTTTCTAGTCCAGCTCTACGCATTATTTACATTAAAAGAAGCCTCTAGTGATCAGTTTTAATGTTTTTTTATTTCATCTTCCGCCAGATGCAAGCTGCGGCACTGAAGACCCTACTTCGGCGAGTGACACTGAGAGGGCAGGTCCAGTGTGGGGTTACGATCAAAGAAACCCACAGGTATCAGATGAAAACCGGTGTACTCCACTGGCATTACAGGCCAATCTTCCGGGCGTGGCACGTGAGTTAGGGCCACGGTATGCCACATGACCAGATCACATTCCGCAATGTCTCGATCGCTTCTGGTGTACTCGGGCAAACCCCCACCGTCATGCATCACGGTATGCGCTCCTGCTGCGCTGAACTCACCTTCTGTATAGGGCGTTGCCCAAATATGATGCTTGCCAAAGGCGCCTCGCCGAGCCACGGCAGAATCATTCGCTGCCAACAGAGACGGAGACCCAACGGGTAAAAGTTTATACGACACCGGATTACCCAAGGCGTTCAAGGATGTTGGATTCACAACCTTCCAATGCCGACTTCGTTCAGGGGCAATGTTTCGCTTTGCCGAGGTCTCGCCGGTCAAATGACGGGAAACGGATTGAAACTGAGTGCCGTCTGGATTGGTATCGCTGACCGGTAGAACCTCAATCTGACTTTCATAAAGCGAGTTCGCACCGCCGTCTAAATCCCAGTCTAGGCGGAAACAAAAGACGTGCTGGTGAACTGGCGAGGCCAGCCCCTGGGCAATCAACGGGGATTGACTGGGATTGTGAGTTTCAGCCGTCACTGCGCTGACGCCCACAATACCCGTCAGCTTAATTTCCATTTGAATCGTGCCATCAAGGTACAAGTACCAGTAGAAGCCGTAGTCGTAGTTACCGATGGTAAAGATCGAACTGATGACCAAGCGCCGAGAGCGCCGTACTTCACTGGTTTGGGACTCGCTATCGTAATGTTTCCATTGAATGCCATAGTCTTCCTCATGCATGCAAATGGCATTTTCCACCGACTTAACCTTGCCCTCCCATGTCACCTGATGGACGTCGAAATAGAAAATCTCACCTAGACAATCGCAGCCCAGCTTCAAGGAATTAACCAGCATGCCCATGTTGTATTCCGAAGCATCCAGCACGTGCTTCCACGCATGCATATTGTCCCTATCCCCATAGGGAACGATCATTTCCGATAGCGCTGCTCTATACAGCAGCGGCCGTTCTTGAAGCGACAGCTGGTGCAAGACCAAACCATGCACTGGATGCATGGACACAGAAAACTCGTAGCCCTGCCATTTCACTCGGTAACCGTCCACCTCAAAGCTGGGGCCATTGCGCTGCACGATCTCCAGATCTTTTAGGTCCGTCCGCGTCTTCTGCTGGTGAGCCGAATCGAAACGTCCCGAGTGCGGGGGCATGGGTATTACGCCAGAGTCTTCCACCAAAACCACCTTTTTATCGGTCACATCGACGTGGCAGATCAGACCGTGAATAGGGCGAGCGTAGCCGTTGTCTGTCGCATCTTCGCGTACAAAGGCGATGCAGCGGACCGCACGATGCCCTTTTGGCAACTCGACCACCGGATAGCCACCAGCAGGCCAAGGATCGATTTGAATGCGCTTGAGATCTTCATCGGAGTCGCACGGAATTCCACGGGCATTCACTGCGGCCAACCATTCTGGGTGACTCTTGGTCAGTTCAATGGCAACACCCAGATCCAGATAGCCGTAGGGGGCTTGCGCCTCGTTAGGCAATCGCTCCAGTCGATCCACCTGCTTTTGCGTGAGATTAACTAGCACCTCAAAGCCGCCGTCGGACTTGCTGTCAGTACCCAAAAATCGTACGACACGGTCTACTGCCCTTCCTGCTTTAACCTCGCATTTAGCCGGCTCCTCCAAGCCCGATGAACAGAACACTGCCCCCTCGTCACCGTGTGCTTGGCGAAATATGGCCACGGCTTCTTGGATTTCTGCTGCCGAAAGGGGCTCAAAGGGATTAGACATTCGATCTCTCCTGTTCTGATGTCTTGGCGCTGCGTTGACGCATCGTTAAGAGAATATACGAAACTGAAAGCGTGCCAAGTTTTCTGCCCTCTTGTTCTGCAACAAAACGGCACCGGAATTATCAAGATATTGCTCGGAGATTCCGGCGACTAGCCGAACCGCTGATGCACAGGTGAAAACTGCCTCTGGAGCAATGACTTGCAGCTTTCGCCGTCGTCCAAGCCTGCATTATTAATACTCAGAGTCTCCGAATATTGTCTCCACGAAAGCCCAACTCACGCCGCGGCAAACCGACGCCAAAGTGACTTATTGCCGGCTGCGTTTGACTGTCAGCTATCAGCAGCGAGCCCGGGCATTGTTCACTTCATCCACTGCCTTTCACTCTGTATTCGCGCATCCACTTTGCCCTCGTCCACACCGTTGCGCAGGGCTTTCTTCACCGTTTGACGATCCCGTCCCGGCCACGGTGCCTCACGGCACTACCGCTGGACTCCAAAGTTCGCCTTGCACGCTTACGCTACATCAATCACTGTTGGCATAGGGCAACTGTCTTCGCAAGCAGGAGGCGGCTGAGCAGATCAACGCACAACGGTGACTTTGTCAGACGCGCAGCGTAAGGAAATTGACTCTTGGATCAAAACGAAAACACTGGATATTGGATTGTAACGGGTGCTGCATCAGGTATCGGTGCATCAGTTGTGCGTGCTGTGAGAAACTCAGGAGCTAATGTGCTTGCGCTCGATGTCGATGAGGCCAAAGGTTCAGCACTCGCTCAGGAGACAGGAGCTCTATACCGGGCCTTGGATGTAGGCGCTCTGGATCAGTGGCAGCAATTCGCCGATTACCTAGCGTCTGAACGCACAAGCCTTGGGTCGCCAAGGTACGTTCACCTCAATGCCGGCGTTCAAATTGCTCCACCAAACGAACCCTTGTCTGAATATCAGCTCGAGGCAGCAACGTTGGAGCGCTACAGGCGTATGATGAGCGTCAATGTCGATGGTGTCGTGTTCGGCTTACAGACGCTCTTGCCGTTTTTGGCGCCCGGCGCAGCAATTGTTGTGACCGCATCTCTGGCTGGCGTAACCCCTTACGCAATTGACCCGCTTTATGCGATGAGCAAGCACGCAGTCGTGGGCTTAGTGCGGAGCTTAGCCCCGGAACTCTCAAAACGGGGCATTCGTATACATGCCCTTTGTCCCGGTGCCGTGGCAACGGAAATCATACCTCACGCGCAAAAGACTGAGGACGCGCTCTTTATGGCCCCTGAGGATCTTGCGAAGGACGTGGTCGAGCTTATGGAAGAAGCTGAAAGCGGTAAAAGTTGGGTCAGGTTGCGCGCAGACAAACCACGCTATGTGATTCGCGCCCCGGGCGACAAAACAGTTTAAGGAGAAGCTACATGGCCACACTAAAAGTAGCGGCAGTTTTTACAGACAAAGAAGAAGCAGGGACGTTGGCTAAATCAAGCCAAAGTCTCGTGTTTGAGGCGTCGGCTGACACGACTGCACACCTGCCCTTCGCGGCGCTGGTTCTGGGCACCTCTGAAAGCCTAATGGATCTCAAGCAACGCACTGACGTGGGGTTATACCTGGTCAACGAACGCGCGGTATTAAACCAGCCCCTGAGCGCGCTTAGCCAAGACAGGCGGCCGGCAATTACGGGCATCTTTCCAATGGTGGCAAATCCAGAAATTGGCCCAAAGGCAGCAGACACCCATTGGCGTGAGCAGCATGCGCCTATAGCACTGGATGTGCACACCGCCATGACCCATTACTATCAGCTGTCTGTCTTGCACAGATTTTCAGGCCAAGACTGGAACGGCTTGGCGCTCTGCTGCTTTGCTAACGAAGATGATCTACGGAACAAGTTCTATGATTCGCCAGAGGGTAAGCGGCGCGTGGCCATTGATGTTGCAAAATTCGCCGACACAAAAAACTCTCCGCGACGTGTTGTGACCCGGTTGGTTTAACCTTGTCTTTCACCTGACCGCGATTGAACAGCGGGCACGTCAATACGCCGCCATCAACTCATCGCGATGCGCTCACTGAAGACTTAGGCGCGCGTCAGTGTCTGATCATCCACCATGGCATCTAGCTGTTTTTGTACCGCCCTAGCCCATCGAGGATGCGTCAAAATCCAGAATTTTTCCTCGGTAATTGCGCTGGCAACAAGTTCACCTACCTCATCCGGGTGCATGCCCTGTTCCAATGCTGATTGGATATTCCCAGCCAACTTTCCAGCTTTTTCGTTATCGTTTTTGGGCTTGCCCTGGCCTGGGCGATAGCTGACCGAATGCCGACTGATATTTGTGTTGATAGGCCCCGGACATAAAACGGATGCCCTTACATTGCTTTGCTTGGCCCGCAGTTCCCGCTCTGTGGCCGCCATCAGTGCGACGACACCATGCTTAGCAATATTGTAAGCGCCCATCATCTGTGACGAGATCAAACCTGCCATTGAGGACGTGGCGTTAATATGTCCCTCGCCCTGTGCTTCAATTAGCGGTAAAAACGTTTTCACCGCGTAGATCGGACCCCACAAATCAACGTTGATAATCCATTCCCAGTCAGACAGCTTGACGTTACGCGCGGAGGTTGGGATACCGACACCGGCATTACTGCACACCACATGTACAGCCCCGAAGCGATCCATGGCCGTTTGGGCCAAACGCTCAACATGATCGAGTTTGGAGGCATCACAAATTTGACTGACAACGGCAATACCAGCATCCAAAAGTTCCTGCTCGGCAGCGTGCAAGAGCTCTTCATTCAAGTCGGCCAGCACTATCTGCATGCCGCGCTTCGCAAAAGACCTCGCCATACCTAGCCCAATACCACTGGCACCACCTGTAATGACCGCAGTTCGTCCGGCAAATTCCTGCATCGTGTACTCTCCCTATGATTCTCGCCTTGTCGTCAACAGCGCGGACTCAACATCGCTGATCTGCTCCGGTGACCAACCCAACCATTGCTTCAATACTTCCTCGTTGTGCTCGCCCAGATGGGGGGCACCTGCTCTGACGTGTGACTCGAGGTGCTTATATTTATACGGTGACGATGGAATCAAACGCTTGCCACCTGCTCGGTCATCGACCTCTGCAATTGAGTTCCGCGCTACCACCGAGACCAGCTCCTGCACATCCGATGCGGACCTGACATCGCCCCAAGCGATGTTCATTTGATCAAGCGCATGAATGACTTCTTCCCTGTTGCGGCAGGTCTGTGTGAAAAAGTGTTTAGAGGCCGCACGGCGCGCTTTGATCTTTTCTTCAAGTGAAACGTCTTGAGCCTTCTCCAGCCCGTCGCTCACCTGATATACCGTGCTGAGTAATTTCCAAATGTATCTGAACTCACCTGCGAGCATGAGCAATCCACCAGCTGTCTCATGCACTTCATTCGTGACGCCCATCTTCACGCCCTCTAAGGCATAGTGCATGCCATCGTTTGTCACCACCGTTGCATCAACCATGGAGATCTCCACATGGTCGCCTCGTCCGGTTTGTTGACGTGCATATAGCGCCGCCAGCAAACCAACAAGGCCATGCATTGACGCGTTCGTGTCTGCAACGGAGAGCGGCAACTCGGCTGGAAACGCGCCTGTTAACTCCGCCTGTCGAGCGATTAGCCCTGTCTCAGCATGAATAATGGGAGCATAGGCCGCGCGGTGGCTGTCGGCATTGTTTGCACCGAAACCGGAGATAGACAGCATGATCAATCGCGGATTTATGTCGGCCAACGTGTCGTAATCGAGCCCCAACCGATGCATCACATCCGGCCGGAAATTTTCGATCAGCACATCTGCCTCTGCCAGTAGTGACTTCGCAACCAGCAGGCCCTTTGGGTGTTGAAGGTCTACCGCGATATTTCGCTTCCCGGCGTTTTGCTGATGGTAGTAGCCGGAAATTCCACTGCGTTTGACTCCCCAATGTCGGGTAACGTCACCCTCTGGCGGCTCGAGTTTTACAACATCAGCACCCAAGTCACTGAGCATTCGTCCCGCAAACGGGCCGGCTAAAACACGGGATAAATCGAGGACTTTCAGGCCCGCCAGAGGATAACTCATGCCCTACTCCAGGAAAGCATTGATCAATGCTCTCTCGCGACTAGATGGAAGTTATCTTCCATTTTTTCACGCACCTCGCCTTGATGCTGAAAATACCGTCTAAATCCTCCGTTGTAGTTGCCGTCCTGGCGTCTTTGCTCGTTGCCCTCAAAGTTGTAGTAACCGGGCGTGCATTCTTCAGAGCGATTGGTCTTGCCTCGATGCTGGATGACGTTTTGCACCCACCACTCTTCGGCCTCATCTTTGACATCAAGAGCGTGATGGCCGTTGGCACGCACATAATCGATACACGCAGCAATATGATCGCCCTGTGTTTGCAGCATCTCCGTCAGGTTGAACTGGAAGGAGGCTTGATATCCGCCCATGATGAACAGGTTGGGAAAACCTGCCGTATGAATGCCCAACAAAGTCCGGATGCCCTGGGCGTACTTGTCCTTAAGATTCACGCCGCCCGCGCCCACAATGTCATTATAGATACCGGTCTGCTGAACCTCGAAGCCAGTTGCGTAAATCAATAAGTCCAAACCATATTCTTTACCGTCAAATACCGGACCCTTGGTACTAATCTGCGTTATGCCCTGCCCGTGCGTATCCACCAAATGCACGTTTGGCCGGTTGAAAGATGGCAGGTACTCGTTGTGAAAACAGGGACGCTTACACATGAACATGTACCATGGCTTCAAAGCGTCGGCCGTCTGGGGATCATCAACAATTTCATCAATGCGTCGGTGGATACGCATCATGTAGTCAATATTGGCGTTTTCCTGTTTTCGGAGCTTTTCCTCCGGTGATGTTGCGCCCTTCGCAGCGCGCTTCTCCAGCGAGTTTTCAACCGCAGCAAGCACTTTTTCGCGTCTTTTGTGTTGCCAACCCGGTTGCAGTTTGCGTGCCCAATTGGGGTCTGTTGGCCAATCATCGCGAATATCAATAGACGAAGGCGTGCGCTGAAAAACGAAAACTTCCTTTGCCGTCTTGGCAAGTTCTGGAACGATTTGCACCGCGCTGGCGCCAGTGCCAATGATACCGACCGACTTGTCTCTCAAGTGCTCCAAATTCTCCCCGGTGTAATCGTAATCCCACCGAGACGTATGGAACGAATGTCCGGCAAAACTTTCCATTCCTTTAATGGCTGAAAGCTTTGGTTTCGCCAATGTGCCATTTGCGCAAATAACGAATTGCGCGCGCATCACATCGCCCTGATCGGTTTCCACGTGCCAGAGCTGATCAGTTTGGTTCCAGCGAGTCTCGGTAACCGTCGTGTTAAACACCGCGAGATCGTACAAATGATACTTGCGAGCGATTGCCTGACAGTGACCAAAAATTTCCGGGCCGCGTGAATAGTGATTCACGGGGACATAGTCCAACTCGTCGAGCAACGGCAAATAATCGTAGCTCACAACGTCACAGGCAGCGCCCGGATACCGGTTCCAGTACCACGTGCCGCCCACGTCTGACCCACGCTCTACGATACGGATACTCTCTAAACCACGCTCTCGCAGTCGAGCGGACGTCAACAAGGCGGAGAACCCCCCACCGATAAACAAGACCTCGACCTCATCGCTAATAGACTCCCTTTTTGGAACATCTTTCGCATAGGGGTCAACCGCGTACTTTGCCAAATCGCCGCTGAACTCCGAGGTGTACTGATTTGTTCCCGGCGGGCGGTACCCTAATCGCAGATTCCGTTCCTCGCGAAATTTATCTTTGATTTGATCGTAATACTGCTGCGGGCGCTTGGGTCTAGGCATGCGTGCGTTCCTCTTGATTCCACAGCGGTCGACGGTAACAGAAAATCTCGGTGTCGACTTGTCCCTTGAGTCATTGGCAGCTAAGGCGCTTTTGTAGTCGATCTGCTGCGCGAACTAGGCGCCATGCATGGACACACAAAAATACTCAAATCGAGGCAGTCAGTCAGCGGCAGCACACGTTGGCGGCGATAAATCCGACGAGAAAGGACAATTTTCGGGAATCTAGTTCAACTCTAGGCCCTCTAACTCGCCATCGGCTCGCCACTGGCGCAGCAACTTCATGTAAGCGCCAACGCCCTTGCTGTAGGTCTCCCGACGCACATTGCGGTAACGCTGCGTGGTGCCTTCTTGATTGTAGTAGCCTGGCGTGCAGGTATCCGGCGACCCTCCAAGCACGAAGCCGCCGCCCTTGGTTTCCAGCTGATCCGCTATCCAACGTTCTTCGGCTGCAACCGATACGTTGGCTGCCTTGACGCCGCGACTGCCCAATTCGCTAATCGTATATGCCACGTGTCCAGCTTGCACATCGATGCCGTGAGCGTAGTTGGCTCCGAGTTGAAAAACGAAGCCACCGCCGCAGAGGAACAGATTTGGAAAGCCGCTGACCATCAGTCCATGCATCGTGCGCATACCCTCTTGCCAATGTTCGTAGATTGACTTGCCGCCAATGCCAAAAATCGGAATGCCGAGACGCCGCTCATAACTGGAGGTAATTTCAAAACCGCTGGCGTACACGATGCAGTCAACAGCGTACTCCTTCCCATTGGCAACGATGCCATTTTCAGTGATCGCCTCGACTCCTTGAGTGGCGCTGACATCGACCAGTTCCACGTTGGGCCGGTTGAACGTATCGAGATAAAAATCATTAAAAGTCGGGCGTTTGCAGAACTGGTTGTAATACGCCTTTAATTTTTCCGCGACCTCAGGATTCTGGACGGTATCGTCAACCAATCCTCGAATTTCCTCCATGGTTTTGAAATCAGCGATCTGTACAAGGCCGGGCACCTTGCCAGGGATTTGGCTGGCTAATTCCGCCACATTGCGAGTCAGCCGAGTCCAGCCATCATCAGCAAACGCCGGATCGATCGGTCCGCCCAAAAACGCCTCTCCGAATTTCTTCTGTCGCTCCCTCTGCCAACCCGGTTTTAGGCTCTTCGCCCACTCCGGGTCGGTTTCTGCATTATTTCGCATATCCACCGACGATGGTGTTCGCTGAAACACATAGAGTTGCTTTGCGCCATCACCTAATGCCGGAATGCATTGCACGGCCGTGGCGCCGGTACCGATAATGGCAACGGTCTTGTCCGCCAGTCCCGAAAGACAGCCGTCTGGTCCGCCCCCTGTGTAATCGTAGTCCCAGCGCGATGTGTGAAACGAATGGCCTTTGAATTTCTCAACACCCGGTATGCCGGGCAAACGCGGCCGGTTGGCTGGCCCCGTACCAAGGCAGACGTGGCGGGCGCGCATCTGGTCACCACGGTCGGTTGCCAGCAACCACACGGATTCATCCTCAAGCCAGCGCAACTCAGTCACCCAGGTTTGAAAAACGGCATCTTTATAAAGATCGAAATGTCTGCCGATTCTTTGCGCGTGCTCGTAAATCTCTGACGCGTAGGAAAATCGGAGTTTTGGCACATAACCGGTTTCCTCCAGCAGCGGAAGATAACTGTATGACTCGATATCGCACTGTGCGCCGGGGTAGCGATTCCAATACCACGTACCACCAAAATCGCTGCCGCTCTCAACAATGCGTACATCCGTGATGCCCGCCTCAGCCAGGCGTGCCGCGGTTAGCATACCAACCCAACCGCCGCCGATAACAATAACCTCGCGCTGGTCTTTCAAAGGCGCACGGTCTAACGGTTTGCAATAGGGATCTTCTTGCAGATACTTATTGGTGAAGGGCGAATCATGTGAAAGCTGCACGAATTGCTCTTCCGCATCTGCGCGAATGCGTTTGTCGCGTTCTACAGCGTAGCGTTTGGCAAGCGCGTCGGGATCGAATCCAAGCACGTCGGGCGAGATCAGGTTGTCTTTAGTGGCCATGGTTAACTATCCCCAGAAACGATGTGTTTGAACCCAAAGGTAGGGCAAGAATGATGCTTTGCTGCGATAGGGCGCAACTCCAGCGCAGTATGCGCAAAGCGTCTGTGCCTGCACTTCCGACATTTGAGGTTGCTGCAGAACAAAAGAGTCAATCCTAAGCTGTAAGGCTCACCAATAAAGAGTCACAAATTACCCAAATCGCAGCCCTTGCGTGCCAATATCGGGCGCAGTTCCCGGTATGCCGCCGGGGTTTGCATCAAAGGAATCCGCGGGTAGAGATGGTGGACAATATGATACTGCATGCCTGATGACCCCAAATTGCCAAGGGTGCTGCCGAATGCCGATGTATCGTGGTAGCGCCCGGTTGCCTTACCGGGATGATGCGGCTTCCAACTGAGGTAATAACGGATATACACCTGGGACAGCAAAATGGGCACCCACCACAGCAGCGCAGCCTCTATGGCGTAGCCGGACCACGCAGCACCGAACAACACCAACAGATAAACGGCTCGCACCGCCAGTGCCTCAAGGATCAAATGTTCCTTGCCGATGCGTTGCAGCGCAGCCGGATACGCCTGTTGAGCGGTCTCATCACCGGGTTGCATTCTGATGAGAGATTGACGAAAAAACTCACGCCGATTTTCAGCATGTACCTCGTAGTCCGGGTCTAATTCCGGATCGTTCGCATGCGCGTGGTGCTCAAAGTGGGTATGGCGCAAGTAGCGAAACGGAGCGGCGAAAGGTATCAAAGAGACATGCCCCAGCAGTTCATTGAGCCAACGCAGCTTGTGGCCCTGTCGAGCAATTATGCTGTGCTGAGCGTCGTGAGAGGGTAAGTACGCAGCGGCTACGTTAAACAGGGCAATGGGAAACGCCAGCCAAAGCGGTATGGTTCCTGTAAGTGCCAGCGGCCAAAGAGCAAGCCACACCGCCGTATTCGTAAACCCCCAAAACACAATGCCTAGGGGAAATTTCCTCATGTATTTCGCCGCAATCCGCCGCTCCATAGCATCCAATTGTTCGTCAGACAGCGCGTCCCAGTCAGGCCACGGAGCTACTTCAGCCATATCCAACTCCCCCGGAGTTGAGCCATTAAGCCCCACGCGCCTGCAACAAAAAAAGCTACGGTAAGATTCGATGCAAGGGCAAACGACACAGCCAAGGCGTCAAGAATTTGGGCCATCAAAGGCACTAAAAAAGCCAACGCAAAGGTCAATGGTGCAAAAAGCAGCTTGGCGAATTTTTCGATCATACTGTCTCCCGCTCAGGTAAATTGTATTTTCTTACTGTGGGTCTGTCAGGCAAATTTCGCAAGTTTTACCGGCGTTACAACTTGAGAACAATCGCGTCCTTGAAAGCGAATTTCAGCGCTCTAACAAGATACAGCGACCCCAAGTCGTGCCGGCGGTGAAAACCATTTGCTCCCCATCGTACAACCCTCATAGCAACCATGGCTGGCAGATCCACAACCCCATTTTAACCAGCCCTTGCTTTACCGTACGTGCCATTTGATGTGGGAACAGCTGTCGCGAAGCCAGCCGTCAACCCACCTGATGATTCTTAGCGGCCAAGCGCGCATTGCGCCGGGCCAGACGTTCCTGCAGCCGTTTGTGTCGTTCGGGCGTCAGCGGATACGACCAAATCAGCTTCATGGCAAGACCATAGAAAAAAATAGGTCCTAGGCAGTAAACCAAGCGCAGGGCCATTACGCCGGCCTCTGTGCTACCGGCCACCCCCCCAGAGGGATCAAAGCCCAGCAGTCCGACAATGTTTAACGATACTCCGGTGCCGAAGGCGATAGCGACTTTTTCCGAGAAACCCAAGAACGCGAAATACGCCCCTGCACGCTGACCGCCGCTTCGTGCCGAATCTACATCAACCACGTCGGCCAACATGGCAATGGGTAAGAACTGTAGGCCCCCAAAGCAAAAACCTTTGACCACAAACAGCAAAAAGAAGATGGAGTAGTCGCCATAGCCAAGAAACAGGTTGGCGCCGCTCACCGCGGCGACGGTGATTAGCGTGCACATAAAGGCTCGATGCTTACCGATTCTGCGGCCCAGCCACAACCAAAAAGGAATTGCCCCCAAGCCAGCGATGAAATAGAAGAAATAGGCGGCACCTATGGTGGGCACCCCGACAATGTCACGAATGAAGAACAGCGACACTGCATTGCGAAAAGACTCGCCAAAATGCACCAGCAGCACAATGGCCAACACTCGCAGCATGGGGCCATTTTTCATCACAAGCCTGAGGCCATCACTGATCTTCGGCCGAGTTTCCCCAGCATTGGGCGGAGGTTCTTTGACCATCAACAGTACGATGGCGGCACAAATGGGCAGGATACCAATAATGGCCCAAGCCATCCCTGCCAGAACCGGCCCGGTGAGCGTGGCGCGGTCGACAATTTTCTTTTCCCTAAAATCGCCGGCAAAAGCCCCTAGCGCATCGTCCCAAAGGGTTTTAAACACCTGTCCAACACTGCTGCCGCCGTCGGCTAAAATCTCGATGATCATGGGAATGGCCGCAGCGATCATCAGACCGACTAACACATAAATTTCCCTAGCCGCGGTTACCCGACTGCGCTGATGGTAGTCACCGGAAAGCTCCGCGCCCCATGCTCTGTGCGGTAAGGCGATCATGGTGCTGCCCACAAAGAATACGGTTAACCAGAAAAGGAAGTAGGCAATGCCTACCCCCTCTGAGGGCATGAAAAGGTTGTAGACCCCCACCATCATGACCGGCGGACCAAGAATCAGCCAGGGCCTGCGTCGGCCAATAGGGGTGCGCCACCGGTCAGATAACTCTCCCATCAGCGGATCGGTAATCACGTCAGTGAGACGAGCCAGCATGAGAATGGTGCCAACGGTCGCAAGGCTAATGCCAAGACCGCCGGAGTAGTGCGCGGGAATCCAGATAGCAAGTGGATAGCCTATGACGGCAAGCGGCATGCCCAAGGTGCCATGGGCATACAGTGTCTTTTTTGATAATACCTCTGTGGTCACGCGGCCCCTCCCCTGCCTGCAAACACGCCTAAAGCTATCACGGTTGGCCGTCGAGACGCTAAGAAACCTTTTAATGGTCAATCCTATGGACTCAGGCGGTAGAAAAATTAACCGACGCCCTTCCGCCTCTGTCAACCCTATGCCGGCCTGACACCGGAAAACGTTAACTGCAGCCCGCTCCAATGCGTACTCACATGGTCCAATATCCTTACTCTCTACATCATCTCTCTCTAAGTCGTGAGTTAATCGTCGCTAGCGATAGAACGTAATTTCTGTAGGCGAACGCGGCGTTTTGGCGTACTTTTGTAACGGGGGTCAAGAGTGAGCGATAAATTTCAATCCGGCGAAAGTGGCTCGCGCTCAAATGGCTCGGAGAGCTCGCGCACGAACCCCAAGGACAGCGGCGAAGCCCTTGCCGTACCACTGCGCACTAAATTTTTCTTTGGTGTTGGCGCAGGCGGAGAAGCGGCGTCAATGTGGATTTTTAATGCACTTGGCCTTCTTTTCTATCAACAAATCCTTGGTTTACCCGCAGGCTTAGCGGGTACCGCCTTGGCCCTGGCGATCTTTGCTGACGCGATCACCGACCCTTTAATCGGTGCGATTTCGGATAGATTTCGTTCGCGGCTAGGTCGCAGACACCCCTTTCTTTTTACTGCCCCAATCCCACTCGCTATTTGTGTCTTTTTGATTTTTCATCCACCGCAGTTTGTCGTGCAGTCGCAAACCCTGCTTTTCTCGTGGCTTTGTTTGTTTACCATCCTGCAGCGTACGTTTCAGACGTTTTATGTTGTTCCTCATTTAGCAATGGGAGCAGAGCTGTCTAAGGATTACTTAGAGCGCACCCGAGTGATGGCTTTCAATAACCTCTTCGGCTTGTACGGCGGCATGTTGATGCACTTGATCGCATGGTTTTTGGTGTTCGGTTTTATTTTTGCGGATCAAGGCGCACAACTTTACCGGCCTGCCTACACATGGATTGCTCTCGCCGCCTGCGCAATCATTTTAGTCTCGATCTTTGCCTGCGCATTTGGTACGCAGGATCAGATAGATCACCTTAAAAGCAACGAGAATAACGCATCAGGGACACTCTCCTTCGGCTCGTTCTACCGCGACATTTGGTCGGTGCTGCAGAACAGGAATTATTTGTATCTGTTGTTGGGTTTGTTTTTTCTATCCCTGACCATTGGCACCCACGAGACGCTTGCCATCTACATGGGTACTTTTTTTTGGGAACTCACGCCATATCAAATCGGCTTTTTGGTACTCAACAACATCATTGGTGTTCACGTTGGATTCTTTCTTGCTGCACGCCTGCATGATCGTTTTGATAAACGCTGGACCATTTCTCTGTCAGCAATCGGCCTAAGTGTTTTTTGGTCGATGAGTGCTAACCTCGCGCTGCTCGGAGCCGCTCCGGCGAATGCGTCTTGGGCTCTTGTCGCCTTTATTATTTTTCTTGGCAGCTTTTCGTCGTTTTTTGGTGCGGTTCTGAACATCAGCGTGATGTCTGCGTTGGCTGATATCGCAGACGAGCATGAGCTCAATACCGGCATGCGATCGGAGGGCATTTTCTATTCAGCGAGAGCTTTCTTCGCCAAGGCGATGAATGCTGTAGGTCACATCGTTGCTGGATTAGCCCTTCAGTATTACATCGCGTTGCCACCGCAATCGGTACCCGGCGATGTGCCCGCGGACATTATTTTTCGGCTCGGCATTGTTGACGGCCCGTTAGCCATGATCGGCGGCATCATTGCAGGCGTGGTTTACTTGGGTTACCGCATCGACAAGACGGCTCTCGGCAGCATTCACCAACGGTTACGTCAACGCCAGCAGGAGCAGGAGCAGCAATCGGGCTTGTGAAAGATATCTGCAAAACCCAGCACTTGGTTGCATAAACCCGTGGCCTAACGCATCTTTAGCTCTTCGCTCTGGATAACAAGAAGACCAAATCATGACATTCGTTCTGCGCACCCTCCTCTGCACGGCTGTTTGCTGTACTTCGCTTCACAGCTTGGCCCAAGATTCCTTACCCAAGCTGGGCAAAGATACGCCAGTCGTCACCATTCCCCAATATCAGGCTCTCTTCAATGAATCGAAACGCTGGGGCGAATTCGGCGAAGAGGACGAGCTCGGCGCGCTAAATTTGATTACACCGCAAACAAGAGTGAACGCGGCTTCCCTCGTCACGACGGGTGAAAGCGTTAGCCTAGCCAACCCCATGAGCAAGTCTGCATCAGGCAACTTCATTGAACCGCTTGGTCACAAAACATTCGTATTCGATTTGCCACCGGAATTCGATGCCGGCGAATCGGCTGCCGGCGATATTTTTAACATTAACTACCACGGAGGCATCCACTCACACATGGATGGCGTCGCCCATTTTGGCTGGCGAGGAAAACTGTACAACGGGTTCGATTTTGCGCCGAAGGAAGATGGATTTGTCCACGTTGGCGTCGAGCATATCGCAGCCCGCGGCATTTTTGGCCGCGGGGTTTTGGTTGATCTGCCACGCTTGTACGGTGTGGACTACCTCGAGCCTGGCGCTCAAATCAAAGCCGAACATTTAGAAGCGTGGGAGGCGTCGACGGGTACAACAATTCAGAGCGGAGACATCCTGTTGCTGCGGGTGGGCCGTTGGCAGCTCGCTGCAACGCAGCGCGACTATGATGCGCTGGGGGCTACTGCGGGAATGCATGCGTCCATCGGTCCCTGGCTGAAAGAGCGCGGCGTGGCCGCCATTGGTTGCGATGCGATCAGTGATGTCATGCCAAGCGGGGTTGAAGGCGTATTCAATCCGGTGCATACGCTCGCCAACGCTGCGTTAGGCATGCCGATTTTTGATCATCTGCAACTGGACCAAGTAGCCGAAACGGCAGCTCGCCTGCAACGGCAAACGTTTCTGTTTACGGCAACGCCGCTCAACATTGAAGGCGCTACTGGATCGCCCCTCACCCCACTGGCAGTGTTCTGAGGCCGATGGAAACCTGCCCCAACCCTCGCCAAAGGAGAGTGTCATGGCGCAAAACAATGCAGAGCGTGATTTGCTCTTTAAACAATTTGGGCGGGCTTTTTTCAAGCAAGATCTTGATGCCCTATACGACGTCGTAACCGAGGACTTCACCTATTCAATCGTCGTCAATGATGTAACCCGAGTCATGCGTAGCAGAGACCAAGTGGCCGCTTTTTTTGCAGAACGCAACGCCACGCAGAAGGACGTGCGGTTTGAGGACGTTGTTTTTCACCACGCCCAAGATGCCACGTTCATGACCTACCGGGTTACCGGGACCGATCTGGCGAACAACGAACGATTTGAGAGGGTCGGCGTGGAACGGTACACGTTCGAGAACGGTCGGATCGCCGAAAAAGATGTCTTTAGCAGGCCGATCTGAAAGTCAGAACGAGCGCCGCTGCGAAGACTGCGCCACTGCGCTGGGTCAGGCGGCCGCAATTGTTGGCTTGGCTCCGCGGATACCACGGCGCAACGCTGCGTGTTGACGGGTTAATGAACGAGACTGGTATAAGTTGACCCACATACGGTAGAGCATGCGCTTCTGCGCCTCGTCCGCTGCGTCATGATATTTGTCTCGCCGATGCATGATCGCCAGATTGTTAATAAAGATTACGTCACCGGCCTCCTGTTTAAAGGTCAACTGCATTTCCGGATCGTTCGCTAGCGTTTCAATACAGGTCAGTGCGTCTCGCTCGGCGTCACTAAACGCCTGCCCAGAGACCTGTGCCGCAAGCTCCGCCAGCTGGATGTTGAGCCATGCACTCATCGCCCCGTCATGCCAAGCAAAAACCGGTATCCGGGTGTGTTGCACACTACCGAGTTTTTTTGTTGATTCGGCATCACCCTGCTCTTTGCGTGAATACAGGGGAAATCCTTGCATCAGAGCATCGAGATGCTGCGGATGCTTGGTGAGAACTTCGTTATACAGCGCAAACAGGCTGACCAAACCATTGCCTCCGCCCTCGGGTGCCTGGCGTATGCAACTCATGCCAATGCAGTCGCCGCCGTCGCAGTGAAAGCGGAGTTCATCGTTACTTTCATAGCCACGGGTATCCACGCCGCGCTCTGCCCCGGCAAACCGATCGGCGACGATGCTCAGCACCTCTCCTCTGGCGTTCTGCATTACCGGTTCGCCAAGTCCATTGCCGATGATCCAGAAAATCCGGCGGAGTCGCTCAGTGTCGCTGGCATCAAGTCCGCGAAGCAAAACAAAACCCTTGCCTATCGCCAACTCCTTGCTGGCTTGGCGCAGCAATTGTGATGCAGCAGATCTCATGATTTCGCGCACATCACAGTCCAGCCAACTTGCGTCATCGTAGGGCAAGGCATCGGCTGCCTCATTTAGCGCCTTTATCTGCTCCGCAGAGAGGTGTGTTACCCACTCGGTTTGCGCTAACTCAGCACTTCGCCATGCGCGCGTGTCGAGTATCGGTTGACCCGCTATGTCTCTCATATCTTATCCCTTGCACCATGCTCTACACCCAAGACTATCGCCATTCGCTGCGATTCCTTGCGCTCAGTTTGCCAAGTTTCCCAATGCGTTAAAACATCGACAAACAATCAAGCCGGCCTCTGGAGAGTCAATGGTTCCCCAGAGCAGGCCATCTCACGCGGTAAGTGATGTTTTTTGCGAAAAGAGGGTCTAATGCTTTTGCCCGACCGAAAGGCCTCTGCCCCTCGCACATGACCTGCTTTTGCGCGGTTCCCCAGTAAGCAAGGGTAAGGTCGCAGAGGTTAGCGTGAAAAAACTGGGCCGATATCGGTCTTTATCTCGGTTTTCGCGCCAGAACTTTGATCTCAGCTCTTGCTCCTGGAATGACCAGTTCGGTGATACCGATCCACGTGGAGGCTGGGTAAGGTTCTTTGATAAATTCGTCTTTCGCCTTGCTCATGGCGCGGGCATTTTTTTGCAGTTCTACCATATAAATCGTGGTGTCAATGATGTCTTCGTAACCCACACCCGCTGCCGTAAGTGTCTCGCCCAAAGACGCCCATGCGTTTCTGAATTCTTCCTCCGCAGACTCGCCTTGGCCAACAACGCCGGAGAAAAAAATGAGGTCTTCGTGTTGCACGGCTGGTGCAAAATGCCACGAGCTGTAGGTTTCTTGGGCTGATTCTGGAACGATAACGCTGATGGACATTTTGGACTCTCTGTCTGGGTTGTTTTGCTTCTTCTAATTGTTGCAAGTCGTCGACGTTATGCCAAGATACCTCACGCGCAATCGGCAAAACCGCCACTGGGGCATTGCGAAGCAAAACACAGACGCCTTCAAGCCGCCGCCTGCGACACGCATCTTGCGTCAATCTTTAGAGGTCTTACATGAAGCACATTATCGCAAGCTTTCTTTTCTTGCTGACGACGACTGCAGGCTGGGCTGAAAGCTGGGAGTGTAAACAACTCAGGGACGTGATCCTCGGCCCACCCTATTACATCGATCAAGAGGAAACGGATGTCGCCTTTACGATCGAGGTCGAAAACTCAACGATCAAGGTGCTCCCGGACGCCGCTCAGGTGTTTATGTGTAATACCGACGATTGCCGACAGACCCTTTCAGCTAAGGACTTTTTGATCAAGGGCGAGAACGAGGAAAGCACGTTTATACTGAGCTCTGTTGGCAGCAACTTAGGTTTCAGAGCGGGCTATTCAGTGACCTCTAAACCGAGCGTTGGCGAGACGATGATACAGATGGGCGTGTGCTCACCGGGGGCAGGCTAACCATTCCAATACACCGACTGGTCGCACGGCTGAGTGATGTCCATCATCGACCCTCGCCGCGCTAAAGGGTATTCCTTTACGCCGGCGTGAGGGCAACGTCCTGCAAAGCGTCACCCCAAGATTGCTGAGAACAAACCAACCGGCGTCATCGAATCATAGGTCCCATTGCAAAGATCTTGCACTGGCGATTCATTGCGATTCGTCTACGCGCTCTTGCAACAGCTTGATGAGCTTGAGCAACTTACTGACCACGAGCTGCCGCCGTTCGAGATGATTTTCGGCGCGTTCTTTGCCGTGCCTTGTCGTGTTAACACAGACATGCTGCTCCCCTGACAAACCTCGTATGCGACTACCAAGCGTAGGCTTCTGGTGCCGCGCCGCATGGCGGGAAAATCTCGTCGATTTTGTCCAGCGTCTCTTGGCTTAGCCTGAGTTGCGGCACCTCTAAAACGCCCTGTAACTGCTCAATGGTGCCCGGACCGATAATGGTCGCCGTGACACCGGGCTGGTGCAAAAGCCACGCTAACGCCACATTGCTGGGCACCTCGCGAAGATCGTCACATAAATTGTGGAATGCTTGCAGCTGTTCGGCCTTGGCTTGCCTTGCCTGCTGCATGGCTGGTGCTTGGCGTCTACCCGATACGTCGCTACCCGCCGCCAGCAAACCGCCTGCTAGCGGGCTCCAGGGAATCAGCCCGAGCCCGTATTCGCGACAGGCGGGAAGCACCTCGAGCTCTGCACGGCGCTCCAGCAAGTTATACAGACCCTGCTCAGATACCAGACCCAGGCGCTGTTGCGATTGGGCTCTTTCGTTAGCCTGAGCAATCGCCCAGCCCGGAAAGTTGCTTGAGCCCACATAGGTGATTTTACCCTGTTGGTAGAGACGATCCATGGCCTGCCAGATCTCGTCCACAGGGGTCGTTCGATCAATGTGGTGCATTTGGTACAGATCAATGTGCTCAACCTGCAGGCGCTTTAGGCTGGCCTCGCAGGCCATTTGAATGTGCCGGGCCGACAGCCCGCGGTCGTTAATGCCATTGGACATCGGTTCGTGCACCTTAGTCGCAATAACAGCGTTATGCCGTCGGTTTGGATCTTGTGCTAACCACTGGCCAATAATCGTTTCCGTCGTGCCCACCCCACTGTCACCGCCATATTGGTTGGCGGTGTCGATAAAGTTGATGCCTGCCTCCATCGCAGCGGACAAAATGTCCTGCGCAGCTTGAGGCGACGTTCTGGACCCAAAGTTCATGGTGCCCAAACACAGCTCGCTGACTTTTAGACCCGAACGGCCCAGCTGACGATATTGCATGATGATTTTCTCGTTAAGTGTTTATGGCGCACGCAAGGTAGGCCCGGTTACCAGCTCTGCGCTGGAGTCGGCTACGCAAAAGCGTGCAAGCTGTTGTGCGCGGGGAGACATTTTTTTGAAGGATTCGTAACTGATGCCCGGCACCATGGGTTCACGAAACCACGGTGCATAAAACTCCAGATTGGGTATGGAGCGCGTTGCATCAGATAAGTTCGGCGTACCGCCGTGCCATGCGCGAACATCTCGAATCATCATACCGCCAGCCGGTGCGGGGCATACCGTGCTCAGGCGCATCCACTCCGGTTCCTCCGCTAGGACAGGAATCGGCTGGCGAGAATTTTGCGTGCCGGGGATTTGTCGAGTCGGGCCATTTAGAGTCGTCAATTCCTGCGGAAGAAAGTTTACGCATACATAGGGACAAGGCAGGTCTCGAACGGACATCGTGTTGACGGGATCGATAAAAGCGCTAAAAGGCGTTTGTTTTGGGTCAACGTAGTCACGAATGTCTGAATGCAGCGGTTGATAATAAATGGCGCCCGGCAAACAAAAATCACCGCTAGCGGCGCGCAGAGCATAGTCTGCTGAGCCAAAAATGGCGCTTACCATTTGATCAACCAACGGCAGCTCGAGCAACATTTGCCATTCGGGTCTGTGCAATTGACTGCGGGTCAAACTAGAGCCACCGAACGAATAGCGATGGGTACCGCGATTGCCTTTATTTTCCGTATCTAGCGCAACAATTTCTGCGGCAACTTCGTCACATCCTGCTGCGAGAAATTCCGTCTGTTCGCTGTTCAAGACATCTGCTATCACGACGAAACCGTCACGGCGAAATCGTGCCACCGCACGTTCAATATCTTTCGGGCTCAGCACATCCAACCCCTTGATGCCATTGTGCTGAAGCAGATGGCTGCGTAACGCCTGCACCGAAGGATCGTCTTTAGGTTTCGTCGCCCAGCCTAGCGGGCGTGAGAAAGAGCCCATGCGCGTCCCATTCCCTGAAAGTATTGATCTCTGCAGTCTAGAGCCTAGCCCCTGAGGTGGCTAGCAAAAGCGCCCGTTGCCGCAATAAGACCTTTAACGCATCACACCCTACGTTGCGTGAAGCATCGTATGGATCAGATTTTCTGAGCTTCGCGCGAACAAGCTGTTCAGCGCACCAGACATCGGTTCGTATTAGCTGCATGATGTGCGATTAGCGCTGCGACGGTGCCTCGCCCAGTTCACTGCCGATTTAGCAGGGAGCAGCAGGTATGAGACTATTCGGCTCGGCTAAGACACATTCAACCAATTCCGGAGTTTCGCAAGCATGTCCGCAGACCAAGGCATAACCGTCGAGTATGAGGAGCAACTTGTTCGTCTGGTGCTAAACCGCCCGAAACAGTTGAACGCATTGAACGATGACATTCGCCGGGTCTTCGCAACCACTCTCAACGAACTTATGGAAAGACCGGATATCCGCCTGCTGGTGATATCCGGTGAGGGAAAGTCCTTCTGCTCGGGAGCAGACCTTAAAACAACCTCTTATCCAAAAGTTGAAGGCGATTGGTCAACCCGCCGCAATCGCACCGCTACCTGGCAAAGGGTGTTGGAGCAGCTAGAGCGCATCCCACAGGTTACGGTTGCCTCCATGCGCGGTCACGTTATTGGTGGCGGCGCGCTGCTGGCAACCGCCTGCGATTTCAGAGTGATCTCTGACAACGTTGTCTTTCGAATTCCGGAATTGGCACTCGGCATTCCCAACGTCTGGAATGGCACGCCCCTGTTAGCGCGCGAAGTTGGCTTGCCTACTGCACGCGACTGGGTGATGACGACTCGAAACGTATTTGCTGATGAGCTGAAGCAAAGTGGCTGGGCTCAAAGAGTGGCCGTTGATGATTCTTTAGAGGCGCTCACGGGCGAGTTGCTGAAAGAACTCCTCGACGTACCCGCTGCAGCACTTGCGATGACCCGCTCAATGACGTCCGCACTCGGCCGTTCGGCAGCGGGCATGAGCCTTGGCTGGGCCGACGCCGACCTGCAGCAATGGGCGCTGACAGAAGACGAGTACAAAGAAACCGTTAGATCCTATGCTAGGCATATTACTGACAAGTCGCGATAGCATCCGGGCTTGTCACAGATATCCCCGCACCGGGCGAAGCCTCCGTTCCGTCTGAGCAAGGGAAAGGGAGCCTTTTCTCGCAATTAGCGACGTAGGAGAAGCCGCCTTCTTTTGCGAAAGGCGGCATGTTAAACGCTGGCCAGCAGCAAGCTTTAGTTGTTAATGGGCCAGTAAACAGCGTTTGACAAATACAATCGCGGCGCATCACAGCTCATCACGCCGTTGGCCATCTGCCGAATCGCTCTTCTCGTATCGCGGGTCATTTTGTCATAGCCAACGCCGTAATCTGTAATGCTGCGGAACACCTCAACAAGGTAAACATGATTTTCTTGGCTCGGTGCCGCTCCCGGCCCGGGCACCATCATGAAGCTCGCGTTAAACCCGAGGTCTCCTTCATCTGCCTTGCGCGCTACTGACACACCAGTCGAGTAGGCATCGTCGATGGTTTTACCGTCTGCCAGTTCACAGCCTAAAATACGAATAAGACCGTTGCTCGGCTCGAATTGCCCCTTGCTCGGCGATAACGCATACAAAACGGCCATGGTTCGCTGGTTGCTTGGAACAACGATTTCGTCCAATTCAGCCTGTACCTCAGCGCCATTTTCATAGAAACCATCCCAGCCCCTTCCGAAGTCGGCTATGCTTGGCCAGATCCCAAAGAACATGGTGTCGAATTGGGCGATATCCGGTAGGGCCGCCATATTCGAGTAAAAAGGTGTCCAAGTAGTCATCCGATACGGCGTACCATTGCTCTCAACAACCTTTCCAAAATTCTTTCCCCAAGCCTGCAAATCTTGCAGACCCTTACCGGGCTGATAGGTCAAAGGCGCCATCTGAGCGAAAGCCATAGCTTTCTCTGGCAAGGCAGTTGGTTCGCCGGCGTGATTGTGCGCGTAACCTGATAGCGGCAATAAAAGCGCGATACACGCAGTCAATACTCTCAACATAAGTCTTCCTTTTGGTTTTTTTATTCTTTAGCGCCCTGTTGCAGGAACTCGGTAACTGTGCCTCTTTAAACACGATGTTTCTTCTTGCAAAACGATTTTTTTTAATTGAGAATGATTCTCATTTATATTGATATGAGGCCATCGCGAGCAGGACAATGTCCGCACACACCCATGTCTTCGTGACACATCAACCCCCGTTGGCCGAGAGCAACGCACAAGGCGCGGTCTATCACCTCGCTGAATTGACCCGTGGGCCACGCAACCTCAGCATGATTCGTCCCCAATTGACCGCAGGCGTGGCATGAAGCGAGTGAACTATGCATCGAGGGTCAAACGGATACGCACCATTGCGTGGATCTGTGGCTACACGATCTTATTCGCCTGCTATGCCTTCAGCTGGACCTTGATCGTCTAGACTAGGGTTAGTCTTCCGGCAAAGATGCAAGCGCCGCGGGCACCCTGCCCCAGCTAGGCGCATCGTTTTCGCAATGAACCATGGTGGGCGAAAAAAGGTCGGGATCGTCCAGAGATCCGCCAGCAACGCTGGCCAACCCCGTATCGAGGTCAGCCCAAAGCCTGCTACCGCATTTGCCGCAAAAATTTCGCGTATTGGTTCGACCTGATTTCGCTGTGATGCTGTAACGCACAGGCTCGCCCTGCTCTAGTGTCAAATCGTCTCGATGAACCACATAGGCCGCGTAGCCATCCGTGCCGCTGACTTTTCTGCAGTCGGTACAGTAACAGTACAGTTGAACAACCGGTTCTCCGCTCACGGAGTAACGAACTGCACCACACAAACATCCTCCTCCAATCATACAAGCCTCCTACTTCCTCATTCGCTTCCTTATCGACGCTGCAGGATTCGTGCAGTCAGCCACAATGTCCTGATCGTTCGCTAAGCCCGCCGCATCAGTGGGGTTGTCAGTCAGATGCGCCGCTTTCAAGCGGGTCATCGATTGGGCAAAACTTGGACTCCAAGTCCAATACCGCCAGCAGCCGTCCAAAGCCAATAAATTGTCCGATCATCATGCCAAGCTCGAGCACTTGGGCATCACTGTAGTGCTCTTTGAGCCGATCGAAGAACGCATCGTCCATGTTGTGATGATCAGTAGCGAGTCGATCAGCGTACTCCAGTGCAATGCTCTCCTCAGGCGTAAAGCCGAGCATCGGCCTGTCCAAATCCAGCTGGGCGATTTTTTCCTCGGTAAGGTCTCCTGCAGACTGCAGGAGTCGGACGTTGAGTCACGTAAAGCAGTCGTTGTGTCTGGCAATCCGCAGTCGAACCAACTCAATCAGCTCTTCCGGCACCGAGTATCCTTTGCGCGCCGGCAAGTAAAAGGCATTGTAAGCCTCGAACAGTTCTGGGCTATTCGCCAAACCACGCAGCGTGGAGGTGTCCATCCCCTGAGCGTCCATATGCTGTGCCGCAGCTCGCGTTGCGTCCGTTAGTTCGTCATCTGGGAGCAATTTAATTCTGGCCATTTCACATCCTTACTTAGCAAACACTTCGTCTACCCCTGCATCTTTCCCTCAAGTTCGGCAAAAACCCATCGGGTTGCGCGCAGGCCACTGCTGCAAATTACCACTGATTGCTTTTTACTCTTCAACAAAGAACTGCCTGTCAGGCGCATTGGCTGGCTGAACGGCGCCTGTTCGCTCATGTACGACAGCCCCATCCGGCGCGTATTGCAGGATGTAGGCTTTGCGGACTTGGCTGGTCAGGTTTGGCCCCGTTCGGTGAGGCGTCAAGCTCGAAAAAACCGCGATAGAACCTGCCGCCAAGGGCATCGGCCGGGCATTCTGTGGGGGGACGGTCAAACACTCAAAACCAAGGTCAGTCCATCGATGCTCGAGGGTGCCTCGGCTGTGCAAGCCCGGCGCTATCCAAGGACAGCCATTTTCAGGTGTCGCATCGCTCAGCGCCACCCAGCAAGTTAGATACTGCTGAGGCGTCACAAAGGTGTAGCCATTATCCTGATGCCAAGGAAACTCTTCTGCGGTGCCGGGGCGTTTATAAACCAACTGATCCCAATACAAACGCGCCCGAGGACCAATCAAATCCCGGCACAAGGCTGCAAAAACCCGGTGTTTGGCGAAATGTTGCGCCGCAGGAGATTGTAGAACAGCATGAGGCCGAAAAACGATTTCATCTGCTCTGGCAATGCTGGGCTGATCACTGGACATCCGGGCGATGTGAGCGTTTGCCTCCGCCTCCATCGGATCCAGAACCTCAACGAGGTCGGAAATTTCAGTTTGCGTGAAAGCGTTTTCCAGTATGAAACCGCCCTCGTGCCGGTAAGCGTCGGCTTGAGCCTGAGTGATTTGCTGATAAGGCGGTTCAGGTTGCGCCCAAACAAAGTCAGTGTTCAGCGGGTGTACATTCATAACAGTATTTTAATGTCCGATCGATTCTTTGGTTTTGCGCCACAAATGCAGAACACCTGCGCTCGTGAGATACGATGCCAGGCAGCAGATCAAATGACAGCGACCTTCGCTTCATAATGGCCCGCCGCAAAAGAAAGCTAGTACATGATAGAGTATGGAGCAACAGTTCACCGAGACGAGTTCCCACATTGCTTCATCCTGCCCCAAAACGTATTGGGTACGCGCTGTCCTTGGCAGCGTGGATTTTTGGTGCGTTCTTGCTGGGTATGGGAAACGCCTACTTTGGGGTATCAGGAGAGTTCACTGGGCCTGCCGGTCGCGCGGATTCCTCCCAGCAAAACCACCATCAGCTGCATCAACACCGCGTAAATGACGCCAGTATCAGGCAGCATCACGAACGACACGCAGCAACAATGGGCCACGGCGTGCGAGTCCAGCCAAATCAACCGTTGCCAGCGCACTGCCTGTTTTGCCTCGACGGTCTTGCAGCAACCGGAGATACCTATCCGACCGCACGTGCGCTTTATGATGAAGCATTGAGCCTCCATACGTTCGCTCAATACACGCGAGCCTTCGCTCGAAACCACCTCCCTCGCCCCGCGACGCGAGCTCCCCCGGCGCATTCTCCAGCGCATTAAACCCAGACTGATTCCTTTCCTTGACCGCTGGCCCAGTGCTAGGGGCAGGCGTTGACTTGGTCATTTTGTTCAGCTGAACAGCAAAAACTTGGAGACTTCGATGAAATCATTATTTTACCGGGCGAGCCTTTGCTTAAGCGCCCTGTTGCTCACCACCCATGCCAATGCAGATAGCGAGCGAGCCATAGACCACGGCCCCATTGGCGTCATGGGAGATCACTTCCACAAAGCCGGTGAGTGGATGGTATCCGCCAGAGTGATGCGTATGCACATGTCCGGAAATCAGGCAGGCGATGACGAACTCAGTGACAGCGAGGTGATCATGCAGCCGAACGCCCCGGGTCGCATGCCTGGGGTTCTGAGCGTTGTCCCGCAAGACATGGACATGGACATGCTGATGCTAGGAGCCATGTTCGCTCCCACTGATCGGCTCACCTTGATGGGCATGGTCATGGCGTCGAGTAAAGATATGGCGCTGACCAGCTATTCTCCGCCCGATATGACGAACTCAGGGCCTAGAAGCGTGGTAGGCGGATTCTCCACCGCCAGCGATGACATTCAGTCCGTTTCCCTGAGCGGCTTATTCCGACTGCAGCAAGGTGCTAGCAGCCGCACGCACCTAACCTTGGGGCTAGAGCAGGCAATTGCGGATGCCAACGTAGCGGATACCGTCCTCACCCCCATGGGAATGAACATGACCATGCGGCTGCCCTATGGCATGCAGATTGGTGATGAAAGCCTGCGTTTAAATGCCGCCTTGACCCATGTTTACAGCAGCAATAAGTGGGTATTCGGTGGTCAGATCAGCGGCAAATTTAAAGTGGCGGCGAAGGATTGGCACTTTGGAAACAGCCAGCAGGTCACCGCTTGGGTACAGCGCGAGATGAACCGCCGTGTGTCGCTATCCGGTCGTCTGAGCTACGCGCGAGCCAGTGGCTTAGAAGGCATGGATGCCATGATTATGGCGCCAGTGCAGACAGCCATACCGGCGAACTACGGCTATAAAAAGTGGCGTATTGGACTGGGCGCCAATGCGGTCGTTTCGCTGTTTCCCGGTCAATCTGAACGTCTTGGTATCGAGCTTGAACTGCCCGTGGACACGGATACGCGCGGCGTGCAAATGACACCGGAGTGGCAACTCACCTTGGGCATACAGAAGGCGTTTTAACAGATCAGACGCAGCATGTGATGGCGCGAGACAGTGCGTGCGAGAACCCTCGAGCGGGCAACTAAAATCAAGGAACAGCGGCGCGGCCTTGTCCGCGCCGACGGGACGTGATCACAGGCGGCTATGACTTGCCTGTGAAGCGCAGCAAACTGTCTTGCGAACCACCCGCGCCGCCCAGCAGGTGCTGCAGGTAGGTTTCGTAAGTATCCATCCACATACCCTGTGAACGCTCGCGGCCTGCCTCCACATCACTCTTGGTGCTCTTCATGTACCAATTGTTACAGCGCAGCCAGACTTTGCCGTCGGCAGTGGCATTGCAGCGCTCCGTCCAGGCTGCCACCGCCTCAGCCTTGGGCTCGACTTCCGTTTCATTCGCAGCGCGCATACGGCTGACCAAGGCCGCTATGTACTTGCCCTGCTCTTCACACAGCAGAGTTACGTTCGTCACCGGGTTCAAGCTTTGGGGACCGATCATCAGATAAAAATTCGGCAGGTTCTCCACATGAATGCCCCACAGGGACTGGGGGCGGGTCATCTGCCAATTGTTGGCCTCATTGGCCCCATACTGGTCAGCAAGCGTCACGCCATCGCGCCCGATAACGGGAAATGGAATGTGGTTACTATCGAATCCCGTCGCGTAAATCAGCACGTCTACATCGTGACTGTCGCCGCTGGCCATTTGCACGCCGGTTTCCGTAATACCCACAACACCCTGCGAGTCATTGATCAGCGTTACGTTCGGTTTGTTAAACGTGGTGTAGTAGTCATCGATGAACAGCACGCGCTTGCAGAAAAACGGATAATCCGGCGTCAGCACCTGCGCTAAGTCAGGGTCGTTCACCTCGGCCTTGATGCGCTTCGCAATTGCGCCGCACAGTTTGGCATTAGCCTCCTCGTCATGCAGGGTATCAAAGGTGAATGGCAGATCTGGATTCGGCTGGGGGCCGTTTTCCCAATCGATAAAACGAAGACCCTCGCTGTAGCCACCTTTCTTGAATGCATCAACGATTTCAGGGGGCGTTGGTTCATCGTCCCGAGGCAGGGCCCAAGTTGCAGAGCGCTGGAAAACGGTCAGGGTTTCGACTTCATCCGCAATACTGGTAATCACTTGGGCTGCAGATGCGCCGGTTCCTATGATGCCAACGTTTTTGCCTTTCAGGTCAACCCCATAGTCCCACTGGGCCGTGTGAAAGCTTTCACCTTTGAAACGCGCCATACCAGCCACTTCCGGCATACGCGGAGTAGACAACGGGCCGTTGGCGCTGACCACGTGGGTCGCGTTGTACGAAGACCCAGCCTCGCCGCTGAGCATATCCAAGGTGTTAATCTGCCAATTCCCCTCACTGAGGTATTCAACGCCGGTCACCTTGGTTGAAAAACGGATGTGCGACTGCAGCCCGCAAAATTCAACCAACTGATCCGTGTAATCGGCAATTTCCTGCTGGTTCACGTATTTTTTGGAGGGAATAAACCCGATGCGGTCAAGAAATGGCAGATAGGCATAGGAGGGCACGTCACAGGCCGCGCCAGGATAACCACCGACACCACCGTTTTGCCAAACCCCGCCTAGCGAAGCCCCCATTTCCAGAATACAAAAATCCTCAACGCCAGCTTCCTTGAGAAAATATCCACACAGCAGACCTGAAAATCCACCGCCTACAATGACCACTTCGTGGGTATTCGACATAGTAAAAACGTCCTAAACAACTAATCCTTGGGCGTTCTTTTTCGCCCCCAGTGCAGCCGCGCATTATGACACAAAGTGTTGGCGCTGACCTCTCATCGGCATGCCGTATGTCAGTCTAGGAAGGATGACGGACTTTCCGCTTTGTCCCCGAACAATGACCTTGCGAAGGGCGACACGTCAGGGCCCTGGCGCAGATGGTGCCCACCATCCACAGGCAGACTAACCCCGGTAATCCAATTTGCCGCGTCACTGCACAGGTACGCAACAGCCTCCGCAATATCGTTGACGTGTCCATGGCGGGCAATGGGCATCTTTTTCAAATAATCCTCATATACCGATTCGGTGCCAAGCAGGCCGCTTGCGATTTCAGTTTCCACCAAACCGGGACAAACAGAATTCACTCGGATCGCGCTAGCGCCAAGTTCGTCAGCGCAGTTTCGGACCAACATGTCGATAGCCGCCTTGCTCATACAGTAGGCCGCCATATGCGGATGGGTACGTAAACCAGCGATACTGGAAATCGCGCAGAGCGCCCCGCCGCCATTGGCCGACAGGATTCTGGCGGCATGTTTAAAAACCAATAACGTGCCCTTGGCGTTGATTCGCATGATCTCGTCGTATTGATCGGCATCTTGGGCGGCTATGGGTGACAGTCCCCCGATACCTGCATTGGCCAGCACTTTTTTGAGCGGAGCAATCGTGTTCATTCGAATCAGCGAATCAGCCACCGTTTGCTCGTCTGCGGTATCACCAACAAAGAGCGAAACGTGAGCATCCGGGTGACGGCGTAGAATGGCGTCGCGGCCCGCCACAAGTTTGGCCTCAGTACGACCTAAAAGACCTACCGCCGCACCCTGAGCAGCAAATTTTTCGGCGCTGGCCAAACCAATGCCAGTTCCCCCTCCGGTTACCAATGCTGAATGTGTTTTCGCCCCCATACTCATCTTCCAATCTTATTTGCAGTGGCAGAAATCCTAGCCTAAAGCAGCAGATTGGCGTTAACAGCTGGAGAAATTCCGCTCAACGCATGTTTTGGCGCGAGCTTGAGCACGCGTCACTTCAGCTTCCGCCATAGCCGACGCTAAACGCTCGCGACTCTCCATAGCATTGGGATAACCGCTCGCGGACGCAATGTTAAACCACATGTGGGCTTTTACCGGATCGCGGAAAGTGCCGACGCCGGTAGCGTAGGCTACGCCCAATTTGTATTGAGCCGGCGCGTAGCCCAAGGCAGCCGCTTGTTCGTTTAAACGCAGAGACTCCTTGAAATTCTGGATCACCCCAGCGCCCTTGAGATGCAAGGCACTCAACGCTGTCAGACCCTCGGGGGAGCGTTGTTCAGCTGCTTGGGTATACCAGCGAGCGGCAATCC
Organism: Gammaproteobacteria bacterium; assembly: GCA_012269545.1. GTDB lineage: Bacteria > Pseudomonadota > Gammaproteobacteria > Pseudomonadales > Azotimanducaceae > UBA4421. The sequence continues at coordinate 15,262 of JAAXKB010000035.1, read as the reverse complement.
TGATGTCTTGGTCAGTGCCTAAGCCCTGCTCGTACATCATGCCGAGTTGGTATTGGGCTTGTGCATCGCCACCTTCGGCCAACGCGTCAAACAGATTCAAGGCGGTGACAAATTCACCGCGATCAAACGCATCTTGCGCTTCAAGCAGCTCCTCGGCTCTCACCGTTGGGGAGCCCAGCTGCGATGCACAGGACACCAGCAGGCTAAGGCGCAGCAACCAGCGGACTGCTTTATTCGATTGATCGATCTTCAGTAACACCACATTCTCACCAAACGAAAGACGATACAGAGCGCTTTTACAGCCTCCTGTGTGCTCACTTAATCGGCACTAACGGCTTTTTTCTTTAAAGTTTTCCCTGTTAACTTAAAACTGGCGAGTTTCGCCGATTTTGAGAACCCACGCGTTTTCTTCCCCCAATCCTTGATCCTTTGCCGCCTGCAAAAAACGTTTTGGCGGCTCATTCAGAGCTTCATCGGACAAATCAAAGGTACCAAAATGCATGGCCACCGCTGCCTCGGCGCGAAGATCGAGCGCAGCGGCGACGGCCTCTTCGGGGTTAACGTGAGATGACTTCATCATAGCCCGGGGCCGATAGGCTCCTATGGGAATAGCCGCCAGATCAAAGGGTCCCAAACGTTTGCCGATCGCTTTAAAACCCGGAAAGTAACCCGTATCCCCTGCATGATAAAAACGATGGTCCGCGCCGATCACAGCCCAGGAGGCCCAGAGAGATGCGTTCGTATCCGTCAGGCTGCGTTTGCTCCAATGCTGAGTGGGTAGGCAGTGTACGGTGACAGCACCCTGTTCAACACGTTGCCCCCAATTGAGCTCTGTTACGTTGCTTATGCCAGCAGATCGCAGCAATCGCGCATTACCCTCAGGGACAAAAAACACTGTACTGGGGTCACGCGCTGCGAGTGTGCGCAGCGTCGGCAAATCAAGGTGATCGTAGTGATTATGAGAAATGGTAACAAAGTCGATGGTCGGTAAATCTTCGATGGCGATACCGGGCGGCACAAAGCGGCGAGGACCAAAAGCCGGCACGGGGCTTGGCGTGTTCGACCAGATTGGGTCCGTCAAAAACGTTACGCCGCCAATCTGCACGACGAAGGTCGAATGCCCGACCCAGGTGATCGTTGGCGTGGTGTCTGTCGCGTTGGCGCGCAGCAGGCTGCCATCGTTTGGCACCCGCTCTGGCGCGCCCTCACTCGATCGGAAATAAGTGCCGAGGCGGCGCAGCATAAACGGCACTCTCACATCGAGGCCGCCCTTGTCCAAGTCGCCTATCGGATTTGAAAACTTGCCGCGCTCGTTCAATTCCGCTTCCGCCAGCGCTTGCTCTGCGCGGCCGTTTCCCGTTTGCGCCCATACGGCAATCAGAAAACTCAACAGGCCTATCGCCACCACACTCCGCATCTGCTTTTCCTTCCGGTGCTGAGGTCGACAGTCTGTCGCAGGCCACGTGTAAAACACGTGCAGGTAAGGGTGAAAAAGGCTAGAAATCCGCTCTCAAATAAGACATGTTTGGGCTCAGGGGGATGATGTTATGGACCTATATGAGGCTATGAGCACGCTGCGTGCCGTTCGCCGATTACGCCCAGACCCGATTGACGCTGAGATTATCGATCGAGTGCTGACCGCAGCGACCTGGGCACCCACCGGCGGTAACACCCAGCCATGGCGCATCGTGGCGCTGACCGATGCCGACAAAAAGCAGGCACTACAGGATCTATACAAGCCGCACTGGGACAGCTATCTGCCGGGCTACGAGGCCCGACTGTCACACATGCCGGAAGATGCCAGAGCCTCCAGCATCAAAGCCATGGACGCCGGCAATTATCTCGCCGCGCATATGCATGAGGCGCCGCTGATCGCCGTGTTCTGCTTTAACCCAAAACTGATGACCATTACTGACAGCGAGTTGGATCGGCCAAGCGTTGTTGGCGGCGGATCGGTCTATCCTGCGGTACAAAACTTTTTGCTCGCCTGTCGCAACGAGGGACTAGGCTGCGTGCTTACCACCCTGCTGTGCTACGAAGAGGACGCCGTGAAAGAACTGTTAGGCATCCCCGAAGACTGGTATCCCTGCGCGCACGTCCCGGTGGGTTATCCGGTCCTTGGCGGCCACGGTAGCATCCGGCGCCGCGCCTTGGATCAGATGGTTCGTTATAACCAATGGTGAGCAATCGGCCTAACTACCAAGCAGCCGCGGCCCTTGATGACCCGGAAGTTCTGCCTCTGCCCCCGCTGACGCGAGATCGAGCGCAGGCGATGAGCGATCTCAGCGAATACGGCTGCTGCATTCTGACCAACGTGCTATCCGCAGCACGAATTGCTTTGCTCAAGCAAAAAATGGATGAGCAATACGAGGCCGAAGAGGCCCTTGGAGAACTGACGCCGGAACGGGGTCTGAGCAATAAAATTGTCATTCCAAATCTGGTCAATAAGGGTCAACACTATTTGGATCTGGTCACCCACGATGAGACCGAAGCATTTGCCAGCCACGTATTCGGCAAACAGTGGCTGCTGTCCAGCCTGACGGCCCACATGTTCATCGGCACGACCCCAAGCGTCGAACTGGTTCATCGCGATCAGGGCCAAGTACCTGCAAGTCTGGAACAACCGGCACTGTTGAACCTGTTTTATCTGCTCGATGATTTTACCCCTGAGCGCGGCAGCACCGTGGTATTTCCCGGCAGCCATCGATGGCCCCTAGCCCACCGCCTTCACCCGCCCGCTGCCGCAAAGGGCGTACAGGTCACTGTGCCAGCCGGCAGTCTCTTTGCCTTTGAAGGCCGGCTTTGGCACGCCACGGGGGCTAATCTTACCGGGCATCCAAGGCGAGCGTTGTCGGTTTTTTGCTCAGCACCCTGGCTGCGGCAACAGGAAAATGCTCTGGCCGCGACAAGCCACGACCTGCTGGAAAATGCCGCCCCAACCTTACGCGCACGGCTTGGCCTGCGCACCTATGGCACGCTCGGTAACGTTAACGGTACGAAGGTGCCGCAGCAGCGGGTCGCCTTTGGCAGCGTCGACGTCGATTTGCCCGACTTTCTGATTGGAGAAAATGCGCAGCTGATCCCCTCAGGCAAAACACGCTTGCCTGACAGCCCGCAAACCGAATCCAACAACGGGGTCTGAGTAAGCAGACCTCCGATATCTGATTAGTTCATACAAACAACAAGTAAAATTTATGTCGGAAACGAAAGCACCAGAACAAAAAACGCTCAGCACTTTTCAGCTTGCCTCATATGGCGCGCCGTCGATGCCCCTGTCCATGGTCTCTCTGCCCTTGGCCGTCTATCTCACGCCGGTGTACGCTGATTCAGCCGGCTTTGGACTGAGTTTGGCCTTCGTCGGTTTGATGCTTGCCCTGTCACGCGTATTTGATGGTATCACTGATCCGGTGATCGGTTTTCTTTCGGATCGAATCCGCACACGTTGGGGGCGCCGCAAACCCTTCGTGCTCATTGGGATGCCGATTTTTATGCTTGGCGTTTGGCTGCTATGGATTCCACCCTTTGAATTCAGCGAGGTCACCTGGCTTGGCATGACCTTCAATACCGGCTACCCGTATCTGCTCGGTGTGCTGATCATCATGTACGTGGGTGCAACCATCAAGGACGTGCCCTATTCGGCCTGGGGTGCTGAGCTTGCCCAAGGCTATAACGAGCGAACGCTGGTGATGAGTTGGAAAGAAGCCTTCACCGTCTCAGGTTCGCTGATTGGCGCAATGTGCCCGGCGATCATTGTGTTTTGGGGCTACACAAAACCGACCGATAACGTCTACTTTCTCACTGTAGCTCTCATGTTCATTATGCCGATCCTGATCTTCAACATGCTCTACGCTGTCCCCGAGCATCCGGTGAAAGAACAAAACACCAGCCGTTTGTCGCTTAGAGACAGTTTTCGCTACGTCTGGGCCAACGAACCCTATCGTATTCTGGTCATCATCTTTTTGTTCTCGACAATCGGTTCAGCAATGACCAACTCGCTGAGTTTTTTCTTCGTCAAACATGTGCTGCTAGCCGGCGACTTGTACGGATTTTATCTAGCCCCCTATTTTATTTCGCAGATTGTCGCCATTCCGCTGTGGTTTAAGCTCTCGGCTAAAATCGGCAAGCACCGGGCGACCATGGTTGCGATTTTCTGGTACGCCCTGTGGTCGTGTTTCATTCCGGTAATCGCTCTTGCACCTCAAGCATGGTTCGATGCCTTTGAATTGAGCAAGATACTGTCATTTTTGCCAGACAGCTGGCTGGCTAGCATGAACGCGCAGTTCGACGGTATCCCCACGGGCAAATTCGCGTTCTTCATAGGCGTGATGTGCCTAAAAGGGAGTGCCATTGGCGCGCTGAGCGCACTGCCCTATGCCATGGCCGCCGACGTCATTGACCTCGACAGTGCTCGCACCGGCAAGCGTCAGGGGGGTGCATACTTCAGCATCTGGACCATGACTCGAAAACTGGCCTACGCCCTAGGTCTGGTCGTGGGCACAACCGCCGCAACCATTGTTGGCTTTAACTCCTTGGCAGATCCCATCGATGCCCCCAACACAGCCTATTCTCTGATCTGGTTGGCCTGCTTGTACTCCATTGTACCTGCGCTGTTTAAATTTATTGCGGTGCCCATGCTTTGGCGCTACCCGTTAACAGAAGAAAGGCTTGCAGAGGTGCAGGCAGATATTGCGGCTGGCAAGCAAACCGCATAACGACATCGAGATGGTTCAGTGGACACACAACGCTATCGGCAACAAGACTTAGACGCATGGCACCAACACGGTGCCGTGGTTGTGCGTGATTTTTTCAGCGCCGAGGAAATCGCCCCTGTGTACTCCGACTACGTGCGGCTGTACGGCGTTCAGGGCGCTGGAGACGGCAACACATTGAGCGTTGATACTGGCCAGCCGGCTGGTGCATTCCACCCCAAGCAATTTGTCAATCTAGACACCCTGCCCTTTGATGCCAGCGTCCACATGAATCTGATTTCTCTGCACCCCGGGCTGATCGCGCTCGCCAAGGACCTATTGGGCTGCGAAAGCGTGCAACTTTATCAGTCCCATACTTGGGCAAAGTTCACCGGCGAAGCGGATTACGAGCAGCCTTTTCACTGCGACTACGGCAACCACACACTGACCGTACCCGCTGAAAACAGCAGCGATAAAACGGTCAATTTCGTCATTTATATTTCGGATGTCACCGACCCCCTCGGCGCGATGCACTACGTTCGCAGGGCAGACTCGGAGCGAATACTGGGTGCTCGAGCGATTACGGCTGCGGCTGACAAACAGGTGGCACTGCAAGCGGAAGGACGATCTGCTGCCGCCCCAGCCGGGTCCGTTGTCGCCTACTGTATTGACACCTTTCACCGGGGCACCAACATGGTCGAACCCAAGGGGCTGCGCTACACCATGACCGTGAGTTTCAAGCGTGCAGACAATGCCAACATTGGCTTCCATGTTTGGCAGTATGCCGTGGACCGGCCCTGGCATCATGTGATCGACCACGCCACCCCAGAACAACTAGCCTGCTTGGGTATTCCGCTGCCGGGCGATCCGTTTTGGACCCCCCTCACGCTGCAGCAGTGCCAATCGCGCTGGCCGAATTGGGACATGACGAGCTACCAAGAGGCGCTCACAGGCGCTGGCTAGTCCAACGCCCTGAACCTGCCGCAAGGGCCCATGCGCTCTTACTTGAAGTCTGCTGCACTGTGTCGCTCGACCACTCGAGTCTCTTCGGGGCCCCACGGGCGATTGACACGACGGCCGCGATCTACCGCAGGGCGCGCTTGGATTTGATTCGCCCATCGCACCACATGGGTATAGGACGCAGCTTCAATAAACTCTTCGGCGCTGTATAGGTTATTGATGACCAGCTGCCCGTACCAAGAATAGTTGGCGATATCGGCAATGGTGTATTCGTCACCGCACAAGAACTCACGCTCTGCCAGCGTTCGATTCAGCACGTCCAGCTGACGCTTAATTTCCATCGTGAAGCGATCGATCGGATACTGCATCTTGAACGGAGCGTAAGCGTAAAAGTGACCGAAACCACCGCCCAGATAGGGTGCGCTGCCCATTTGCCAGAACAGCCAGGACATACACTCTGCGCGAGCCGCGGGTTCAGTCGGTAGCAGGGCCCCGAATTTTTCGGCCAGATAAACCATGATTGCCCCGGACTCAAACACTCGAGTAGGCGTTGGCGTGCTGAGATCTAAGAGCGCGGGAATCTTGGAGTTGGGGTTAATGTCGACAAAGTCGCTACCGAACTGCTGGCCTTCACCAATATTGATCGTGTACGCATCGTACTCTGCCCCGGTGTGACCCAGATCAAGGAGTTCTTCCAGTAGGGCCGTGACCTTCACCCCGTTGGGCGTCGCCAGCGAATACAGCTGCAGCGGATTCTTGCCACGAGGCAGTTCTTTCTCGTGCGTAGGCCCGGCGATCGGCCGATTGATGTTGGCGAAACGCCCGCCGCTCTCGGTATCCCAAGTCCAAACCTTAGGTGGCACGTATTCGTCTGTCGGGGCTTGATTGTCATCGCTCATAAGTACTCCTCGTTAATGACTTTTGTTCATCTCAGGCGCTCGCTGCGCCGCTGCAGCAGGCCAGTGACAGATCTTCGCGAGATTAAGAAAGTCGGTGCCACACTGGCCGGTCCTGATCAGCAGAACCTTTCGCTTCTCGTTCATTGCTCCCCGCAACAGCCATCAGTGTGAGAGCACGCCCTAGGCTAGGTCAATCGTCACGTTAAGACGCGATTGACCTTAGCTCAGAGCGAAGGTCATGAATGCCTGCCGCTGAACTCTTACCGCGAGCACATCGGCTGTCGGGCGATCTACCACCTTGCTCACACCAGAGGGCAGCCCGGCCAAGGAAACCAGTGAATTAGCCTGAGCCAGTCTCGTGCTGGAGGAGACATCCTGAGTTCGAGCCGCAAGCGTCTCGCGCAGCCGCTTACCTGTCTGATCTTGGCTGACTTGCTGGATAGCAGCATTAGGCCCATTGAGGCCCTCATAGGTCCCCCTGCCCAAAACGGTTTTAGGCGCCCCCAACTTGGCCCGCGCCGCAGCGTTTTCGGCGGGTGCAACGAGTGCATTGGAGGTCAATGGTAGGGACATAATTGGCGAACACGGCTAAAGAGGTGCCAAGTTTAGCCGATATTACTGACGAGGGTCCATCCAAGCGGCAATCGCCTGCCGCTTCTTTTTCACCCTAGGAAGCCGGTCCCTACCAATCCGAGCGACCCGGCTCGCCTTTATACGGACCGACGATCTCATCCGTCACCCACCCGCCATAAAAACCACCCGCTTGGGCTCGCACGGTCTGACCCGCAACCAAGCAGCGGCATTCCGCCGGATAAAAAGAATACCAGCCAGCCACTTCTGCAAAGGCCTGCGTGGGTTTCGGGTAGCGCCACGCCAGACGATGGCCCTGATATTGAAAATACTCCGCCTGCCCTTTCCATTCGCAGTACGAGGTTCCGTCTACCGCCTCCAGCGGCACGTTGAGCGCATCGGGTGGCAAATAAAACGTTGGCGGACTGGCGGTTTCTAGCACGCGCTTACTGTTGTTGCAGGCCGCGACCAAGGTGCCGTCGGCGGCAAACACCTGCACGTCACGTGAATCGTCAACAATGGCTGGCGGGCGCGGATAGTCCCAAACCGACTCCTCACCGGGCCCGGGTTCCAGCGCAAAATCCGGCCGCTTTTGGCCGGTATGCTGCCAGCCGAAGGTGTTGGGTTTGTCTGTCATTTGCACGTTCCTGTAAAAAAATGGGAGGTTATCGCGCAGATTCGAAGCCTTCGCGCAGCACCGGCTGCACCTTGGCCACCGACAGCAACGATTCAACGCAGTCCCGAATGGACTCGTCCAACGGGCGGAACGTTGCGCCGGTGACCGAGCAAATTCTGTCGTTGCGCAATTCACACTGGGCCCAGATGGCGCGCATCTCTTGTTCTCTCGCCTGAATACGCTCTGGAAAATTATCCGTGACCTCTGGCGTTGCATGTCCAAGCTCCGGCAGCAGACGATCAATGGACGCGCAAACATCTTCCACATTGCGCGTCTCCGTAGACCACGCAATGTAACGCTCGCCATTTTGCACGTTGACGTTTTCCAGCAGCCGGATATGACATTCGGCATCGTCACGCACATCGACTGTCATCCAGGGCCGGTAAGCACCGTTTTGGTAATACTTGCCGAGCAACATCATTTCAATGTTGTGCTGCCAGGGCCCCATGTCTTTCTGATGCGCTGAGAGAATCGGACCGACGTTATCCGCCGGGCAAATGCGAATGCAGTCCCAGCCCCCATGAGCCTCGGCTGCGTCGGTGAACAGCCGCTCGAGTTCCACCTTACCCATCGAGTAGCCTTGGCCACGCTCGGTGGTGCGCTTTGGGCTCTCTTCATCAGGATAACGGTCCTCATAAAACACCGGGCGTCGCACCAGTTCCTGCAAATCGGCCTCGGAAATGATGGCAGCGATGCTGGATGTGACGACCACCCGGTTCACCGTTCCCGAATTGTTGATACTGGCGATCACATGTTCGCATACGCCACGCATGTACTCAGGATCGTCATAGGTGCTTACGTGGGAAACGTGGCAAATGCCCTGACAGCCGGTAAAAATGTCATCAAAGCAACCGGCCTCGTCGAGGTTGGCCGAATGCAAGGTCAGCCGCCCCGACGCATAACCCGGCATCTGGCGCAGAAAATCGGTTTTGTTCGAATCGTTGGCATCTCGCACACAGGCTCTCACCCGATAGCCCTTGTCCAGTAAGCCGCGAACAACCCAACCACCGATAAAACCGGCTGCGCCGGTCACTGCCACCGTACTGCCCCTTGGAATTGGCGCCATGAGGTCTCTCCCAGAAAAAATAGTGAAATTGAGCTAATGCGTCATCTGAGACGATAGCCTATCGTCTAACCGCCCACTAGGGCCACCGCCCCGCAGCGCCGACCGTGTTTCTTGCAACCAGAACCCGTGGCAATCCAGTGCAGCCTGTCTCTATAATGATTTCTCACGCGATCAGTTACTGCCGGTTTGCGGCACCACAACAGGGGAAAAATTGATGAGTAAAAAAGTCGATTGGTATTACTTCCGCGGAGGATGAACCAGCTGTACCCGAGCATCCAAGTTTTTGGAAGCAAGTAAGATCGAGATCAGCGAAACCATTCCGGCAAGCAGAAAGTTGCAACGTGAAGACGCTGCTGCGCTGTTAGCCAAGGCGAAAACCATGGTGGTTTCAAAGGGTAAGAAAGTGACCGAATTTGCCGGCGGCAGCAAAGCGTCTGAAGAGGCGTTGGATGCCATGCTTGGCAGCACAGGGAATCTTCGAGCACCCACCGCAGTGGTTGGCAAACACATCATTGTGGGCTTCAACGAAGACACATACTCCGACGCGCTAACATAGCGCAACGCATCAGTGACCGACCTTTTGGCCGGTCACTGTCCAATTCAAGGTAGGCGACTATGAACGTAACCGAGGCTGTTGCATCTCGGCGCTCGATCCGAGCATTTCTTGATACTCCTGTCAGCGACACCCTGTTGCGCGAGCTGCTGGAAAAATCTGCCAGAGCACCGTCCGGCGGCAACGTGCAGCCTTGGCACGTTCAGGTCTTGAACGGCTCGCGCATGCAAGACTTTCAGCAGCATCTTGCCCAGCAAAATCCGCGAGAAGAGCCCGCCTACGAAATCTACCCGAAGGACCTGCCCTCGCCGTATCGGGACAGCCGTTTCAAAGTCGGCGAAGATATGTACGGCTTGTTGGGCATCCCAAGAGAGGACAAAGCCGGCCGCTTCAAGCATCTGGCGCGCAACTTCGAGTTCTTTGGCGCCCCGGCTGCTTTTTTCTGTCTCATCGACAAAACCATGGGCCAGCCTCAGTGGTCGGATTTAGGCATGTTCTTGCAGACCTTTATGCTACTGGCACAAGAAGCGGGCCTAGACACCTGCGCGCAAGAAGCGTGGGCCACCCGCCCGCAGGCCGTAACATCCTTTCTTCAGACTCCGGACAACCTCATGCTTTTTTGCGGTATGGCCATCGGCCAGCGAGATCCTGACGCACCGGTCAATCAATTGGTTGCCGACCGCATGCCGCTGGATTCTTGGGTAAAATGGGCCTGACTGGTTAAGGCGGGGCCGCGAGGCTGCGGCTCACCCAGCAGTCCCAAACTAGCTAAATCTGCGTGCACCGGCGAGGCAGACCAACTCAGGTGAGCTCTGCACCGTAAAGCGCCGATCGAGAACCGTCGAGACGAAGTGCCATTGATTTCGCATCGCCTGCGGCGTCAACGTCACCTCTGACCATCCACGGCGGGATGTATCTATGTCGACCAGCTCTGGACTGGCGTCTTTAAACGCTTGCGCCAACTCGTCTGCCGGCACCGGCAGGTAATTCTCCATGCCCGGGCTGGTTATTCCCGGTGTGCCCACTTCGACGCCAAAAGCCCGCTGTTTACTGTCTGCCAAATTAAATGCCCAAGCGTTATGAGTATCCCCGGCTAAGGCAACGGTGTTGGCATTCGCATCTGCGAGCAGTTGCGCCATGCGATCACGATTTGCGGGATAACCGTCCCAAGCATCCAAATTCAGCGGCAGACCTTGAGCACCCAGTGCCTGCAGAAACGCGGTGTATTTTTTGCGTTGTTCGGACATATCGCTTTTGGCGAGCGCCGACTCTTGGATTTTCGGAATGCCGACGTTGCCTATCAGCACCTGCTGTCCCAACACCTGCCATGTGGCTCCACGACCCGTACTGCGCTCGATCTCGTCAGCCAGCCAACGCTCCTGCCGGTCTCCCAGCAGCGTGCGGGATGGGTCGTGCAGCTTGGCCCTAAAGGCCTCCACATCCGGCTTGCGAGGCTCATCGGCATTGGTCTGCGGCCGGTATTCCATGTCATTGGCGTATTCCAGACCCCGGTCGCGGCCTTCAAGTCGTGTATCCAGCATGAGCAGATCGGCCAAATCCCCGATCGCAAAGCTGCGATAGATCGGTCCTTGGTTACCGCTTGAGTGCGTTCGAATGGGCATCCACTCGTCATAGGCTTGGCGGGCTGCCCGCATTCGCTGATAGAAATCGCCCTCCCCCTCGTTGTGGTTTTCTGCACCGTCTCTCCAGGTGTTGTTCGCCAACTCGTGATCGTCCCACACACAAATGAACGGATGACGCTGGTGAACAGCCTGAAGGTCCGGGTCCGAGCGATAGAGTCCGTAACGCATCCGGTAATCTTCCAGAGCGAGGGTTTCGTGCTCTGGAACCACATTGCGCTTCAGCACGTTACGAGCGTAATCGTTGGCATAGCCTGCCTCTGGATATTCATAGATGTAATCACCCAAATGCAGAACCACATCCAAGTCGGTTTCGCTCATGTGCCGGTAAGCGTTGAAGAAGCCCTGAGGGTAGTTTGAGCACGACGCCACACCCAACCGGAAGGATGCCACCGGGCCTGCGGGCAGTGTCTTGGTCTGTCCTGTCTCACTGGTCACACCGAGGGTGTCGAAACGATAAAAATATGGGGTGCCCGGGGCCAGACCGGTCGCATCGACTTTGACAATATAGTCTTGCTCCGCCCGGGACGTTGCTTCTCCCGCAGCAACGATCTGCCTGAATGCGCGATCCTGCGCGACCTGCCAGCGCACATTCAACGCTGTATTTTCGTTTTCCGGTATCACTCGGGTCCACAACATCACCCGATCGGAGAGCGGGTCCCCACTTGCCACATTATGCGTAAAGTACGCTGCAGCACTGCCTTGTTTCGCATAGCCCCGCGTTGCCAAAGCACTCAGCCCCATGGCTTGCAGCAATCGGCGCCGGTTAATTCCTATAGCCATCAAAACCCTCCCTCAGGTTCCCTGTCGACTTCAGTTTCCGGCCCCTAGTCTACTGCATCGCGTTGCCAACAATTACCCGCGATCCTTTCAAACGTAATGCCTTTCCCGCGGTAATTTCGACGATACCGGCTACTCAGGACTTTTCGTGCAAGCGCATGACGTCCAAAAATTCCGGAATGCGCTTACCCAACTGGAAAAAACCCTTGCTTGCATGAGGCCATACAAACCGATCGTAGTCCCGCATTTGAATACGCAGGCCAATGCCCTTGGAGGCCAGTCGCTCGCACAGCCGTTCCACTCGAATACGTGTCGGGCCCATGGGCAAATAAGCGCAAACAACTTCGTCCATCCGCTGTTCAACCAGCCAGTCAAGCAGAGCTTCATCGTCTAGCGTGTTCGGTGCTGTGAGGACAGGCCCGTGCTTCCACTGCATTGCCATTCGCTGCCTTGCATCATCCAGCGCCGCGTTTACAAAATTCCCCACAACGCCGCTGCATGCCTGCAGTGCGCTTCGGGGCGATGGCGACAGCACGACAACACCGTCCGGCGCTGACGATGGCAGCCATGTAAGATCTTCCTCAGTAACCAACACAGCGGTCCGGCCATGGTTACCGCGATAGTCTGAACAGCCTTTTTCTTCTGGTGCGGGCCAGGGGATTTCAGTCCTTTGCAGCGCATTGGCAGGCAGGTGATCGGTAACACTGAAGGTTGCCGACGCCAGTTGGTTGAGTCCGAGCTCGTGATCACTTCGCCCCGCCAAACGCTCGGCAGCGCAAGCTCGTATGTTTTTCGGCGTCGCCAGATAGGTCTTGCCCGCCGTGTGCAGGCCGGCGACCCAGCGCCAGCCCAAGGTATTGCTTGCGGGGTCTCCATCAAGCAAATGACGCACAAAAAAGTCCGCCCCCAGTTCCCAAGGCAAGCGCAAGGTAAACACCCAAATTGACGCAAACCACATTCGGGCGTGGTTGTGCAGGTATCCCGTCCGTTTTAGCTCGTCACACCATTCGTTGAAGATCGCGATCGACGTTTCACCCGCAATCGCGCGCTGATAATCATCAAAGCAGCGTGAGTTTGCTTGTAAATACTCAACGCATCTCGGCAATTGGCGCTGATGTGATGGCCAAAGCAAGCTGCGGTGCTCTAACCACCCTTTCCAATAGGAGCGCCAAAAGACTTCCTGAATAAATTTGAAGGCATCGTTTGCGCTGTGCTGATCGAGAATTTGCTCGAGAACCTCGGTCTCGCAAATCATCCGATGCCGCAAGTAGGGCGACAACGCTGATACGTGACTGTGCCGCCCCTCGCCTCGATCAGTATTGCGATGGGTCTGATACAGTCTGCCGCCTTTGGCAAGGAAGGCCGCTAGGCGCTCCAGACCGGCCGCCCGAGACGGCACCGGGGGCCAGCTGTCACTCTGCGGCCCCTCCCAACCGGCATCGCTTTGCGCGTTGCCCAATGTCATCTGCTCCATCGACTTCCTATCGCTGATCCGGACTTAACGTTTCGCCGGAACGATGGCCTCTGAAGCCGACCATTCCAAACCGAGTCGAGACTTTGTCCACGAGATGGCGCCCCATCAATGAGACAAAACTGTGCCTGATCGGTAGCGTTGCATCTCTAGCAAGCAGCCGACTGAATAAGGCAGGTACGTTATGCAACACGCTCCATGGCACTTTGAGCCCTCTGCTGGTGGACACGTCGCCATCGATACCTTGCAGATGCGGCCGGTAGACCCTATTGCTTACCGCATGAATGATATCTGGGGTTACGACAGTGATGAACTGCCCATCGAACCCTTCGATATCGAGATCCGAATCGTAGCGCCTACTGTGCTCGAAGGATTAGAAATCTTCGCCAAGGCGGTGCAAGAGTACATGCAGGAAAATTTCGGCGGGTATACCCGTGAACAATTCCTTGAGCGCCTCGAATGGCGGGACGATTACGCAGAAGTCCGAGTCTGCCAAGTACTGATGGAGGGGTGAGTTTCCTCTAGCCGTCCTCGCTCAGTTCGATCAGGACATGCTTTTGCGCGGCATGCGCAAGATCACTGGCGTTGGGTTCTCCTTGGACCATTGAAACACCTGCGAAGAACGCACTGACGCGACTGCGACGGCAAAAACCGTCCAATGCGCGGCTGATCTTTTGCTGATCAGCGGCTTCCACCCCAACCGAGACAGCTCGACGCGTCCCTTTCACTGTAATCTCGATAGCGTCCTCGCTCAGCAGGTTCTTCCACCAGACACCTGACGCATCCGTCATGCAGGTGACCATGCCAGTCATTTCATCACGGTAATAGCTGACGGGTATGGCATAACGTCGACCCGTGCGACGGCCAAGAAAACGCAGCACCATCACCTGATGGCTGAACAGCATATGCAGTGGCGTCTCCGATAAAAAGACGACGATTTTGTTGACCAAACCAAAAACTGTTTTCATCACATTCCTCTGTACTTAGCCTGTCAGATGCTAGGTCAAGCTCGGGTAAACAAATCTTCGCTCAAGTTCACGGGACCTTCACGAGGGCGCCTGCATTGTTGCGCGATGAACGCAATCGAATCCGTCAAACGTGACCTGACGCCTAAATTTGAAGACCTGCTCATGCATTTGAACAGTACAGATCAGATGGCGGCCTCCGGTTTTTTCACAAAACTCTTTGTTGATCTGAACGCTGTCGCCTCGGAAGAGCAACTGCTGGAACTGTTCATCGAGCTCTCGACAACCGCTTTTCTGGGAATCTCCTTTGATGAGGTTGCACTGAATCAGATTGACAACATTCTGATGACTGCGGAGCAGATTTCTGAAACCTTCTCGGTAACGGGCGAACACCCTCAGTAGGCCTAATCACCAGCGGTTCTAACCTTAGAGCCGTCCTCCACTGGACCTTGGCGAGTCGATCTCATACTGTTCAGGCCTCACTGGGGAGCACGCGTGAAAGCAGTTAAATATCTGACCATCGAGGGGCGTTTCGAGATGAAGCGCGGCCATCTTATGTCGCCTACCGTGGCCTTCGAAACCTGGGGCACACTGACGCCTGCCGCGGACAACGCCATCCTGATCTTTACCGGCTTGTCCCCCTCCGCTCATGCTGCATCGTCGGAAAAAGACCCCTCGACCGGCTGGTGGGAGGACATGATCGGTTCCGGGAAACCATTGGACACTGATCGTTACTTTATCGTTTGCGTCAATTCCTTGGGCAGCTGTTTTGGCAGTACTGGCGCAGCCAGTATTGACCCAGCGACACAGCAGCCCTACCGCCTGACTTTCCCGGTACTGACCGTAGAGGATATTGCCAACAGTGCTTCCCACGTCCTCGACTCCTTGGGTATTGACCAACTGCACACGGTGGTAGGCGCCTCCATGGGTGGCATGTCGGCCTTGGCCTTCGCCCTTAATCACGCATCTCGCTGCCGACGATAGTACTCCATCA
>JAAXKB010000077.1 GCA_012269545.1 Gammaproteobacteria bacterium | reverse complement strand
TTCAGAAATTTACTCTTGAGCTCGTCAAGATCAACCATCTGTGTCTCCTCTCCCAATGCATGAAGCGCCAGATCATACGGAGCCACTCTGTGGTTTGCCAAGTGCTCATTGCTCGGCTGCTCTCGGATCTTGCAAGCGTTCTTTGCGCGCATTGTATCTCGGCACTACACTCCGGGATTGATTTTATCGGGAGAGGAAAGATGGGGCCATTGACAGGATTGCGGGTAGTTGAGCTTCAGGGCATTGGACCCGGACCGTTCTGCGGCATGATGCTGGCGGATATGGGGGCGGAACTGATTCGTGTGGATCGTTCCGCATCCAAGGGTAAGGACGCCAATAAATACGATGTGTTGGCCCGTGGCCGTAAGAGTATTGCGGTAGATCTGAAGAGCGAGGCTGGCGTTGAGACCGTTCTGAAACTGGTGGAGAGTGCCGACGTTCTGCTCGAGGGGTTTCGTCCCGGGGTCACCGAACGCCTAGGGCTGGGGCCCGATGTGTGTTTGGCCAGAAACCCGGCATTGGTGTACGGGCGCATGACCGGTTGGGGCCAGTACGGATCGATGGCTCACGCCGCGGGTCATGACATCAACTACATCTCGCTCTCCGGCGTGCTGCATGGCATCGGAGAGCCCGGCGGGAAGCCGACACCGCCCCTGAATCTTGTTGGCGACTTTGGTGGCGGCGGCATGATGCTGGCCTTCGGTGTGATGGCGGCTTTGTATGAACGCGGTCAATCTGGCAAGGGACAGGTGATTGATGCGGCCATGACTGACGGCTCCGCGCTGCTGATGAATTCCATCTACGGATTGATGGGACAGGGCGTTTGGCATCACCAGCGCGGGACAAATTTGCTGGATGGCGGTGCGCATTTTTACGGCACCTATGAAACCAAGGACGGCAAGTTCGTCTCCATTGGTTCCATCGAACCTCAGTTTTATGCGCTGCTGCTGGAAAAAACCGGCTTGGCGGACGATGCGGATTTACCGCGCCAGATGAGCCGCAACGACTGGCCGGCGCTGAAGGAAAAATTTGCTGCGGTAATGGCCAGTAAAACCCGTGACGAATGGGACGCTATCATGCTGGGGACGGATATTTGCTATGCACCGATTCTGAATCTTGATGAGGCGGCAGAACACCCGCACAACAAAGAACGGGGAACCTTGGTTGAGGCTAACGGCGTGCTGCAGGCGGCGCCGGCGCCCCGTTTTTCACGTACCGCGCCGGAAATGCCGGGGCCGGTCGCAGTGCCCGGTGATCACAGTCGTGAAATTTTGGCGGATCTGGGCATGAGCGATGCCGATATCGACGCGCTGTTTGAATCAGGTGCCGTGGCCTAGGCTTTGGGTTACCTCGTCATTAACGGCCTGCTGGACGCTGAGATAGTCCAGTTGATGCTCTGCGGCTAAACGCAGAATGTCATCGTGCTCAACCTTGAAACGCTCACGTCCATTGGGCTGCGTGGTGATTTTTACCGACACCGACCCCAGTTGAGTTGAGAGGGTCTGTTGTCTTCTGGGCAGCACGCGCTTGGTGAAAGGCATGATCCGCAGACCAATGCTGGTGGAAGTATTGAGCAGGGTGTCCGTTACCGCGCTCAGACAGTCATCACGGCATAGGGCCGTGACGCACTGGGCCGGCCGCTGTTTTTTCATCATCACAGGCTGGGTGAAGGCTTCAACGGCTCCGGCCTTGAACAGCGCATCCATCAGCGGCCCAAAGGCTTCGGCTGACATATCGTCGATGTTGGCTTCGACCTGATAGTGGCCAGTTTCAACATCGCTAAACCGCTGATTCAGATCGCCGTGCCGGGCTGTTGATGTGGGTTGATAGTCGCCCAAGGCAACTCGTAACACATTCGGAATGGCGAAATCCTTGCGTCCCACACCGTAGCCGATGGCCTGGGGGGTAAAGGTGCCCGTGGGCTCAAATTCGCTGACTGCGTTGGCGATAATGGCTGCACCGGTGGGCGTGGTGGCCTCGCCATCTACCGTTCCGTACCGACACGGCACGCCCATCAGAAGCTCTTGAGTTGCCGGGGCTGGTACGGGCAGTCGACCATGCGCGCAATTGACGAATCCGCCGCCGACTTCTACCGAGTCGCAAATGATGATGTCTGGCTGAAGGTACTCGATGGCTGCGGCGGCACCGACAATATCAATGATGGAATCCATGGCGCCCACCTCATGAAAGTGCACCTTCTCCGGCGGTACGTTGTGAATCTTGCCCTCGGCGTCAGCAATAAGGGCAAAGATGCCGAGCGCCCTCGCCGTGACCGGGTCGGGCAAGGTGGCTTCGGTAATCATTCGAACAATGGTGCTGTGGTGGCGATGGTCGTGTTGATCGGCGATCCGTATATTGGCCTGCATCCCCGAGACTCCTATTTTACTTGCAGGCTCGAAGGTCAATTCGAATTTGTCCTGTATTGGTAGCTTACGCAGCACATCCGCCAGATAGTCTCGGGGCACACCCAGATTAACGAGAGCGGCCAAATGCATATCGCCGGCGATACCGCAGCTGGGTTGATAATAGAGGGCTTTCATGGGGGTTCCTTCGTCATTTTGATGGGGTCAGCGCGAAATGTTTGGACGTCCAATCGGCTGCTCAAGTATCCTGCTTGCCCGTTCATTTTCACACTGTCCGTCGCGCGATGCGACAGACATCTGCTGACACCCTAGGGAGAGTTTGTGAATCGATTTTTTCGTAATGTCCGCATGTACCGTATCCACAGCCAATGGCCCGGCTCGGAAGAAGCGCTAACCGAAGTGCTGGAAAACGCCGCATTCAAACCCTGCGGGGCGTTCAGTGAGCGCAGTGGCGGATTTGAACCACCGGTTACCGGCGCTGGGGATCTGCTGGCTAGGCGTGTATCCGGAGCAGATTTGCTGCAGCTACGTATCCAGACCCGGGTTCTGCCGGCGGCGGCTGTGCAAGAGGCCTTGGCAGTTCGCATTGAATCATTCAAGCAACGTACTCACACAGAACCGAACAGAGCTGAAAAGCGTGATTTGAAGGATGAGGTGTATTCGGAGCTGCTGCCCCAAGCGCTGCTGAAGTCCGACCGAGTGCAGGCGATCATGTTGCCGCAAGAAGGGGTGTTGATAGTTGGCAGTGCGTCAGAGACTGTTGCTGACTATTTTATGGATGCTTTGAAGCGAGCCATGGTGACTTTCCAGTATGCCCCCGTCGCGTTTAAGACGCCGCCACAGGAATTCATCAAGCGATTGTTTATGGGCAATACCAGCGAGCATTTTCGTATGGGTCGTGAGTGCCGCATGCGCGACCCGTCGGATACGCGCTCTAGCGTCAACTGGCTTGATTTTGACCTTGCTGACGGCGCGATACGCCGCCACGTCACGGATGGTCTGAAAGTGGATCGCTTGGGCGTGATTTTCGATCAGGTATGCGCGTTGGTGCTGGACGAAGATCTGGTACTGAGAAAGGTACGGTTGCTGGGACAGGATGATATGGACACTGCTCCCGAGGAAGATCCGCTGGCGAAACACGATGCGGAATTCGTGATCATGGCCGGAGCCTTCAAAAGCATGGTGGCGGGTCTTTCCAGCGAACTGGGAGGTTTCGTTTCTTAGCAGGTCAGCGCGCCTGACTTCGCCTCCCGCCCGTGGCATGCTCAGGCATATCACTTGCTCGATTGGGGGAGAAGAAATGCAGGACATGACATACCGACCGCTACGGGCAGCTTTTTGGCTCGGTTTACTCTGCGCGACTGTGTTGACGGCCTGTGGCGGCAGTGCCGAGCGTTCCGTGGATGAGGCACAAAGCGATGCGTCGAAGAAGGCAAGTACCAAACCCAATGTGGTCATCATGTTTGCCGATGATTTGGGCTACGGCGATTTGGGGAGCTTTGGCCATCCCTACATACGCACTCCTAACATCGATACGCTGGCTGCCGAAGGCCAGCGTTGGACCGATTTTTACGTGGCGGCACCGGTCTGCTCGCCCAGCCGCGCGGCGCTGCTGACTGGAAGATTGCCCGTGCGCAGCGGTCTTTACGGCAACGCAATTCGTGTGTTCTTTCCGGATGAACCCGGCGGCTTTCCCGAAGCTGAGGTGACCTTGGCTGAGGCGCTAAAGGAACACGGTTACGCGACGGGCATGTTTGGCAAGTGGCATTTAGGCGATGCCCCTCATGCGCTGCCTACGAGACACGGCTTCGATGAATGGGTGGGAGTGCCGTATTCCAACGACATGAATTGGGTTGGCGAGCCGGATTTTGAAGCGCTGGTCAAACTGAACATGAGCGGGGACGTAGAACAGCGTGCAGCGGTTTACGCCCGTCGAGCGGCCAAGTATGCCGCTCCTGAGAAAGAACACTTCGCCGCGCCGCTGTTTTTTAGCGAGGTGACCCCGGATGGTTTCAAAGACAGTGTCGAGCAGCCTACGGATCAGACCTTGCTGACCCAACGAGCCACTGCAGCGGCCACCGACTTCATTCAGCGCCACGCGGATGAACCGTTTTTTCTCTATTTGCCGTACTCCATGCCACATACGCCACTGTTTCGCAGCGAAGAATTTGCCGGCCGCAGTCTGGGTGGTCGCTACGGGGATGTGGTGGAAGAAATCGACGCCAGTGTCGGCGCGGTTCGCCAGGCGCTTGCTCAGGCGGGTGTGCTGGAAAACACCCTGATCGTGTTTACCAGCGATAACGGCCCCTGGCTGTTTATGCGCGAGGAGGGCGGCGTGTCTGGCCTGCTGCGCGACGGCAAGGGAACAACCTTCGAAGGAGGTGTGCGGGTGCCGGCAGTTTTCAACTGGCCGGGCACCATCGCGCCTGATGTGGTTAGTGATATGGGTTCCGCCATGGATCTGTTTTCGACCGTCATGAGCTTGGTTGGCGGTGATGCGGAGTCTGCGACGGATGGTCTGGATTTGAGCCCGCGTTTGCTAGGGACCGCAGCGAGTCCGCGCACCGAGATGCCTTACTATCGTGGTGGCGCGCTTTATGCCTATCGGAAGGGCCCTTGGAAGCTGCACTTCATCACCGAAGGCGCCTACGGGCTTGCGCCTGTGAAGCGCGAGCACGCTGAGCCTCAGCTATATCACTTGCAGCGCGATCCGGCGGAGCGTTTCGATGTCGCAGCAAACCACCCTGAGGTCGTGGCGGACATTCAGGCTGCCGTGGCCGCGCACCGCGCAGGGCTGACCATTGCGCCATCGTTATTTGATGCGCGGCTGGCAGCACTGATGGCACCACAGTAAGTGTATAGGCTCACTGAGTTTTATCGGAGGATATCACCGTGACTGAGATACCCAGAGAAGACACGATCAGCGTGGATTGGTTTAACGCTTGCTTTGCCGAAGCAGGTCTCACCGGCCGAGTCACTGGCTTTGATGCGGCTCGGGTGGGTACCGGGCAGATTGGTAAGTGTGTGCGTTATACCTTCGCCTTTGCCGACCGGGGCGATTTGCCTGCTTCCGTGATCGGTAAATATCCGTCTGACGATGAAAACAGCCGCCAAACGGGTGTCGCTTTGCTGAACTTTCTGAAAGAGGTGCGCTTCTATCAAGAGTTGCAGCATCGAGTAACAATTAATACGCCGCGCTGTTACTTCTCGGAAATACTCAATGAGGGTCCGGAGTTCTTTATTCTGTTGGAAGATTTAGCCCCAGCAGAGCAGGGTGACCAGCTTGCAGGCTGCACCCCGGATGTCGCCAGGGCGGCATTGCGTGAACTGGTCGGGCTGCAGGCGCCGGCTTGGTGTGATGCAAGTCTGCACGAATTGAAATGGCTGCGGGATGCGGAAGTTGCGGCGGTAGTGGACACCATGGCCCTCTACCGTCAGACCCTGCCGGGATTTGTTGAGCGTTATGGCCCGAGTCTGGCGGCTGATGAGGTGGCGATCATCCAGCGGGTGGGCGAAGCTAGCGATACGCCGTTCCACGCAGAATTTCCTGAGGTGTTCTCACTGGTCCATGTAGATTACCGGCTGGACAACCTGATGATTAACGCCACGGGCTCAGATATCGCTATCACCGCCGTGGACTGGCAGAGCATTACCTTGGGTGCGCCCATGAACGATGTGGCTTACTTTATTGGCGCTGGTTTGGAGCCCCGGGTGCGCAAACCGGTTGAGGAAGAATTGGTTCGTGGCTATCACGAAGGTTTGTTGCGTGCGGGCGTACCGGACTATTCTTGGGAGGATTGCTGGTTGGGCTATCGACGTGGTGCCTTTGCCGGCTTTGCGGTCACCGTCATCGCCTCCATGCTGGTTCAGCGCACGGATCGTGGCGATACCATGTTTACCACCATGGCGCGCCGCCACGCGCGACACGCCATTGATCTTGGGTCAGGCGAGTTTTTGCGCTAGCGATAACTGCTTGCTTAGCGAATACCGTCCCACGCCATGCGCTCCTCTGGATCCGGATCCTCGACCAGTATGCTCTCATCATCGAACAACATCGTTGCCCGGGTCGTCAGATCGTATCTTGGCCAGCCGGGCTCACCTGTCTTGATGAAGTCGCTCCAGACTTTATGCATGGTGTCTGCCACCGCCTGAGGCGTGGGCCCCGGGCCAAGAAAGAAGTCCACGCCAGCCTGATCGAGATTGTCGAAGGCGAACGGTATCTCCAGTGAGTGGGTGGCCCCCAGAGCGCCGTCCATGGCACGCGAGCGCCAGTTGAACTGGTACATAAAGGTCGGCGCGGCGTCTTGGCGAACTTCGGCGAGACGAATTGCGGGAATGCGAAACATGTGGTCGGTGGTGAGCGCCACGAGCAGGTCATGGTGGCTTGCTTCCGGTCGGGTTTTTCCGTAGGTCTCTACGACATGTTCCGCCTGATACCCTGCAGCAACCCGGGACACTTTGGCCTGATCTGTCTGGCCACTGCTCCACAGCGTAGTTTCGTCTTTGTTGCTGCCGGTTAAGACGCTTACTGAGGCGCTGGCACCGGCCTTCAATGCGTCAAGTGGCGTTGCAGGTAGTGTGCTGTTGCCGTGCACGGGATAAAACGGTGATACCGAAGTGCCCAGATCATTAATCTGACCGGCGCCGCGGCCAAAGTGGGCGATGGTCGCGTTTTGGGCGGCCAAAATAGCCTCAACGGAAACCGCCATAAGCTCCATCGGACTGCTGTGACCGAGAGTTTGCAGAAAGTGATCTGTGGCAGTTCGGGCAGCGCTTGCCGGAAGCGTGTGGTGACAAGCTCCGCTCTGAGGGATGGCCTGTTGGAATAAGCCGTCGGCGCCGGGGCAAGCCATCAGTGTGGCGACGCTGAAACCACCGGCAGATTCACCGGCAATGGTCACACGATCTGGGTCACCGCCAAAGGCCGCGATGTTGTCATGCACCCATTGCAGCGCCGCAATCTGATCCAGCGTGCCGTTAATGTTGGATGTGGCGAATTCGTCCCCCAAGTGAGTGAGGTCGGCGAAGCCTAGGGCCCCAAGTCGGTAGTTGATGGACACGACGACAATGTCGTTGTTCTTGGCGAAGCGCGCGCCGTTGTACCACGGAATGGCGCCTTGCCCACTGGTGTACCCGCCGCCATGAATCCATACCATCACGGCTCGGCCGCCGGCATCGTCTTTGTTCAGAATTTCTTTGGGCGCGGAAATATTCAGGCACAGACAGTCCTCGCTCCACCGTACCGGGGCACTGTCGGTCATGCCGCCGCTAGGGATCTGGGGGGCGGCTGGGGAGAACTTCAGCGCGGCAAAGGTATCGCTAAAGGGCGCGAGCGGTTGGGGTGGCTTGAAACGGAGGTTGTCGATTGGGGCTTGGGCGTAGGGTATGCCAGCGAAGAGCAGCGCATCGTTTTTTTCTCGACCTCGAATTTTCCCTGCTGGCGCATCAATCGTCGTGCTGTGATCGTTCATGGTTCCCTCCGCCTGTGAATGTGATGGCAAACGTCAGTATTGCCCATTTTAGCGGTGTGCGAAAAGTCGTTTGCGCAGCGACGAAAAGGTGTTGGTAACTCTCTCCCTTGACCCACCGAGTGTCACGCCATACATTGCGGGACGCCTTCGGCCCGAGTGTTGCGAGGCTCAATGAATCGACTGTTGGGGGATGGATGCACCACGCGCTGAATCAAGGACGATGGCTGGGTCAGGTTGTGGCGGGAAAAACGGCGCAATGGGTTGCGCGGCTGACTGGACTGGCCCTGTCTTTCGGCTTGGCGCTCTTGGCCGCGGGTTTGGTGAGTCCGCTGCAGGCAGCGGACAAAGATCTTGAGCCCAATTTTCCCCGCACCATGTCGTGGAGCGCCTACAACTTGGGCACCACGGGCTACAATCAGGCAGTGGCCATCGGTAAGGCGCTGAAGGACAACTACGACGTCAACCTGCGCGTGTTGCCCGGTAAGAACGATGTCTCTCGTCTGCTGCCCCTACAGCGCGGTCGTGTGCAATTTTCCGCTAATGGTGTTGCGACCTACTTTGCTCAGGAAGGCGTCTTTCAATTCGCTGGCAAAACCTGGGGGCCAATGCCCTTACGTATCGTTATGGCTTCTCACGGAGAGAGCAATCAGGCCTTGGGTGTGGCTGCTGACCTAGGCGTGAAAACCTATGCTGATCTGCGCGGTAAGCGGGTGCCCTATGTGCGCGGCGCTCCTGCCCTTAATGTCACGACAGAAGCGTTTTTGGCTTGCGGTGGCCTCACTTGGGATGACGTCGAGCGGGTGGACTTTCCCGGCTACAGCGCCATGTGGACGGGTGTGGTCAACGGTCAGGTCGATGCGGCCTATGCAACCACAGTGTCTGGTCCAACGCGAAAACTGGAGGCTTCGCCACGCGGTATTTTTTGGCCGCCAGCGCCCCATGATGATGATGGCTGCTGGCAGCGTATGGCCACTGTGGTGCCCTTCATGCAAAAGCATGTGGCAACGCGAGGTGCGGCTATCTCCGTGGAAAATCCCCATGAAGGGGCAACCTACCCTTATCCGTTGTTGATTACGCTGGCGGATCAGGATGAACAACTCGTCTTCGATTTAGCCCGAGCGATTGATGTTCACTATGAAGACTACAAAAACGCCGACCCCGGCAGCATCGGCTGGGCTATGGATCGGCAAAACTTTCAGTGGGTTGTACCGTTCCACGACGGAGCAGTGCATTACTTTCGCTCGATTGGTGTATGGAATGATGAGGCACAGGCTCACAATCAGCGCCTGATTGAGCGGCAGAACGTGCTGGCTCAGGCATGGCGGGCACACAGAGCCGAAGATCCAGATGACTTCAGTGCCGCATGGATGGTTCGGCGTACCGAGGCTTTGACCTCCGCTGGATTTGATCCCATCTGGCGTTAGTAACCTGATGGAAAAAGCCGCACCGCATCCGTTTATGCGCGGTTTAGTTGCCGTCTTGGCGACGCTTGCCTTGATTTTGGCTATGGATACGCTGCGTCTCTTTGGCGGCGAACAATGGCTTAGCAGTCTTATCAGCATTGAAACCCAGTACTTCTATGCGCTGTTGGCTCTGCTAGCGCCTTGGGTCTTCATTACCTTTCCCAGCAAACCTTGGATAGATTGGCCTCTGGCCGTCTTGTTTGTGGCGATTCTGGTCGGCTTTTTTGTGACAGCAGAACAAGCATTGGATGAGGCTTGGGAATTTGCCGCCCCAGACTATGCGGTATATGCCTCCATGGGGATGTGGCTGATGTTGCTGGAAGCGTTGCGTCGTGCAGCGGGCTGGCCGCTCTGTCTGATTGCGGGCGCGTTTTCCATATTGCCGGTGGTCACCGAGTTCATGCCTGGCCCCCTGAACGGCTTACCGTCCACTTGGGCGGAAACCGCGTCCTATCATTTGTTGTCCATTGAGAGTGTGTTTGGGCTGCCGTTTCGCGCATTTGCCGATTTGGTGATCGGTTTTGTCGTGTTCGGGGTAGTGCTGCAATTCACCGGCGGCGGTCAGTTCTTTTTGAACTTGGCGTTTGCGATTTTAGGCCGTCAACGAGGTGGGCCTGCCAAGGTTGCCATCGTTTCCAGTGGCCTGATGGGTTCCATGAGCGGCAGCGTGGTGACCAACGTACTGACTACCGGTCAGCTCACCATACCGGCCATGCGTAAATCTGGTATGGCCCGGGAAGTCGCGGGCGGAGTTGAGGCCTGTGCATCTACGGGCGGGGTGTTATTGCCGCCGATTATGGGATCCACGGCCTTCGTCATGGCGACGTTGCTGGACATCGCGTACATTGATGTGGCTGCGGCGGCCGCGTTGCCGGCTTTTTTGTATTTTGCCAGTTTGTATTTGCAGATTGATGCCTACGCCGGTCGCGAAAACGTAGTCGGTCTGGCGGAAGAGGATATTCCCAGCCTCGGCAAGACCATTGCTGAGGGGTGGTTTTATTTGGGGGCTTTCGCTCTGCTGATTTTCTTGCTGATCTTTTTGCAGCAAGAATCCATCGCACCCTATTACGCGACGGCGGCTTTGTTGGTGCTGAACCAATTCTCGCCCGAGCATCGTCTGGATCTGGCTGGCGCCTTAGACCTGATGTATGGCGTGGGCAAGCTGCTGATTGAGTTGGTGGTAGTTCTCGCCGGCGTGGGCTTGATCGTTGGTTCGTTATCCCTGACTGGCTTGAGTGGGACCTTGGTGAATGATCTGCTCAGCCTAGCCGGTGACGATATTGGTTTGTTGCTCTTTATGGGCGCGATCACCAGTTTTGTGCTGGGAATCGGTATGACGGTGACCGCGGCCTACATCTTTTTGGCCGTCGTGCTTGCCCCGGCCTTGGTGAGTCAGGACTTAAACGCGCTGAGCGTGCACTTGTTCATTCTGTATTGGGCGATGCTGTCTTACATCACCCCGCCGGTGGCGCTGGGTGCCTACGCTGCGGCCTCGATAGCGGAGGCGAACCCGCTGAAAACCGGATTCGCTGCCATGCGCTTAGGCAGCGTGATTTACATTATTCCCTTCATCTTCGTGTTAGATGTCGCCTTCATTTTACAGGGTTCTTGGTACGCCTCGGCCCACGTATTCGCCGAAGCAATTTTCGGCGTTTGGCTCATGTGTGCAGGTTTGCAGGGTTACCTCGCCGGGCTGGGCAGGCTGGATTCTCGGCTGGTACGCGTGCTCATAGGTCTTGGCGGGCTGATTATCGCCTTACCCCAGTTGAACTGGGTGCTGGCCCAGCCACCATCGAATACGACCGGTGTAGTGGTCGGGTCATTGATGGTGGCGGCAGGTCTGTTACTGCGGCGTTTTGCGCCGTCAACAGCCGCCTGATCTAATGCTGGCTTTGATCTCTGGGCGTGACTAACGGGTAGCGTCGGACAAACTGGTCGAACAAGTCCCGCAGCGACAACAGCCGGCTGGCGTCGCCTTCAATTTCCAGTCGCTTTTGCTCCAGCAATCCCGCGGCATCGGTTGCTCCGGTCAGCAGATTTTTAAAGTCCAGCGAGCTGATGGTCAGGGTGACCTGAGGCTCCGGGTGTTTTGCGTTTTTGAAATAATTCAGGACGCTGTTACGCACGCTTAGCAGGTAACGGCTGTCCAGATCGGTAAATACCAGCTCAATACGCAGATCCACATCCAAGGCGGCCTCTGGCAACAGTCGCACCGCGAGCACTTGGAAAAAATTCTCGATGGGCATGCCGGCAGCTACGCCGCCGCTGGCAGTAAAGGCTTTGGATTCGGGTAGGCCGTTACGCAGCTCTAGGGCACCGCAAAGATAAAAATTCCGCCAAGGCGCTGATTCGGACTGATACCCCAATTGCTCGAAGGTATCTGCCAGCAGTGCCCGACCGCGAATGTGCTCAGGATCGGCCATCACCACATGATTGAGCACTTCAGCAACCCAGCGATAATCGCCGTTAGCAAAGGAATCCTCGGCCTTACGAACCACCTCGTCAGAGCCGCCCATGTAATCCAAGTAGCGAACGGCTTGTTCAGTGGGAGGCAATTGATACAGGGTGGCCGGATTACCGTCGAAAAAACCGAGGTATTTCACATAAACGGCTCTGGCATTGTGGTGGACGGTACCGTAGTAATCTCGGTTATAAAATTCCTGCCCTAAACTCGGTGGCAGGCTGACCCGTTCGGCTATCTCTTCCTTACTAAAGCCTTTGTTGGCCAGTCTTAGGGTTTGGTCGTGGATGAACTTGTACAGATCGCGCTGTTTTTCTAGGTATTCTACGGCTCTGGCCTGACCCCAGATCGGCCAGTGGTGAGAGGCGAACTGTATGTCTAGGCGGTGGCCAAACAGGTCAATGGACTCGTTAATTTGCGCAGACCAAGCCAAGGCGTCGCGAACTTGGGCGCCTCTAAGCGTGTAGACGTTGTGTAGGTGGTGCGAGGTGATCTCTGACATGCACAATGCCTTGAATTTAGGCAGGTAAAAGACAAATTCCGCTGGTGCCTCGGTCCCCATCGTCATCTGGAACTCGATCTCGATGCCGTCAATGGTGCGGGTTTCGCCGGTCTCGCTAACCGTATCCGAGGGTACAATAAAGCCGGTTGAGCCCAGTGACAGTGATGCCCCTAGACCCGTGCTGACAAAACCTGTCGCAGAGGGTTCCAGTAGGTTGCCGTACATGTAAGTGGCCCTCCGCCCCATGGCGTTGCCGGCCAGTACGTTTTCGTTCAGTGATTCGTTGACAAAATCCTTGGGCGCGATGAGCGGGACGTCGCCAGATAATACTTGTTCTTGGGTAATAACACCGAGCACTCCGCCGAAGTGGTCGATATGGCTGTGCGTAATCAATACCGCCATCACCGGGCGTTCACCGAGTTGCTCGTTGGCCAAGGCTAGCGCCGCTGCAGAGGATTCCGACGACGTCAGCGGGTCGATGATGATCCAGCCACGGTCTCCGCGGATCAGCGTCATGTTGGCGATGTCGAAGGAGCGCACCTGATACAGGCCGTCGCAGACCTCGAATAAACCATGATGTTGTGCGTTCAGCTGAGCTTGACGCCACAGGCTCGGATTAACGGTAGCCGGAGCCTCAGCGTTCAGAAAATCCATCTGTTGCAGATCATAGGTCACATGACCATCTGGGCGCCGGATGGTGATGGGATCCAGACTCGCGATAAAGCCGCGCTTGGCGTCCTCAAAACTTTGCCGGTCGTCGAAGTTCAGCGCCCGTTGCACCCGTTCTTGGGCTTGTTTTGTGTGTTCGGTGGCCTGCTTGGGTTGGGCCAAATGCTCAGGTAAGGGGCTGTAGGTCATGAGCTTCTCTCTGGTCGCTGTTTTCAAGTGTCGGGTCAGGTAGCCGCTTGTTGTTCTTGTTAGGCGGGTTGTTCGCTGATCTCCGCCTGAGGGTCTGGCGTGTCGTCGTCGGCGTCGAGCTTGGCAAAGTAAATTTTTGCTGCCTCAAGGACTTTGGGCGCGAGCCAAATGGCGGAGACCATGGTCGGTATGGCCATCAGGGCAAACGATCCGTCGATCAAACTGACCGCAGACTCGATAGATATCACCGCGATCAGCACAATAGAGACAACAAAGACCAAGCGGTACGTGTTGACGTGTTTGGAGCCGAAAACAAAGCTGGCGCATTGAGAGCCATAAAATGAGTAAGTAAACATCGTCGTGGTCGCAAAACAAAGAACGCAGACGAACACCACAACGGTGCCTGCCGGACCGAGGAGGGTGGAGAACGCATTGGCCGTCAATGTGACGCCCTGAGACGCATCACTCTGCCAGGTGCCGGCGATGAGAATCATAAGAGCCGTGGCGGTGCACACGACCAGCGTGTCGATAATGGGGCCTAGCATGGCGACCAAGCCTTCGCGAATGGGTTCGTTGGTTTTCGCAGCGCCATGCACCAAGGACTCGGTGCCCATGCCGGCTTCGTTGCTGTAAGCCCCACGCTGCACACCGTATAAAATCACTGCTAGCACGCTGCCACCGGCGGCCGCCTCGCCGGTAAATGCGTCACTGATAATCAACCCCAGCGCCTCGGGTATGGCGCCGATATTGAGGAACAAGGCGAGCATGACGGTGACCAAGTAAAGACCGGTCATTAATGGGACCAAGACTTTAGCCGTGCCGGCAATACGATGCAGACCACCAAAAATCACTGCGCCAGTGATCGCGGCAAGGACGACACCGCTGATTAGGTTGAAGGTGAATGGGTCTTCGTTTGGACTGAGAAAGCCCTGTTCGATCATAACCAGATCACGAAAGATCTGAATCAGTTGATTGCTTTGCAGGGCGGGTAAGCAGCCGACTAATCCCACGACGGCAAACAGGGAGGCGAGAAAATGCCAGCGTTTAGGCAGAGCTTCTCGAATCACATACATTGGGCCGCCCTGCAACTCACCCTTGTCGTCATAGCCCCGATACATGACGGCAAGGGAGCAAGTAAAGAACTTGGTTGCGATACCCAGTATCGCTGTCATCCACATCCAAAAAATAGCGCCCGGGCCGCCGATTTGGATCGCCAGAGCAACCCCGGCTATGTTGCCCATACCAATGGTGCCCGCCATGCCTGCGGTCAGCGCGCTGAAATGGGAGATGTGCCCTGGGTCGTTGGGGTTGTCGAATTTGCCTCTGACCAGATCAAGGCCGTGCCGAAGATAGAAAAACGGCGCAAATTTGGAGCGCACTAAAAAATAAAAGCCACCGCCCAGCAACAAGACTAACAGCCAAGGCCCCCAAGCGTAGGCGGCATATTGAGTGGTGATAAAGTGAATGGTGTCGAGCATGCGGTGACTTTGTCCGGGAAAGGGGCAGAGTAAACCTTTCACCCCAGCCCGGTCTATTTCTGAATGCTCCATTTGGTCGAAGACGCATTCGAACTTTGAAAGCGTAATGCGTTTAAACTTCGAACGTTTGTTGGCGTGCTGGCGCTCTCTGATAAAAATTAAGGAACGCAATGACAGTTGATTTGCACACCGGCCCCTTGGGTGAATCGGCGGACTATACCGACGGCTATGATTCAAAGCGTCTGTTCCCGATGCTCAGACAGGAAGGCCGCGAGGCCGTGAGTTTGTCAGATTTTGACAACTGGCACGGACAAGACGTTTGGACAGGGTATGAATTTTCGTGGCTGAATGAGAAGGGTAAGCCCATGGTTGCCGTACTGCGCCTTACCGTGGATGCCACTTCGACGCATATTGTTGAGAGTAAATCCATGAAGCTCTACCTCAACGGTTACGCCCAGACGCGTTTCGCTTCAAAGCAGCAGGTCAGCGAGCAACTGACTGAGGACTTGGGTGCTGCCTTTGGCGCAGTCGTGACGATCGAGCTGATGGACTCTGCAGATGCTGCCTTGCAGGTGGTGAATCTGGAGGGTCAATGTTTGGACGAACTGGATGTTGCTATAGACGAATACCGGCGCAACCCAGAGCTGTTAAATCTAAAGGGTGGCGTCGATCAAGGGTCTTTGGGTGACTCGACGGTGAGTGAGGTGCTAACGAGTCATTTGTTTCGCAGTCTGTGTCCCGTGACGGCGCAGCCCGATTGGGCGTCTCTCTCGATTGGCTACACTGGAAAAGCCATCGATCATGAAGGGTTGCTGAAGTACCTAGTGTCCTACCGTGGACATCAGGC
>JAAXKB010000015.1 GCA_012269545.1 Gammaproteobacteria bacterium | reverse complement strand
GTTGGGTGAGCTGGGCATAGATGCCAAAGTCGGCACTGCTTGGGCGGTCGCCCAACACAAAACGGTGGCGCTGAAGCAGTTCGTCGAAGATCGTCAGAAAGCGCAGATAGCTGGCCTCAATGACCGGTGCGGTTATGTCGTTGGAGCCAACCACATAGAGCCGAGAAATCTGTCGGTCAGAGATGTAGCTGCCGTACTGGCGCAGTTCTTCTTCTGATGCGCCGTTATTGGACCAGCGCGGCAAGATTTTTCCCGCAGTAATGATGTCGTCTTGGTAGTACCAGCGGTAATGGAACATCGCCTTTGTGAGCCATTCGTCGCCGTAGTCTTCTAACAAGTCGTTGATGAAGGCCAAGACAGGGTTCTGGGGGATGGCCGCCCGGCCCATGAAGTCCTGTTCGAAGCGGCGGATGAGTGGAGTGGAGTCGACTACCGCCTCGATTTCACCGTGTTCGTTGGGCAGATAAAAAGTTGGCAGCAACTGCACTTTCGCTTCCGGCAGACCCATGTGCGAGGCTTGATCGCCAATGAGCAGCTGATAGCCAATGTGGCGGAAGCGTAAATACGCCAGCATTTTTCGTGTGTACGGCGATCCGGGCACACCTTTGAAAATGACTGGTTCCATTGAGGCCAATTCCGATGAAGCCATTGTTGTTACCCCCTTTTCTTCGCCGTGCCTTTGCAGGATGCAGCGAGACCTTCTAAATAATGACTGACATTAGTTTTTAACATAGTATGGCCCTGATTGAGAGGCAAGGGGGTGTCATGAAAAAGTTATTTGCAAGCCTAAGCGTTTTGGCTGTTGCCGCTGCCGTTGTTTGGCAAAACAAAGTGGATTTGTTGGTTTGGGCGATGCCAACGGTTCAGGGGGTGCTGCAGCCAACAGGGCCGAACCGTCCGATTGAGTGGCAGGTTGGTCCTGCAGAAGCGCAGGTACCGGCGAGCCAGCGACCGCCGAATATTGTTTTGGTGATGACCGACGATATGGGCTTTAACGACATCTCCCTGTACAACGGGGGTGCGGCCGACGGCACATTAATGACACCAAACATTGATGCGCTGGCGCATCAGGGCGTGAGCTTTACCAACGGTTATGCTGCCAACGCTGTCTGTGCGCCGTCCCGGGCTTCGATGCTTACAGGGCGGTATTCCACGCGCTTTGGCTTCGAGTTCACACCCGTGTTCAAAATCGGTCCGATTATTTTTAACTGGATGCAGCAAGACAGCGATGGCGAGGGTTTGCCGGTCATGATTGATGTGGAAGGCGCCGATCAGCTCCCTGAGATGGAGGCGCTGGGGATGCCATCCGAGCAAATTACGATTGCCGAAGTGCTGAAAGCGCGGGGTTACCACAACGTGCATATCGGTAAATGGCATTTGGGTTCAACTGGGGATATGCGTCCAGAGCACCAGGGTTTTGACGAATCTCTGTACATGGCCGGTCTGCTCTATTTACCGGAAGATCACCCCGATGTGGTGAATGCCAAACGGCTGGATCAAAGCATCGAAAAGATGGTTTGGGCTTCCTCGCAATACAAGGCGCAATTTAACGGTGGCGAAGCATTTGAGCCCGACGGGTATTTGACCGACTACTACAGTCGGGAAGCGGTGAAAGTTATTGAGAACAATAAAAACCGACCGTTTTTCATGTTCCTCTCGCACTGGGGAATTCACAACCCGCTGCAGGCCACGCGGGAAGATTATGACGCGCTAGCGCATATCGAAGATCACCATCTACGGGTTTATGCAGCCATGATTCGCGCAGTAGACCGTTCCATCGGCATGGTGACTCAGGCGCTAGAAGATAACGGTCTAGCGGACAATACCTTGATCTTGTTCACCAGTGATAATGGCGGGGCCCAGTACATTGGTTTGCCGGATGTGAACAAGCCGTTTCGGGGCTGGAAGCTCAATCACTTTGAGGGTGGTACCCACGTGCCTTTTATGGCCAAGTGGCCGGCAAAAATTCCAGAGGGAAGTGAGCTGGCCGCGCCGGTACATCATGTGGATCTGTTTCACACCATCGCCGCGGCGGCACAGGCGCCGATACCGACGGACCGGGTGATGGATGGCGTCGACTTGTTACCTTTTGTGACTGGCGAAGCGCAGGGCGTTCCCCATGAAACGTTGTTCTGGCGGCAAGGGCATCATCAGTCTGTCCGCCACAAGGACTGGAAGCTGATCCGTGCTGAGAACTTAACCAAGGACGGCAAGCGTGAAGAAGCGGTTTGGTTGTTCGATCTCGCTTCGGATCCTACGGAACAAGTCAATTTGGTTGACGCGCGACCGGATATGGTCACGAAGCTGCAGGATCTTCTGGCCGCGCATAATGCGCAGCAAGCAGAACCTATTTGGCGAAGTGTGATGGATTCGCCACAGTTGATTGACAAAGATGCGACACGGGCCTACGCCGAAGGGGATGAGTACATCTACTTCCCAAATTAAACGGGGTTATCCTGAGGGTCCGAACCAAGCTGCGCTCAGCCACGCAGCTGTCAGTCAGCCCTGCGACCATTACTCAGGGGGCGATCCCGCGCTACCATGATGGATAACTCAGCCCCTCGAGCATGTCGTGACAGAAGAAGCGTCTCAGGAACATTATTTCGGTCTGCCCGCCGCTTGGTTCGAGCGGGCGGACGATGAGATTGATGATGTGTTCTACGAACACCCGCGAATGGTGGCCCATGTTGATGAGGCGACCCTGTCGTCGCTCACGGATTTTTATCGGAATTTTGTTCCCGCTCACGCCGACGTCTTAGATTTGATGTCCTCTTGGATTTCCCACCTGCCGCAAGAGCTGGCTCTGTCTCGCGTGGCCGGATTAGGTATGAACGCGCAGGAGTTGACTGCGAATACCCAGCTCACCGAGTGGTGTGTGCAAAATTTGAATCGCAACCCGGTCTTGCCCTATGCCGACGGTTCCTTTGACCGGGCAATGATCGTGGTGTCCATACAGTATCTTACCCACCCTGTAGACGTGTTGCGGTCGGTGTTTCGAGTGCTGAAGCCCGGTGGTGCCATCGCGATTGCTATGTCACACAGGCTGTTTCCTACCAAGGCCATTGCTGCCTTTCAGGGTATGCAGCGTGATGACAAAATGAGGCTGGTGGGCTATTGCCTGCAGCAAAGTGGCTTTACAGACATCCAGTTCCACGATGAATCGCCTCCCCAAGCGGACCCGCTGTGGATTTTGACAGCGACCAAGCAGGGTGATGGCGGTGCTTGATGGTTAGCTTTGCCACGAACATTGAAATGATGATTGGAGTGCCTCGATGGAAATTGTTCCTGCTTCGCTAAAAGACCCCCGTATTCAGACCTCGATGGTCACGGTGGCCGATAATCTCAAATTTGAGGTCGATATCTGTGGCGACGGGGATGCCTTGGCCCTGTGCCTGCACGGATTTCCCGAGCACAGTTTTTCTTGGCGTTACCAACTGCCGATGTTGGCGGATTTAGGGTTTACCGCTTGGGCGCCCAATCTGCGCGGATACGGGAATAGCACACGTCCGGTCGGGCTGCAGGCTTATCGACTGGACGAACTGGTTGAGGACGTGGCTCGGTTGATCGAAGCCAGTGGCAAGTCGGAAGTGACGCTCATTGCCCACGACTGGGGCGCCGTGATTGCTTGGCAATTTGCCTTGCGCCAGCGCCTGCCGCTGCAGCGCCTGATTATCTGCAATGTCCCCCACCCTCAGGCAATGCAGGACGCGTTTGGTTGGACTCAGTTGAAAAAGAGCTGGTATGTGTTGTTCTTTCAGCTGCCATGGCTGCCTGAGTATTTGTTGGGCAAAGACCGTGCCGAACCCATTGCTGAAATGTTCCGTAAGACCTCTGCCAACGCTGCCCAATTCCCGACCGACGTGCGCGAGGTGTATCGCCGCAATGCCGCTCAGCCCGGTGCGCTGACTGCGATGGTGAATTTTTATCGGGCCATGTTGCGCGGGGACCGAAGCCGACCCAGAAT
>JAAXKB010000055.1 GCA_012269545.1 Gammaproteobacteria bacterium | reverse complement strand
CAATCGTACCCACGTTTACGTGTGGTTTGTTACGTTCAAATTTTTCCTTAGCCATCGTTCTGCTCCTGTCTACGTGGACTTATTGGTTGCGTTTATTGCGAAGTTCGGCGAACGCCAAGCTTATCCATAACGTTCTGCGGCACCTCAGCATAGTTCACAAATTCCATGGTGTAAGTTGCCCGACCTTGGGTTCGGCTACGCAGATCTGTCGAATAACCGAACATTTCGGATAACGCGACTTCGGCGCGAACGACTTTGCCGGAGGGGCTTTCATCCATACCTGAGATCATGCCTCTACGTCGATTCAGATCGCCGACGACATCGCCCATAAATTCCTCAGGCGTTACCACCTCAACCATCATGACAGGCTCTAACAATACGGGATCCGCACTCAACACCGCTTCTCGCAGCGCCATAGACGCCGCAATCTTAAATGCCATTTCGGAGGAATCCGTATCGTCAAACGAACCGCCCGTTAACGTTGCACGCAGGCCCATCAAACGATGACCTGCTAACACGCCATTGCGCATCTGATCCTGAATACCTTGATCAATGACAGGCACGTATTCTTTCGGAACCTGTGCTTCCGTACTTTGGTTGGCAAATTCGTAAGCGTACTGACCATCAGCGTCCTTGAGCGGCTCGATACGCAGTTGAACATGTCCGTACTGACCGCGGCCTCCGGCTTCACGAATAAACTCGGCCTCACGTTGGGCGCTCTGTCTGATGGTTTCTCGATACGAAACCTGAGGCTTGCCGATATTCGCTGCGACATTGAATTCTCGCTTCATTCGATCAACGATGATCTCAAGGTGAAGCTCACCCATACCGGAAATGATGGTTTGCCCGGTGTCCTTATCGATTTCTACGCGGAAGGAGGGATCCTCTTGCGCGAGCTTCTCCAGCGCCTGTCCTAATTTATCTTGATCGGCGACAGACTTTGGTTCGACGGCAACGGCAATGACGGGCTCCGGAAACTCCATACGCTCTAACGTAATGGCATGCTCTTTCGCACACAGCGTCTCGCCAGTTGTAACGTCTTTAAGCCCGATAACAGCAGCAATATCACCCGCACGGACCTCGTTGATTTCCTCCCGGTTGTTGGCGTGCATCTGCACCATACGTCCAATACGTTCACGCTTACCCTTGATCGGGTTCAGCACTTGATCTCCGGTTTTCAACACGCCCGAGTAGACACGGAAAAATGTCAATGTACCGACGAAGGCGTCCGTGGCAATTTTAAATGCTAACGCGGAAAACGGCGCGTCATCTTTCGATTCACGAGTCGATACGCTTCCATCAGCGATTTCGCCTTCGATTGCCTTTACTTCCGTTGGCGCAGGCAAGAAATCGATGACCGCGTCCAGCATGGGTTGGACGCCTTTGTTCTTGAAAGCACTGCCGCAAGTGGCGAGCACGATTTCATTGGCCAACGTCCTAATCCGCAGACCTTCCTTAAGCTCGCTAAGAGACAACTCGCCGTTCTCTAGGTACTGCTCCATCAGTTCATCGTTCGCTTCAGCCGCAGCTTCAACCAGAATTTCTCTCTGAGCTTGAGCTTCAGCCATTAGCTCATCAGGAATCGCCTGTCGCTCTTGCGTAAGGCCTTGGTCACTTTCGCTGAAAGTAATTGCCTCCATGGCAACCAAATCGATAACGCCTTTGAAGTGTTCTTCCTCTCCCCAAGCCAATTGAAGAGGCACTGGGTGCCCACCTAGGCGTTCTTGAATTTGTTCAAGCACACGAGAGAAATCGGCGCCTTGACGATCCATTTTATTGACGAACACCAGCCTAGGCACTTCGTACTTGTCGGCTTGCCGCCATACGGTCTCTGACTGTGGTTCTACCCCAGACGTTCCGCAGAAAACAACAACGGCGCCGTCCAACACCCGTAAACTGCGCTCAACCTCGATGGTGAAGTCCACGTGACCGGGGGTGTCGATGATGTTGATGCGATGTTCATCGTACTGCTTCTCGCTCCCCGCCCAGAAACAAGTAGTCGCGGCTGACGTAATGGTTATGCCGCGTTCTTGCTCTTGTTCCATCCAGTCCATAACCGCTGCGCCGTCATGGACTTCCCCTATCTTGTGGGATATGCCGGTATAGAAGAGAACGCGCTCGGTAGTCGTCGTTTTGCCCGCGTCCACATGGGCTACGATGCCTATATTGCGATAGCGGTGAATAGGCGTAGTGCGGGCCATATGACGTACTGCTGCTTTGAGTGGGGTTCTCGCTTAGTAGCGGTAATGAGCAAAAGCCTTGTTGGCT
This sequence comes from Gammaproteobacteria bacterium, assembly GCA_012269545.1. GTDB lineage: Bacteria > Pseudomonadota > Gammaproteobacteria > Pseudomonadales > Azotimanducaceae > UBA4421. The sequence goes on along the minus strand of JAAXKB010000055.1, from coordinate 13,407 downwards.
TCGGCCATACGGTGGGTGTCTTCGCGCTTCTTGACAGCACTGCCACGTCCGTCAGCAGCGTCCATGAGTTCACCGGCCAGACGGGCGGCCATAGACTTTTCGCTCCGTGAGCGCGCACTGTCCACCAACCAGCGCATTGCCAAGGCATTGCGGCGAGATGGGCGAACTTCTACGGGCACTTGATAGGTCGCACCGCCAACCCGGCGCGACTTCACTTCCACCATGGGTGCGATGGCGTCCAACGCCTTGTCAAAGGTTTCAACCGGGTCGGCCCCGTCTCGCGCCTGCACACGGTCTAGCGCTCCGTAAACGATGCGTTCGGCAACGGCTTTCTTGCCGCTCACCATGACGTGGTTGATGAACTTAGCGATCACTTGGTTGTGAAATTTAGGATCGGGAAGCACTTCCCGTTTTGCGACGACTCTGCGTCTTGGCATTTTTCTCTCCTTTCTTCAGGTATCCCCTGAATCTTTCAGGGCCTTACTGAGAACAATTTAATTGAACGATGCGTTACTTAGGACGCTTAGCACCGTACTTGGAACGACCCTGACGACGATCTGCGACACCGGAGGTATCGAGTGAACCGCGTACTGTGTGGTATCGAACGCCGGGTAAGTCTTTCACACGTCCGCCACGAATCAGCACGACAGAATGCTCTTGCAGGTTATGGCCTTCGCCGCCGATGTATGAGGTGACCTCATATCCATTGGTTAGACGGACCCTGCACACTTTGCGTAACGCGGAATTCGGCTTTTTTGGCGTTGTGGTATAGACGCGAGTACACACTCCACGGCGCTGAGGGCATGCCTGCAACGCAGGTACGATATTCTTCACGACCTTGCGCTTGCGGGGTTTACGAACTAATTGGCTAATTGTTGCCATCTGCTATCGATCTCCTTTCGATCTCTGCCTTCGCCTTCGGTCGTTACACACCGAAGTCAAAATCTTCCGTCCCGCCGGTGGTAGTACCCTTCGGGGGCCGGCATTCTAATCGCGCCTCGCCGGATTAACAAGACCAGTGGATACTGGTCTCTCACCCTGACAGCAGCGTTGCTGCTGTCAGCCATGAGGCTTCCTATGCGTTGGTTGTTTATTCCGCCTCGCGGGCAGACAGAGCCTCACTCAACGCCTGTTCGATATCATCTGCTGTCACAGCGTCGTTGCCACCGGCGCGATCGTCCTCACGCTGCCGCTTCCGATCCGCGTGATAACTCAAACCCGTTCCCGCAGGGATCAGACGTCCTACAACTACGTTTTCCTTCAAACCACGCAGATGATCTTGCTTGCCGGTAACGGCAGCTTCGGTCAGCACGCGTGTTGTTTCCTGAAAAGACGCTGCAGAAATAAAGGACTCTGTCGCCAAAGATGCCTTGGTGATACCCAACAGCAATCGTTGCGCTTCCGCCGGATCTTTATTTTCCGCAGCCAGAGCTTCATTCGCTTGACGCAGAGCCGTGTACTCCAATTGTTCGCCTCGAATGAATTCCGAGTCTCCAGAGTGCGTAATTTCGACTTTGCGCAGCATCTGACGACAAATGACTTCGATGTGCTTATCGTTAATGGTCACGCCTTGCAGCCGATAGACTTCCTGGATTTCGTTGACAATGTACTTCGCCAGCTCTTCCACTCCCTTCAGCCGCAAGATGTCATGCGCACTAAATGGGCCGTCACAGACGGTCTCACCCCGTTCGACCTGCTCGCCGTCAAACACGCCAATGTTTCGCCATTTCGGAATCAACGTTTCCACTGGCTCACCACCGGCTGGAGTGATCACCAAGCGACGCTTACCCTTCGTTTCCTTACCAAAGGATACGATGCCCGTCGCCTCCGCGAGAATTGCGGGTTCTTTGGGCTTTCTCGCTTCGAACAAATCAGCGACCCGAGGCAGACCGCCGGTGATATCCCGGGTCTTAGAACCTTCCTGGGGAATCCGCGCAATGATATCGCCGACGCCGATTTTGCCGCCATCCTCCATATTGAGGATCGCGTTGCTCGGCATGAAGTAGTTTGCCGGCACATCGCTACCCGGCAAATTCACTGCCTTGCCCTTGGCGTCGTTCAGGCGCACTGCAGGACGTAAGTCTTTAGCAGCACTGGGACGATCCTTCGGATCCAGCACCGTAATATTGGTCAAGCCAGTCAGATCGTCTGTCTGACGATTCATCGACAAGCCTTCTTCCATCTCTACGAACGTCGCCACCCCTGAAACTTCTGCCACGATTGGGTGCGTGTGCGGATCCCATTGAGCGATGACTTGACCAGCAGCAACCTCATCCTCTTCACCTACTGAAATCACTGCTCCGTACGGTAACTTGTAGCGTTCACGCTCACGACCGTGTTCATCTGCGACCGCTATGGCTCCCGAGCGAGAAATCGCGACTAGCTCACCAGATTCACGCTCAACGGTCTTGAGGTTGTGCAGACGGATCGAACCACCATGCTTAACCTGAATATTGTCCACTGCGGTCGCACGCGAGGCTGCGCCACCGATGTGGAACGTGCGCATTGTCAGCTGGGTACCGGGTTCACCGATTGACTGAGCGGCAATAACGCCAACAGCTTCACCGACGTTTACCAAGTGCCCACGAGCGAGGTCGCGACCGTAGCACGCCCGGCATACACCGTGTGGCGTTTCACAGGTTATGGCCGATCGAACAACCATTTCGTCCACGCCTAATTCGTCCAGTTTTTCGACCCAAGCCTCGTCAATCAACGTGCCGCGCGCGACCAGAATCTCCTTGCCGTCGGCCGCATATACGTCTTGGGCTACCGTCCGACCAAGGACGCGATCGGCCAAGGCCTCTACAACGTCGCCGCCTTCAATGATCGCCGTCGTGAACAGTCCAGAGGTTGTTCCGCAGTCTTCATCTGTGATCACCACGTCTTGCGCTACGTCAACCAGACGGCGCGTTAAGTAACCGGAATTTGCCGTTTTCAACGCTGTATCGGCCAAACCTTTGCGAGCGCCGTGTGTTGAGATGAAGTAATCGTTTACCGTCAACCCTTCGCGGAAATTGGCGGTGATCGCATTTTCGATGATGCTGCCATCGGGTCGGGCCATCAGTCCTCGCATACCTGCGAGCTGACGTATCTGCGCTGGCGAGCCTCGCGCCCCGGAATCAGCATACATGTAGACGCTGTTAAAGGACGCTTGCTCTTCGCTTTCGCCGTCCTTGTTGACAACAGTTTCTTTGGAAATCCCGTCCATCATGGATCGTGCGACCAAGTCGTTGGCGCGCAACCAAATATCTACAACTTTGTTGTATTTCTCGCCTTGGGTCACCAAACCAGAAGCATACTGGGATTCAATCTCAGCCACTTCGGCTTCCGCCTCAGAAATGATGCGTTCTTTGGAATCTGGGATAACGAAATCTTCGACACCAATGGATGCGCCCGACGCCGTGGAGTGGGCAAAACCGGCATACATCAGCTGATCAGCAAAGATCACGGTGTCCTTGAGCCCACAACGGCGATAACAGTCGTTGATCAGATTCGAGATGCTCTTCTTATCCATCGTCTTGTTGACCATGGAGAACGGTAGGGCGTCCGGAACAATGGCATAAAGCAACGTGCGACCCACTGTGGTGTCATGCAGCACCTGCTTCACCAAGGTTTCACCGTTTTCGTCAATCGACGTCTCTTCCACTCGAACCTTCACCCGAGCGTGCAGGTCAACCTGCTTGGCGTAATAAGCTCGATGAACTTCGTCGACATTCGAAAACGCAGAGCCTTCACCGCGCACGTTCACTTTCTCGCGAGTCATGTAGTAGATGCCTAAAATCACGTCCTGCGAAGGCACGATGATTGGCTCACCGCTGGCGGGCGACAAAATGTTGTTCGTGGACATCATCAGCGCCCGGCTTTCCAGCTGGGCTTCCAGCGTCAGCGGCACGTGTACAGCCATCTGGTCGCCATCGAAATCAGCGTTATAGGCGCTGCACACTAACGGATGAAGCTGAATGGCCTTGCCCTCAATAAGAACAGGTTCAAACGCCTGAATTCCCAGTCGGTGCAATGTTGGTGCTCGGTTGAGCATCACGGGATGTTCGCGAATAACCTCGGCCAAGATATCCCATACTTCGGGCGTCTCCCGCTCGACCATCTTTTTCGCAGCCTTGATCGTCGTTGCCAACTGGCGGTCTTCCAGACGCCCGAAAATGAAAGGCTTGAACAGTTCCAAGGCCATCTTTTTCGGCAGGCCGCATTGATGCAGACGCAGTGTTGGACCAACCACGATTACAGAACGACCGGAATAATCCACTCGCTTACCCAGCAAGTTTTGACGAAAACGTCCTTGCTTACCCTTAATCATATCTGCCAGGGACTTTAGCGGGCGCTTGTTCGAGCCGGTGATCGCACGGCCGCGACGTCCGTTATCGAGCAGAGCGTCGACGGATTCCTGCAGCATGCGCTTTTCGTTGCGCACAATAATGTCAGGCGCGGACAGGTCAAGCAGGCGCTTCAAGCGATTGTTGCGGTTGATGACCCGACGATACAAATCATTGAGATCCGATGTGGCGAAACGTCCGCCGTCCAATGGCACCAAGGGACGTAAGTCGGGCGGCAGTACGGGCAGAACCGTCATGATCATCCATTCAGGCTTGTTCCCAGATCGAACAAACGCTTCCATCAGTTTCAGGCGCTTAGAGAACTTCTTGATTTTCGTTTCGGAGTTCGTCGCTGGAATTTCTTCGCGCAACACTTCGATTTCGTGATTCATATCAAGATTCAACAGCAACTGCTGAACGGCCTCGGCACCCATACGAGCGTCAAATTCATCGCCGTATTCTTCAATCTTGAGGTAGTACTCTTCATCAGTCAGCAGTTGCCCCACTTCGAGATCCGTCATACCCGGATCGATCACGACAAAGGACTCGAAATATAAGATCCTCTCGATATCACGCAGGGTCATATCCAGCAGCAGTCCAATCCGGCTGGGCAGGGATTTCAAAAACCAGATGTGCGCGGTGGGGCAGGCAAGCTCGATATGTCCCATACGCTCTCGACGAACCTTGGTCAGTGTCACTTCGACACCGCACTTTTCGCAAATAACACCGCGGTGCTTGAGGCGCTTATATTTGCCGCAAAGGCATTCGTAGTCTTTTACTGGCCCGAAAATACGGGCGCAGAACAAACCATCACGCTCGGGCTTAAAGGTCCGGTAATTGATGGTCTCGGGTTTTTTTACCTCACCAAAGGACCACGACCTGATCATCTCTGGAGATGAGAGGCCGATACGCAGCGCGTCAAATTCTTCAACGTCGCTTTGTGATTTCAGCAGATTAAGTAAGTCTTTCACGATGTTTCCTCATGTTCTTTTGAAGCAATTCAAGTCTCTAATCGGTACTTGAATCGGGTCAGTCCGTTTCCAACTCGATATTGATGCCCAGAGATCGTATCTCTTTGACCAACACGTTGAAGGATTCGGGCATGCCCGGCTCCATCTTGAAATCACCATCTACGATGTTCTTATACATCTTCGTTCGGCCATTTACGTCATCTGACTTAACCGTCAGCATTTCTTGCAGCGTATACGCTGCGCCGTAAGCTTCCAGCGCCCACACTTCCATTTCACCGAAGCGCTGGCCGCCAAACTGTGCCTTACCACCCAACGGCTGCTGGGTCACCAAACTGTAAGACCCCGTGCTACGCGCGTGCATCTTGTCGTCAACCAAGTGGTTGAGTTTGAGCATGTACATGTAGCCTAGAGTCACAGGGCGGTCGAATGCCTCGCCAGTTCGGCCATCGTAAAGCGTCGTCTGGCCGCTTCCGGGAAGTTCTGCCAGTTCCAGCATCTTCTTAATCTCGGATTCGGCCGCGCCATCAAACGCTCGTGTGGCGAACGGCAACCCAGCGGTCAGGTTCTTCGCTAAATCCAAGATTTGCCCGTCATTCAATCCCTTGAGATCTGCTGGGGCACCGCCGACTTGGTTGTACACTTCGTCAAGAAATTTGCGAATCTCAGCGGTCTTTTGCTGCGCTTCGAGCATGCTATTGATTCGCTTACCAATGCCGTGCGCCGCCCAACCCAAGTGCGTTTCCAGGACCTGTCCGACGTTCATGCGTGATGGCACACCCAGCGGGTTCAGCACGATATCAACGGGCTCACCATTCTCGTCAAAAGGCATGTCTTCAACCGGCATGATCACAGAGATCACACCCTTGTTTCCGTGCCGACCGGCCATCTTGTCGCCCGGTTGAATGCGTCGTTTGATCGCCAGATATACTTTGACAATTTTCAGCACACCCGGCGCTAGGTCGTCGCCGGTTTCGATCTTGCCGCGCTTGTCTTGGTATTGAGCGTCTAGCGCCTCTTTGCGCTCTCGCAAATGTGCTTCAGCAAGCTCTAACTGGTCATTAAGCTTGTCTTCCTTCATGCGGATGCGGAACCAATCATCTGCCGCGAGGCCGGCCAGATACTCTTCGTCAATCGCCTTGTCTTTGCTCAAGCCCGGTGCGCTTGCGACCTTTTTGCCGATCAGAGCACGCTGCAACCGCTCAAAGGTTGCTGCTTCGATGATGCGCATTTCGTCGTCCAGGTCCTTACGAATTTGCGCCATTTGGGCCTGTTCAATGTCTTTGGCGCGCTGGTCTTTTTCCACGCCATCACGGGTGAACACCTGCACATCGATTACCGTGCCTTTCACACTGCTGGGAACGCGCTGAGACGTGTCCTTAACGTCCGATGCTTTTTCGCCAAAGATCGCACGCAGTAGCTTCTCTTCTGGGGTTAGCTGGGTTTCGCCCTTTGGCGTTACCTTGCCGACCAATATGTCTCCAGCGCCAACTTCCGCGCCGATGTAAACAATACCGGACTCATCCAATTTCGATAATGCGCCTTCGCCAACGTTTGGTATGTCGCTGGTAATCTCTTCCGGCCCGAGCTTGGTATCGCGCGCGATACAGGTCAATTCCTGAATGTGAATACTGGTAAAACGGTCCTCTTTCACAACCCGCTCGGAAACCAAGATCGAGTCTTCGAAGTTGTAACCGTTCCACGGCATAAACGCGATACGCATGTTTTGGCCGAGTGCCAATTCACCCATATCAATCGACGGTCCGTCCGCAAGGATGTCACGAGCGCTGATCACATCGCCCGGCTTCACTAAGGGGCGCTGGTTGATACAGGTATTTTGGTTAGACCGCGTAAACTTGGTCAGCGTGTAGATGTCGACACCGGCATCGCCTCCGTCAACCTCCGCATCGGCTACTCGAACCACGATTCTGCTGGCATCCACGCTGTCGATCACGCCACCGCGCTTAGCGATGACGCAGACACCAGAGTCACGTGCCACGTTGCGCTCCATACCTGTACCCACCAGAGGCTTTTCGGCTCTCAAAATTGGTACAGCCTGCCGCTGCATATTGGAACCCATCAACGCCCGGTTAGCATCATCATGCTCCAAAAACGGAATCAACGATGCCGCAACAGACACCACCTGCTTAGGCGATACGTCCATAAAATCCACGTTTTCTGCAGCAGTTTTGGTGAATTCATTTTGATGACGGACGTCAATCAGTTCCTCGGTGAAGCGACCCTTCGCATCCACCGGTGCACTCGCTTGCGCAATCACGTACTGCGCTTCGTCAATCGCTGACAGGTATTCTACTTCTTGGGTCACCGCGCCTTTGACAACACGGTGATATGGCGATTCCAAGAATCCATATTCGTTGGTCTGAGCATAGGTCGCCAAGCTGTTGATCAAACCAATGTTTGGACCTTCTGGCGTTTCAATCGGGCACACTCGTCCGTAGTGAGTTGGGTGCACATCGCGTACTTCGAAGCCTGCCCTTTCACGGGTCAAACCACCGGGCCCCAGCGCCGAAACGCGGCGCTTATGAGTCACCTCGGAAAGTGGATTGTTCTGATCCATAAACTGGGACAGCTGCGAGGACCCAAAAAATTCTTTCACGGCCGCTGCCACCGGTTTGGCGTTGATCATGTCTTGCGGCATCAGCCCTTCAGACTCTGCCAAGCTCAGACGTTCCTTAACGGCTCGTTCAACACGAATTAGACCGACACGGAACTGGTTTTCCGCCATCTCGCCAACGGATCGAATACGGCGATTGCCAAGGTGGTCAATATCGTCGACTGTGCCCTTGCCGTTACGAATATCTATCAACGTCTTCAATACATCGACGATATCGTCTCGGGACAGCGTTCCTTCGCCCACGATTTCCTCGCGACCCAACCGGCGGTTGAACTTCATTCGGCCCACTGCGGACAGGTCGTACCGATCGCTTGAGAAAAAGAGGTTGCCGAACAAGTTCTCTGCGGACTCCTTGGTCGGCGGCTCGCCTGGGCGCATCATCCGATAAATCTCAACCAAGGCCTCTAAGCGGTTTGAACTTGGATCGACGCGCATGGTGTCAGAAATAAACGGACCGCAATCTAGATCGTTGGTGTAAATCGTTTCAAAGCTGCCGACCTTCAGCTCAAACAGCCGCTCAATAACCTCTTCGGTGATAATTGAGTTACATGGGATTGCGACCTCGCCCGTGGACTCATCAACAATGTCCTTAGCCGTTATCTGTTCCAGCAGATATTCGCGAGGCACCCCGAGTTTCTTCATGCCGCTGTCTTCGATCAACCGAACGTGTCTGGCGGTGATACGTCGGCCCATCTCGACGATGGTTTTTCCGTTTGGACCTATGATGTCAAATGTAGCGACTTCACCTCGCAAGCGTTCTGCAATCAAATCGATTGAGACGTCTTCGCCTTTGATCGTGACCGTATTGGTCTCAAAAAACGTCTCCAGAATTTCTTCGCTAGAGTACTCAAGCGCCCGAAGAATGATTGATGCGGGCAGTTTGCGACGGCGGTCAATGCGAACGAAGACCGCGTCCTTTGGATCGAACTCAAAGTCTAACCATGAGCCGCGGTAAGGGATGACCCGCGCGTTATACAACAGCTTCCCGGAACTGTGAGTTTTGCCCTTGTCATGATCGAAGAACACGCCGGGCGAACGGTGCAGCTGACTTACAACCACGCGCTCGGTGCCGTTGATCACGAACGTACCGTTTTCTGTCATGAGCGGAATTTCGCCCATGTAAACTTCTTGTTCCTTAACGTCTTTTACTTTCTTACTGGATGACTCTTTGTCATAAATGATCAGTCGCACTTTGACGCGTAACGGTGCCGCATACGTAATGCTGCGAGACACGCACTCTTTTACGTCAAAGGTGGGTTCGCCCAAACGGTAGTCGACGTACTCAAGCTCTGCGCTGCCAGAATAACTGGTGATTGGGAACACAGATTTGAAAGCCGCATGCAGGCCGGATTCGGCGCGGTCTTTCGAACCGGTCCCAACCTGCAAAAATTTGTTGTAAGAGTTGGTTTGGATTGCCAATAAGTAGGGCAACTCCATTTTTTCGGACAATTTGCCGAAATCTTTCCGAATGCGCTTCCTTTCAGTAAAGCTGTAAGCCATGCGAATCTCCTACCTGATGATCATCGAATCCAACGCGCTTTTTTTTCAAGCACGGAAAGCTGGCGCCAGGCCATCGATTTTTTCGACGGCCTGACCCAGCTGTATTACGTCAACAAAAATGCTAACTGCAATCGAACTACTTAAGCTCAACCGTAGCGCCAGCTTCTTCAAGCTGCTTTTGAAAGTCGTCTGCTTCGTCTTTGCTAACACCTTCTTTGATGGCAGAAGGAGCTTCATCAACCAAAGCCTTGGCTTCCTTCAAACCGAGACCGGTGATGGCACGAACTGCCTTGATGACGTTGACTTTCTTATCGCCAGCTGAAGCTAGCACAACATCAAACTCGGACTGCTCTGCTGCGCCACCAGCCGCGGCGTCGCCGCCTGCTGCCGCTGGAGCGGCTACGGCAACGGCTGCTGCTGCAGAAACACCAAATTTCTCTTCCATGTCTGCAATCAGCTCAACCACGTCCATGACGCTCATTTCAGCTATCGCATTCAATACATCATCTTTTGACAATGACATTCTTTTCTCCTGATTATTTTAAGCGAATCTTGAGTTCTACGCTTCTGCTTCCTTCTGATCTTTGACCGCAGCCACCACACGTACCATCTTGCCCGGAACCTCATTCAGGGTTTGAGCCAGCTTGATAATCGGTGCCTGCATTACGCTCATTAACTGTGATCGCGCTTCATCCAGCGTAGGCAACTTCGCGACGCGATCGATTTGATCGGCAGGAAGTAACGCGCCACCAATGGACAAGGCCTTGATTTCAAGTTCTTCAAAGTCTTTTGCGTAATCTTTTAGCAGTCTCGCTGCAGCACCGGGGTCTTCCGTAGAAAACGCCAGCAAAGTGGGGCCTACCAAAGCGTCATTGAGACACTCAAAGTCTGTACCCTCCACAGCTCGCTTAACCAACGTGTTTCGAACCACGCGCAAATATACGCCAGTCTCTCGCGCTTTAACGCGAAGCTGTGTCATCTCTGCGACAGTCAATCCACGATAGTCAGCCAAGACAGCCGACAAAGCAGATGTAGCAGCATCGTTAACCTCAGCAACAATTTCTTGCTTCTGTTCAAGTCTTAACGCCACACTTTTCTCCTTTTCAACCAATCTCGCAGAACGAAACCGGTCACGTTATCGAATGCTGCTTGCGCACCATTCTTTAGCGGCGAGCCTCTTACGCTTCAGATCCTTGGCCTTAACACAGGTTTCCGGCTCTTAAACTCTCGGAGACGAACATTGAGGATCACGTCTAAGCCGCCATCCTTTCCATTCTTTCGCTACATTGAGCGACTCACCATCTGCGTAGGTCATTAAGCTTTGCTGCTAGGCAGCTAAGCACCTACGGTTTTTGACGGCTTGGGAGTAGCAATCCACCCCCAACCTCCAAATTCTTCTACCCTGAGCTTCGATTAAACGGACTGCAGGGTTGCTTGATCAATTGACACACCAGGACCCATGGTCGTGGACAGCGTCACTTTCTTTAAATAGATGCCTTTCGCCGATGCTGGCTTCGCTTTTTTCAAGTCTGACATCAACGCCTCGACGTTCTCGCGAATTTGCAGTGGCTCAAAACCCACTTGACCAACGCTGCCATGAATGATGCCGGCTTTATCGGTGCGAAACTGCACCTGGCCTGCTTTCGCATTATTCACCGCAGTCACCACATCAGGAGTAACCGTGCCAGTTTTCGGATTAGGCATCAGGCCTCGCGGCCCCAGCACTTTACCGAGTTGACCAACAATACGCATTGCGTCAGGCGTTGCGATCACGACGTCAAAGTCCATCTCGCCGCCTTTCACTTTCTCTGCCAGATCATCAAAGCCGACAAGATCAGCGCCGGCTTCCAATGCTTTTTCAGCATTCTCGCCCTGAGCAAATACAGCTACGCGAACAGACTTTCCCGTCCCGTGCGGCAGCGTCGTAGCGCCACGCACCACTTGGTCCGACTTGCGAGGGTCTACCCCTAGATTAACTGAGATATCAAAAGATTCTTTGAATTTCGTGCCGGCCAATTCATTCAACAGCGCCACGGCCTCGTCAATATCATAGGCCTTGTCAGCATCAATTTTTTCCGCAATCGCGCGCATGCGCTTACTTAGCTTTGCCACTTAGACACCCTCCACATCAATACCAGAGGCCCGGGCGGTACCCGCAATAGTCCGCACAGCGGCATCCATGTCGGCTGCCGTTAAATCGGGCATTTTCATCTTGGCGATTTCTTCCAACTGCTCGCGATTCACCTTTGCAACTTTCACCGTATTGGGAGTCGAAGAGCCCTTCGCGATGCCTGCTGCTTTTCGAAGCAACACAGCCGCGGGCGGGGTTTTCGTTACGAACGTAAAGGAGCGGTCCGCATAAACTGTAATAACGACCGGGATCGGCAAACCTTGTTCTACTGACTGGGTCTGTGCATTAAATGCCTTGCAAAAATCCATGATGTTAACACCATGTTGGCCCAACGCCGGTCCTACTGGAGGACTCGGGTTTGCCTGACCTGCCGCCACCTGCAGCTTAATATACGCTTCAACCTTCTTAGCCATACTTTACTCCTTGCGGGTACCAACGCGAGGGCCTTTAATCCCTAACTCCCCGGGGTTATGACACTGCAGCGGCAAACCGCAGTGCCTTTTGGTTTTCCATCCGTTTCTGTCGTGCGCCTAACCCTTCTCGACCTGACCAAAATCAAGTTCAACCGGGGTCGAACGGCCAAAGATAGTTACCGCGACGCGCAATCGACTTTTCTCGTAATTCACCTCTTCAACAACACCATTGAAATCGTTGAAAGGGCCATCCGTCACACGGACAATCTCACCCGGCTCAAAGACCGTCTTCGGTGTCGCCTTTTCGCTGCCGGCTGCAACGCGATCTAAAATGGCAGCGGCTTCGCGAGGTGACAGAGGTGCTGGCTGGTCGGCCTTGCCTCCAATGAAACCCATCACCCGCGGCGTTTCCTTCACCAAGTGCCACGTGTCATCGTTAAGCTCCATTTCCACAAGCACATAGCCCGGGAAAAACTTTCGTTCGCTGCGGCGCTTCTGGCCTCCACGCATCTCTACCACTTCTTCTGTTGGCACTAAGATCTCGCCAAAGTTCTCTTGGTGGTTTGAGAGATTTATGCGCTCTTGTAGCGCCCGAGCGACGTTTTTTTCAAACCCGGAATATGCGTGTACGACATACCAATTTTTCGACATTCTGGATTACCCGATAATTGAGCTGACGATCCAGCCCAGCAGGGAATCTAATCCCCATAAAATGAGAGCGAAAACGAAGACGATGGCGATGACAACTATGGTGGTCTGCGTGGTCTCTTGATTGGTCGGCCAGACAACACGGCGAACTTCTGTACGTGCTTCTTTCAGCAGAGACCAAATCGCCCTACCTCTTTCAGTCTGCAGCGCTAACAATATGGCCACCGCTGCGGTTGCCAGCAACCCGGCCACGCGCATCAGCAGCATCTCATCCTGATAGTACCAGTTGGCGAACACGCCGCCAGCCAACAGCGCGACAACGACCAGCCACTTTAGCCAGTCTAGCGATCCTGCTTTATTTTCTGCGCTGGTATTCAAGCTCTTTTCCTAACTGCGTTCGTCTACGATCACGTAACCTTTCCAATTTTGCTGCCGCTACTTCTCAATCAGGCGAAGTAATGGCAGGCCAGGAGGGAATCGAACCCCCAACCTGCGGTTTTGGAGACCGCTGCTCTGCCAATTGAGCTACTGGCCTATCGCAAGAAACATCGCTACGAGGACCTCGTTCTGCTCACGCCGTTAGACGCAGCTCGTTTGGATCGATGTAGCGCGCTCGTGGGTTGGCCTCGTTTCTTCCAACCACACTTTTTCACCGCAAAGACAACAAAGGAGCGATACCGCTCCCGTGTTATTTTGCTTGGGGTGCTGGCACCCCAAGCCTTGCACTCTGCCTAGTCGATGACCTTGGCAACAACGCCAGCACCTACCGTACGACCGCCTTCAC
>JAAXKB010000039.1:2658-155669 GCA_012269545.1 Gammaproteobacteria bacterium | reverse complement strand
GCGGGGGCGGCTCTGCCGGCGGCTCGTTTTCACCGGCATTGTCATCGATCAGATCTGGATCGCTCTCACCGTTTGCTAGTTGTGCCTCAGCCATTGGATGGCGGCCTCTACGCGCCTTCTAGGGCTGAGCGGGCATCCGGTGCAAGCCGAGTTGCCAGCAAATCAGACAGTGAGCGCGGGTTCATGCCGCTTTGAATGCCCATAATACCCTCAACAATGAGTTCACAGTTCTCCGCCTCGTCGGTCGAATAACCTTCAAGCTTCTCAGCGATGGGTTTGGCGAGCACGTTCGCAAAAAAAGCGCCGTAGAGAGTGGTTAACAGCGCAATAGCCATCGCCGGACCAATGGCCTTAGGATCACTCATGTTCTGTAGCATGCCGACCAACCCTACAAGGGTACCGATCATGCCCATAGCGGGCGCAATGTCGGCCCAAGAGCGCCACATCATGGCCGCATTGGTGTGACGGGATTTCATTAATGCCAGTTCGTTGTCCAAACTGGACTCGATGATGTCAGGCGGCGTACTGTCAACCAAAAGGCCTATGCCCTTTGCCAAGTACTGATTTTTGATGTCTTGGCCCTCCAGCGCGATCAGTCCGTCCTTGCGCGCGATGTTTGCCATTTCAATGATTTGCTCAATAAGGTCGGCAGGTTTGTCTACTCCGACGAAAATCGTCTTCATGATGACCTTGGACCACATAGCGATAAAGTCATTCAAGCGAGACCGCATCAGCAGTACCAGTATTGAGCCGCCTAAAACAATGGCGATTGAGGTTACGTCGATAAAGGCGTTGATGCCTGCCGCGTTGTCCATCGACCAAACAATTAAGCCTACTGAAGCTACAAGTCCGATGACTGTTGCAATATCCATTTGATTCCCACAGTTGTGATAACGCCAGACGGATTCTCCGTCATAAATTACATGTAAACAATCGGTTGATAGCGCATATACTTTAAACGGGGCGCCTCGTATCGGTTACGAATTGGATAAACGGTGAAATGACGAATATGTGCACGCTAACTGGCAGGCAGAGGGATCAGTATTTAGGCTGGATTAGCACGCTGGTGGTCGCTGTGATGCTCGCTGGTTGTGATTTCTCGCGGGTCACTGTCTCCTGTACGGAGCATATCGAAGCAGGCGACATGGGGCGCTTTGAAGACCGGGGAAATGGCATCGTATTTGATCCTCAGACTCAGCTGGAATGGTATCGATGCGCTGTTGGCCAGCGTTACACCGAACGTGGGTGCGTGGGCGTGCCTGAGCGGTTGGCTTGGTCAGAGGTAGACGCTTACTTGGACGAGATAGCTGAAAAGTCGGGAGACTCTTGGCGCGTGCCCACCGGCGGTGAGTTCCTCGCACTGGCGCAAGACCAGTGCATAAATCCTTCGTTAAACCCCAACGTGTTCCCCAACAGTCTAATAGACAACCATTGGGTGATGGGCGAGGGCGTCTATGCCGGGGAACCCTGCATGGTTTATACCTACAGGGTTACTAGATCATGCAGGCTGTTTAGCGAGGATCTGCGGCCATTTTTTATGGTAAAGGCGTCCTAGCGACGATCTTAGGAAACCGTCTGCCAAGCTTCGCGCAGTTCAGACATAGCTGTGTAGAGTTTGACGATCGCATCTGCGTCTTTTTCGCTCTTTGCCTTAAACAGGCTCGCCGCAATCGACGTATAGGTATCGTAGAGACTCTGCGCAACTTCGCCGCCTTGTTCCATGTCTAAAACGCCTCGCAGAGCGATAACAATTTGCATGGCATGGGTGGTCGCTTTATCGAACGCCTCCACCTCTTCGTGGGCGAGGTTTTCGTTGGCTTGCCGCAACAGCACACAGGCTTTATCAAACAGCATCAGAACCAACTGCGCAGGGCTCTGAGATTCGGTTTTTGTTTCTACGTCAATATCGCTGTAAGAAGCGAGCGCGGATTTTCTGTACATCTTTTTTTTGTCCAAGAGAGTCTCGCGCCGACTGTTTGTCCGCACGTTTTACCTATTAAATAAATCGGATACAAGTGGCGCAGCTTTAGGGGTTTGTGCAGGAACGCCACCTGCATCCGTTTTAAAGGGTTAAGTGCTCTTATCGATGAAGGTACCAAGCATTCGGGTGAGATTGCGCATGAACGACAACAATTCCTCAGCCGGCATTTGGCGGATCACATCGCCAGAATTTGAATCTACGACCTTGACGACTTGCACTCCACTCGAGGCATCGGTGGAGAACTCTACAGAGCGATTGCGCAGGTCCATCATGACCTGTATCTGCTCGATAGATTGGCTGAGTTCTCGCTCTGAAAAGCTCCCGGCGGAAGTGCCTTGCGTTGGCAAAACACGCTGGGCCTCGATGTTTGGCATGGGTTGTTCAGCCACGGGCGGCTTGGGACCCATGGCGCCAAGCGTGTGATTGGGTGTCGCGCCAGAACCAACGGATTCAACTGACATTTCCTCTTCTCCTTGGGCCCCTTACGGCCCTGTTCCGTTTGCGCAGTTGCGTCCTCGTATAGCAACCTACGCGTTGATTTGCCACGTCAGACGCTGCTTCGGGTGTGGCTTATCCCCGTAATACCTGCAGCACAATTTCTGTGGACGCATTGGCCTGAGACAGCATTGACGCGCCGGCTTGTTGCAAAACTTGGGCTTTGGCAAGGCGCGACGTTTCTGCAGCGAAATCAGCATCCTCAATCCTCGAACGCGCACCAATGGTGTATTCGGTGACTTTCATCAGGTTCGATACCGAGTAATCCAAACGATTCTGCAGCGTACCCAAGGAGCCTCGCATGCCAGACACCCTCTCTAGGGCTCCGTCGATAGTGGCAATGGAATAGCTGGCGCCGATTTGGGTTGAAATATCAATAACGCCAACTGACTCCAAGGCCGCGGTCGCAGTGCCGTCGGCAAAAAACGTGTCTGAGGAGCCGTTTGTCTGGGTTACAGTGAAGCCGGAGGACGATGACAATCTTAGCGTACCTACTACCTGAGACGTATCGTTACCCCCATTTGCCGCGAGAGAAATCGCCGTCGCGGTTTGTGCTGTGACACCATCATTTTCAACGGCTTGAACGCGTAAACTGGTCCCGGAGCTTCCGTTTGTGATAAGAATGTCGTCACCGTCAGCGTCGGTGAGTAGTACTTTATTTTCGGTGGTTGCAGAAGCCATAACGCCGGTCGTTGCAAAGATCGCATTGATTTTAGACACAGCATCACTGACGTCATTGCTCGAAATGGAGAAGGCTGCCGTTTGGGTGCCATTAATCGTCACCTGATAATTTTCGGCCGTAGCATTCGCGGATGCTAAGTTTGCGTACGTTCTAGCTTGAGCAAAAACCGTGGTTGCGCCTGCAACCGAATTGATTTTTTTGGCTAAATCTTTCGCGGAATCATTGGCAGCAACGTCGATCACGCGGGTATTGCCATTGCCGACGACGGTAATGTCGTCGGCATCATCTGTTAGGTTGGTGGTCGTGCTAAAGGCGCTACTGGCCGCCGCAGTGTAGGCGCCCAGGTTGTTCTCGCCGACCATGACGTAAGCGCCAAGGAGTGAAGATTCCACCGAATCGATAGTAAAGTTGATTTCCTCGCCAGACATGGTGCCCACCTGGAGCGCTTTGGCGGAAAACGTTCCGTTGAGCACTTGGGTGCCGTTGTAACGCGTATTGGCCGAAACACGAGAGATTTCCAGCTGCAATTGGTTCAATTCGTTGTTGGCAAACGCCCGCTCGGTGGCGGAATTCGTTGCGTTGGCGGATTGCACGGCTAGCTCGCGCATACGCTGGAGCATGCCTGACACCTCTACCAATGCGTTTTCCACGGTACGGATTAGCGCGATTCCATCGTTGGCGTTTTTCGTTGCCATGGTCAAGCCGCGAATTTGTGAGTTCATTCGCTCGATCATGGCCAAGCCTGCTGCATCATCTGCAGCGCTGTTAATGCGTTTACCAGTGGATAAACGCTCCATGGCGCTCTCCATTTCTTCGCGCGACTCTGTGATTGCTCGCTGCGCCTGAATTGCACCGATATTGGTGTTTAAGACCATACCCATAACTAAACCCCTTTAGCTATCTACATACCTGCACATCTTTGCCGCTTTTTGGCGGCTTAGTTGCGGTAGCGGCAAATGAGGTGGCAAAAATGGCGGTTTTTTTCCGTCTTTTTGGCAACAAATTGCCGCTTACACGAAAAGAGTCGGGATGACGGTTGAAAACTTTAGGTTTTTTTTGAATAAAGGCGGAAACCCGATCAGACCCCCTGACCGGGTTTCGAGGAAAAAGGCATCAAACCTCCTGAGGCTTGGCCGGTTTTTAAGGCCCCGGACCAGGGGCTCTTCAGCTTTTCAGCTAAAGGGGTCGTGAGCCCCCGGCCAGAGTAAGGTCCTGCTGAGCCTAATGCCCAGCAGGGTACTTACCAGCTGAAAGACCGACCCTATCGGATCAGCTGGATCGCCAGTTGCGAAGACGCATTCGCTTGAGCCAACATCGCAGTACCGGTTTGCTGCAGAACCTGAGCCTTGGCAAGGCGCGCGCTCTCCGCGGCAAAGTCGGCGTCTTCAATACGAGACCGAGCGGCTGTGGTGAACTCGGCAACGTTCATGAGGTTGGAAACCGTGTACTCAAGGCGATTTGAAAGAGCACCGTAACCTGCGCGATTTCCTGCTACTTGTTCAATAGCCGTGTCAATTGCCGTCAAGGCCGTTGCGGCATTGGTCGCATCTGAAAGATCCAGAGCGTCAACACCGAGCGTTGTGGCGTCAATGGAATCAATCGCGAAATCGATAGTTTGTCCTGCGTCGGTACCAACTTGGATGGACCCTGCAAGATTGCCGTCGAGTACGACCGTATCGTTGTAGACAGTATCGGTGGACACCCGGTTGATTTCCGCAACCAAGGAATCGACCTCAGTCTGTAAGTAGGTTCGGTCTGACGTGCCGTTGGTGTCGTTGGCTGCCTGCACGGCTAGTTCGCGAATGCGCTGCAGCATATCGGTCACATCGTTGGTCGCGTTTTCAATCGTGGACAGCATAGCCAAGCCGTCGTTGGCGTTCTTAGTCGCCATGTTCAGGCCGCGCACCTGAGCGGTCATGCGTTCTGCAATAGCGAAGCCTGCAGCGTCGTCCGCAGCTGAGTTAATTTTCTTGCCAGAAGAGAGACGTTCCATGGCGGTGGACAGTTCACGAGAAGATTCAGCGAGTGATCGCTGCGCGTTTAAAGAACCGATGTTGGTATTTACTACAATGCTCATTACAGACCCCTGTCATGTTGGATGGTTAAGACCCATCTGTGTTGTTATTGAACCGGCAATCTGTGTCCTCATTAGCGGTCGCATATTGCCGGTTTCGTTCCAAAGCGGCAGGTTATTGCCGCGTACAGACAAGTAGTCGGGGAGAAGCGGCAAATCTTTAGAAAAAAAGCGGCAAAAGCGGCAAAAACTTTCCGACCAAGCGGAATAACCTTGCCGCCTCGGGCTTAAGGTGCTCCCAAGGCAGGTCTGAGCCGTCGGCGGATAAAGGCACTGAGAAGACAGTGAGAGAAAAAAATGGGCGGGTAATGGTATTTAGCGAGGGCTGGCTGGACCTGAATTTTAGACGTCTCGCCAGATTGGTGTTCAGGAAAAAAATCGGGTGGCCTGGACCAACGGCTGGTCAAGGGCACCCGATAAAACGGCTAAAGCCGTCGGTCGCCCCTATCGAAAGAGCGACAGAACCAGCTGCTGCGAGGCATTAGCCTGAGCCAGCATGGCCGTTCCCGTTTGCTGCAACACTTGAGCTTTCGCCAAGCGAGCGCTCTCAGCGGCAAAGTCGGCATCTTCAATTCTGGATCGCGCTGCGGTGGTGTATTCCGCAACATTCATCAGATTTGAGACCGTATATTCCAAACGGTTCTGCAGGGCACCGTACTCGGCACGATTGCCGGCTACGGTTTCAATTGCGGCACTGATAGCACTGAGTGCGGTGGCCGCATTCGTACCATCGGTTACGTCAATCGAATCAATGGCCAGCGTAGCAGTGTCCACTGCAGCGACAGAGAAACTGATGTTTTGACCAGATTCCGTGCCAACTTGAATCGATGAATTGGCCAGCGAGCCGTCCAATGTGTTCGATCCGTTGTACTGCGTATCACTAGATACCCGATTGATTTCGGCTTTTAACGCCTGAACTTCACCGTCCAGATATAGTCGGTCTTGAACACCGTTCGTGTCATTGATCGCTTGTACCGCTAGCTCTCGCATACGGTGCAACATGTCCGTGACATCGTTTGTCGCGTTTTCAATCGTGGCGAGCATAGAAAGACCATCATTGGCATTCTTGGTCGCCATGTTCAGACCCCGAATTTGGGCCGTCATTCTCTCGGCAATAGCAAAACCTGCAGCGTCGTCGGCGGCGCTGTTGATTTGCTTGCCTGAAGAGAGACGTTCCATAGCTGTCTTTAATTCTGCTCCGGAAGCAGTCAAAGACCTTTGTGCATTCAACGATGCAACATTTGTGTTTATGACTAAACTCATAACATCAGCCTCTAAATAGTTTTAGATAGCCGCGTCATACGGTTGATGACCCCAACCATTTAGCCGAAGACCCCGCTAAAGGCCCTCGTAGAAGGGCACCCCGCTAAAGGCGCCCACCGCATTCGCAACTGGTTAAGTTGCTGCTAACCGGCAATTACTTGCCGCTCGGCAACGAAAGCGGCAATAAATTGCCGGTTTCAAGAGGGTGATCGGGCGGGTTGAAAAAATCTTTAGGAATATTTTGAAAAAAAGTAAAAAAACTTGCAGCGAAAAGACTCCAAGGCCGGTAGCTGTAGTTATGGGCGATAGCGGCGTGAGTTGGAGCCTGCTTACTGGTATTGGATCGCACGATCCGAGGGTGCGATATTTTCAGGCATAAAAAAACCGCCAGGGGAAGCCCCGGCGGTTTATGTTTCAGTATGTAGATAGCTAAAGGGGTGAGCTATTACTGAAGTAGTTGAAGCACTAGCTGAGAACCAGCATTAGCTTGGGCTAACATGCCCACGCCAGCTTGCTTAAGCACCTGTGCTTTTGCCAATTTTGCTGATTCTGCAGCGAAGTCCGCATCTTGGATACGAGAGCGAGCCGCTTCCGTGTTTTCCGAGATGTTCATCAGGTTAGACACCGCATGATCGAGACGGTTCTCCACTGCACCGAGAGTGGCGCGCATTGAAGAAATTTTCTCGATTGCACCGTCTAGCACTGACAGGGCGGAACTAGCACCGGACTGGGTCCTAAAATCAACGTTGGACACAGTGTTCAACGCTGAGGACCGAGTCACAAAGTAGTTGTCGTTCGCCAAGCTACCGGTCGCAACCGCAGGGTCGGTAACAGCCCCGCTAGCTTCATCACTCTGGGAGACAGAGAATGTTTTGCTAGAATTCAGGGCTATCGTACCTTGAACAGTCGCGGAATCGTTGCCTGAAGCCGCTGCCAACGCAACGTCAAAACCGTTCAAGTCACCGGCTTGATAAGTGGCGCCTCCGGCGGCGGTACCGTCGGCCTTTAGGAATGTGAAATCGCCAAAATCAGCGGGTCCCCAAATATCCAGAGTAGTAGCTGCGCCGTTTGTTCTGTCGACAACAAATCCGGAAAGGCCAGTTATGGCGTTTAAGCCAGTCTGAACTTGAGCCGCAGTCGCCTCATTTGTGCCTGTTACCGTTACCGAGAACGAGTAATCAACACCAGTTGAGTTGTTGCGGAGAATAAAGTTCGTTGTTTCACCTCCAGTGTGAGCAGGCGCATCGGCGTGCGTCATATCCCACTGAGCCACTGTTGAATAGCCACTAAAGGTTTGCTTGTTTGCAGCAACAGAGGTATCGGTGCCTGAGTAGATCTCAAAAGCCCCAAATCCTTCCGACGCCGTCACGTAAGCGCTGGACGCGTTAGCTTGATTCGCGTTGTCAACTACCTTGAATCCGGACAATCCGGTTCCGCCATTGATGGCCGATTCTAGCTCAGCGATCGTCGGCTCTCGTGTCGTGGCTGCTGCAAGAGTAAACGAATACTCCTGGCCTGTAGATAACTGCTTTACAGTGTAAGTTCCATTGGCTACACCTAGGCCGTAGTTGTTTGTAGCGTCAGCCGCTAACGCATGGTGCCAGTATTTGGATGGCTGGACGGATTCGCCATCATGACCCACTGTTTGAACTTTAAGAGCGGTGCCAGTGCTTTCGTTCTCGACCAGGATGTCAGAACCATCCGCGCTGTAAAGCCGCACTTTATTCTCTGTCGTGGCGGTTGCCGTTACTCCTGTGGAACCCGAGATGGCATTAATCTTGTCAACGGCATCGAGCACGTTGGAATTGCTGATAACAAAAGACCCGGTCGTCTTGTTATTGATTCGGACGCTGTAGGTTTGATCTGTGGCATACTCACTAGAGAGCAACGCGTACGTTTTTGCTTCCGCGGTAACGCCTGTCTCGCCAGATACAGCGTTAATCTTGGCAGCCACGGCCTTTGCAGAATCCTTCACACCGACGTCAATGGTCTTAGACAGACTGTTTCCGTTGATTATCAGGTCATCGCCGGCGTCAGTGATATTGTCGTAGGCGCCACCACCTGTGCCAAGCTGGGCCTCAACGCGCTCTCCAACGATTTGATACGCGCCAAGCTGGTTTGCAGACACAGAATCGATTGACAACGCGATCGTCTCGCCGCCCTCAGTGCCCACCTGCATTTGGCGGCTGCTAAAGGTCCCATCCAAAACAAGCTGCCCGTTGTATCTAGTGTTGCTAGATACTCGCGAGATTTCAGCAATCAGGAGATTCACTTCTTCTTGAATGAAAGCTCGGTCTGAATCTGTGTTGGTGTCGTTTGAGGCCTGAACCGCAAGTTCCCGAAGGCGTTGCAGCATGTCAGACACTTCGACGAGGGCGCCCTCTATCGACTGAGTGAGAGCAATGCCGTCATTGGCGTTTTTAACCGCCATATTTAGGCCATTAACTTGTGCTGTCATGCGAGAGGCGATTGCCAAGCCGGCAGCGTCATCAGATGCACTATTAATTTTGCTGCCCGTAGAGAGTCGAGTCATGGCCTCACCCTGCAGAGAGTCGGCAAAAGCAAGAGCCCGCTGAGCAGTCAATGAGCTCACATTGGTGTTTACAACTAAAGACATAAGTCTTCTCCTTTCTAAGTTACTGTTGCGTAAGCGGGGCCCTTGCGAACCAACCGCGAATCGCTTCTTGCGACAGAAACTAAGTCGGGCCGCAAATTCCCTTCTTTAGGGCGCTTAAAAACGCAACGAATAAAAACCGTTTTCCTGTGGCAGGCGGCTGCCGGCAATAGGATTTTCCGGCGGCCAAAGCGGCAACCGATCGCCGAAAAAACGTTAAAAACTGGGTAATGAAGACAAAAAGCGGCAAAGCCGTGAGGTAAAAAAAAATGAACTTTTTTTTCTTCAGCAATTCGTGCCGGTCCCTTGGGCGGCAACCGCTTTCCGTTCCGAGTCCCGGTGTTGCCGGTTTGTGGATTGCAATTGCCGCTGGATCTGTCTGCAAATCTCCAGAGCCGCGAAGTGAAGTCGTGGTAGCTGATTGGAAAAGCGATTTCGATTCGGGAGAATACCGTTGGGCGTAAAGAGATAAAGAAATGAACGCGCGCATGCAGTGAACACGGTTGGCGTCTAATCAGTTGCGCAGCTCAAGTGCCGGCATCACCAATGAGGCAGTCTGGGAATCAGTCTTTGTGCGGGTGGTGGTACTTCTTGCTGAGAAACGGCACGTCTGTGCGCATCAAATAGCCATGTAACTCGTAGGATTCATCCAAAATACGCGGGCCGAGCTAGTCTTCGTTGGTCACGTCTAGGTTCGACGCGCGCGCCTCACGCTGCCGCTTTTGTTCAAGTAGCCTAGTCACCGCCTTCCGCTCATTGCGGTACTCAACAATACGCCAGCCAAGTACTATGATCAGTGCTAGCAGAATGAACTGCGCTACGATCTCATGCAGGGGTATTTCCGGAGGTTGCATGTCGGTTTGGGTGCCCATCAGCAGTACCAAGGGTACAGCGAAAAGAAGAAACCATCGTATGCGAATGCAGACCGTGCAAACGGGTTTTTGAGATTGAGCCATAACGTGCGTGCCGTACCAATCGGACAAGCCGTTGAGCTTATTAGTCCTTGTTGGAGAATGGTAGGTTAGCGAAGCTGTTTTCCATGCTCTCCCTGGTCGAATTCATTTGGTCGATGATCTGCTGCATCGCCAAGAACTGTCGGTTGTAGCGCTCCTCGACGCGCTCCATACGCTCTGCAAGGTCTGCAAGCTCCTCTTGACGTTCGCTGTTCGCAGTTGTGAGCGTCGCTTGTTGCGTTACGAGGTAGCTGTCGGATTCCGTGGCTTCAGAGATCAGTTTATTGATGTCGCCCGCTAAACCGGCAACGTCGGTGCTGGAGGTGGCTTGATCGTCCGTATTGGCGCTGAACATTTGAATCACATCAGCGTAATTGTTGGCTAAAACATCATCCAGTTTTGTGTCATCAACCGCGAGTTCGCCTGATCTGGCAACGCTGATGCCCATATCAGAAAGACTTGAGATATCACCGCTGCCAGAGGACGAGCTGCCCAAAATAATGTTGCGAAGCGACGACGTTAGTGAGCGAAAGATACTGTCGCCGGCTAGCGCACCATCATTACTGGAGTTAGCCAGATCTTTAAGCTGGCGCTGCGCTTCATTATAGATGGTGACAAAATCGACGATATTGGCCCTAGCCTGAGCGTTATCTTGGCTGATGTTGAGGTTAGCGGCGCCATCGGTCACGGTATTTAACGTCAGTGAGACGCCGGTCAACACATCGTCGATGACATTAGAGGATCGGGTAAATTCGATACCATTGACATTGAGTTGAGCGTCGGTTGCCGATTGGACCGAAGAGAAGCTGATCGAGTCGTCATCCGATGTTAGTGAAAAAGCTTGATCGGCTCCTGTTTCACCGATGAGCTGAATACGGTATCGATCCCCATCGATTCCGGTATCTACGATTTCGGCCGTTACACCGAGATCTGCAGCGTTGATCGCGCTGACAGCACCTTGCAGACTGGCATCGGCAACGGTGATATCCGTTGTTGTTGCAGACGTCGAACCGACAGAGAGGGACAGGGTGATGCTGTTGTCGCTGAAGGCAGCGGTCTCAGATGCAAATCCATTGGATACGCTGCGCTGCTCTTGCGCGATCTGGCTTACGGTTATGTTGTTCGAACCCGCACGAGCTGATGTCGTTGACGAGGCGCTGAAAGCTGATGTTTGGCTATTGCTGACGGCAAACGTCTTAAAGTCTTTCGCATCGTTAAGCCGCAGCGCTGCGTCTTTGACGACGTTCAGAATGGATACCGCTTGACCCAAGCCGCTAATTTTCGAATCGGATTCTGCAATCTTGGATTGGATCCGTGCTTCGGCAGGTGCCCTTTCTGCATTCACCAGTGCTTCCACGATTTTTTTCGTGTCAAAACCGGCTCCGGCGCCGAGGGCTTGAACGTAGTCAATGCTGGCCATATCGCACTATCTTCTGCAGAAAAGTCTTCTTCTCATCAAGCAAATCGGTCGTGCCGAGAAAAACTTGAGGAATTTTGAGTAAAAAATACCTTAAAGGTACACAACGCATATCCTGCGCCGCTTTAGCAATGAGTCAAACCACATTTGTAAAGGCTTGGCTGAACCGCTTCGCAAAATGTTTAGCAATATACGTGCCAAGCCTGTTGATGAGGGTGGTTAACAAAGAACCGCTATTTTCTGGTGTTTTGATGGATTAAACAATAGATCTCAGCACAGCACGTATGAAGATAGACCATTCGAGCGGCACTTATGTGCCGATTAATCGGTTCAGTGGCAGCCGATTGCCCCAACTAACCTGATCTCGCCAAGGGAATTTCGTTGCGCTAAAGTTGACAAACTGAGTTTTACGGTCCTTTCCAGTGACACAGGCCATTGTTGGAGAAAGCCCGCATACGCGACAGCTGTTACAGCTGATTCGCTCCATTGCCCCTACGGCGGCAAGCGTGTTGATTAATGGCGAAAGTGGTGCGGGTAAGGAGCTTGTTGCTCAAGCGATCCACGAGCAGTCTGATCGATCCGGTCGACCCTTCATTGCGGTGAATTGCGGCGCGATCCCTTCTGAGCTTATGGAAAGCGAACTGTTTGGTCATAAGAAAGGCGCTTTTACTGGCGCCATTGCCGATCATATAGGCAAGGTGGCTGCGGCAGACGGCGGCACTCTTTTTCTCGATGAGATTGGCGACATGCCCATGACCATGCAGGTCAAATTGTTGCGGGTATTGCAGGAGAAGGTGGTTTTGCCGGTGGGATCTAATCGGCCCCAAAGTATTGATATTCGGGTTGTTGCCGCGACTCACCGCGTGTTGGAAGAGGAAATCAAGGCCGGAAGGTTTCGTGCCGACCTGTATTATCGATTAAACGTCGTACCCTTGCAGGTGCAACCACTGCGCAGTCGCCGCGATGAACTCCCAGCCCTCATCCGGCACTTCGCCAAGCTCTTTGCCGATCAAGACACCTCAGCGATCGAGTTCACTGATGGCTTTCTGGACATTATGCAGCGTTACGAATGGCCCGGTAACGTCCGGGAACTATCCAACATGATTCACCGTTTGTCCGTACTTTATCCGGGTCAAACGCTGCACATGAATCATGTGGCTCCCTCTATGTTGCCAGCGGGTATGGCAGAGTTGGTGACAGAAACGACGGACAGCGATCAAGGATCACTGTTTGACTTAATGACGCAAGACGACTCATCGGCTGCCAGCGATGGAGGAGTAGTAGAGTCGGAGAGCGACGTCGAGTCCATTGTCATGCACGCTCAGGGTTTCGAGGATTTCCGTCAGCGCGGGCAATCGTTGAAGGGCATGCTCAGTGATATCGAACAAGATCTTATTGAACGTGCCTTGCAGGAGTCCGACGGAAACGTCTCTCGCTGCGCAAAGCTATTGCGTATGCAGCGGACGACGCTTATTGAAAGAATCAAAAAATATAATCTGAAAATGCACGCCGCCTAGCCAGTTTTCAGGCTCTTGGGGACTGATAGGGGTACTGCTGTCTCGATAAATCCACGTTGTCAAAAATACGACAACGCCGCTCGGCGCACCGGCAACTCTTGGGCCTAGGGGTGGCAAAAAACCGCCACTAATCCATAAGGCATTGATTTTATTGACAATAAAATCTGGCACACCTTTTGCTTTCCAGTCTGCATCAAAGAACTAATGCGATGTGAAGAC
Source organism: Gammaproteobacteria bacterium (assembly GCA_012269545.1). Lineage (GTDB taxonomy): Bacteria > Pseudomonadota > Gammaproteobacteria > Pseudomonadales > Azotimanducaceae > UBA4421. Next base: position 142,454 of record JAAXKB010000039.1, on the reverse strand, counting down.
TATGTATCAAGAACACCCGATAGACCTGATTTGGGATGAATCCTCGCCAATGGATGCCAATGTGATGGGGATTTTGACTCGAGCAGGATTTAGTCCTCGGACGATGGGGGCAGCCGCAGTCGCTCAATACGTAGAGAGTAATGGCTTCGGCCCCTGTGTGCTTTGTATGCATCGGCGGGAGTTACCGGACATTCAAATGATTCGAACGCTCAAGCAGCACTATGGTGCGAAGATTTACCTAGTGCTACGGGTTGATCCATCGGACGTAGAAAGCACCGTCGAGGCCATCAAGTGTGGGGTCGATGATGTGATCGCCGACGGTTCCGATCAACAAGCGAAATGGGAAAAAATCGCCGGTTTAGCAAGGCTGCGTTTATTGAAAAACGATTCTTACGTCTTCGTTGATGAAACCAGTCAACATCTGCTGGCATTGGTCGAGCGAGTTGGAGCGGCGGAGGTTACCGCACTGATGTACGGGCCCACGGGCTCGGGTAAGGAGGTCTTGGCCCGGTTAACGCATGATTTTTCACCCCGCCGAGATGGCCCCTTTGTGCCGGTGAATTGCGCTGCGTTACCCGAGGCCTTGGCCGAAAGCTTGCTGTTCGGGCACGCCAAAGGAGCGTTTACCGGTGCGACTCGCAGTACCGAGGGGTTTTTTACTCAGGCCCAGGGCGGCACCTTGTTTCTTGACGAAATTGGTGAGCTTACGCTGCCGCTACAGGCAAAACTGCTTCGAGCCATTCAAGAAAAAGAAGTCTTGCCAGTGGGTAGCTCAGAAACCCAGCGGGTCGATGTGCGCATTGTTGCGGCAACAAATCGAGATTTGCGCGCAGGTATTCGTGCCGGCTACTTCCGCGAAGATCTGTACTTCAGGGTGAGCACATTTCGTATCAACGTGCCGGGTTTATCTGCCCGTCTGGACGATGTTCTGCCTCTCGCTAACTACTTTTTGGTCAAACACGGCCGTGAAGACCGTGCGCTTCAGTTGTCCCCCGAGGCAGCGGCGAAGCTTTTGGCTTACGCCTGGCCCGGTAATGTCCGTGAACTTGAAAATGTCGTTCAGCGCGCCATCGTGCTGAGCAACGACGGTGTCATTGCAGGCAATCACTTGGTATTCGATGAGCCCGCAGATCACGAGCTGTACGCTCGGGAGCCCGCGCCAATGGACAATGTTCATGCCTTTGAACCGGCCAGTGTCCAGCGTGAGCGATGGCGTGATGCTCAGGGTGCGCCGACCAATCCATTCACCGCTCATTTGGGCGCTCAGAGTGCTTTTTACGAATCCGGAGACGAAGGGAGCGAGAGTTCCGCAGGTCTGCAGGGCGCAATGGATGCGAACGAATTCCGCATCATTGTCGATACCATCAAGAATACCCGTACGCGACAAGAAGCAGCTGACATGCTCGGCATCAGTCAGCGAACGCTACGCTACAAGATTGCGCGGATGCGCGAACGGGGTATCCAGATTCCGAAGCGACGCTCGGCATAGATCATGAGCAGCGTAAATACCCACTATCAAAATCAGGTCGCAGATTTGTTGAGTCAGATTCGCGCGCATCAAGGTGTGCCGAGCAATCGGGCGGATTTGATCCGCAGTGATGCCTCGGGCGTTGGCGGTATTGGTCAGGTCAACGAACCGGCCAAGGGGAACTTTGCAACCTACATGGTCGACGCTTTCAACGATGTCAATGACGTCCAGCAGGCAAGTGCAGAGTTAAAGAACGCCTATGAGCGCGGCGAAGACATTCCCCTCACCGATGTGGTGCTCTCTATGCAAAAGGCATCTATCGGTTTTGAAGCGACACTGCAGGTACGCAACAAACTCATTCGTGCGTACGAAGACATCATGAACATGCCGGTCTAACGATCGCAGTCGACACCGTGAACGCGGACTAAAGAGAAACTCATGGCAGAAGCAACACTAGATTCGAATCAACAGGCTTTAGCACCCTCTAATGGCGGACCCTTAGCCGCGCGGACTGATGTGCCCGCGGCTCCGATTGGCAACGCCGAAGGGTTGATGGACAACCTCGGCCCAGATGCCATGGATGACGGAGCTCTTGAGACGGGCCCGCTGGGTTTTATGAATAACCCAGATGTTCAGAGAGTGCTGCCCTATATCATCGGCTCTCTGGCCCTGGCGATTTGCATTTTGCTCTACCTTTGGGTTTCCGCCCCGACCTACCGGTCTGTTTATCCCGGAATGTCTGAGTCCGATCGCCAGCAAGCGAAAGATGCGCTGGATGCAGCCGGTTTTGCGCCGCGTATAGACGTAACGACGGGCGCTCTACAGGTAGCTGACGAGCGTTATCACGAGGCACGCATATTACTTGCTTCCCAAGATATTCCGCGCAGTGCTACCGCTGGTGGATTTGAAAATTTGTTGGAGCAGGGCTCTATGACCACCAGCCGATTTATGGAGCAGGTGAGTTATCGGGCGGCGATGGAAACGGAGCTAGCCAAGTCCATTACAGAAATTGCCACGATTCGCGGCGCACGCGTGCACTTGGCAGAACCCCAGCAGAGTGTGTTTGTACGGAATCAGACGCCAGCCAAGGCGTCGGTGGTGGTCGTTCCCCATCCCGGGCGTGTTGTAACGCAGTCGCAAATTCGCGCGATCGTTCATTTGGTGTCCTCAAGCGTGCCTTATTTGCCCTCGGAAAATGTGTCTGTCGTGGACAATACCGGTGCTTTGCTGACGGACTCGGAAGGAGACAATGCGATGACATTGACGACTGCCCAAGCGGAACACAAACGGTCGTTAGAAATGTCTTACAACCGGCGTATCGAGCAAATCCTGGCTTCGATTGTTGGTATGGGTAACGTGCGATCCGAGGTGGACGTAACCCTTGACTTCACCGAAGTCGAAACCACTTATGAAGAATTCGACAAAGCGGGCCTGGGGCCCCGCACACGGTCAGAGTCTTTAGATTTTGAGCAAGAATCGGCAATCGGCGCCTCGGGCCTGCCGGGGAGTTTCTCCAATCAGCCGCCTGCAGCTCCGGATTTTGCTCAAACCGGTAATTTGCCCGAGCAGTCATCGTCTAGTAGCAGTGGAGTCTCGAGTTCATCAACGACACGAAACTATGAGATTGACCGCGAGATCCGCTATGTTAAACAACAGGTGGGTAGCATTGACCGAGTGTCTGTAGCCGTCGTCATCAATCAGGATGCCTACATATCCCCAACGGAAGATGGTGAGTCGGGTATCAGCCCGGAAGAGCTTGCTCGTTTGACTGAAGTTGTCAAAGGAGTGGTGGGTTTCAGTGAGAGCCGAGGCGATACTGTTGCCGTCGTACCGTCGAGTTTTGCCGTGCCTGTGGACGTTGTGCCAAATATCCCTTGGTGGGAAGACAGCAGCATTGTGGACTTGATCAAATACGGATCGAGCTTGGTGCTGATCTTGTTAATCCTGATTTTTGTGGCGCGTCCGATTATTCGAGCCAACATGCCAGTTTCTGACGACCTTGATATACCGCTCGCTTCGGTGGACGGGGAGTTGTCGGATCAAGATTTGCAAATGATCAAACTTGGCGAGGGCGAAACCCTAGAAGAAATTAAAGCAAAGCTGAAGCCGAAGAAATCATCTATTCCATTGGATATGCTAGATACGGCGAACAGCTACGATGACAAAGTTGCAGTGTTACGAATGTTGGCCGCGGATGATCCGGGCCGAGTAGCAAACAGTATTAAACGGATGATCAAGGCGTAACGCGCCGCAAACAGGTAAATAACATGGCTGAAGTCGCTGCAGAGCAAGACAATAGTCTCCCCATGTCGCCAGAGCTGGCGCTTGAGATGGAGTCACTGAAAACCACCGAACGAGCGGCTCTTTTGATGCTGTTGTTGGGTGAGCAACAAGCCTCGGACATTGTCGGGTACCTGAACCCCAAAGAAGTTCAGGCACTCGGATCTGCCATGGTTGGGGTCAGCGACGTTAGCCAAGAGGCAGTCGACCGTGTGTTGGACGAGTTTATCTCGGAACTGAAAAAACAAACAAACCTTGGCTTGGGGTCACCCGACTACATTGAAGGTGTTTTGAACAGAGCCTTGGGGCCTGAGCGGGCCTCCTCTGTACTGAGCCGTATTTTGCCGAGTTCGTCCAGTAAGGGACTGGAAATATTGTCCTGGATGACGCCGCGCTCCATATGCGACATGGTTGGCGACGAGCATCCTCAGGTCATCGCGATTATCTTATCCGTTCTGGAAGATGAAACCGCGGCAGATGTGCTGACGTTTTTGCCTCCGGCGATTCGGCCGGAGGTCATCCGGCGGGTCGCACTGCTGGATACGGTTCAGCCAAATGCAATGGCGGAACTGGAATCGGTCATGGCTAAACAGTTTGCACAATCAACAACGACCTCCTCTGCCGCAGTGGGTGGCGTGAAGGCGGCCGCAAACATTATGGGCAAGACCAAGCTAGATATTGAAACGACGGTAATGTCCGATATTAGCGGCGAAGATGAAGATTTGGCGATGCGCATAGCCGACAACATGTTCGACTTCGACAACCTAGTGGATCTGGACAATCGCAGCATTCAAGTGCTGATGCGTACGCTGGAACAAGAACAAATGGCTTACGCCCTGAAAGCGGCCCCGGATGCGGTGGTGGAGAAATTCCTTTCGAACATGTCTCAGCGAGCGGGCGCCATGTTTATGGACGAAATGGAAATGATGGGCATGGTTCGAGTGACCGATGCGGAAGACGCCCAACGCAATATCATTCGTCAGGCGCGCAAACTGCAGGATGCAGGCGAAATTATTCTCGCCTCCGCGGATGGTGGTGGTTTTGTCTAGCATCATTGAGAGCCCGCAATTTGTTGCCGATCCCACACTAAAGGCGGCTCGAGAGAAACAGAGTTTTCTCGATGCCCAACTGCTGACGAACCCCAAATACGGTCCGGACGATGGATTTACTGGCGTGAACGGCGCGAAAGCACTCGGCGTTGCGCTCGATCCGCAATCTGGACAGGCGGTGGGCCAGCCCGCGCAGGACGCCGAGATCGAATCAGAATTGGAAGCGCCTACCGAACAGAGCGACCAGATGCCATCGAACGGCTCAGATCTGGAGCGCATTGCTGACCTGGAAAGCAGGCTTGCAGCGCAAATAAATGAAAAAGACGCAGAGATCAGTCGCGCAAAAGCCCAGGCCTTCGCTGAGGGTCAGGCTCAGGGCCAGCAGGAAGCGAAACAGATGCTGGAAATGGAGGGCGAAAGCGCCGGGGCCCAGCGTTCTATTGAATTACGAGACATGCTCGGCGAACTGATCAGCGATGCGCAAAGTCATCTTATTGCGCACCAAGACTTGTTCGATCCGCTCAAAACCTTGGCATTGGCTCTGGCCGAGCAAATAGCACGTACTGAGTTAAGTCTGAGTGATGCATCGTTATCTGCCTTTATTGAGCGTTCACTGATGGAAATCGATCCGCTACAGGTTGGTGAATTGGTGATACACGTTTCAGGTGATTGGTACGAGCGTCTCCAGCAGCCAGAGTTGGCGCGGGTAATTGCGGACTACACCTTGCGGCGAGATGACTCATTGCAGCCCGGTTCGGTGCGGCTAGCTATTCAAGACACCAGTATTGATGACCTGATTGAGCATCGGTTGGCAGAACTCGGTCAGCAGATTTTATCCAATACGATACCAGCCACAGAGCGCGCCGAAGAAATGCCCCTCGCCAGATCAGAAGGCGATGCCGGCGCAGAGGACGAAGTTCTTGTTCGCGAAATTGATGAACAGGGAGCGATCATCCAAGGCGACTATTCAGAGGTGGACGATATCTTTTTTCAGCGCCCGGAAGACAACTGATGACGGTTTTGCAGAGCCAAATCGCTGATTTTCCCTCCCAAGTGGCACATACCGTCGAGCGCCTGCAGGCGCCTAAGCCGCGCAAGTATGGCGTTCTGACCCGAATTGTGGGTCTCACAATCGAAGCCCGGGGGATTACTGCAACGGTGGGGGCAATTTGTCGCATCCTAAAAAATTCTGCAGCGGCAGCGCCGCCAAACGATAGGGCTTGCTATGTCGATGCCCAGGTTGTTGGCTTCCAAAGCGGCACGATTTTCATGATGCCGCTGTGGGAAGCGTCCGGTTTGCACGCGGGGGCCAGAGTCTTTTTGCTCTCGGATTCCGACAGCGCCATGGTTGGCGACAGTCTACTTGGGCGGGTGGTTGATGCATTAGGTGAACCCCTAGACGGCTTGGCGCCGATCAGTTGCAGCGAGAGCAAGGGCTTGCAAGGAAACCCGATAAATCCGATGCAGCGTCAGGCCATCGATCGCGTGCTTGATGTTGGTGTGAAAGCGATCAATGCCATGCTGACGGTAGGATGCGGGCAACGTTTGGGGCTTATCGCAGGGTCCGGTGTTGGCAAAAGCGTTTTGTTGGGCATGCTCACTAAATTCACCTCAGCCGATGTGGTTGTCATCGGATTGATCGGCGAGCGCGGACGAGAAGTCAAGGAGTTCATTGAACAGATCTTGGGCGAAGAAGGTATGGGCCATGCGGTTGTTGTAGCGGCACCTGCAGATAATTCTCCCCTACTGCGTATCCGCGCCACGAACTTGGCACATCTTTATGCCGAACACTTCCGCGCTAAGGGTAAGGATGTCCTGTTGCTGGTAGACAGTATGTCTCGAGTGGCACACGCCCAGCGAGAGATTGGTCTTGCCATTGGCGAGCCCCCAACGTCAAAGGGTTATCCACCCTCTGTCTTTAGTTTGTTGCCAAACTTGATCGAACGAACGGGTACCGGCAAGTCAGGCGAAGGTAGCATAACCGCGCTCTATACTTTGTTAGCCGAAGGCGACGATCTTCAGGACCCGGTGGTGGATTTGGCCAGAGCATCCTTGGACGGACAGGTGGTGTTGAGTCGTGCCCTTGCAGACGCGGCACATTACCCGGCGATCGATTTGGCGGGTTCAATTTCACGTTTGATGCCGGTGTTGGCAGACGCGGATGATCTGGACTTGGCGAACATGTTTCGCAGACTTTGGACTCTCTATCAGCAGAACCTCGATCTGATACAAGTGGGAGCATACGAGATGGGGACCAATCCAGATCTCGATCGGGCGATCGCGCTACGAGGTGTGATGGAGGAGTTTTTGCGTCAACCCATGGACGAATTGGTCACATTTGAGGCAGCAGTTACCCAACTTCGGGAGAGTATTCGTGTCTAGCAGATTACGGGCATCCATCGAGCGATGGAAATCGATAGCGGATGGCGTTAGTAAGGAAGCGGACGAAGCTCAGCGAGCCTTGGTGCAGGTGCGCACCCAGCACAGTGATTTGTGTGCCGAGCAGGAAAAAATCCGCTTTATGAAGCAGGAATACATCTTGCAGCTAAAAGCGGCAGAAGACAGCCAAGAGGACTTACAGCAGTCGACCCAACTGCGCCGTTTTATGGGTCAGCTGGACCTTACCACTCGCGCGATCACCGATCAGATGGCGGACCTTCAGCGCCAGCAGCAAGCCATCGCAGCCCGGTTTCGTGAGCTCAACAGCGAGCGGATTAAATTCGAAACATTGGCTGCGCGAGCCAAGGACCAACTCAAACAGATCACGCGAAAGAAGGATCAAAAAGAGTCCGATTTACTCAACACCCAGCGCTTTTCCGCCCAGCAAAAAACGCGTCATTCGCAGTAAACGTCGCCAGTGGCACAGTAATTGCTAACCATCCGTTAACGAATTAACCCAGCAGACAAGACGATGTCCGAAAACTTTCTGTCATTTATCAGCAATGTCGAAGCAAAATCGGCGGATGCCGGCGTTCCTGAGGCCGCATCCGTCTCAGAAAAATCCTCTCAAGGTGTTGAATTTAATAGTATTTTAGAGAAGGAGCGGAGCAAAACTCCGGGGTCGAAGGTGGCAGGAGGCGCCGTTGGCGAAGAACATGGGTCAGCGATGAAATCGGCCGAAGGGATACAAACAGACGACGAGCTGGACGTGAAGATCAACCCGGATGCGCCGGTTGCTTTGCCTGTTAGTCCGGCAAGCGGCAATCCCTTGCCCGGACTGTCCATTCATTCCGCGGCGCTGAAAGTGGGGCGAGTGATTTTGACCTCGGCCAACCCGAAGGTCAGTGAAGAAAGCCTGAGTCAATTCGCCCGCAGTCAGGGCACGGACATCCCGCGCCTCATGGCGGGGAGTTCTGAAGAGGACCTATCCGCCGGCGCGCAAAAGCCGAATACTCAGAACATTTTGCAGGGTCTGATTGGTGGGCAGCCGCAACCTCTGTCAGGCAAACCGAGCCAGTTGCCAACATCATCAGAAAATAGAGCATCGGGCGAGTCGTCTGCTAAAGGGCCGGTTGATCCGGCGACGGTGCTGGATAGCCGATTGCAGTTCGCACAGCGCACTGGGATTTCCGGAGCAGATATGGCCAACGCTGGAAATGTTCTTCCAGCGGTGGGTTTGCCGTCGGATAAATCGCTGAAGACATCATCAACCGCGCAGCCGATTGCCGACGTTAATGCTGCCCGACGTGTTGATATGCAGAAGGCGAATTCAGACGCGCAATTCGATCCTCTGGCTAACGCGGACTTCTTGACTAAGAAGCTGCAAGGCGAAGGACAAAGAGAAGTCAGGCCGGCATCCATGGCTGCGCATATGGCTTTGGCGGAGATCGACACTGAGAATACAATGTCGCCACGCGATGGCGGTGCTCAGGACGGAATGCCTCAGCAGGGTCACGCGCAGTCGTTTGCAGCATCATCCCCGACATCAATGAACAGCCAGGGCGGGCTAATCCAAGCCCCGACTTCCAACCTAGCGATCAGTCTGGCAGACGCGCTGATGTCATCTGACCCTGAACAAATGCAGTCTCGTTTGCAGCCCTATCAGGCATGGACTCAACGCTTTGGAGCGGTGCTTGCGCAAAAGTTGGCCCTAGCGGTGAAAGACGGTAACTGGAAGGTGAAACTCAATTTAAATCCCGCCTCCCTAGGGCCGGTCGGTGTGGAATTACAGGTAACCGGTGGTGGCATTGAGGGACAAATTGCTGCCAGCGATCCCAATGTCCGTCAACTGTTAGGTGATTCGATGATGAAGCTGCGCCAGTCCTTGGAAGAGTTAGTTGGCGATCAGGGCAACGTTAACATCGAGTTAGGTGATGGCAGTGATCGCGGTGGAAAACGGGAAAACGAAGAAGAAATTGAGATATCTATGGATCTATTGGCGGACGAATTTGTGCCGTCGCAACAAGACATGGCAAGCGGAAACATTCTTAGGGATGGTTTGAATATTTTTGTTTAGACTCACTAACGTATAACAGGAGTTAACAATGGCTGAAGTCGAAGAAGAAGCACCAGCTAAGGGCGGCCTGATAAAGATCATTTTGATGGTGGTAGTTGTTTTACTCATCGCCGTGGGCTCTGCCCTGGGAGCCCTTTTCTTTACGGGCTTTTTTGATGAGAAAGAGGCGGACGCGGCTGAAGAAGCCATTGCTGAACTGGAAGCCGAGATAGAAGGCACCGACGCAGTACAGATGCCAGAAAAAGTCTCCAAAGAAACGGCCGAAGAGGAGAAGTTCAAACCGACTTACTACACCTTCGACCAACCGTTTGTGGCCAATGTTGCCGGTTCGCGTAAGGTCATGCAGATCACTGTTGCCGTGATGACGTATTACGATGAGCGGGTCTTGAACGCCATCGAGGATCATAAGTTCGCTATTCAGTCGGCAGTATTGGATCGGCTTCGGATGGTGACAGAGGCTGAGCTACGGGAAGAGAATTTCCGGCGCGATCTTCAAGAAGATTTGACCATCATCATGAATGAGGTACTTGAGAAGTTTGAGGAATTCAAATTTGCCGGCATCGAAGAAGTGTATTTCATTGGTTTTGTCGTGCAATAGCACGCAGTCCCTACCCTAGTGCATAGACAGTAATTCAAGAAAACATCGATATGGCTGAAGATAACGACAAGCTGCTAAGTGACGAAGAACTGAGTGCCATAGAAGACATGGTGGCTTCCGGTGATTTGGGCGGCGAGGGCTACAATGTCGGTGTGGCGGCCAGTACTTATGATCTGACACTGCAGGACACGAGCGTGGGCGTGAATGTAACCGCCATTGAGCAAATCAATGACCGGTTCCATCGATTCATGCGCGCCGGATTGCTCGAAGAATTAAGGTATAACGCAAGGCTGCAACCGGGGCGTATCGAGATCATTCGTTACGGTGACTATGTGCAAAGCACGTCACCGCCGTTGTCCGTAAACGTTACCAAAGTCGATCCGCTACGCGGTGAGTGTCTGGCTGTCGTTCATTCCCAAGTTGTCTTTAGCTGCTTGGATAATTGGTTTGGCGGGTCGCCAAAGTCGCTGACTTCAGTGCCGCCGGGCAGAATTTTCACGCCGACGGAGTTGGCAGTGATCGAAAAAATTCGTGAGGTCATATTTAGCTCTTTATCGGAGGCTTGGGCCCCCTTCCTCCAAGTTGAGTGCTCTTTATCCACGTCCGAAATCAGCGCGGTATTTGCGAATATTGCGGCTGACGATGACATGATCATTTTGAATCGATTCGAAACCATGGGTGACAGCGAAGACCTAGGATATGTCGATATCGTCTATCCTTACGCTAGCTTGAAGCTGGTGCGCGATGTGCTGCGCTCGCGAATTCAAACCAGCGGTGGTGACGCAGACTCCGACGCGCTGTGGACGGAAAATTTGCAGGACAGTCTGGATGAAGTTCCCATTGATGTGGTCGTAACAGCCGCAGAGTTGGCGATTTCCGTTGATCAGCTGTCGAACCTTAAAGCTGGGGATTGGTTGCCCATACGACCGCCGGAGCACGCTGAATTAGCCGTCAATGGCTTCCCCGTTTTTACTGCCGAAGTGGGTAGCAGAGGGAATCAGGTGGCCATACAAATTGTCGAAAGCATAATGCCAGAGGAAGAGTCATGAGCGAGACAGAAGAAACAGGACAAGAGCCAGAACAAGCACCCGAAGGCAACATCAATCAAGATGTTATTCGCGCTATACCGATTACGTTAGCGGTTGAGGTTGGATCCACAACCCTGAAACTCCGAGACCTACTGCGGCTTTCACAGGGCAGTGTACTGGAGTTGGATAGAGGCGTTGGTGAGTTAATGGACGTCAAGATCAATGACACGGTAATCGCCAAGGGTGAGATCGTCACCGTGGGCGATAAGCTTGGCATCAGTGTGGTCGAAATTGTTGCTCCTTTAGAACGAGTGAAGACGGTTTAGTTTATGGACATGTCTCCGCTGGTTTCTGCGGTTCTGAGCTTCGTTTTTGTCATCTTTTTGCTGCTGGCGACTCTCTGGTTTGTCCGCAGTCGCGGGATTGGCATGGGTCCAATGAGTGGCCAGGGTCTGCGCGTGGTGAACAGCCTTAGATTGGGCGGCAAGCACCGTCTGGACGTGGTTGAATACGCAGGCAGAAGGCTGCTGTTGGGTGTAGCGCCCAATCAAATCACGCTTCTTGATAACCAAGCACAGGAATCCAGCGCACTTGATGCGGGCGTTAGCGAAAATCCGCGCAGCGCGCCGCTGATGGACGATCCCTCCGGCGCAATGTCATTTGCCGGTCAGCTCAAACAATTTATGCAGCGTGATTAGAGGTTATAGCTCAGGGGAATTGCGCTAGGCAGACGCCCGTTAGCCTCGTATTCGTGATGCGCTTGGGTCTGCTTTGCGCGGCGCATTAATTGCTTGATCCAACAAACGCTGAACCTGTGTTACTCGCTCTGCGGTAAGCGCGGTGCCAAGCCACACCGGCAAGTTGTTGCGAATTTGAATTAGCGCCAAGGCGCTGCATCCCGCACCTCTAGCCTCTATCCACCGACCTACTTGGGCACTGCGCTGACTTGGATCGTGAGTAATCGCCGCCAGCTTGCGCAGATTTTGCACGAGGCAAGGAAGAACTGGACCCGCGGTGGATGCTGTCTGATTGCTCGATATCGGCGTGGACAGGTTCTGCTGTTGGGCTTCCACTTTCTCAATGTAGTCTTGAGCTGCCGCAGGCAATGGAATGTTTGGGTCAAAGCCGTTGGGCCCCAACCGGTAGCTCGCCAAGGCCAATCGCTTGCGCGGCTGCGGCGCAAAATCTGCTAGATCGTCGAGCAGTTCGCGTAAGTAACGTGCGCCTGCATCAATGTTGATACAGGGGTCGAACAGGTCTCTTTGCTCAGAAATGCCGAGGTGATTGGCGGTAATAGGCCACTTGATTTGCATAAGTCCCAAGGCGTTGGAGCTGGAAACGGCATCCGGGTCCATACTGCTTTCGACGATCGCAATGCCAATCAGCAGCGATTCCTCGATATCGTAATTTGTGGCTGCGGCGGCAAAGCACGATTGAAACGGCAGGTCATCCAGTAAGTTCTGTTCCAGCGGCTGATCGTCAATCGCAGCCTCTGCAAGGGGTTGCGACGTCGTGTCGTCGACTTGTTGAGGCGTCTCAACCTGTGCGCTCTCCGAGGCCGAGGCCGCTGCAGGTGAGGCGTCACTGCTTTGCCCTGACGCAGCATTCTCGGTTGAGCGGCGGGCCTCCTGCTCGGCAAGAAACGCTTGGAGTTCTGGGGGCACGTCCAAGTCGATGACTATCGGTTCGTCTGTATTTGCCACTGCGCTATTTGTCGCCTCGGCGCTGTCGCTCACCGTGTCATTTGTCTCAGCAATGGGGTCAGCGGTTGCTGCAAAAGCGGCGGGTGCTAGCACGAGCAACGCCATGCTGATGAGTGTCTTCACAATGAGCCCAGGGAAAGGAGGCGTTAAGGCTCGAGTCCCGTGCCATGGGCTGAGTGGTTGGCCGAATTCGTGCATGCAGAGTCCGAGATTTCTGTGCTGTGACGTAATGGTAGACAGATTGTTCGCAAAAGCGACTGTCTTTGCAGCTGTTCTTGAAGCGCAGAGCGCCGAACAGCTGTCGAAAAACCGACGGCATTGGTTAAAACCTCGAGAAAAGCGGCAGTTCGACCGGCAAATCGTCGCCATGCCTTCGTAAACTATTGATATACATGGAAAATTAAAATGGCACGGTCTTTGCTTTCATTGCCCAGTGAATACAAATCCTAGCAGGGGCCGACCCTTGCTCATGACGTAGAAGGGTCTCATGAACCGAATTTGCGATGGCATTTCCAAACAAACGCTGGCCAGTATGCTGGTTGCGGCGTTGTTTTGCCTTTTGCCTCAAACGGGATTTGCCGAAGGAATCCCTGCGCTGAAAATTCTCGAGGGCAATGACGACGGCACGGAGTATAGCCTCTCTCTCCAACTCATTATCGTCATGACCCTGCTGGGCTTGTTGCCGTCGATTTTGATTCTCATGACCTCGTTTACCCGGATCATCATAGTGCTGTCACTGCTGCGTCAGGCCATGGGGACTGCACAAACACCGCCTAATCAGGTGTTAGTGGGTATCGCTCTCTTCCTCACTTTGTTCATTATGAATCCGATTCTTCAGGCGATATACGACGATGCGCTGATGCCCGTCCAAAATGACGAGATTTCCTTTCAAGAGGGTTTGGATCGTGCTCGCATTCCACTTCAACAATTTATGCTGGGCCAGACTCGCGAGAAAGACATGATGCTGTTCATGGAGATGTCGGAAACCAAGCCGGTCGATGACGTTGCCGATGTCCCTCTGACGGTTTTGGTTCCCGCCTTTATTACCTCGGAACTCAAAACCGCTTTCACCATTGGATTCTTGATTTACATTCCATTCATTATCATTGATCTGGTGGTCGCCAGCGTACTTATGTCCATGGGCATGATGATGTTGTCGCCCATGATGATCTCCATGCCATTCAAATTACTGTTGTTCGTGCTTGTCGATGGATGGGGGCTGGTGACCGGCTCCCTAGTCGCCACGTACCTGACCTAGGCGTAGCTATGGACACTTCCTTAGTCATGGACATCGCATTGGACTCCTTGAAAGTGACGATTTTGGTAGCGGCTCCGATTCTGGCGGCGGCGCTGATTTCTGGTTTGTTAGTGGGTATTTTGCAGGCGGCAACATCGATTCAAGAGATGACCCTAAGCTTTATTCCTAAGCTGGCAGTTATGGTGTTGTCGTTGGTGGTTTTTGGTGAGTGGCAAATCGCAGTCCTTGCAGAGTATTTCCACGACATTTTCGAACGTGTCCGCACGGTCACGCTGTAGCGCCATGACATTGTTCGTTGCCGATCTCGTACAAATGCTGCAGACCTTCATGTGGCCTTTCGTCCGTATTTCCGCAGTAATGATGACGGCGCCTATTTTTTCTCAGCGCGCCCTGAACCTTAGGGTTCGTATCGTCACCGGCTTTGTGCTGACGTGGATGATCTATCCCTTTATCGATATCCCGCAAGTTGATCCTTTCACGGCTGGCGCGATTTACCGCATTTTCAACGAAATCACCGTTGGCGCCCTGATGGGCGTGACCCTGCAGATTGTTTCGGCGGCGATCATCGTGAGCGGCCAGGCTGTTTCGTCGAGCATGGGTTTGGGTATGGCAAATATGATGGACCCCAATCTGGGTAACGTACCGACATTGTCACAGTTTATGCTGATCATCGGATTGCTCGTGTTTCTTGCCCTCGGCGGTCATTTGGTTTTGATCAGCATATTGGTCCAGAGCTTTACGTCAATTCCGGTTGGTAGCGGTTTGCTCAACACAAATGCCATTCAAGGGCTTCTGACTTGGTCCTCCCAGATATTTATCGGCGCAGCCATCATGGTTCTGCCGGTGATGCTCGGCCTGCTAATGATCAATGGTTGCCTTGGCGTGATTTCACGAGCATCCCCCAGCCTGAACGTATTTGCTGTGGGCTTTCCGGCGTTGATTCCAATCGGTTTTTGCATGGTGTTGCTGAGCATGGTGATCATCATCAGCAAGATGGAGGGCCTTTGGTTTCAGGCTTTCCGCACACTCAATGAAAATATGTTGGGTTTGTAATGGCTGAAGAATCACAAGACGACAAAACAGAAGAGCCCACCGCACGACGCCTTGAAAAAGCCAAGGAAGACGGTCAGGTGCTGCGCTCTCAGGATATGACCATTGCCGCGGTGACCGGTTCGGTGATCGCTGCCCTGTATCTGGGTGGGTTTTGGATGGGACCGCGCTTCGTCGACACCTTTGCTCAGGCGCTGACCATTCCAACCAATTACGCATTCGAGACGAATTTAGCGTTGAACCGACTGTCGATTCTGACTTTGGATAGCTTTGTCACCGTTATTCCTGTCTTTGCGCTGGCAATCGTTGCCGCCATCGGTTCTGCTACGGCGTTAGGCGGTTTTGTTTTTTCCGCAAAAGCCTTTGCTCCTAAGGCCAGCAAGCTCAATCCAATCAAGGGTATGAACCGAATATTTGGTCTCAAGGCTTTGGTCGAACTGGGTAAGTCTTTAATGAAATTCTCACTCGTTGCCGGCATTGGCGGGATCTATCTTTACGTGAATTTTGATTCGATCATGAAAATCGGCGATGGACCGATCAACGCGGCAATTGCTGCAAGCATCGAAACCGTTTTGTTGGGAGCCTTGGTTTCAACCGTTGCGCTCATAATCATCGCCTTAGTAGACGTGCCGTATCAACGATACGAATTCATCAAAAAACTAAAGATGACAAAGCAAGAGATTAAGGACGAGATGAAAGACATTGAGGGCCAACCGGAAGTTCGCCAACGCATTCGTGCAAAGCAGCGGGAAATGGCCCAACAACGTCAATTAGAAGACGTGCCGTCCGCCGATGTCGTGATCACTAACCCGCAGCATTTTGCCGTGGCTCTGGTTTACGAGTTAGACAAAGAAGAAGCACCGCGGGTGATCGCGAAGGGTAAAAACTTTATGGCTGCGCGCATTCGAGAAACCGCCACAGACAATGGCGTGGAAATCTTTGAATCACCCTTGCTGGCACGAGCACTGTATTTCACATGCGATGTTGGCATGTACATACCTCAAGGACTCTTTCATGCAGTGGCACAGGTTATTGCCTACGTATACGGCCTGAATGCCGTGAGCGCGGACGGACAGAAAGTGATCAAGCCGAAACCCACGGTGCCAGATGAATTGATCTTTGACGAAAGCGGTCGCCGACCCGACAGCGTCGCGAAGGCGAACTAACACACGAACAGATTGGAAAAGGAAGAGCTAGGATGATCCCGTTAAAGGAAGAACCTAAATTAGAAGCCGCGCTGTATTTTAGCGACGAAGACGCCGAACAATTGCTGAGCTGCCAAGGCACGATTGCCCACGCGGGCAATGTGGTAATCACTGCAGCACGCCATGAAAGTCTTCTAGCACACTACACTCGAACCATGCTGGCGGACATCAATCGATCGGCGAGAAGCGCGGTTGCGATAAGGCGCATGCCAAAAACCAGTGACGGGATACTGGACAGGCTTAACGAGCACTTAGCCTCCTTGGACATGGCATCGTTAGAGACCAAGCGAGTAGTGAAGACTCGAGAGATTTGGCTCTATGAATTGCCGGGTCCTGCTCAATCTGATCTGTTGCAGTTGGCAGCGAAAATGGTCGGGCAATTCAAAGCGGCAGGCGTGTCGATTGTCGTTCACTCGCGTCAGGCGCGCCCGGATTCTCAGCATTTGCAGAAGCTGGCGCAAAGGTTGAGGGCAAAACACTTTGTCTTTCAAACGCCAAATGAGGAACAGTGCCGGCGTTTATCAGAAAACGTGAAAGGACGGCCCGAGGCGGCGCAGGTTAATCAGTTGATTCGCTCCTTGGGGGTTTCAATTGAGCATGAGGACGGGGGACAACTGGCGGATCTGGCCTCAGTTCCAAGTCTTTCCCAATTGATGCAGGAAGCCGAAAAAAACCTGCCGAGAGCCAAAAACATGCCGAGACGGGGTAAAGGGGCGGTAGCCCCGTCAACCCCTGCAGCGCCGGTGCAAAGCAAAGTGGCGACTGTAAATCTTGCGCCCAGCGGTGTGTCCAACGCGCGCATCCTAATTAGCTCAGGCATCGCGTGTGTGTTGATTGCGGGCCTGTACTTTAGCCCTAACCTAGACCCCTACGCTGCGATCAGTAATGGCGTTAACTGGGCTCAAGCACAGATCGCCAGCGCTGGAGCCTCATCGGTGAAAACGGAAGGTCCACCTGAGGTCTCTGCGGTGACGGCTCCGGCAAGCAGCGTCGAGGCGCGATCGAGGACAGTGCCCGTCGCAGCCAAAGAGACCCCCGTGCCCGGTGATCCCGTGACACTGCCAGCGGCAGCTGCGCTGACCGAGCCAGCAAAGAAATCAGCGGAAAGTCCGATTTCCGTTGGTGCAAAAGCCGAGCAGCCATCATCAACTGCCACAGATACTGAGGAGGACTTGAAAGCATTGTTCCCGGTAGCAGCGCCTGTGACCCCGGTGGTTGAGCCCGGCATATACGTACAGCATGCATCGTTTCGCTTACCCCAAAGCGCGCTGATATGGAAAAGCAACAACAGTCAATTGCCCGGCGTCAAAGTCGCCAGCAAGGGCGAGCGATTCGTAACAGTGAGCGGACCCTTTATCGATCGAGGGCAAGCGGTTCAATACTTGGCAGAATTTGGTATCACTGCGCGCCCGTACTTTGTTAGTAGCGATGTGCTTAGTATGCAATCACGGATCTAATGGAAACCGATCCATTCCACTTGGAGAAAAATAATGGCAGACGAAGAAAAACCGGTGGCAGACGAACAAACGACCGAGGTTGCAGAAGCAGCGAAGTCCGATACTGACGAAACCATTGAAGCATCTGATGACAGTGCAGCAGAGAACAGCAGCGCTGAGGAAGCGATAGAAGCAATTGCAAAAAACGTTCAAGAACGGGCGTCGGAGATAGAAGATGTGCTTGCCGATGTCAGTGCACCGACCGCTTTGCCGAAGGCGCCCAGCCCGGCCCCTAGTGAGCCTGCGCCTGTGGTCGACCCATCGGAAGAAGACGAGCCAAATCTCCAAATCAGCGTTGGGGGAGACAAGGTGCGAATTTCCACCGCTCACCCGATGATTGAAGAGATTGCCGAGCAGCTACACAAGTCGAGACAATTTACTCAGTACGCCGTGGGTTCTCTGTGCATCGCACTGTTGGCGGCTGTGCTTTTCTACGTACTCATGGCTGCTCAACTGTCCTCCAAGGTAAAAGAGATTGATGGCATGTTGGGGGCCATGGCGAAGCGAACGCTGCAAATGACCAAGGGCATAGAAACGTTTAGCGTCCTAGCAGGGCGCTTGGACGAGAGTTTGGCTAATCAACTGATGCAGAAAGAGATGTTAGCGGCTAACGAAATTTCTATGGCGAATGTGAATGAGCAGCTGAGGTCTCTGCCAGAAGTTGTGTCGACAAATGCCGACGCAACGATGGAGCAGGCGCAACAGGTGCTTCTGGCCGAGCTGAAAGTACTGCAGGCAGAAAATGCCTCGATAAAACCTAATCTAGACCGTTTGGAGAAGATTTTGCAGGCGCAACAAACGGAAGTCTCAGCTTTGCGCAGCGTTCGCCAAGAGCTGTCCACGCTCAGAGCAAGTTTGGTACAGGTAGAAACTACGGTCGGTGATCTTTACATCATTGAGCGAGCACGACTGGCGAGTCAGGTGTTAAGCCCAAAGACAGACGTGGTTATCGAGTAACAAGATGGGTGATCTGTTGAGCCATGCTTGTTCACTCTGGGTAGTCGGAGGATACTCAGGCGTGAGATCGAGGACAGGTGACCGGTACCCAGCTGACGTCATCCTGAGAAGGTATTGCCGTTCGTAAATAGGTGTGTTTATGACAGAGAATGTTGTGCCGATTTTGTTGTTTACCCTAATGATCGTCCTGATCGTTATATTGTTTATCGTAGTGTTCTTCATCTTCACGCGCTTGAAATCTCTAGAGCAACGTCAGGGCGAGGGTTCTGCGACCTCGCTTCAACAAGAGAAAAGGGGCGGGTCCCTGTTGGGCTTTAGCGGTAAGGCAATATGGGATGCCTTGGAAAATCCCGGCAAGCATCCGGGTGTTATCGAGCAGCTGAGCTCTCGCTACGCCTTTGTTTTGGCGCGCCACGTTGAACAGGTGATTGATCAAGGGCAGTTGGACCGGCAGCGTAATCGCGAGTCCGTTCCAGAGAGCAGCGCACCGATAGGTGGCTTGCGCGGCGAAGTGCAATCGTGGCTGCCGCAATCTTACGTGCAGCGTTTCTATCGGGTGGGCGGTCAGTCGTTGACCGCCACAGAGGAAGAGTTGGCCGAGCTACGCTCGGAGGTACGTGGCTTGGTGGATGAAATACTGCACAAGCTCAACATGACGGATCAAGGTCGAGGTCTCGGTTCCCTGATTACTTCGCACACGCTAGATTTTATCAGTCAGGCTCGAGGCGAAGAGTACGATGCGTCCGAGGCGGGCGATGCGCAAAGCCAATCCCAAAACACAGAGTAGCCGTCTACGGGTGACCGTTACTGTGAGATGCCGGTTTTAGCACCCCTTATCACCCTCAGGTAGAATACGCCCTCTGCAATAGACACAGGGTAGCCCTTGGACATCTCGCATATCCTTGACGGACTTAACGAAGCGCAACGCGACGCCGTATCTGCGCCTCTGGCCAATGCCTTGGTGATAGCCGGTGCCGGTAGTGGGAAGACCCGTGTGTTGGTGCACCGTATTGCGTGGCTTATTGATGTGGAGGGAGTTTCACCTCACGGCATCCTAGCGGTGACCTTTACGAACAAGGCGGCGGCGGAACTGCGTGCCCGTACAGAGTCACTGCTTAATGTGTCGGCACGCTCCATGTGGGTCGGCACGTTTCATAGCTTGGCGCACCGATTGCTGCGTATGCACTGGGCAGAAGCCAACTTACCTCAAAATTTTCAGATCATTGATGGCGACGATCAGGTTCGACTAATAAAACGCATCATGAAGGCGCAGGACATTGATGAAAAAAAATGGCCTGCCCGTCAGGCGGCTTGGTTTATCAATGGCCAAAAAGACGAAGGCAGGCGAGCCCGTGAGGTTGCTGATGGGTTAGACCTTTACCAGATAACGCACAAACGCATCTATCAGGCATACGAAGAAGTCTGCGACGAGGGGGGGCTGCTGGATTTTGCGGAACTGCTGCTGCGATCCCACGAATTGTGGCTCAACGACGCCAATCTGCTGGCGCATTACCAACAGCGTTTTTCTCACCTACTGGTAGATGAGTTTCAAGACACCAACACCATCCAGTACGCCTGGCTGCGGGTGCTCGCGGGCAAAACGGGCAAGGTGATGGCCGTGGGGGATGACGATCAATCCATCTACGGCTGGCGTGGCGCGAAAATTGAAAACATTCATCAATTCACCGAAGACTTTACCGCTGTCGCTACCGTGCGCCTTGAGCAAAATTACCGTTCCACGCAAACCATATTGGATGCCGCCAATGGTCTCATTCAGCGCAACACGAACCGGCTCGGCAAGGACTTGTGGTCCCAGGGGGATAAAGGCGAGCCGATCAAAGTCTATGCAGGATTCAATGATCTGGACGAGGCACGTTTCATAGCCGAGCGGATTCAGCAGTGGATTGAAGAGGGTGGCAGCGCGAACGAAGCCGCAATTTTGTATCGTTCCAACGCTCAGTCTCGGGTGCTGGAAGAGGCCTTGTTGCGGCTCAACATTCCATACCAAATTTACGGCGGGCAGCGCTTCTTTGAGCGCGCTGAAGTTAAGAACGCCCTCGCCTACATGCGTCTAATGGAAGATCGTCACTCAGATCCTGCCTTCGAACGAGTCGTGAATACACCGACCCGGGGTATCGGCGATAAAACTCTGGAGGGTATTCGACAGCTGGCCCGGGCGAATCAAACGTCTTTGTGGCAGGCCGCGAAAGACGGTCTTGCCGGGGGCACATTTACTGCCCGTGTGAACGGTGCGGTGGGCGGCTTCGTGGCGCTAATCGACGAAATGGCCGACGCCGTTGCGCCAATGCAGCTTAATGAGCTTGCCGACCACATTCTTCTGGCAAGCGGACTGATGGACTTTCACAGCCAAGAGCGCGGAGAGCGCGGGTTAGCCCGTAAAGAAAATCTGCAGGAATTGGTGTCGGCTTGCCGGCAGTTCAGCGGCGACTTGGTGTTCCCTTTCGAAGACAGCGACCGGGCTGAAGTCAGCGTGCTGCAAGAATTTCTCGACCAGATGACCCTAGACGCCGGAGACCGGCAAAGTGCTCAAGGCCCCAGTGTGCAAATGATGACCCTTCACTCTGCAAAAGGACTGGAGTTTCCGTTGGTGTTCTTGGGCGGCATGGAAGAAGGCCTGTTTCCCCACCGCATGTCCTCCGAGGACCCGGGGCGCCTAGAAGAAGAACGGCGCCTTGCCTATGTGGGTATCACTCGAGCCATGCAGGAGTTGTATCTGACCTATGCTGAGAGCCGTCGGTTACACGGACAAGATACCTACAATCGTCCGAGCCGATTTTTGCTGGAAATACCGCAGGATCTGCTGTCGGAGGTGCGCATGAAAGCCAGCACCCAAGGCCTGTTCAGTGGCGGTTATGCGGGTGGCGGTGGTGGCGGACTGTTCGAAGAGACCGCCGACGGCATGCGCATGGGCCAGCGGGTTATGCACGGTAAGTACGGCGAAGGCGTCGTGCTGCAGTTTGAAGGCAACGGCGAACGTGCCAAGGTGCAAGTAAACTTTGCCGAGGGAGCGAAGTGGCTGATGGTTGGCTACGCCAATCTTCAGGTAATGGATTAACGTCAAGGAGCAATGCCATCATGAGGCAGCAATACACGCAAAATTCGATGCACAAGTGGTTCGTCGGCCTATGTCTGATGCTAGTGCTCGGCGCTTGCGCACCTGCGCAGGAATCGCCGCAAGGATCAGTGCAGTCGGGCGCAGCGGACGCGCAGGTCTTTCAGTGGAAAATGATTACCACTTGGCCAAAGAACCTACCGGGTCTTGGGGCAGCGCCGGAGCGTTTAGCAGAGCGCCTTCGAGTGATGAGCAATGGTCGGCTGGACATCAAAGTCTATGGCGCAGGCGAACTCGTCGGCGCGCTCGAAGTCTTTGACGCAGTCTCGCAAGGCACCGCCCAGATGGGTCACGGCGCTGCCTATTACTGGCGCGGCAAAAATCCCGCTGCCGCCATGTTCGCGACCGTTCCCTTTGGCATGAACGGCCAAGAAATGAATGGTTGGCTGCACTATGGCGGCGGTATGGAGCTGTGGCGAGAACTGTACGCGCAGTTCAATTTGGTGCCCTTTGCTGCGGGAAATTCCGGTGTGCAAATGGCGGGTTGGTTCAACAAAGAAATCAATTCCATCGAGGATCTGCAGGGTCTGAAAATGCGTATACCGGGCATCGGCGGCGAAGTACTGTCGCGAGCGGGAGGTGTGCCGGTGGTACTGCCCGGCGGCGAAATTTTCACCGCGCTGCAAACTGGGGTTATCGACGCGACAGAGTGGGTGGGACCATACAATGACCTGGCGTTCTCACTGCACACGGCGGCCAAGTATTACTACTACCCCGGGTGGCATGAACCGGGTCCAACCTTGGAAGCCATTGTGAACAAAGAGGCTTGGGAGGCCTTACCGCCAGACTTGCAGGCCATGGTTGAAGTAGCGACCCAAGCCATTAATGAAGACATGCTGAGCGAGTTTACGGCAAGAAACAACGCGGCTCTGGATACGCTGATCAACGAGCACAATGTGCAGTTGCGGCGTTTACCCGAGGACGTGATAGCGGCCTTGCGGACAGCGTCGGCTGAGGTAGTGGCCGAGATTGCAGACGCTGACCCGCTAGCCAAGCGCATCTACGATTCTTACATGGGGTTCCTGCAAGACGTTCGCCGCTACCACAGTATCAGCGAGCAAGCCTATCTGAATGTCCGCAGCGAGCCCGCGCCTGCACAAACTGAGTAGATATGGAACTGAAGAACACGCAATACGAAGTCGACGCCAAGGGCATCGCAATCATTTGGCTCAACCGGCCTCAGCGCATGAATGCCTGGACGGGCCGGCTGCACACCGAGTATCGATACCTGCTTAAACAGGCAAACGACGATGATAAGGTACGAGCCATCGTCGTCACCGGGCGCGGCAAGGGTTTCTGTGTTGGCGGCGACAGCCAAGCGCTCAGTGGTCATGCGGATCGGGGGGCTTATGACTCAGGCATCAGTGCTGACATCGCCAAACCCGGTTTCGGAACCGATGCGAATTTTGATGCGTCCTTTGCTTACCACTTCGGCCTGAACAAGCCCGTGATTGCTGCCATGAACGGTCCTGCCGCCGGTGTTGGGCTGGCGCTGGCATGCTTTGCGGATCTGCGCTTTGCCGTACCCGGGGTGAAATTTACCACCGCCCACGGCAAGCTAAATCTGCCGGCGGAATACGGGCTGTCATGGATGCTGCCAAAAATCGTCGGGCTGGGTCGTGCTAACGATCTGCTGTTGACCAGCCGCGTATTCACCAGTGATGAAGCTCTGCAGCTTGGCTTTGTGAACCAGATTTTCGCGCCAGCAGATCTTTTGGAGCAAACTCTCGCCTACGCACATCAGTTGGTTGCCAGCGTATCCCCGAATTCCCTGCGTCAGACCCGATGGCAGATCTACAGGGACTTGCACCGTGACGTGGCCAGCTCCGTTGTAGAATCCGAGCGTTTGATCGCGGACATGGCAACCGAAGAAGACTTCAAGGAAGGCATTGCTGCCTTAGTTGAAAAACGGCCACCGGACTGGCCTTCGGTGCGTTAACTAAAACCTGGACTAGAGTTGAGACGGCAACCACGTCGCCAGACTGGGCCAAACCAGCAAGGCTGCCAGCAGTGCTAGCTGCAGGCCGATAAAGGGCATGACGCCTCGATAAATTTCACCGGTGGTGACCTGCGGCGGAGCGACACCGCGCAGATAGAACAGGGCAAAACCAAAGGGCGGCGTCAAAAATGACGTTTGTAAATTCACCGCGATCAGCACGCCCAGCCAGATCGGATCAACCCCCATGGCCATCAGTACCGGCCCGACAATGGGCACCACGACAAAAGTGATCTCGATAAAGTCGAGAATGAAACCCAGCAAAAAGATGACCAGCATGACGATGCCCAGTGCGCCCCACATACCGCCGGGCATTTGGGCAAATAAGGCTTGGACCATTTCATCGCCGCCGTAGCCACGAAACACTAGAGAGAAAATCGATGCGCCGACGAGAATGAAAAATACCATGCCGGTGGTGGATAGGGTTGCACTGCCCACCTCAGATAATACCTGTTGGTTAATGCGCCCGTAGGAAAGGCCCAGCAACAGGGCACCGAAGGCACCCACGCCGGCGGCTTCGGTGGGGGTCGCATAGCCGCCTAAAATCGAACCCAGTACGGCAACGATTAGCAGAAGCGGAGGTGCCAGGGCGCCCAGTACCGGCGCCAAGGCCACGTCTTCGGTACGCTCGGCAGGTGGCATGGACTGCGGAGCGATGATGACCCGCACCAAGATGTAGGCCAGATACAGGCCCACCAAACACAGCCCCGGAATGATCGCGCCGGCAAACAGGTCACCGACGGAAATCGATTTGGGAGCGAAGATGCCCATACTCAGCTGGGCCTGCTGATAGCCGTTGGACAGCACGTCGCCTAACAGCACCAAGGCGATGGACGGCGGGATGATCTGACCCAGTGTGCCGGTAGCGCATATGGTTCCGGTAGCCAGGCTGGCGGGGTAGCCGCGCTGGAGCATGATGGGCAGGGACATCAGTCCCATGGTGACGACGGTCGCCCCTACAATACCCGTGCTGGCGGCCATGAGCATGCCCACCAGAATAACCGTG
The DNA here is from genome assembly GCA_012269545.1 of Gammaproteobacteria bacterium. Lineage (GTDB taxonomy): Bacteria > Pseudomonadota > Gammaproteobacteria > Pseudomonadales > Azotimanducaceae > UBA4421. The sequence continues at coordinate 117,771 of JAAXKB010000039.1, read as the reverse complement.
ATGGCCAGACCGCCACGGTATCGTCCCAATAAATTCGATAAGTTGGCGAGCAAGTCTTCGGCGATCCGGGTTTTTTCAAGCAAGACACCCATAAAGACGAATAAAGGTACGGCGATCAGGGTTTGATTGGTGATGATGCCGAACAGCCTGCCCGCAGCAAATCCCAAGTCCGCAGGGTTGAATGCGCCCGTGAGAGTGCCGACAAAGGCGAAGATCAGGGCCACGCCGGCCAAGGTGAGAGCGACCGGATAACCGGCCAGTAGCGCTGCAAAAGTCACTGCAAAGAGAGCTAAGGGTGTCAGGTTCATGCGTGGTACTTGGCCAACAAAATGGATGCGATACCGGCGATTCCCTGAAAGATCAGCAGCACACCGGTCAGGGGAATGAGGGTTTTGAGCAGAAAGACGGCGGGTATACCGCCGACTTCGGAGGAACCTTCCAGAATCTGCCAGCTGTTGCCCGCGTAGGGCAGACTGACCCAGACAATAAATCCGGCTACTGGTATCAGAAAAAGTACGTGGCCGGCCAGATCGATCCACCGCTGCTGGTCGGGTGTGAGACGACTGTAAACGATGTCAACTCGCACATGCGTGTTTTCACCGACGCCAAGGGCGATGGCCAGCATAAAAAACACGCCGTGCAGGTACATGACACTTTCTTGCAGCAGAACGCCACCGGTGTTTAAGGCGTAACGAAGAATGACGATGGCGAAGGTCAGCAGCACCATAACCAGAGCCAGCCAACGCAGCGGACGCACAACGGCGTGGGTCAGGGCACTCAACTTTGTGAGCAAATGCAGGGCCGTCATCTACCTTGCCGCCACTTCAATCAGCGTTGATGTGAGTAAGGCGAAGCCAACCCAAATGTTGTTTTTGAAGGCGGCAAAGCAGCCTGCCCGACGGCGGTCTCGAATCAGGTGTTGCTGGTAGGCAAAGAGGCCGGTAGCGACAATGAGCCCGATGAAGAAAGCGTTCCGATAATCCAGACTTACCCCCAACAAAAACCAGGTGCCCAAGGCGAGGCTTTGCAGCAGGCAAATCATAAACCGGTCCAGATCGCCGAATAAAATCGCCGTGCTCTTGATACCAATGATCAGATCGTCGTCCCGGTCTACCATGGCGTATTCGGTATCGTAGGCTACGATCCAGAACAAAGACCCAATGAAGAGCAGTCCGGCTTCGCGCGGCACGCCCAGTCCTTGGGCAGACCAAGCCATCAATATCCCCCAGCTGAACGCGGCGCCGAGTACGACCTGAGGCAGATGAGTATGACGTTTCATAAAGGGGTATATGACCGCCAACCCCAATCCTGCGACGGCGAGTAGCTGGGTTGTCGTGTTCAAAAATAAAATTAAGAACCCTGATCCTGCCACTAAGCCGACGAATAAGCTCAGGGCTTGCCTTTCGTTAATCGCCCCGGTCACCAACGGACGATCCTTGGTGCGTTTGACAGCGCCGTCTACCTTTCTGTCGGCGTAGTCGTTAATCACACAGCCTGCGCTGCGCATGGTGAACGTCCCCACGGTGAATATGACGATCAGATACAGGGGTGGTATGCCCTCCGCGGCCATCACCAGTGCCGCCAACGTTGGCCAGAGTAACAACAAGGTCCCCACCGGCCGATCGAGCCGCATAAGGCGCAAATAGTCTTGCAGTGTCGCGGCAGAAGGCGATTGGGCGGTCAAAACGGCTGTGAATCCAACGGCGGAAGACAGTCCAGTGTATTGATTTCCTGAGAACACCTCCACTAGCCGAAGCTGCTTTTGGTGCAGCGAAGACGGTCCTTAACGTTGCATTTTTTTGGTGCTGTCTATAGCGTACGCCGCTTTTGCGACCCTACAGAGCGAGCACCTGTGATATGAAAAAGTGGCAATGCATTGTCTGCGGCTGGATTTACGATGAAGCCGAAGGCTATGAAGACGAGGGCATAGCCCCCGGGACGGCTTGGGACGATGTCGATGAGGACTTTATTTGCCCAGAATGCGGCGTAGGTAAAGCAGATTTCGAGATGATCGAAATCGGTTGAGCTATAGTTGGGCACCTGCTTTGAGCTATTGGGGATAGCGTGAGCCTGACACAACGAATTCTAATTGCCATGGGCGTCGGCATAAGCCTCGGCGCTCTTCTTCAGTGGCTGGCACTGCCGCAGGAGCATCTGGTTAACGCTGTCGTTCTCGATGGGTTCATTGATGCCGGTGGGCGTATCTTCATCGCCCTTCTGAAAATGTTGGTCGTGCCCTTGGTGTTCGTCTCTCTTGTCTGCGGTGCTGCCAGTCTCGGTGATACCGGTAGCGTGGGTCGCTTAGGCGGCAAAACGATCGGTTTGTACTTGCTGACCACAGCGGTGGCAGTGTCCTTGGCCATGATGATTGCGCTGGCCACCGACCCAGGGCTCGGCGGCGAAAGCGCCGGTGATCTGGCTTCGGCATCGACTTTTGAGCCTAAACCCGCTCCTAGCGTGAAAGATACATTTATTAATGTTGTTCCGAGCAATCCCATCGCCGCCATGGCTGAAGGCATGATGCTGCAGGTGATTTTATTTGCCCTGCTTTTCGGCTTGGCTCTGAGTAAATCAGGGGCAAGCGGCGAAAGACTGCGGGTGTTTTTTTCGGATCTCAATGACGTCATTGTGCGTCTTATTTCCATGATCGTTTCACTCACGCCCGTCGGTGTGTTTTGTTTGATGACCCAGCTCGGGGCGACCTTAGGCTTGGCTGAAATCGCAAAAGTCGCCATGTACTTTGCCACCGTTGTCATCGCTCTGCTGGTGCATGCGTCCGTGGCCTACCCCCTGCTGTTGAAAACTCTCACGGGTCTCAGTCCGTTGATGTTCCTGCGCAAAATGCGTGAGGTCCAACTCGTTGCTTTTTCCACATCGTCCAGCGGCGCGACCCTGCCAGTAACCTTGCGCACGGTGGAGCACAAGCTGGGTGTGCAAAATAACGTATCGTCCTTTGCCGTTCCCCTAGGCGCGACCATCAATATGGACGGCACCGCCATCATGCAGGGGGTTGCCACGGTGTTTATCGCACAGTTTTACGGCATCGACCTGACCTTAAGTGCGCTGCTGACCGTAGTGCTTACTGCGACGCTGGCCTCGATTGGCACTGCTGCGGTGCCCGGCGTGGGCTTGATCATGCTGACCTTGGTGCTCGATCAGGTGGGTTTACCCGTCGAGGGTATTGCGCTGATCATTGGCGTTGATCGCTTGCTCGACATGTTGCGTACTGCGGTCAATGTGACCGGTGATGCCACGGTGGCCACCATCGTGGCGTCCAGCGAAGACAAGCTGGATCGTGAGATTTTTGCCGCCCCAGAGGTGCAAACGGCGTCTTAGACAGTGAGATGCTCGTTGTCTGAGGCTGCCCATGTGTTGAGCAGCCCGAGAAGAAGGACGTGGTCGTCTGAGCCTTTTGGCGCCGCCAGCAAGGCCTCGCCTCTTTGGATAACCCTCGGCATAAGGTGTGCGTGTTCGCCCAGGTCGGCAATTTTGAAACTTTGCTCGCCAGACTGTCGTGTGCCCAAAATATCGCCGGGCCCGCGCAGTTTGAGGTCCTGCTCGGCCAAATAAAAGCCATCCTGACTTTCCCTCAGCGCGTTCAACCGATGTTGGCCAGCCTGACTGACGCCCGGCTTGAAGAGCAAAAAGCATCGACTGGCCAGACTGCCTCGCCCTACTCGGCCGCGCAATTGGTGCAGTTGAGCAAGCCCCAAGCGTTCGGCATTCTCGATGAACATATGCGTCGCGTTGGGAACGTCGACGCCGACCTCGACGACGGTCGTGGCCACCAACAGTTGATATTCGCCGGCTTTGAAAGCACGCATCACTTCCACCTTCTCATCGCCCTTCATGCGGCCATGTAGCAAGGCGACTTTGACATTCGGGAGTGCGCGGCTAAGCAACGCGAAAGCTTCTTCAGCAGACAGAGCGTCAATTTCCTCCGACGGTTCGATTAGCGTGCAGACCCAATAGGCCTGTTGGCCTTGCCCCAATATCTGCTCTAACCGGGCGATCAGTTCGGCGCGTTTTGATTGCGCTGCGGTGTGTGTGGTGATGGGTTGACGGCCCTTTGGCAGCTCATCGATAACAGACACGTCCATATCGGCGTATAGGGTCATGGTCAGCGTGCGGGGAATTGGGGTGGCGGTCATCACCAGCTGATGTGGGAAGGCGCCTTTGTTTTGCAGCGCCATGCGCTGGTGCACGCCAAAGCGATGTTGTTCGTCAATAATGACCAAGGCTAGTTTGTTAAACGCCACCCTGTCCTGAAACAGGGCATGTGTGCCGATGACTACCTGTACCTCGCCGCTTTCGATGGCAGCAAGCGTGGCGCGTTGCTCCTTCGCTGGCATCTGACCGGTCAATAAGGCCACGTTGACGCCAAGGGGTTCCAGCCACTGCTGAAAATTTAGCTGATGCTGTTCGGCCAACAGTTCTGTTGGGGCCATGATCGCTGTTTGGCAGCCGTGCTCAATGGCCCGGATGGCGGCAAAAGCGGCGACGATGGTTTTGCCAGAACCCACATCACCCTGCACCAGTCGCAACATCGGCACATTATTTTGTAGGTCAGTGAGCGTCTCACGAATGACCCGGCTTTGGGCTCGAGTCAGGTCAAAAGCCAGATTGTCCCTAAGCTGGCGGCCAAGGCCTGCCTTCTGGGGCAAGGTAAGGGCCTGCTGTTTGCGCCGCTTGAGTGCTCGCCGCTTCATGATCACGTAGTAGGCGCACAGTTCATCAAGTGCCAGCGCCTCGGTGACCTCGTCGATGCGGTTTAAGTCATCGGGTTGATGCAGATATAGCAATTTTTCAAAGGGCGTGCCCGCCCCGGATGGCCAACGTATCTGTTGCAGGGCGCGAGTGAGATTACGCAGTCTTGCCTGACCCAGCCCTTGGGTGGTGGGATAAACAGGAATCAGCTCGGGTTTTGGCGGCGGCGGCGGTCCATCGAATATCTGATATTCAGGATGGGCCATGGCCAAATGCCGTCCGATAAAGGCCACGTTGCCAAAGGCCCGTACGTATTTGCCGGCTTCCAGACTGCGCTGCTGCGCTTTGTTGAAATGGAAAAACCGCAGGCGCAGGTCACGCTGGCCGTCGCTGATCAGCACCTCCAGACTGCGGGTGCGACCAAAAGCAATTTTACTGCCAAGAATCTCGCCTTGCACAAATGCCTCTTCCCCCGCCCGCAGTGCGCTTAGCGGTGTGATCTTGGAGCGATCTTGGTATCGGGTGGGAAGGTGTATCAGCAAATCCATCAGGCGATAGACGCCTAAGCGTTCCAGAGTTTGTTGGAGCTTGGGCCCGATACCCTTGAGTTGGGCGACGCTGCCTTGGGGGTCCGCTGCCATAGGTAATCGGTGCCGGTTAGTTAAGCACCATAATGGCATCAATTTCGATTTGTGCACCCTTGGGCAATGCGGATACTTCCACCGCTGCGCGCGCTGGATAGGGCTCGGGCACGTACTCGGCCATGACGCTATTGACGTCTGCGAACTTGCCTAAATCTGTGAGATAAATGTTGAGTTTGACACAGTCGGCCAATCCGCCTCCAGCAGCCTCGGCAACGGCAATCAGATTTTTGAACACCTGATGGGCTTGCTCGACAAAATCATCACTGATCAGTGCCATTTGTGCCGGATCCGCGTGGGGCACCAATGGAATCTGTCCTGAAATGAAGACCAAGTTCCCCGGGCCGGTTTTGATCGCCTGAGAGTAGGTGCCGATGGCACTGGGTGCATTGTCAGTGACGATAGTTTCCCGGGACATAGTTTTCCTAAGATGTTAACCCGAAGCTGGGTTGGTTTTAGCTGACGCGCCTGGCGACGTTGATGACTGTGGTAATGCGTCGCAGTCGACGCATAAGTTTGGCCAAGTGGTCGCGGTTGCGTACGGTTATGCCCACATTAACGGTGCTGATTTCAGCGTTGCGCTCTTCGATATTGATGCTCTCAACGCCGGCATCACAAGAGGTAATTTCCGCTGCGACTTCTGCCATGATGCCTTTGCGCCGACGCACATTGACCCGCAGGACTGTTTGAAATTCATCATCCACGTCAGAGGTCCAGCGCGCCGGCGTTATTTCATGGGGCGTGCGCCGGCGAACTTCATTCAAATTGTTGCAGGTCTCCACGTGTACGACGAATCCTTTGCCGGGGGTCATATGACCGACGATGTGGTCACCCGGTAAGGGTCCGCAGCATCGCCCATAGCTCACCACCAGACCTTCGCCACCAGCAATTGTCACTGGCCCCGCGCCTTCAACGGCAATGGCCTGATAGTTCGGGTTGTCAGCGGACAGCAGCTTTTGTGCCGCTAAGTGAGCGGAAACATCGCCATTGCCAATGCTTTCCAGCAACTCGTCAAGTTTGCGCACGCCAAGCGCCGAAAACACCCGGCGTAGCCGTCTGAAGTCCAGTTCGGCGATGCTGGTATTGGCGGCACCCAATACACGGTTGAGCAGTTTCCGGCCCAGTGCGATGGATTGGCTGCCCTGCTGCTGTTTTAGCTCGCTGCGAATGGCGGAGCGAGCTTTTGATGTGACCGCAAAGTTCAGCCAGGCCGGGTTGGGTTTGCTGTCCGGCGCGGTGATGATTTCAACTTTTTGGCCGCTTTGCAGCTGTTGGGACAATGGCGCCAATTGGCCGTCAATCCGGCAGCTCATGCAGCTGTTGCCAATGTCCGTATGCACGCAATAGGCAAAATCGACAGGGCTGGCGCCTCGTGGCAGCTCCAGAATTTTGCCCTTAGGCGTGAAAACGTAGACCTCATCCGGAAATAAATCGATTTTCAGACTCTCGATAAATTCCATCGGATTGCCCGCTCGGCTCTGCAGCTCCATCAAATCGGAGACCCACTGCCGAGCGCGCTGTTGGCTGGTCTCAAATTCTGAATTGGACCGGTATAGCCAATGTCCGGCAATACCATTTTCCGCAACGGCCTGTTGTTGTTTGGTCCGAATTTGCACCTCGATAGGTGCGCCATGGGGCCCCATGAGAGATGTGTGTAAGGATTGATAGCCGTTCACCTTGGGTATGGCGATATAGTCTTTGAAGCGAGCGGCCAATGGGCTGTACAAGCCGTGCACGACGCCGAGTGCTCGGTAGCAAGCGTCGGGTTGGTCAACGATAATTCTGAAGCCAAAGACGTCCATGATCTCAGCGAATGACTTATGTTGGGTCTTCATCTTGCGATAAATGGAGAAGATATGTTTTTGCCGGCCGATCACTTCGGCCACGATGCCCTCGCGATTCAGCGCCGTGGCAATACTAGTCTGCACCTCGTCGACCATGGCCTTACGATTGCCTCTAGCGGCAGTTACGGCGCGGGCAATACGGTCCGAGCGCAGCGGATAAAGCGCACGAAAAGCAAGTTCCTCCAGTTCGCTCTTGATCATCTGGACGCCGAGCCGGTTGGCGATAGGCGCATAAAAATCTAGCGTTTCTCTTGCGATACGTTTGCGCTGGGCGTCGGACATAACGCCGATCGTGCGCATGTTATGCAAGCGGTCAGCCATCTTGACCATAATGACACGGATGTCTTTTGCCATGGCCATGGCCATCTTTTGGAAGTTCTCAGCCTGCGCTTCGTCTCGACTGGCAAAAATTTTGCTCAATTTGGAAACGCCGTCAACGATGTCCGCAACCGAGGAACCGAAAATTTCACCCAGATAGGCTCGGCTGGTTTCCGAGTCCTCAATCACATCATGCAGCAGTGCGGCCATCAGAGACTGATGGTCCATGTTCATGTTGGCTAAAATCTGGGCAACAGCGGTGGGGTGCGTGATGTAGTCGTGCCCGGTTCGCCTGTGCTGGCCCTGATGAGCTTGACTTGCGTAAGCATGGGCGTCTCTGACGAGGTTAATTTCCTCGTCACTGAGGTAGGTGAGATTCGCAATAAGAGAATCAATGGTAGCGGGAGCCGCGACATCGTGCCGCTTGGCCTCGGCCGCCAGCTGGGCGACAAAATAGGACTCTTCGCGAGTCTCAGCCTGCGGCAGACTCATGGTCTCCCAATCGACCAGCGTCTAAATTTGCCACGCTGAAGTCGGTGTTAATTTCCTCGTCTTCGGGGGAAATTTCTTGGCTGTCCAGCAGCTCGTGGCTCATGACGCCTTTGGCAATTTCACGCAGAGCGATCACGGTTGGCTTGTCGTTTTCTTCTTCCACCAATGCCTCGGTGTTGTAATTACGCAGTGCGCGTGCACGTCGGCTGGCCAGCATGACGAGATCAAAACGGTTATCCACATGCTCTAAGCAATCTTCAACGGTAATACGGGCCATGAATTTCTCGTTTAAGGTGGCGGAAAAGGGAAAGAAAGAATACAGCCTGCTCCTCTCCAAGACAAGATAGAGAGAACTTAAAAGTCTGCTCCAACCAATTCTTTCACATCGTTTTTTTGCAATTGAGCCGCTCTGCTGAGGCGAGCGGCCTGCGCGATACTTGCAAAGTCCTGTACCGCCGTTTCAAAGTCAGCGTTGATGACCAAATAATCAAAGTGAACGGCTTGGGACATATCCAGCTTGGCCTCGCCAAGACGCTTTTCAATACTCTGGGCCGTGTCTTCCCCGCGAGAGGTGAGGCGAGCGGCCAGTTCGTCAACCGAAGGAGGTAATACGAATACGCTGATGGCGTCAGGAATAGTCTCGCGAACTTGTTGTGCGCCCTGCCAGTCGATTTCAAGAATCACGTCCTTGCCTTGTGCGCGCTTGGCCGCCACTTCGGCCTTCGATGTGCCGTATCGCTTGCCGAACACATTGGCGTGCTCAAGAAACTTGCCTTCCTCGATCATCTGCACGAATTGGTCATCACTGACAAAGAAGTAATTTTCCCCGTCAACCTCGCCGCCCCGAGCTGGTCGGGTCGTGTGGCTAACAGAGACCACCAACTGGGAGTCGGCCTCCAAGGCGGCATTAACCAGAGAGGTTTTGCCAGCTCCGGAGGGGGCGGATACGAGGAAAAGACTACCTGCTTGCATAACGGATTCTTTGTTTTTGCTTTGAAGCCAGATGACTGGTGTTCGGTGTGGACCCTTGCGGCTTATTTAATCAAGTATCATGGAACTTGCCCAGCGAAGTTGAGATTTGCTTGAGATCTCTACTGATTTGCGCGGTTGATTGCTGCGGCTACTGGATGTTTTGCACTTGCTCACGGATCTGCTCGATGAGGACTTTCAACTCGATTGAGGCGAGAGATGTGTCACTGCACACGGCTTTAGCGCCGAGGGTGTTGGCCTCACGGTTTAGCTCCTGTGTTAAAAAATCCAGTCGTCGGCCGTGCGGACCAGGCCCCTCGATCAGGGCCCGAGCTTGTTCCACATGAATCGCTAACCGATCCAGCTCTTCACGCACATCGGCCTTTTGGGCCAGAAGCACAACTTCTTGCGCTAGCCGTTCGGCGTCAACCTTAACCGATAACTCGTCGATACGCTGCTGCAGCTTTTGTTGCTGCAGAGCCGGGAGCGTCGCGGCAATGGGTTCTAATTGTTGTACCTGCGCATCGATGGCGTCGAGATTTAACTTGACGATCTTGTACAGCTTGCTGCCCTCGCCTGCCCGAGCGGTAGCGAGGTCGCTCAGGCTTTCGTTGAAAAGATCGATGGCTGCCGCTGCCATGTCAGATAGCACCGTGTCGGATTGACAGAGCACCCCAGGCCATGAAAGCAGCTGGTTTTGGCTCATCGGGGCCGTGTTCGGTGCCTTCGCGGCTATGACGGCAGCATTTTCCAGCAGCGCATCGAGCAAGGTTTCGTTGACGGTGAGTGCGCTTGCGGGCTGGGTTGTTTCGAGTTTCAGAATGGCGTCTAGCTTGCCCCGGGCAAGCGCATTCCTTGCGCTATGGCGCAGCTGCTGTTCAATGCTTCGCAGTGATTCTGGCAGTCGAAAAGTCGTTTCGAGATACCGGTGGTTGACCGTCTTGAGTTCCCACACCAAGTGGTAATCGGACGTCTTGCTCTCGCCTCTGGCGAAGCCCGTCATACTGTGCATAGTGCTGATATCGCTGGTGGTGGCTTGAAACTCCCGAGTTTAACGCATGTTTTAAGCCTGCGAAGGTAACCGGTCGCGTAAATTTATATTGTGTCGGTCTCAGAACTTCCTTACCGTGCCTTCGTTCCTTACCCATGTCTATCAGGAGACTTTATGCGACCCAGTGGACGAGCCAATGATGAGCTTAGAAACATCCGTTTTACCCGACAGTTTACGAAACACGCAGCGGGCTCAGTGCTGGTGGAATTCGGCGACACCAAGGTGATTTGTACTGCCTCGGTTGAAAATTCTGTGCCGGGTTTTTTGCGTGGTCGAGGCGAGGGTTGGGTAACCGCTGAATATGGCATGCTGCCAGGCGCGACGAATACACGAAACGATCGGGAAGCGGCCCGGGGCAAGCAAAATGGCCGGACCGTTGAAATACAGCGGCTAATTGGCCGCTCACTGCGCGCCATGGTTGATATGAAGAAACTGGGCGAGCGCACGATTCGCATCGACTGTGATGTGATTCAGGCCGACGGTGGCACTCGAACCGCATCGATCACCGGGGGTGCTTTGGCCTTGGCGGATGCCATTCACAGTATTCCAGCGAAGGATGCGCTGGTGGGGTTTGTTTCTTCCGTCAGCGTTGGTATCTATCGCGGCACGCCAGTTCTCGATTTGGATTATGCTGAAGACTCCAACGCCGAAACAGATATGAATGTGGTCCGCTTGGGCGATGGATTCATCGAACTTCAGGGCACGGGAGAAGCTGCGCCTTTCACCAAATCGGAGCTCGCTCAGCTGATCGATTTAGCAGAAAAAGGCACGGAACAATTGCTGCAGGTTCAGCAGGCTGCACTGGCCTGAGGTAGGATGCTGTGACAGATAAAAAACAATTCATAGACTTTCTGGTGAAGCAAAACGTCCTGAAATTCGGACGTTTTACCCTAAACTCCGGGCGCGTCAGCCCTTACTTTTTTAACCTCGGATCGGTCGCCAGTGGCGCTGCCTATACGGAACTTGGCGCCGCCTATGCCGAGGCTGCGCTGCATTCCGGAGTGGAATTCGATTTGCTGTTCGGGCCGGCGTACAAAGGCATACCGATTGCTGTTGCCACTGCAATGGCCTTGGCCCAGCGCGGCGTCAATGTTGGGGTTGCGTACAATCGCAAAGAGGCCAAGGACCATGGCGAAGGCGGCCTGTTGGTTGGCGCACCGGTCAGCGGTCGAGTGCTCATGCTCGATGACGTGTTGACGTCGGGCAAGGCCATACGCGGTGCTGCGAATCTGATTCAATCAGAAGATGCCGAGATTGCTGGTGTTGTTATCGCGATGGATCGTGCGGAAGTGATGGCGGGGTCGGACGAAACTGCAGTGTCCGAATTGCGCAATGAGTTAGCAGCGCCGGTGATCAGCATCGCTCACGTTTCAGACGTGTTGGCTTATCTCAGCCAGCAGCCTGCCCAATCTGAGGCTCTCGATGCCATGCAGGTTTACGTTGAGGAGCACTGCGCGCTCTAGATTCGGAGCTCAGCGCGCGAAAACGCCTCGCCGAACGACAAGCCACTGGGCTTCCCAGTCGGTGGTCGGATTTTGCTTGAAGTCACTGCGGACAAATTGCGCGATTTGACCTTCGGTTAAGGTCATAAGCACCTTGGCGCGCACGGCGGGCTGATTGCCCGGTAACGGGTCGCTTTGTAGGCTGAGATCTCGAAGGATTTGTCGCAGCTGGGTTTCGATTCGATCCAGCAGCTGCCGCATTCGTGCGCGTAGCCGATCGGTCTCACCTTGCAGAGCATCGCCTACAAAGAGTCGGGCAAAGCCGGGGTTGCGTTCCACAAAGGTAAGGACAAGCAGCATGATGTCATGGCACTTGCCCTCATGATCGCGAGGCTCCTTGGCGATGGCAGCCATGCGCGAAAACAGGGTTTCCTCAATGAACTCAATCAAACCCTCAATCATCTTGGCCTTGCTGGGAAAGTGCCGGTACAAGGCGGCCTCTGACAGGCCCACTTCTTTTGCAAGCCTCGCCGTGGTGATCTTGCCGCCGGGGTTGGCTTCTAGCATGTGCGCGAGAGCTCGCAAGATTTCAGGTTTGCGGCTGGTTCTAGGCATGGTCTACCTGTTGACTGAGAATCTGCGTGCCCACGCCGGAATCTGTGAAAACTTCCAGTAATAGCGCGTGGGGAACTCGGCCGTCCACAATGGTCACGCTATCCACTCCGCCGGTAACCGCATCCAACGCGCAATCGACCTTGGGCAACATGCCTTCACTGATTGTGCCGTCCGCAATGAGCGCCTCGACCTCGGCCTTTTCCAGCGAAGAAATGGTTTCTTCTTCCGCATTCAAAATGCCCGGCGTATTGGTTAGCAGCACCAGCTTTTCCGCGCCGAGAGCCTGAGCCACAGCACCGGCAACGATGTCGGCATTGATATTGAAAGACTCCCCGTTTTTACCAACACCGACGGGTGCGATAACGGGAATGAATTCAGACCGGACTAAGGTATCGAGCACATCCACCTGAACGTTGGTAATGCGCCCTACATGACCAATGTCAATGATCTCCGGGGCGCTGGCACCCGCATCGTTCGATGCGCTGGTCATGGGCATCTTTTCCGCTTGGATCAGGTTGCCATCTTTGCCTGTCACACCAACCGCTCGTCCCCCGTGGGTATTGATGAGCGAGACGATTTCTGGATTTACCAGCCCTCCCAATACCATCTGCACCACGTCCATGGTGGCCGAGTCGGTCACGCGCATGCCGTTAACGAATGTAGACTCAATGTTGAGTCGAGACAGTAACTCGCCGATTTGAGGGCCGCCGCCGTGGACGACAACCGGGTTAATGCCCACGAGTTTCATCAGCACCACATCGGCAGCAAAACTGTCCTTCAGAGCCGCTTCGGTCATGGCGTTGCCCCCGTACTTAATGACCACAGTGGTGCCGTGAAAGCGACGGATATAGGGCAGAGCCTCAGTCAGTACCTGGCTGGTCATGTTGTTATTGGGTTCAGTCATCTCCCTGTCTGTACTCCTCGCGTATGCCGGTGACTATTGGGTCTACAGAAACACTAATGAGCTGTCTACTTTTTGTAGTTCGGTTTGAAACAGCTTTTGAATATCAAGTAAGGCCGACTTCGTGTCTGCTTCGAATCGCAGCGACAAAACCGGGCTGGTGTTGGAGGGACGAATTAACCCCCATCCCTTGTCGAAGTCCACACGTATGCCGTCGATTTCGGTCAGAGCACCATCACCAAAATCGCCTGTTTCCGTCAGCGCCTGCATGACGGCGAATTTGTGCTCTTCCGTGGTCTGGATTTTAATCTCGGAGGTCGTAACGGTCTGCGGATACTTGGCGAAGCATTCGTCAGCACCAGCGTCGGTTTGGCTAAGGAGCTGGAGCAAGCGGCCCGCAGCAAAAATGGCGTCATCGAAGCCGTACCAATTTTCCGCAATACAAAGGTGGCCGCTGAATTCTCCGGCTAAGGGTGAGTTGGTTTCCTTGATCTTGGCCTTGATGTGCGAATGCCCAGTTTTCCACATCAATGGGATGCCGCCCGCCTCGCGGATGACTTCGGGCAGGTAGCGGCTGCACTTCACATCAAAAATCACGGTTTCGCCCGGGTGACGGCGACAAATGTCCTCTGCAAAAAACATCATCAATTTATCGGGCCAGATGATGTTGCCCGTCGGCGTAACGACGCCAACCCGATCGCCGTCGCCATCAAATGCTAGGCCGATATCAGCTGCGGTTTCTTTGACCTTGGCAATCAGGTCTTGCAGATTTTCAGGCTCTGCGGGGTCCGGATGATGATTCGGAAAGTTACCGTCAACCTCGCAAAACAGGGGTGTTACGGTGCAGCCCAAGGCCTCAATGATTTTGGGAGCTATGCCTCCGGCGACCCCATTTCCGCAGTCTACAACCACGCTCAACGGGCGGCTAAGTTCGCAAATGGGCAGCATTTTGGCGATAAAAGCCGGCGCGACATCGGTAGTTGAGACATCGCCGCTACCCGTGCTTAGCGTGTTGCGCTGCAAGTTGTGCAGCAGAGTTTGGATGCGCTCTTCAGCCAGCGTGACGCCATCTATCATCATTTTCAGACCATTGTATTCCGGCGGATTGTGGCTGCCGGTGATCATGATGCCCGTACCGGTTTTTAGTTCGTGCGTCGCGAAGTAGAGCAAGGGTGTGGGCACCAAGCCAATGCAGATGACATCCATCCCACCTTCACACAGTCCGCGGCTTAGGGCTTTTTCGAGAGCTGGACTGGAAAGGCGCCCATCGCGCCCCACTACTGCGGTGCGTTGGTCTTCGGCTAACGCGGCTGTCGCGAAGCTTCTGCCGATCCAATAGACCACTTCGTCGGTCAAATTTTGGGTGGATATGCCACGAATGTCGTAGGCACGAAAAATACCCGAATCAAGGTTTAATGCCTGCTCTACATCGCTCATGGTGCTGTTGGTCCTTATCTGCGTTAAAGCTTCTGCGCGGTTTTTGCGGTGAAAATCGGTGTGAGCTCGCGAATAAGCTGGTCGGCGATCACTGTTTTGGGCTGCGTTCCAAAAGCCACTTCACCGTGCTCATGAATCAAGGTCACGGCATTATTGGTGCTGTTGAAGCCTATACTGCGGTCAGAAACATCGTTGACCACGATTGCGTCCAAGCCTTTGCGTGCTCGTTTTTCCCTTGCATTGTTCAGGGTGTCGTTGGTTTCGGCGGCAAACCCCACCACAACCTTAACCTGACCAGACTGAACCACGCTGGCAATGATGTCCGGATTTTCCACCAGCGCCAGCTTCATATCGGAATCCGCGTGACGATGACGCTTGATTTTTTGCGCCTCTGAGTTGGCGGGCCGGTAGTCGGCGACTGCTGCAACGCCAATAAAAATATCCGCAGCAGGCAGGGAGTTATGCACTTCTTCGTACATCTCTTGAGCGGTTGTGACGTCTCGTCGTTCGATCTGCCAGTGCGCGCTTGGGACCCCAGGGCCGGCGATCAAAATCACCGTGGCACCCGCCCGTCGCGCGGATTCAGCAATTGCCAAGCCCTGCAAACCCGAGCTGTGGTTGCTGATGTAGCGCACAGGATCAATGGCCTCACGTGTTGGCCCCGTCGTCACCATTACAGTGCAGCCAGTGAGAGATCCGGCGTCGTCGCCTGAGAGGGGGTGCTGGGCAAGTGCCGAGAGCAAATCCTCGGGTTCGGTCATGCGTCCGGGGCCTTGATCGCCGCAGGCTTGATCGCCGCTATCAGGCCCAATGATGCGGTATCCATCCGCTTCGAGGGACGCCAGATTTCGCTGAACCGCGGGATGCTGATACATCTGCTGGTTCATGGCAGGAGCGACGCTCACAGGAGCCGGGCTCGCCAAGCACAGTGTGCTTAACAGGTCCGAGGCCTCACCAGTGGCCAGTCGGGCGATCATGCTGGCTGTTGCCGGTGCGATCAGGATTTGATCCGCCCAGCGCGCCAGCTCGATATGCCCCATGGCCGCTTCCGCTGCGGCATCCCATAAATCGTCGCGAACGGGGTTGCCGCTGACTGCCTGAAGCGAGGTAGCGGTAACAAACTGGTGAGCATTTGCGGTCATCACGACCTGAACGGACGCACCTGCCTCGACGAGTCGGCGCACAAGAATCGGAGTTTTGTAGGCAGCGATTCCGCCGCTGATACCAAGCAGAATGTGTTGTCCTGACAGGTTTGACGTCTCGGGCATGGCCCATTCCTCTATGTGGTGCGCGAATGGAAATACAGCGTCGGATCAAGGTAAAAAAATGGCTTCAAAAAGACCTCAACAGCTTCGCGATAAGGGTAACACCGAAGCGAGTGCTAGCGTTATTGCAAACTGGGTAGAAGGCGAACAGCCAAGGGAACGCTTGAGTCGTTACGGTGCCGCCGGGATGTCCACGGCTGAGTTGCTGGCGATTTGTCTGGTCAGTGGTGCGCCCGGTGAAGATGCAGTGCAATTGGCCCGCCGCCTGCTTGGCGAATTTGGAGGCATCAGTGGCCTGCTTGCCGCGCCGATGGACCTTTTGCGGGCAGTTCACGGCGTAGGTTTAGCAAAGGCCGCGCAAATCAAGGCTATCCAGGAGTTGGGCGTGCGGGATACAGAAAGTGTGCTGGTTAAAACGAAGTGTTTTCAGGATCCCTCAGCGGTATCTGAGTACCTGCGTAAACGCATGGGCACGCTGCCCCATGAGGCCTTTGCCTGTTTGTTTCTTAATGCGAAAAATGAACAGCTTGGATTCGAGATAATGTTTCATGGCTCCATTGACCGAACACACTTGCATGCAAGGGAAGTTCTGCGGCGTGGGTTGGAGCACAATGCTGCAGCAATCATTATTGGTCACAATCACCCTTCCGGAAACGCGGAGCCTAGCCAAGCGGATATCGTGCTAACTCGCGCGCTCTCTGATTTACTGGCTCAAGTGGAGATACGATTAGTGGATCACATTGTGGTCAGTTCTCACTCTTGGGTCTCGCTACAAATGCGGGGCTTGCTCTAGCAGCCCACGCCGGGATAATACGAAAAAGCGTGTTTTTGGACCCTTTTGGGCCGCTTTTGTTGCCCTGTTTGAACCACTTTGGTATAAACGCGCCTCAAATTTTTTGGGACTCCCATTATGTCCAAAGTATGCCAAGTCACAGGAAAGCGCCCGATGGCTGGAAACAATGTCAGCCACGCGATGAATAAGACCCGTCGCCGTTTTTTGCCGAACCTTCACACCCACCGTTTTTGGGTTGAATCAGAAAGGCGCTATGTGAAATTGCGAGTGTCTTCTAACGGCATGCGGATCATCGACAAGAAGGGTATTGACGAGGTACTCAAAGACGTACGCGCAGCAGGCCACAAGGTTTAAATTACCGCAGGCTGATTTGCGATAGCACTCGACACGAATAGGAAAATTTTCATGCGAGATAAGATCAAGTTGGTATCAAGCGCCGGAACAGGGCACTACTACACTACCGACAAGAATAAGAAGAACACGCCAGACAAGATGGAGATCAAAAAGTACGATCCTGTCGTACGAAAGCATGTGATCTACAAAGAAGGCAAGATCAAGTAAGAGATGCCCGAACTCCCGGAAGTCGAAACGACTCGACGGGGGATTGAGCCCTATCTGACCGGGCACACGATCCAACGAGTTCATGTGCGCAATCATCGCCTGCGATGGCCGGTATCGCTGCCCGAGCACCTGTCGGGCAGCCCTGTACTTAGCGTCAGTCGGCGCGCCAAATACCTATTGATAGAAACTCTGGCTGGCGCCTTGGTGGTTCACCTAGGCATGTCTGGCAGCTTGCGAGTGGTGTCACCAGACGATGAGCCGCGACTGCACGATCATGTCGATATCGAAATGCAAAACGGTCCTTGGCTGAGATATAACGATCCTAGGCGTTTTGGCAGTTTTCACTTTGCTCCCAACCCAACGGAAACCCATTGGCTGTTAAACAAGTTGGGAGTGGAACCGCTGGGGAATGAATTTTCCGGTGATTACCTTTTTGAAACATCGCGAAACAGACGTGTTGCCGTGAAAAATTTCATCATGGACGGCAAGGTCGTTGTGGGCGTCGGCAACATCTATGCCGCAGAATCTCTGTTCCGTGCTGGTATACGGCCGGGGGTGGCAGCGCATCGTGTCAGCCGCTTGGCGTATCAGTATTTGGCGGAGGCCATTCGTCAAATTCTAGCCAATGCGATAAATGTCGGAGGGACCACTCTGCGTGATTTTGTGGGATCCGATGGTCAACCCGGGTACTTTAAACAAAGCCTCAATGTTTATGGCCGGCAAGATCAGGCATGTCGTGTGTGCAGATCCACGCTTAAGCTCCAGACACTCGGACAGCGCAGTACCGTTTACTGTCCCTCGTGTCAGACGTTCTCAGGCTGGAAAAGGCCCGTTTGCTAGGGGCGGGGCCGCCTAGCCCTTACCTAACGCGGCAATGACCGCAGGGTGCACGAATTGGGAAATGTCCCCATCCAAGGCAGAAATTTCTCTTACTAAGGTAGAGGAGATAAAGGAGCAATCTCTGGAGGTAGGCAAGAAGACATACTCCAATTGCGGGTCCAAAGATCGATTCATTTCGGCCATTTGGAACTCGTAGTCGAAATCTGTCACGGTGCGTAAGCCTCGCAGCACGAAGCGAGTGCCTTTTGATCGAACGTAATCCACGAGCAGGCTGTTGAATCCGTCAACAGAAACTCGGTCGCCAAAGGGTTCTAGCACTTCGCGGCATAGCTCCATGCGGTCCTTCAGCGCGACAGCAGGATCTTTTTGAGCAGAAGTGCCTATTGCTAAGACCACATGGTCGAAAAGGGTCAGGGCGCGTTCAACCAAATCGGTGTGGCCATTGGTAATCGGGTTAAAAGAGCCTGGGTAGACCACGATGCGTTCTGCCATGTCGCGATTTCCTTACAACGGGTGGTGCGTAACGATTTGAGTTGGGAAGCGATGCTAACGCTGCCCCAGTGCATCTGCAATCTGGCACAAGGCTCGAAAGGTTGCTTTGTTACTCGGACCGAAGAAGCCAGCTTCGGGTGGCTCCGGCCTTGGCAGATTTTGCCAGGCTCAAGCCATTTGTTTGCAGTAACTGGCGCACCGCGTTTTCCTGCTGTTGGTCAAATTCCAAATACAGCCATTGGCTCAACAAGCTACGCTCGCAGATGATAGTCACAGCGGTTTCTAGCAACGCGGTGTCGGCAAATGGAGGGTCCACGAAAATGACGTCAAACGGTGAGCGGCAGCGACCTAAATAGGATCGCGCATCAGCGGATTCCAGTGTGCAAATTTCCCCTAAACTCAGCGCTTTGATTGACTTGGCTAAATGCTTGGCGGTCTCATTGTGCTGCTCAACGAGTACGACTTGGCTCGCGCCGATAGACGCAGCCTCGATACCCAGCACGCCAGAGCCGGCGAACAGATCTAAGCAGGTGGCGCCTGAGAGCATCGGGCGCAGCCAGTTAAACAAGGTTTCTCGAGATCGCCCCAATGTGGGTCGAAGGCCTTGGGCGGATGGGAACGTTAATTTCCTGCCTCGAAGCCGGCCGCTATTGATGCGGACTTCTTGAGGTTTGTTGACGCGAACATTTTTTTTCAAAGCTTCGTATCCAGACGCTAAGTTTGCGTCTTGGATGCTATAGAATTCATCACAGTCAGACGATGGGCGGATTGCCTGTCGCTTCGCCCATATCGCAAGAGATAACGAAACATGACCGAGTCGACCGAAACGGAATCTGCGTCCAGTTCAGGCCAGGGCGCTGCTCAAGGTTTTTTCGGCAGACTGCGCAGCGGTCTGTCGAAAACCCGAGACCAATTGACCACGGGTTTGGGCAACTTGCTCTTGGGCGAAAAAGAAATTAACGAGTCCGCACTGGACGAATTGGAAACTGCGCTGCTAACGACCGACGTTGGCTTGGAAACTACCCAAGCAATTATGACTGAGCTGACCGATCGCGCGGGACGTCGTGAACTGGCAAATATGACCGCGCTCCTGCAGGCCTTGCATGAGCTATTGGTGCAGCGTCTGCAGGGTGTGGCCCGGCCGCTTTCGTTTGAAACGCGAAAGCCAGAGGGCCAGCCCAAGGTGATTTTTTTCGTTGGCGTAAACGGAGTGGGTAAAACCACCACCATCGGCAAACTTGCCAAGCGTTATAAAACTCAGGGTCTTAATGTCATGCTCGCGGCGGGAGATACGTTTCGCGCAGCAGCGGTTGAGCAACTGCAGGCTTGGGGCCAACGTGAAGACATTCCTGTTATCGCTCAAAGTCAGGGTTCAGACAGTGCGTCTGTAGCCTTCGACGCGGTACAAAGTGCGCAGGCCAAGGGTGTCGATGTGCTGTTAGTGGATACTGCGGGGCGTCTGCAGGCAAAGAGTCAGTTAATGGATGAACTGGCAAAAATTCAGCGGGTTGTGAAACGCCTTGACCCAGAAGCACCTCACGAAGTGATTTTGGTGCTCGACGGCGGTGTGGGCCAAAATGCGCTGAGTCAGGTCAAAGTGTTCAATGAAACGGTGCCGCTGACAGGCTTGGTCGTGACCAAATTGGACGGGACTGCTAAGGCCGGAGTGCTCTTTGCTCTGGCGTCTCAGTCCGACGGTGCCCCGCAGGTGCCCATTTGTTTTATTGGCGTTGGCGAAGGCGTTGAAGATCTGCGTGATTTTGAACCGGAGGCATTCGTGGCTGCGTTGTTGCAGTCCGATGACGTCGTGTAATCATGGCTCGCTTGCAGCTTCAACATGTGACCCGGCGCTTCGACAACGGGCAAGAGGGTTTGTCTGATGTCTCATTGAGCATTGAGCCAGGTTCTATGGTGTTTCTCACCGGTCACTCCGGTGCAGGGAAAAGCACCCTGCTGAAAATGTTGATTGGTGCAGAAACGCCAACCACTGGAAGAGTGCTGGTGGATGGCAGTGATGTCAGTCAATTGGGCCCCAAGCAGATGCCTTGGTATCGGCGTCAGGTTGGCATCGTTCTGCAGGACCACAATCTCCTCGAAGATCGAACCGTGTTTGATAACGTGGCTCTGCCATTGCGCATTACCCATCTGCCGGCAAAGGACATAGCGCGCCGCGTACGGGGCGCTTTATCGACGGTAGATTTGAGCGCGAAGGGTCACCTCTTGCCGAGGCACCTGTCTACCGGTGAGCAACAGCGTGTTGGCATTGCTCGGGCAGTTGTGAACCGACCACGCATTATTTTGGCAGACGAACCGACCGGTAACTTAGATCCCTACTTATCGCGTCAAGTCATGTCTTTGTTCCACCAGTTCTGCGATTTAGGATCGACGGTGCTGGTGGCCAGTCACGACATCGATTTAATCAAGGATCAAGGCTGTCGCATTTTGCATCTTTCTCAGGGCGCACTCGTTCAGGATACCGCCAGCCCTGAAGAGGCCCGTGCTTGATGGTCGACGAATCGAGAGCAGATAGCGCGCAAGGCGCAACGAGCACGGTGATCGTCGGGCGGCCGAAAGGCGTGCTCCTGCACGCTTGGTTTGCTGACCATGCGCGAGTGGCAGCAGATACCAGTCTATTTGTCAGTCAGCGTCTGATGAGCAGCTTTCTGGTTTGGCTTATGGTTGGTGTTGCGCTGACCTTGCCGGGGTTGCTTTGGATCGCCCAGAGCAACGCTAAAGCCTTCGGCGAGCAATGGCCGGGTAGCACTGCTTTGACGGTTTATATGAAAGTGGCTGCACCGGCGCAGTCGATCATCGACTTGGAGGGGAGGCTGAACCGCGAAGCTGAGGTTGAACGAGTGGTTCTGACTACCCCGGATCAGGCCCTGCAGGAACTGCTGGCGCAAAGCGACGATTCGGCTTTTCTTCGTGACGCCTTGGCTGCAGTGGGCAGCAATCCGCTTCCAGCCTCCTTTGCCGTCGTGTTGACAGACAATAGCTCGTATCTTCAGCTAGAAGCGCTCAGTCGCAAGCTGTCGGCGCAAACTGGGGTCGACAACGTTGTTATCGAAATGACCTGGCTAGAGCGATTGCGTGACCTTTCGGATTTGGCAAATCGAATGGGAGGCGCATTGTCGGTCATGCTGTTGATCGCAGCTGTACTGGTCGCTTTCGCATCTGTACGGCTGGCAATTGAGTCGCGTTTGGGTGAGTTGCGTGTGTTGGCGCTGATCGGGGCGACTCCTGCCCAAATGCGCCGGCCGTTTTTATACTTTGGATCTGCTTATGGCATCGGCGGTGGGGTGATGGCGATTGTGCTGACCGCTGTTTTCCTAAATCAAATCGAAACGCCTCTGCAATCGTTGCTGGTTTCTTACCGTGCGGGTATTGAGATTGCCGGCTTTACCCCGGGGTTTTTGCTTGTCATTTTGTTGGCGGGTTGGTTCTTAGGGGTTGCCGGGGCCTTGCTGGCTCTGTTGCAGCGCGGCGTATCGGACAATCCAGCAAAGTGATGGCCGTTTCCACGGCGGTTGAATTTTTGAACTCTGTCTCAAAACACGATTAGCACTCTCAGTTGACGAGTGCTAAGATATCGAGCATCGTTACTGAAAGTAGCACTCAATCGACAGCAGTGAGTGCCATAAGCCCGCGAAATTTGCTCGGGCAAACCCAATTGAGGGCAGAAAAAATGACAACCGACGTGATGAAAATGCCAAGTTTGGCGCCAGGGGCTGACCTCGACGCGTACCTGCGCACGATCAGCCAATTTCCTATTCTCACCCCAGAAGACGAGCGGTCGCTTGCCCACCGGCTCAGAGACAACGAAGACATAGACGCGGCTCGCGAACTCGTCATGTGCCATCTACGCTTCGTCGTGCATCTGGCGCGTTCGTATAAAGGATACGGTTTATCCCAAGCGGACCTGATTCAGGAAGGTAATGTTGGATTGATGAAGGCGGTCAAACGCTTTGATCCCAACGTGGGCGTGCGCCTCATTTCTTTTGCCGTGCATTGGATCAAGGCAGAGATGCATGAGTATATTCTGCGTAATTGGCGCATCGTTAAAGTCGCAACCACCAAGGCTCAGCGGAAATTGTTTTTTAACTTGCGCGGTGCAAAGAAATCCACCAGTTGGTTGAGCGTTGAAGAAACAGCAGCGATCGCTGACGAACTGGGCGTGCCTACTGCCGAGGTAACTCGTATGGAAAGCAGGCTCAGTGCCAGCGATATGGCCTTCGACGGTTACGGAAGCGACGATGAAACGCCGTCAGCGCCGGTGCATTTTCTGCCTTCTGCAGCTCCGGATCCGGCGGATCTGGTTGCAGACGCCAACAGCGATAAAGATATGCACTTACGCCTCAGCGCGGGACTGGCTGGGCTGGACGAACGCAGTCGTGACATCCTGCAGCAGCGATGGCTCAGTGATGATAAATCCACCCTGCACGAGTTGGCCGCCGAATACGGAGTTTCCGCAGAGCGGATACGCCAGATTGAGAAAAATGCGATGAACAAGTTGAAGGCTGCCATCGCTGAGTGAACGGTGGACATGCCGCCTGATTCACTTTTTGCTTGATGCAAAAGCGCCAAAAGGGCGTTTTTTGTTGCAGCAGACGACCAGGTACCGCTAATCGGCATCCTAATTACGCGGTTTGAACGTCAAAGGCGATCAAAGCCCATTCTGCCCTCTGATCTGACCCTGATGTATGCGGCGCGGGGCCCGGGGCTGTAAGCCTGTGATCGAGTAATTAATCGCAAAATTATGCTCCGAGTTGCATCGCGTTAAGCGCCCTGCACTGCCGCGTTTGAAATGCTTTTGCACAGTTGGTTTTTTGGCCTTGGATAGCCGACAGTCAGCCTGATGCAGCGTCTACACCTGCCCTCTGGCAGTTAATCAAGGGCGCCGATCCACCGAGGGTTATTCTGTTTTGAAGGTCACCGTTCTCTCCAGCTGTCTAACGGCGACTGCTGTTTGAGCAGTCGTCGCTAAGGCTTTGGATTTGTCGGGAAATTCAAGCGTTCAATTGGACCATCCGGTATAGTTCTGCGCCGGGTCTCGGTCCGGTTTCACCTCTCGCATAAGGGTAATGAGCATGCTGCCAATCTCGGTTCGCGCCAGGATGTTAATGAGCGTCGGCGCCGCTTTTGGCCTGACTGCCGTCTTGCTGGGGGCATTTGCCGCTCACGGGCTGAAAGATGTTCTCTCAGCATCGAATTTGGCGAGCTGGCAAACGGCTGTGACTTATCAAATGACTCACGCACTCGTGCTGCTGGTCACTGGGTTTTGGTTACACCAAGGCGGACCGAGCCTGCTGAAGGTGGCGGGTGTTTTGTTCGTCACCGGTGTACTGGCCTTTAGCGGCAGTATTTACGCCTTGGTGCTGCTGCAAGCCAGTTGGCTCGGGGCGGTGACCCCCGTCGGTGGTTTGTGTTTGATTGCCGGTTGGAGCTGTTTGCTGGTGGCAGCGTTTCAGTCGAAATAAGGCCTGTTACTCAGACTTGAAAAATCATAGGAGCTTCATGTCTTCCACCCGGAATTCGGAATCGAGTGAGCCAGATACGGCATTTAACTACATTCGACGGCGCGGCCGCTTCACCAAGGCTCAGGCCGCCGCTTTCGATGCACTCACCGAACAGTATCGTTGGACCAGCGAGGATTTAGATCAGCGCCCGCTGGGTGTGGAGATCGGCTTCGGCATGGGCTATGAGCTGCTTGCATGGGCCCAACAGCGACCCAGGTGGCGGCTTCTGGGCGTTGAGCTATATCAGCCGGGTATAGGATCTATGCTGTCTCGGCTAAAAACTCTGGGCATCGCGAACGTTCGCTTGGTTGATCAGCCCGCCCAACTTTTGCTGCAGCAGTTAACCGACGAAAGTCTGTCGGAGGTGCGCATATTCTTCCCGGACCCTTGGCCCAAAAAACGTCACCATAAACGGCGACTCATTCAGCCGGATTTTCTTGAGCAACTGCACCAAAAACTCCTTACCGGGGGTACGGTGCGCTTGGCAACCGACTGGGCAGCCTATGCCGAGTGGATGGTAGAGCACTTTGCCAAACACCCTGGTTTTGAGCTGGTTCAGGATGAAATACGGGCGGCCAATGAACCGTCCGTGGTTGCTGAAGAGGTGCGCGAGATAACGAAGTTTGAAGCGCGCGGAGAGCGGCTCGGTCATGAGATCCGTGATTTACACTATCGGCGCCGGCCCTAAGTCCGGTACCGGCTTGCTTTATAAAAATCGCTCAAGAACGCTGTCCAGATAGCGCAGGCCCAGCGGCGTGGGCGCGCATCGATCAGATGCCACCAAACCCAGAGTTACCAGTTCATGCCAAACCGTCTGTATGCTTTCCCAAGGAATGTATGTTCGTTCCTCGAAAATGGATTGCTCAACGCCGTCGATCAGCCGCAGCGTATTCATCATGAACTCGAGTGCACGTTGTTCGGTATTCACCGGGACCGGGGCTATGGTCCTAGGATTGTGTTGATATAGCCGGGGTTGGCTGGGCTGCTGAGTCCGCACTACGCGGTGCTCAACGCCGATTTTTCCGTGGGCTCCTGCCCCGATGCCCAAATAATCGCCGAAGCTCCAATACGTGAGATTGTGTATGGACTTTTTGTCGGGCCTGGCAAACGCGGACACCTCGTATCGCTCGAAACCCGCGTCCGCCAGAAGCGCCAGTCCCGCCGTCTCTATGTCCTGCAAAAAACCATCCTTGGGTAATACGGGCGGGCGGCGAGCAAACTCCGTTTTCGCCTCGATGGTGAGCTGATACCACGAGATGTGCTGTGGCGACAGGTCGATGGCTTGCTGTAAGTCAGCTAACGCGCCGGCGACGGTTTGCCCGGGAAGTCCCCACATCAGATCTAAGTTGATGTTGTCGAAACCGGCGCCTCTGGCCCGCTCGAACGCCTGTAGGGTTTCCTGCATTTGATGCACTCTCCCCAAGGCGGCAAGCTGAGCATTGGAAAAGCTTTGAGCACCAATGGACAGTCGGTTGATACCAGCAGCTTTATAGTCTTCGAAACTGAAATACTCGGCGCTTCCGGGATTTACTTCCAAGGTGGTCTCGGCGCCTAGGCTTGGAATCTCGTTCATGAGAGCATGCAGATAGTCGGGCTTGAACAAGCTTGGCGTGCCGCCGCCGAAAAAAATGGACGTGAAATTTCCCAAGGGCGTCCCGGCTAACCTACCCTCTCCCAAAAGTTCGTATTGGTGCTGCCAGTCTGACAGCAAGGCATCCAGATAAGCGCCTTGGTCCGTGCTTTCTTTTAGTGGATGTGAGTTGAAATCGCAGTAGGGGCATTTTTTGATGCACCATGGGAAATGCACGTAAAGTCCCAGTGCACGACTGTCCGTTCTTGGGTCGATGAGCATTGGGTCAGGGAGTCGAAGTGACAGACTGTGCGTTGAGCGATTGCAGCATTCCAGCGCAGGCTTGGCCGCGGTGACTGATGGCGTTCTTTTCTGCTTTGCCCAGTTCAGCCGCACTTTTTTTCAGTTCCGGTACCCAGAACAGCGGATCGTAACCAAAGCCTCCGTCTCCTCTGGGCTCCGTCAAGATTTCGCCATGCCATTGACCGGTAGCTATCAAGGGTGTCGGGTCCTGTGCGGATCGCAAGAAAACCATGCAGCAAAAAAAGTAGGCGTCACGATCAGCGTGAGACGCAAGCTCACTGAGCAGTCGCGCATTGTTGTCGGCGTCGCTCGCCCTCTCGCCAGCATAGCGCGCGCTGAAAATGCCCGGCGCTCCGTCCAAGGCAGAAACGACCAGCCCGCTGTCGTCTGCGATACTGGGCAGTCCTGTAGCGGCGGATACGGCTCGGGCTTTGATCAACGCGTTCTCAACAAAGGTAGCACCATCTTCTACCGGGCTGGGAATGTCGGTTTCGGATTGGTTAACAAGATTGAAGCCGACACCCGCCAGCATAGGGCGCATTTCGTCAATTTTGCCCTGGTTGCGAGTGGCGAGGAGCAAATCCATTACTCTGACCAGTACAGCTTTTGCGTAAGCTTCAACGTCGTGCTGGCGCCCCTAGAAGTCGGAGTCCCAGCGACCTGTGCGTCGACATTGATTCGATGAACTTCTTCATTGGCGTGACGGATCGTCGCAAGATAATAAATGGCTTCGCCATCCACGACTTCTGTAAACGTGAGCCCCTGACGCTGGCCCAGCAAATTTTGACTGGAGCCTTCCAGAGCGGCTTTAACGCCAGCGCCGTTTTTATCAATCACAGAAATATTGCATAGCGCGCGGTCCTTTCCTCGAGAAATGTCATATCGAGCGGCAATCTCTGGTTTCAGCGTCGTGGTTGGAATCACAATGTAGTGCAGCTCGTAGTCCCCAAAGCGCTGCATCTGCTGGGCATAAACGGGTTGAACGGCTAGCAGTAGGGCTAGTGCGAACACCCACGTGCCTGCCTTGCCTACATGTCGAAATAACGTTTTCACAATGGTCTCCCTAAGCGGTAGAAGGCGTGACTGGCCATTAAATTTGGCGCCAGTGTGATGGACCAGTGTTCGCGGTATTGGGTATTTACCACTCGACGCTGGATGATGCGGAAATTCTCTTCGAGGCATAGGCGTTCGAAATCTTGAGTCGTGCACAGATGGATATTGGGCGTGTTGTGCCAGTTATGGGGCAAATGCTTGGATACGGGCATGTGCCCTTTTAAACCAAGCTGAGCCCGGCAGCGCCAATGACCGAAATTGGGGAACGTGACGACACATTCTTCGCCGATGCGCAGCATCTCCCGGAGCAAGCCTCTCGGGTCCCTAACCGCTTGTAAGGCATCGGTCATCACGACCATGTCGAAATTGTCATCGGCAAAGTTGGCGATGCCGGCATCGAGGTCTTGTTCGATCACGTTCACGCCCTTACTCAAGCACACCTGAATGTTTGCTGGATCTTTGTCCAAACCGTAACCGTTGACGTTTTTCTCTGCCTGCAGGTTGGCCAGCAAATCGCCTGTGCCGCACCCAAGGTCGAGCACTCGGGCGTTTGCATTGATGAGCTTAGAAATAAGGGCCAAGTCACCGCGCAAGGTCATTCGCAACCACCTTGTTGATTTACCAGTGACTGGTGCAAGAACGTTTTGAGGGCATCGGTATATCGCGCGATGGGCAACAAAAAGGAGTCGTGCCCGTGTTCGGATTCGATTACAGCGCTGGCGACATTCTTTTTTGCTCGCACCAAGGCATCGACAATTTCCTGCGAGCGCGCGGCAGAAAAGCGCCAGTCCGTGCTGAACGACAAAATCAGATATTTACAGGTTGCTCGTTGAAATGCTGAAACCAAATCGCCGCTGGTTTCCCGAGCGGGGTCGAAGTGATCCAACGCCTTGGTCATCAGCAGATACGTGTTCGCATCAAAATACTGGGTGAAGGCTCGGCCCTGATAGTTCAGATAGCTCTCAACCTGAAATTCGACGTCGTCTCCTGCATCGAAATCTCCTGACTTAACTTCTCGGCCAAATTTGGTTCCCATGCCGTCGTCAGAAAGATACGTCACGTGTCCGATCATTCGTGCAAGGCCCAGTCCCCGATCCGGGTTTTTGTCGGCCTCAAAGTAACGGCCTTCGTTAAAGTCTTGGTCGCTGGCAATGGCCTGTCGCGCAATTTCATTGAACGCGATGTTTTGCGCGGATAACTTAGCTGCCGAGGCGATGGCGACACAGGCGCGCAAGCGGTCGGGATAGTCGATAGACCACTGCAGCGCTTGCATACCGCCCAGGCTGCCGCCAACGACGGCGGCAAAAACCTCGATGCCCAAATGGTCGGCAAGTGCGGCTTGGGTATTCACCCAATCTTTGACGACAACGTTGGGAAAGTCGGGTCCATACGGTTTACCCGTGCTCGGGTTGACGCTGCGGGGGCCAGTACTGCCATGACAACCGCCCAAGTTGTTAACGCTTACGACGAAGAAAGCATCTGTGTCGATGGCCTTGCCCGGGCCGATACAGGCGTCCCACCAGCCTGGTTTTGCGTCATCCTCTTGATGCAATCCTGCTGCGTGGTGATGACCGGACAGCGCGTGACAGATCAACAGCGCGTTGGACTTTTCGCCATTTAATTCGCCATAGGTTTCGTACACCAATTCGTACGTATCGAGCACGCTGCCGTTTTGCAGGACTAAGGGCGCCACGCTTTGGAAGCGTTGCGGACTTACAATACCGACGGATCCTGCTGCGGATTTCATTTGCTCACGCCAGCCCATAAGCCCGTGGCAGCGACTGCTGCACGATGGATAACAGCAAGATCAAGACCATGGGCGAAAAATCGAGCGGACCCGCGGTCGGCAGGATGTTTCTCAACGGCGTCATCAGGGGGGCAAGTAATTCCTCGAGTAAAGACAGCGCCGGATGGTAATTGCCTTGGCTGATAAAACTGGCGATCACCAGCAGCAGGGTGGACCACCAATAGAAATCTATCAAGATTGAAAGCAGGCGAACGAATCCAGTGACCAAATACTGAATGATACCCAAGCTGCCCATCGTGATGAGCGCAACAAAAACGATGCCCATAAGCCACGCCAACAGCAGCGATGCCAAATCAAAGCGCCCGGTCTTCGGTAACAGCCGGCGCAGCGGTGCGGCGATTCCGTCGCTACCCTTGACGATGGCTTGACTGATGGGGTTATAGAAGTCAGCCGCGCACGCCTGAAGTAGGAATCGCACTAAAAACAACAGAGTCGCCAGCCGAAAAATCAGGTCTACGATCATGTAAAGAGACGAGTTCATGCTTCGCTCCCAAATTCCAGCGCCAATGTCTCGGCGCGATTTTTGGCCGCTCTCAAGGCTTTCTCTACGGTTGCAGCCAATTGCTGCTCATGCATGACGTTGAGTGCTGCCTCCGTCGTGCCGCCGGGCGATGTCACATTTTGTCTCAACGTGGCCGGGTCGGCATCCGGCTCGCAGGCCATCAGCGCGGCGCCGCGAGCGGTCTCCACGACCAGCTTTCGGCTGGTTGCTGCGTCAAGGCCCAAGGTTTGTGCGCTGGCAACCATACTTTCCATCAGTAAAAAGTAGTAAGCAGGACCGCTGCCAGAGACTGCAGTCACTGCGTCAAGTTGGCTTTCTTCGGCAACCCATACGCTGCTGCCGACACCATTGAGAATGTTTTGGGCCTGCTCTCTTTGGGCGTCGCTGACTGAGGAATTCGCGAACAACCCAGTAATGCCAGCACCAAGCAGAGCCGGAGTATTCGGCATACAGCGTACGATGGGTTGCTCATTCGGCAGCCAATCCTGAAGGCTGCGCATGTCGATGCCGGCCACGATAGAAATAACCAATTGTTTCCGCTTCAACGGTGGGAGATGTTGAAGAACGTCACCCGTGATTTGGGGCTTGATGGCAAGAACGACGATATCCGCGGCGTTGACGGCGACGGCATTGTCAGAGGTTGTTTTGATACCCAAATTAACCAAGGAGTTTAGCTGACCCTGGGCAGGGTCAGCGGCGATAATGTGGTCCGCAGGCGTGCCGCTGGCTTGCAGGCCGCGAATGAGGCTGCCTGCCATATTTCCTGCACCGATAAATGCAATGGTCATCGCTGTATTTCCCAAAAACCGTTCAGGAACGGTCACCAAAAAGAGCCGTACCTATTCGAATATGCGTTGCTCCGGCAGCAATGGCGTGTTCCATGTCCCCGGTCATGCCCATGGACAGGGAGTCCCACTTTTGCTGCCGTTCCGGTTTTAGGCCGGATCTGATGTCACGGTGTAATTGTGCCACGCTTTCATAGCTGGCCCTAGGATCTGACGATTGACTGAGAATGGCCATTAAGCCACGAACCTCGAGGCAAGGCAGCCGCATGAGTTCTTCAACCAAGGCAGGTGTCTGCGATGCAGGGCATCCGCTCTTTTTGGGATCGGCGTCGATGTTGACTTGGACCAGTACCTGAAGAATTTTCCCTTCGGGGCACTGTGAACCTAGCCGTTGACCAATTTTTACGCGATCGACGGTATGCACCCAATCGAAGTGTTTGGCGACATCCTTCGTTTTATTGGATTGGATTGCGCCGATGTAGTGCCATTGTGCGTTGAGTTCCTGCAGTTCATCAATTTTCCGCACGGCTTCTTGTAAGTAGTTTTCGCCAAAGTTTGTCAGTCCCAGACGATGGGCCTCTGCCACATCCTCTGCCGGTTTGGTTTTGCTGACACCGATTAAAGTCACATCCTGCCGATCTCGACCGCTGTTATTACAGGCACGCTGAATGCGCTCGTTTAATGAATCAAGTCGCGCCCGGATAGATTGGTTTAGAGGTTCTGACATGAACTATGTCTTGCTGTGACCATATGAATCGACCGGAGTGCAGTGTGCTGGATCGGCAAGGAAGGTCTGGGCGATCAGGCACGCTGAGCGGGTATGGATATCCTGACCCTCAGAGTCCGCGTCGTCTCGCACTGCCCAAGATGTGAGGCGTTCATCTGCCATGAAGACTGGTGTTGGGAAGCGCATGGCAAGTGTCTCAGCAAATGTCGTGGCTCGGTCGGACATGTCGGAACATGTGCCATCCATGTTCAGGGGCAGACCCACGACCACGGCAAGGGGTTGATGCTGTTGAAGCAGTTGCTCGAATTCGGACCAGTTGGGTTTGCCGTTCTTCGCCCGGATCGTCGTCAAACCATTGGCGGTTTGAGTCACGGTTTGTCCGACGGCGATGCCAATGTGTTTGAGACCAAAATCTATGCCGAGCACGAAGCCGTCCTTCATTAACTGTGGCCTGCGTCAGGGGCGACCAAGCTGAGGTCAACCCCCAGCAGTCCGGCGGCTGCGTCGAGCCTGCGCTCAAAGGGCTGATCGAATAAAACGCTTGGGTCGGCCTCCACAGTCAGCCAGACGTTGCGGGCAATTTCACTTTCTAGCTGCCCGCCCTGCCATCCGGCGTAGCCCAAAGCAATCATGAATTGCTCTGGTCCTTCGTCGTTGGCCACCGCGCGCAGAGACGCAAGGGTACTCGTGAGATGCACACCCTCGGTCACCGTAAGCGATGCTTCGTATGCATCGTCGCCGGCATAAAGCATAAACCCGCGATCGGTGGATACCGGGCCTCCAGCAATCACCGGATGATCCACCCAGTGTCGCTTTGGACTCAGATTCAACTCATTCAAAAGCTCCAACACTGAGATATCTGACGGTCGGTTCACGACCAAGCCCATGGCTCCGTCATCGCCGTGTTCGCAAATGTAGGTAAGCGTGGCCGCGAAATAGTCTTGGTGGAGGCTCGGAAGGGCTAGCAGAAAATGATTGGTCAAGTTCATGATGTTCCGAAATTTGGAGTCACCCTAATTTATTAAGGCGCCGCGGCGACTGAATCGCCAAGTACGCGTGAACGATAGTCGATCATAACGCTTGCGCATGGCCACGTTGAAGGGCTGATATGGCGCGGCTTGACGCACTGTTGCCAAGGCAGCCTCGTCAAGTATCGGATGGCCGGACGAGCGGAGTAAAGCGACTTCGAGCAATTTGCCGCTGTGGTGTATGACAACCCGCATCGTCAGCTCTCCCTGCAGGTTGCCCGGAGGGTAGTTGTTACTGCCTATACGCTCACACTTGCGTCTCCACATGGCCAAATAGGCCGCCTCGTCAGTGTTTAGAGTGCCGACGTTTGTCAGATATCGCGTGCGACTGTCGCCGAGTTTCTGCTCGGCCTGCTGGTCAAGGCGCAGGATTTGCTGGATCGCACTCTCTCGATCAAGCTCTGGTTTCCTCACGCTAACCGACTCGGGCGATGCTGGAACAAGTCCTCGTTCGGGACTGGTTTTTTCCTGCTCGGGGGGATTTTGCATTGATTTTTCTTGAAGGGGCTCGGCGGACTGCTGAGTCGCCTCTACCTCTGTCATCGGACGTGCATCGGCAGCTGTCTTGCTGCCATCTATGGTCTGGGCATCGCCGGCGCGTTGTAGAGCGATGGCAAGGGGCGGCGATACCGAAACGGTTGGCTGGCGTGAAATGTTGAATCCGAGCAACACGACCGCGTGCACGCCCAGTGCCAGCACTCCAGTGAAATACAGCCTTTCCATGCTCATCTGCATTGACAGCCCCAGCGGTTTAGCGCTTCAGGTCAGCAAAGACTCAATCAGATCACCCGCGA
The DNA here is from genome assembly GCA_012269545.1 of Gammaproteobacteria bacterium. Classification (GTDB taxonomy): domain Bacteria; phylum Pseudomonadota; class Gammaproteobacteria; order Pseudomonadales; family Azotimanducaceae; genus UBA4421. The sequence goes on along the minus strand of JAAXKB010000039.1, from coordinate 85,318 downwards.
TGTCTAAACCAAATTGCGCATCCAGCTCTCGAATGCAGGTGGGGCAAGTGACGTTGATTTCAGTGAGGTAGTCACCGATCACATCAATACCGACAAAGTTCAGACCGCGTTTGACCAATTCCGGACCCACTTGCTCGGCGATCCAGCGATCGCGGTCAGTCAGAGGGCGACCCTCGCCGCGTCCGCCTGCCGCCAGATTGCCGCGAGTTTCCCCAGCGGAGGGAATGCGTGCCAAGGCATAGGGCACGGGCGTTCCGTTGATGATCAAAATACGCTTATCGCCATCAACGATTTCCGGCAAATAGACCTGTCCCATGATTTGTTCCTGCCCGCTGTTCGTCAGGGTCTCTAAAACGACTGACAAGTTGGGGTCTGCTTCCATGACGCGGAAGATTGAGGCACCACCCATGCCATCCAGTTTTTTGAACACGACGTTTTTGTGTTCTTGGTGAAAGGCTTTGAGCACATCCATTCGCCGACTGACCACGAGTGGCGGACAGCACTGCGGAAATGTTGTCGCGAAGAGTTTTTCGTTGCAGTCGCGCAGTGATCTAGGGCTATTCACCACTCGAACCCCATCTGCTTCAGCGCGCTCCAGTAAATAGGTGGTGTATATGTATTCCATGTCAAAAGGCGGGTCCTTGCGCATCATGACGATGTCCATGCTGGACAGTGGCTGCAGCTTGCCTGCTTCGAGATTGAACCAGGGATCGGCGCCACCGCGCACGCTCGCTGGATCCAATTCAGCAGCGAAATGATCGACAAGGGACAGCCGGCTCAAGTAGGCACATACCTGCGTTTGCTGAATCATCAAATCTTCTTGGCGGAAGTAGTAGACCTCGAGCCCTCGGAGCTGTGCGGCGCGGATCATGGCGAGTGTTGAATCTTTTTTTATGGCGATGGATTCGATGGGGTCCATCAGGAAAGCGATCTTAGTCATGGAGCAGTCCGCAGCGTTGGAAAACGCTACGGTAACGATTGTTATGCCAACGACGCAAATCCGATGGCAGTTGACCGGCTGGCGGATGTAAAATCTTAGCGCATCAAACCCTGAGCCGAGTACCAGTCAGGTGCGGGATTAAGCGGATACATCGAGAGACAAAAAGGCCTTCAGTTCATCGCAATGCACGTATCAGCAAAAGAAATCCAAGTTCTGCGACAGGATTTTGAACGCGGCCTGCTGGCAGCGATCATGAATGAGCAGCGCGCATCTGGTGTCGCGATGATGGGGGGTGTCGCTCGGGCGCTAAGTCGTAAGGACGCGGCGGATAACACGTGGCATTTGCTTTGGCGTTGGTTAGAAGCCATTCGCAAGGGTGACGCCGCCTTGAATACGGAAAGCTTCGCACTCTTGAGAGATGCTGGGAGATATCTGAAGGCGCTGGATCAGCAGGGCAGTGACGCTGCACAAGCTGCTTTGCCGGCACTTGAACCGTTGCGTGTTGCGCTGACGCGCTTGTTGATTGAGCTCGATGGACCGCCGCCCGAAAAATCAGAGCACTGGACCCAACTGCTGGATGATCTGGATCAAACCAGCGAAGTGGCTGACATGCGCGGTGTATTCCAGCGGGTGTACGACTACGCTGCCACGCATAATTGGACTGATGTCGTGGAAATTTGCGGAGCCCAAAACAACCTCTTGGATCGGTTGATCGACGGAACCTTGGAGATCGATCGGGATCATTACCAAGTGCTAACGGATGCCAAGATGTTGCTGAGAGATCTCACCGCTCCCACGGCGAACGGGGACGCGCCGAGACCGTCGCAAATTGATGACTTGTCCTATGAGCGGGTGATTGAGCGAGCAGACGTGTTGGCCTCTGGAGGGGAGTTTGACTTGACTGCTGACGCTGACTCCCAAGCGATAGAGGCGACAACCCAGCTCGCCGCGGTGCTTGATATGCTGCCTAGCTTATTGATCAGGGTCCGCGAGGAGGTGGCAAATAATCCAGCCGACTCGTCTTTGTCTGCTTGCCTAGATACGCTTAGCCAAACTGTAAAGGAACTGCAGCAAAGGCTGCCCGATTAGCTTGGCCAGCCGCGGGCCTGCTGCACTAAGGCAAGTCCAACCGCTGACATAGTTTCGGCCCGGACAATGGTATGGCCTAATCGATACGTTGCGATATGTTTGCTTCGGAACAGCTGTTTCTCTGCGTCGTTCCACCCGCCCTCCGGGCCAACAAAGACCAGCGGATTTTTCGCGTCTAAACTTGGTGGCAGAGCGTCACCCGTTGGCTCGAATACGATAGGCTCAACATGATCGGGCTGTTGCTCTAAACAGGCTTCAACGGTGAGCGGCCGGTAAAGGTTTGGTAGCCAGAGCTGACCGCACTGCTCGCTGGCCGAAGCGATGATGCGCTGCCAATGGTCGATTTTTTGTGCCAGGCGATCTTGCTTTAGGGCCAAGTTGCTGCGTGCTCCTTGCAGCAGCCAAATGCCTTGTATGCCGAGTTCGGTTGCCTGTTGAATCGCTCGATCCATGGCCTGCCCCTTCAGCAAGGCGATGGCTAGCGAAGGCGCGTTTGCGGGTCTGGGCACCGGGGGGTGGCCTTCAACCACCTCAATTTTGGCGCGGCGCTGATGGGCGTGACATAACCTGCAGCGGTACAAACCACCTACTCCGTCGAAGATGTCCAGTTCATCGCCTTCGCTCATCCGCAGCACACGGCACAGATAGTTTGATCGTTCGGCATCCAACTGCAGAACGTCGCCCGTGCTATGCGCTCCTGCAATGTAAAAACGATTCAAACGTGACACGTCAACGGATTTCCTAGTGCTCGGGGAACCCCAAATTACGACAAATTTGGCTGCTCGCCCCCCATCGATTCAAGGTGTAAAAGTGTAGCCCAGGTGCTCCCATTTGCAGTAATTTCTCGCACAGCTTGGTGACTACTTCCACACCGAAGGATCTTAAGCCCTCGTCATCTTCGGCAAAACTCGCCGCCGACTTTCTCAGCCAGCGCGGAATGTCAGCACCGGCTTTGGCGCTAAATTGCTGCAGCGAATCGATGTTCGTTATGGGCATAACGCCTGCATGAATGGGTATTTGAACGCCTGCCTTTGCACAGCGCTCCATAAAGTACTCGTAGGCATCAGGCGAATAAAAATACTGAGTGATCGCGGAGCTTGCCCCAGACTGAACCTTGGCTGCGAAGTAGTGAATATCCTCTTCCGCTGACGCGGAATCAGGGTGTATCTCGGGGTAGGCGGCGACGCTCAACTCGAATTGGCCGGGAAAGCGTTGGTGCAGCTGCTCGACGAGATCTTTCGCAAAGACGGTGCGATGGTCGCCGCTGGAAGGTCGGTCGCCCCGCAGGCAGAGGATTTGCTGAACCCCTAGGTTGCGATAGCGTTCAACCAGGCGGTCGACTTCCGCGTTGGTACTGCCCGCGGCCGAAAGATGCGGAACCGCCTTGGTTCCCGAACGAACGAGTTTTTCCACCAAGGCTTGTGTGCCCTCTCGGGTAGCGCCTCCGGCACCGAAGGTAACGGAGAAGTAATCAGGGCGGAATGCCGCGAGCCGTGTCACCGTGCCGCTGATCAGCCGGTCGATACCGGCCTCATCCTTGGGAGGGAAAAGTTCAAAGCTCAAAGATGAGCGAATCGCGGAGTTGTCTGCATGGCTCATGATGGATTCCTAGGAACCCATCTCGACGAGTTCCTGCCGTTAAGAGAAAGCTGCCGCCAATACGTCAGCTTTGTCCGTGCTTTCCCAAGTGAAGTCTTCGCCGCTGCGACCAAAGTGTCCGTATGCGGCAGTTTGCTGATATATGGGGCGTTTGAGGTCCAGCATCGCGATAAGTCCCTTTGGTCTCAAATCAAAGTGTTCACGGACAAGTTGAATAATTTCGTTGTCGCCAATTTTACCTGTGCCATAGGTATCCACGCTGATGGAGGTAGGTTCGGCAACGCCAATGGCGTAACTCACCTGAATTTCGCAGCGTTCGGCAAGGCCTGCTGCAACGATATTTTTGGCGACATAGCGACCTGCATAAGCCGCAGACCGATCTACCTTGGAGGGGTCTTTGCCAGAAAAGGCGCCACCACCATGCCGCGCCATGCCGCCATAGGTATCGACAATGATTTTGCGCCCGGTTAATCCGCAATCCCCAACCGGGCCGCCAATAATGAATTGGCCGGTGGGGTTAATGTGAAACTGGGTTTCACTGGATATCCAGTTGGCTGGCAGCACAGGCTTGATGATTTCTTCCATCACCGCTTCGCGCAGGGTGGCCTGATCCACATCAGGAGAATGCTGGGTCGACAGAACAACCGCATCAATACCAACGGGCTTGCCCGCCTCGTCGTAACGAAAGGTAAGCTGGCTCTTCGCATCGGGTCGCAGAAACGACAGGCTGCTGCGGCGCGCCTTGGCCTGCTGTTCCACCAGTCGATGGGAATACACGATGGGCGCTGGCATCAGCACATCGGTTTCATTAGTGGCGTAACCAAACATAAGCCCTTGATCGCCAGCTCCCTGCTCGTGGTCATTGGACTCGTCCACCCCCATGGCAATGTCCGAACTCTGCTGTCCCAGCGCGTTGACAACTGTGCAGGCTTCCGGGTCAAAGCCGATCTCTGGACCGTTGTAACCAATGCGCTCAATGACCGCCCGGGTAAGTTTGTCGAAATCCACCACAGCATCGCTGCGGATTTCACCGGCCAAGATCACGATGCCGGTTTTGATCATGGTTTCGCAGGCAACCCGTGACTCACTGTCTTGGGCTAGCATGGCGTCGACTACTGCATCAGATATCTGATCCGCCACCTTGTCAGGATGACCCTCAGAGACAGATTCAGACGTGAATAGTGACTGGTTGGACATATTGGCTCCGAGACCCCCTGGCGAGGGCAAGTTATCGAGGCAGCGATGCTACTGGATATCATTTGCGGGGTTAAGTGACTTAATTTTGATTTAGTTTGCAGAATGTTTGCAGCAAGGACCGCAAAACAAGGACAATGGTCCCTCACCCCGAAGAGAAGGTCTATGCCCACACGATTTGAAAACGCCAACGCCGTCAGAGTTTTGGCAATGGACGCTGTTCAGGCAGCGAGTAGCGGTCACCCCGGAGCTCCCATGGGTCTGGCAGACGTCGCTGAAGTGCTTTGGCGAGATTTTCTGAAGCATAACCCGAGTGACCCGAACTGGTTCGACCGAGACAGGTTTGTGCTCTCGAACGGCCATGGTTCCATGTTGCTGTATGCACTGCTGCACCTCACCGGCTATGAGGTCAGCCTGCAAGACCTCAAAGATTTTCGGCAGCTTCACGCAAAGACTGCCGGGCATCCGGAATTTGGCGAGTGTCCTGGTGTTGAAACGACAACTGGGCCGCTAGGCCAAGGGTTCGCAATGTCGGTAGGTATGGCGCTGGCAGAGCAAAAGCTCGCCGCAGAATTTAATACCGAGGATAACGCCGTGGTAGATCACCGAACCTGGGTGATTGCAGGAGACGGCTGCCTGATGGAAGGCATTTCGCACGAGGCTGCTTCATTGGCCGGGACACTTGGTCTGTCGAAGCTGATTTGTTTGTATGACGATAACGGCATTTCGATAGATGGCGAGGTTGACGAGTGGTTCAATGAAGATGTGCCGGCACGTTTTGAAGCCTATGGCTGGCGAGTGATTCGAAACGTTAATGGGCATGATGCTCAGGAAATCAGCGACGCGCTGAAGAACGCGGTGGAATCAGACGGTCGTCCTACCTTGGTGTGCTGCAAAACCGTCATTGGCTTTGGCTCCCCTAATAAGCGCGGTACTGCCGGTGTTCACGGCGCAGCATTGGGCGAAGAAGAAGTCGCGCTAACCAAGGCGGAGTTAGGCTGGACGGCACCCGCTTGGGAAATTCCGGTGGATATTCAGCAGGCTTGGGATCAACGCGAAGCCGGCGCTCAGGCGCAACGAGATTGGCAGGCGTCGATGGAAGCCTACCAGCAGAAAAACCCTGATCGAGCCGCCGAACTTGTGCGGCGGATGCAGGGCGAACTGCCAAGCGGCTGGGAGCGAGCCATTGACTCCTTTGCGAGGGAGCAACAGGCGAATCCGCTAGATCTAGAAACCCGCAAGTCGTCTCAAGCGGCTCTCGGTGCCGTTGCTCAGGGTGTGCCGGAGTTGTTTGGTGGATCTGCGGACCTGACAGGCTCGAACAACACCCGCTGGAGCAATGCTCGAGACGATCAGTACATGAGCTTCGGCGTCCGGGAATTTGGCATGACAGCGATCAGCAACGGTATGCAGTTGCACGGTGGTTACCGACCGTTTACAGGAACATTCCTGATCTTTATGGAGTACGCCCGCAATGCGGTGCGCCTAGCTGCATTGATGCAATTGCCAAACATATTTGTCTACACCCACGACTCGGTTGCCGTTGGTGAAGATGGCCCAACGCACCAACCGGTAGAGCAGTTGGCTAACCTCCGCACGACACCCAATCTTGCGACATGGCGTCCCTGCGATACCGTTGAAACAGCCATCGCGTGGAAATCGGCCGTGGCAAGCAAGACGAACCCAACGGCTCTGGTATTTACGCGCCAAAAGACCATTGCTCAGGCACGTTCGGAAGAGGCCTTCGCGAACGTAGCGCGTGGCGGTTACGTGCTGCATGAACCGGTTCAAACGCCGCAAGTTGTGCTTATTGCGACGGGCTCGGAAGTATCGCTTACCCTCGAAGCAGCCGGTGTTTTGGCCGAACAGGGTATCGCTGCCCGGGTGGTTTCGATGCCATGTGTTGAAGTATTTGCTGCTCAAGACGCGGCCTATCAAGCCTCGGTTTTGCCGCCAGACCTGCGCGCCCGTGTGGCCGTCGAGGCGGGTCATCCCGACACGTGGTTTAAGTATGTTGGTCTGGATGGTGCAGTAGTGGGTATAGATCGCTTCGGCCTTTCAGCGCCCGGGCAGCAAGCTCTGGAGGCGATGGGCATGACAACCGATCGGGTTGTTGCGCAAGCTCTGGCTGTGATGGGCAGCTCATAAGATGCTTGGGTAGGCCCGCGCAAGCAACAAACACTTAGGAACACCTCAGGCAATGAACATACCTCACATAACGTCAATGTCGGAATTGGTGTTGTCGGGCAAGCGCGTATTGATTCGTGCGGATCTCAATGTGCCGCTCAGCGACGGTAGGGTGACGAGCGACACCCGTATCAGGGCATCACTCCCCACCATTGAGGCCGCGCTCCGTCAGGGTGCCAGTGTGGTGGTAATGTCGCATTTGGGCCGTCCCAAGGAAGACAGTTTCGATGCGTCGGCGTCTTTGGCGCCGGTGGCCGGTCGATTGGGTGAATTACTGGATGCGCCGGTAGCGCTGTTATCCGGACTGGAGGATTGCAGCAAGGTGCAAGCAGGGCAGGTGGCCCTGCTGGAAAACGTTCGTTTTTTGCGCGGAGAAAAAGCTGACGATGAGTCATTAGCGCGACGTATGGCTGCGGTTTGCGATGTATTTGTCATGGACGCGTTTGGTACCGCCCATCGGGCGCAAGCGTCCACGCATGGCGTCGCGAAGTACGCGCCAAGGGTATGCGCGGGACTGCTGCTCGACGCGGAACTCAAAGCCTTTCAGCAAGCATTAGCAAGTCCTGCGACACCGATGGTCGCCATCATCGGCGGCGCCAAGGTATCAACAAAATTAGAAGTGCTAGGGTCTTTAGCATCCATCGCTGATCGCATCATCGTCGGAGGCGGGATTGCCAATACGTTTATCGCAGCGGCAGGCTATGAAGTAGGCAGTTCGCTACACGAGCCAGATCTGGTGAGTGCCGCGCGGCAAATTGCCGAGCAGGTGGACATTCCGATTCCTGTTGATGTCATGGTCGCCAAGGCTTTTGCTGCCAATGCGGTCGGTGTCGTAAAAGCCATAGACGCCGTTCAGGCAGATGAGATGATTTTAGATATTGGCCCCGTGACCGCGCGAGCTTGGGCGGACAGCCTAATGGATGCCCAAACGATTATGTGGAACGGGCCCGTCGGGGTATTTGAATTTCCGCAGTTTGGTCAGGGAACGAAGGCGATTGGCGAGGCTATCGCGGCTAGTGATGCCTTTTCGATTGCCGGCGGTGGCGACACGTTAGCAGCGGTCGAGCAGTACGGGTTGGCGGATGGCCTGTCCTATATCTCAACCGGAGGCGGTGCATTTTTAGAGTTGGTTGAGGGCAAGACCTTGCCTGCCGTTGCTGTCTTGAGTGAGCGAAGCAGTGCGCTGTAACGGCATCAACACTGAAGCGAATGTAATGTGGAACGATAAAATTTAGCGGAGAACGACTATGGCTCTTATCAGTATGCGCCAGCTTTTGGATCATGCGGCAGAGAACGACTACGGCGTGCCAGCCTTTAACGTAAACAACTTAGAACAGATGCGCGCCATCATGGAAGGGGCTGATGAAACCAACAGCCCAGTAATCGTGCAGGCCTCTGCCGGCGCACGCAAGTACGCGGGCCCCAATTTCTTGCGTCATTTGATACTCGCGGCAGTGGAGGAGTTCCCACACATACCGGTGGTTATGCATCAAGACCACGGTGCATCGGCCGACGTTTGCCAGCGTTCCATGCAGATCGGTTTCACCTCGGTGATGATGGACGGCTCCTTGTTGGAGGATCAAAAAACACCGGCAGATTATGAGTACAACGTTGCTGTGACGCGTCGAGTAGTGGAAATGGCTCACGCCTGTGGCGTTTCTGTTGAGGGAGAGCTTGGCTGCTTGGGCTCTCTTGAAACCGGCACCGCTGGAGAAGAAGACGGTGTTGGTGCGGAGGGCGTATTGAACATGGATCAGCTTCTGACGGATCCGGAGGAGGCAGCGGATTTTGTTGCGAAAACCGAGGTGGATGCATTGGCAATCGCCATTGGCACCTCGCACGGAGCATACAAGTTCAGCCGACCACCCTCTGGAGATATTCTGGCCATCGACCGTATTAAGGCCATTCATCAGCGACTGCCCAATACACATCTGGTGATGCACGGCAGTTCGTCCGTGCCGCAAGAACTGCTGCAGGAAATTAATGCCTACGGCGGTGAGATTGCGGAAACCTACGGTGTGCCGGTGGAAGAAATTCAGCAAGGCATCAAGCACGGTGTGCGAAAGGTGAACATCGATACGGACTTGCGCTTGGCTTCGACGGCCTCGATTCGAAAGTTCTTAGCGGGCAACCCGAGCGAGTTTGATCCCCGCAAGTATTTGGCGGTATCTCAGCAAGCCATGAAAGACGTTGTTGTGGCGCGCTATGAAGCGTTCGGTACAGCGGGTCATGCCGATAAAATCAAAGCGAAGTCACTTGAAGCCATGTTTACGCATTACGCCGCGGGTGATTTGAAGCCACTGATTGCCTAGGGTGATGACGTGATCGAGTTAGCCAAACGCGGACAATGTGTTTTTGATGACGCCGCCTTGATCCATGGATTGGCCGCGCCGCCGGTAGACGAAAGCTCTTGGTGCGAGATCGATCCGAGTCTGTTTGAGCAATACAACACGTTTTACAGTCTGGATTTTGAGAAAATTGGCGCGACTCGTTCCTACGGTTTGGCTGCAGTCGGTCAGGAGCGGGTCTTTATGCAGACTTTTAGGCCCGCCGGAAATAAGCCCGATGCGTGGGCACTGGTGTGTCACGGCTACTACGATCATATGGGCCTGTATGGGCATCTGGTCGCCCAGCTATTGCAGCGTAATATCGCGGTGGTCGGGTTTGATCAAATCGGGCATGGCCTGTCTACCGGACCGCAGGCGACGATCAGCGATTTCCAGTGCTACATTCAGGTCGTTGAGGTCGTGCACAAATTGACCAAACGCCTGTCAGACGATCTGCCACTGCATTGGTTTGGTCAAAGTATGGGTGGTGCTTTGACCATGGAATATTGGCAGCAGCAGCAACTGACGGAACACAATCGGCCGACAGGGGAAATGGTGTTGCTTGCACCGCTGGTGAGGCCCTACGCTTGGGTGGTCATGCGTTGGGTATTTGAGCTAGCCAAGCGCTTGGTGGAGTCCCGCCCGCGAGACATTGCGACGAACATTGATAATCCAGAATTCGTCGCTTTGCTGAGCTGCGACCCGCTGCAAGCTCAGACGCTGCCGGTAGCGTGGGTGAATGCCATGGTCAATTGGTTTAGCCGCTTCGAGGCGTCTGCGCCTTCTTTTTTGGAGCCCAAAATCATTCAGGGCTTCGGCGACCGCACCGTGAGCTATCGGCACAATTTGCCGGTGCTGGAGCGCATCTACCCTAGAGGTCAGATTCAGATCATCCCGCCCGCCCGACATCACCTAGTGAATGAAACACCAGACATTCAGGCAGCTATTTGGCAGCGGCTGGATCAGGCCTGTGATTGGACAACTTACTGTGGAGAGACCCATGGCCTCTAGCGCCTTGCTAACCCGTGTACTGGCACCTCAGCAGATCAAAGAAGATCCGGAAAGCCTGCAGATCTGGGGCAAGGATTGGACCAACGGTTTTGTCGTCGCCCCAAGCGCTGTGGTATTTCCCGAGAGTCTTGATCAACTGCAAGACCTTGTTGCCTATGCAAGATCCCATCAGCGCAAGCTTGTACCTTCAGGAGGGCGCACGGGATTGTCGGGTGGTGCTGTTGCGAGCCAAGGTGAAATCGTCGTTTCCTTTGACCGCATGAACAAAATTTTGGATTTTTCCGCCAAGGATCGGATCGTAACCTGCCAACCGGGCGTTATAACGGCGAATCTTCAGGCCTTCGCTGAGGAACAAGGACTGTACTATCCGGTGGACTTCGCCTCTTCTGGTTCCTCCCAAATCGGTGGCAACGTAGCCACCAACGCGGGCGGAATTAAAGTCATTCGCTACGGTCTGACACGGGATTGGGTCGCCGGCATGAAGGTTGTCACAGGTTCCGGTGCTTTGCTCGACTGTAATGCAGGGCTAATCAAAAACGCGACAGGTTACGATTTCCGCCATTTGATGATTGGCTCTGAAGGGACACTGGGCCTGATTGGAGAGTTGGATATGCATCTGGCCCCCCAGCCCCAGCCGCAGACCGTGATGGTTGTCGGCGTACCGTCGGTAGCGAATCTGCTGGATATCCTGCATGCGTTCAGTGACAAGCTAACACTGTCGGCTTTTGAGTTCTTCTCCGACTTGGCGCTGCAAAAAGTACAGGAGCATAGGGATTTGTCCGCCCCGCTAGCAAGTCGAGTCGACAATTACGCCTTGCTGGAGTTTGACGAATCCGAACTGGATAAGGCCGAAGAAGCATTTTCCGTCTGTATGCAAGAAGGCTGGCTGGTGGACGGAGTGATCAGTCAATCTCAGGCTCAGGCAGCTGCTTTGTGGCAGTTGCGTGAGGGGATATCTGAGAGCCTAGCGCCGTATACGCCATACAAAAATGACCTGTCTGTTCGCATCAGCGAAGTGCCGGGGTTTCTTGCCGATGTGGATCGTTACGTCGACGAAGGATATCCGGATTTTGAAGTGTGCTGGTACGGGCATATTGGTGATGGAAATTTACACCTGAACATCCTGCGTCCGGAATCTGTATCACTTGAAGAGTTCTTTCATATCGGACACACCATGAGCCCGAAGATTTTCGAGCTAGTGCAGGCGCGACGCGGCAGTATCTCAGCCGAGCACGGGGTGGGCTTACTGAAGCGAGATTTTCTTGGATACAGCCGGAGTGATGAAGAGATATCGCTCATGCGCGGATTGAAAAATCTGTTTGACCCGGACCAAATTCTTAACCCGGATAAATTGCTGCCGATGACCGATGCCTGAAAGCGCTGCTTGGCGGGCGTGTACTACCCCTGCTGCAGCGGGTTTAAGACAGTGACGCCGCTATCGCTTGCCAAAAACGCGACATTGGCGGCCTGTTGGGCGAAAATGCCGTTGCAGACGACGCCGGCGATATCGTTGATTTGCCGCTCAAGATTGAGAGGTTGATCAATAGCAAAGCCATGAACGTCGAGGATGAGGTTACCGTTATCCGTCGTGACGCCTTCGCGCCAGATCGGATGGCCGCCTAATGCAACCAAGGCTCGGGCGACGAGGCTGCGTGCCATGGGAATAACCTCGATAGGCAAAGGGAAAGCGCCGAGTTGATTGACCAACTTACTACTGTCGGCGATGCAGACGAATTCGTCGGCAGCGGATGCCACGATTTTTTCACGGGTGAGGGCTGCGCCTCCTCCCTTGATCATGCTGCAGGATTTATCAATCTCGTCAGCGCCATCGACATAGACGTCAAGCTGTGGCGCCGCGTTGAGATCCACGACAGTAATGCCATGAGCGGTGAGTCGCCGGTGTGTTTCCTCGCTGGATGCAACAGCGGCGTCGAAGGTGTGTTTGATCTTAGCCAGTTCATCAATGAAGTAATTGGCAGTTGAACCGGTGCCGACGCCGACAACACTTTTCCGCTCAAGCTTGGGCGCGATGTAGGAAAGGGCGGCCTGAGCAGCATGCTGCTTAAGTTGATCTTGAGATTGACGGATAAAGCACCTCGACTGCGGGTGAAATAGAATGGGCCGGTTACGTTCCCAAAACGATAGAGAAATTGTTGGCATGTTAGAAAATTATGTAAAGAAAATTCTTGGCTCGAAGGTCTATGACCTAGCGGTCGAGAGCCCGCTCTCGCCAGCTCCGCTGCTGAGTCGGAGGCTAGGGCTGCAAGTCAGCCTGAAGCGAGAAGACATGCAGTCTGTTTACAGTTTCAAACTTCGCGGCGCCTACAACAAAATGGCCCAACTCAGCGAAGCGCAAAAGGCTACTGGCGTCATCACCGCATCGGCGGGTAATCATGCTCAAGGTGTTGCTATTTCTGCGCAGAAGCTTGGCATCCGCGCGACTATCGTCATGGGTCTGAATACGCCAAGTATTAAGGTCAACGCGGTTCGCGATCGCGGGGCCAAAGTCGTGCTGCATGGAGACAATTACGACGACGCTGCCTTGCATGCCAAGCACCTATGCGAATCCGAGGGTCTGATTTACATACCGCCATACGACGATGTGGATGTAATCGCCGGTCAAGGCACGATTGGTATGGAAATTGTTAATCAGCACAGTCAGCCGCTGGATGCGATATTCATTCCCGTTGGGGGCGGAGGATTGGTTGCTGGTGTTGCGGCCTACGTTAAGTACTTGCACCCCAAGACAAAGATTATCGGTGTCGAAGCCGAGGGTTCTAACTGCCTAGACGTTGCCATGAAAGCAGGGCGGCGCGTTAGCTTGCCGATAGAAAAACTAGATCTGTTTGCCGATGGCGTCAGCGTGGCCCAAATCGGCAAAGAAACGTTCAAAATTGCCAAACGCTATGTAGACGATGTTGTAGTGGTGAACGTTGACGAAATATGCGCCGCCATCAAAGACGTTTTCGAGGATACACGCTGTGTTGCAGAGCCTGCGGGAGCTCTGGCCATCGCGGGCATGAAGCGTTACATCGACGCGAATCCCGGCATGTCGCATGTGGTATCAATCGTCAGCGGTGCGAACGTGAACTTTGACCGGCTTCGACACATCTCGGAACGCGCGGAGGTGGGTGAATCTCGGGAAGCGGTCCTAGCTGTCACCATCGACGAGGCCAAGGGAAGTTTTCTCAAGTTCTGCCGAGCGTTGGGCAAGCGCGCCATTACGGAATTTAATTATCGATGCGCTGATGCGGATCAAGCGCACGTATACGTGGGCATTGGCGTGAAGTCCAAGGAGGATCGGCTGGATTTGGTGACTCAACTGCAGGCTAAGGGTTATCAGGTGTTTGATATGACCGAGAACGAAGCCGCCAAGGTACATGTGCGGCATATGGTGGGCGGGCATCGCCGCAGCCCGAGCGCGGAAATGCTGTTTCGTTTTGAGTTCCCCGAGCGTCCGGGTGCTTTGCTGCAGTTTTTGTCGGGTCTGGGGTCCGACTGGAATATTTCGCTATTCCACTACCGAAACCACGGCTCAGCTTGGGGCCGGGTGTTGGTTGGTTTTGATGCAGGTAGCGAAGACAAGAAGAAGCTGCAGGATTATCTCCAGCGCATTGGCTACCGTTTTTGGTTCGAAGAAGAGAATCCCGCGTACGAATTGTTTCTGCGCTGAGGTTTACCGTCAGTCAATGGGTTCCGGAGCCTGCTGTGCCAGCCATTCGTCTTCGAAGACGAGTTGGGTCATATCGCGTATGTGATCGACATAAAGGCGCCCGGCCAAATGATCAAATTCATGCTGAACTACGGTGGCGAGAAACCCCTGCAGTTCCAGCGTTGCGTCCTTGCCGGAGGCGTCCGTGTAATCCACTCGGACATGCTGCGGCCGAGAGACAAACCCGCGCAAACCCGGCACCGACAAGCACCCTTCCCAGTAGCCGGCTTCCTCCGGGTCGATAACCGTCAACACTGGGTTGAAAAATACGGTGAGCGGTATGGGTTCAATCATACCGTAGCGACTTGGGCCGCCGGGTACCTCAATGATGGCCAGCTGAATGGGCTGATTGATTTGTGGCGCGGCAAGGCCAATGCCGCCAGCGTCGTGCAAGGTTTCGATCATGTCAGCGATTAACGCCTTCATCTCTGTCGTTTCAATGTCTGCAAGAGCGACGGCTTTAGCAGGTTTTCGCAAGGTCGGATGACCCATTTTTATGATGGGATGAATGCTCACGATGTCGATTTCCTATGTCTTGATGCGTTCGATTCAGGGATCAAAAAATGCGCGAGCCGGTTTCGGTCACCAAGGCATCTAACCTGACGTCCCAGGTTTCAGTGGGCAATGGTTTTTCCGACCGCTGGACGTCATAGGCAATGCCAACAATCCAAGGGCGCAGTCCTGCGCTGCAGAAATAACGGTCATAATAGCCACCTCCCATCCCCAACCGATGGCCTTGGTCATCGAACCCCAGCAGGGGCACCAAGGCGGCGTCCAAGGTTGCAGGATCGGCAGGTGTGTCGTTACCGCGCACCATCGGTTCCCGCAGGCCAAAACGGCCTTGACGAATGGTGGTGCCAGGCCGCAGAGGATAAAAGTCCATTTGGCCCGCCTCTGCCCCGACAACCGGTGCAAAGAGCTGCAGCTCAGCCGCCTGGGCTGAATCCATCCATAACGAAAGGTCAGCCTCATTCGGGCTGGCTAAGTAAAGGGCAATCCGCCGCATTTTTTTTTGTTGGTCGAGCAAGCTGTGCAAGTAGCATGCAATACGCTGGTGATGGCGTCCTCGGTCCTCTGCGGTCAACGCAGCACGCCGCTCTTTAAGCGACCGGCGAAGCGCCTCTTTATGGTCGTAGGTTTCGTTGGGGTTAACGTGTTGACTCATGCAGTGATCCCCCGCGAGGGACTCGCGGCAGAGATAAAAAGAGACTCCCGAGAATGCCGCTGTTGGTTTGCCCTGAACCGTTGAGATTCAAGGCGGAAGCCTCAGCTAGCTCGAAGGCGGCCCATCAAATTGGGTAAGCACACTGAACTAACGAAAAGCCTCCTGACGTTTTTATAACGGCTCAAGGACGCGACCACTGGCTAACACCCCAGGAGAGTCGTGCAGTATAGCCATTTTTCGCCAGCGAAATAGAGTAATCGTCTACCAACCGCAAACGCACAGCTGCCAGGATTTCCCCGTGCCGATCCGCTCTGTCAGACTCGGCTTAGATCTTCAGCTGTCTGCCGTCGGCGATAGCCGTTTCCAAACGGTCGTTTAAGGCGCGAATGCGTAGCTTGGCGTAATCCTGACTGGTTTGAACTTTTGAGTGACCGTTGAGTAATTCGTGGGACATATTCAGCGCAGCCATGACTGCAATACGATCCATGCCAATGACTTTGCCGCTGGAGCGGATGCTCTCCATTTGCTCGCTTAAATAACGCGCAGCGCGGAGCAAAGATTCCTCCTCACCCTCTGGGCATGCGACTTGAAACTCTTTCTGCATGACCGAAATGGTTAGCGTTTTGCTGCCAGAATTGCTCATGAGTCAGTCCCCTTAATCGGTTAGCCATTTTCCAGAGAGCGTAAACGCCCAATCATGGATTCAACGCGACTTTTCGCGAGCTCGTTTTTTTCGATGAGCTTGGCGCGCTCTACCGACCAGTTGTCTTGTTGAGTGCGAAGTGCCTTGTTCTCCCGAGATAACTGCTCAGTGAGGGCAATCAACTCATTAACCCGCCGTTCCAAGATGTCCATTTCTTCCATCGGTTGGGTGTGGGGTTGGCTTTGTGATGGATTCATCTCAGACATAAACGACAGGCTTTAGCGCAGTTAGGTAGACAACCCATGCTGCTCGGCTCCAGAGCAAATTTCAATCTCGGCGTGAACTTTTGCCGATCTTTATCAAGAACCGTTTGCCTAGCTCAAACAGCGTCACTGACAACGTGGATCGTGAAGTGCCTCGCATATTGCACAGAGGTTAAGCCGGGTCGCTCAAGAGAAGAGCACTTTTTGGCTTAGCCTAGACGAAGCACAGGTTCGGTAGACAGAGTTAGATGATAGAGGGAGCGTTCTATGTTTAAGCGGTGGCAACGCTACAGTGCCGACACGTGGTATCGAGAGGCATCCAAAGGCAAGGCACGATTTATTTTCCTTAGAGGGGTAGTCGGATGGGGGTTACCCATGTTCATTACCATGACGTTTGTATTCCCAGAACTTGCCGGCTTGGCTGATGATTGTCATACCAGCTCCAGCCTGTTGCGAGGGTTAGTCGTTTGGGGTAGCGGTGGGGCCTTATTCGGTTGGTGGCTTTGGTTCTTCTCTGCGAGAAAATATGGCGTAGCGCAGGAAGTTAGAAGCAACGGCGTGGTTGAAGACCGGTGAACGAGCGGCAAACTCTTTAATGCTGATCAAATTGAAAGGCCGACGATCAAAGTTTAGGCGTCTGCACTTGCTGCGCTGTGGCCACTAACTGGTCGGTTCGCGAGGTTGAGGCAGCGGTGGCCGACTACTTCAGCATGCTGCGCTTAGAATTGACTGGCCAACGATATAACAACAGCCAGCACCGACGAGCGTTGATGCCGCGTCTGAATAACAGATCTCATGGATCGGTGGAATTGAAGCATCAGAATATCAGCGCAGTGTTAATCGAAATGGGCATGCCTTATGTCTCGGGTTACAAGCCACGCGTGAACTACCAGCGATCGCTGCTGCCAGCAGTGGTCGGCGAGCACCTCAGTCGGAATCCGCAACTACAGCAGCTTTTTGAGCAGAACTGTCATGAAATCCCTCCGGCACCAAGTGTTGGAGACATTCTTCAAGCTCACGTCGAGACGCCTGTGCCTTACAGGTCAAATCCAATGACAGCTGCGGAGAACACGAGCCATTACTGGTCGGGCAAAGTGGACTATTTGGAGCGTGAGGCGCGTAACCAACAGTTGGGCGAGGCTGGTGAGTTGTTTGTGATCAACTTCGAGCGCGCTCGTCTGATGCGCGCTGGAAAAGCGTCGCTTGCTGATCGAATTGAGCAGGTTTCCGCAACCGAAGGCCCATCGGCAGGCTCTGACATCCGGTCTTTCGAAGAAAATGGTTCAGATCGGTTTGTTGAGGCAAAAACTACCAAGTACGGAATGTACACCCCGTTCTTTGTGACGCCCAACGAGTTAGCGTTCTCGAGGGATAACGCAGCGAATTATCACATTTACCGGTTGTTCCACTTTGGTGAAACGCCTCGATTTTTTACTTTGAGCGGATATGTGGCCGATCGGTGTCAGCTCACGCCGTCGGAGTTTGTTGCAAGGGCAATCTAATTTGTCGCCCACAAGGTGAAGCCAGAAACCTAAAGCTCGAGCAGTTGCCCGTGCCGCCTGTGCATCAGAGTCGACCTCACTGGCAATTACCCCCTCAGTGCGCGATAGTTTGCGCCCAAGTATCCCAGCTCTCCCAAACGGAACACGCTATGTCTGAATTGCGCATCCAAGCCGAGATGGCGGCTTTCTCTATTGAGCCCGAAGAGCTGCACGGCATGGTCTGTGGCATGGCAGTGAACGGCAACCCGGAGTTCGTTTTGAGCGACTTTGTGGATCTTGTTGGTATCGATGCGCTGTCCGACCAAGAGTCTTTGGGTGCGTTCGTGAATTCTGCGCTGGACGAACTGCACGACCAAAATATGATTTTCCAGCCACTGGTTGCTGATGACGATGACCCGATCGGCAAACGGGTGGAAACCATCGCCAACTGGGCAGGTGGTTTTCTTGCAGGCTTCGCGGCGGGTTTGAACGTGGAACACAGCGAGCTGCCGGTCGACGTGCAAGAAATCATCAAGGACTTTGTTTCACTGACTTCGTTAGATCCTGAAGATTATCAGGACGCGGACTTTGAACCGGGGGAACGGGAGGAGCACGACGCGTCACTCACTGAAGTTCATGAATACCTTCGAGTGAGCACCATGCTGATTTTGGCCCTGATGGATGACCATGCGGCTGTGGAATCTGCGATTGATTGATCCCCTAATCCAGCCCGGTGACTTCGCGCGCCGTCGGCGTCGACTCCTGGACGTTATGCGACCGGGCTCAATCGCGATCGTGCCCGGAGCAATCGAGCAGCGTCGCAACCGCGATATAAACTTTCCTTTTCGTCAAGACAGTGATTTCTACTATCTCACCGGTTTTTGTGAACCTGATGCGCTGTTGGTGCTGATTCCCGGCCGAGATCAGGGTGAGACCATTGTCTTTTGCCGAGAACGTGATGCTGCCAGCGAGCGTCGGGATGGTCGCGTGCTGGGACCAGATGCTTGCCGGCTTGTCTTGGGTGTTGATGACGGCTTTCCTGTATCCGATCTCGACGAAATTCTCCCCGGCTTGCTGGAGGGGCGCAGCCAGATTTACATGAACCTAGGTGAGCATTTGCTCTGGGATCATCGCTTGATGAGATATCGAGAGCAGCTAGCGCAACAGCGTTCCAGCGAAGAGCCCGAGGTGGGAGAGATTGTTACCTTGGGCCATTTGCTGCATGAGCAACGTTTGATTAAAAGTGCCAAGGAGCAGGAGCTTATGGCCCAAGCAGCTCAAATCAGCGTCGCGGCTCACTATCATGCACTGGCTATGATAAGTCCTGACGTGACAGAAGCGGACATCGAGGCAGAGCTGCATTACAGCTACCGTCGTCAGGGGGCCAGGGCGGAGGCCTATCCAAGTATTGTAGCTGCCGGTGAAAACGCCTGTACCCTGCACTATGTGCAAAACGACTCGGAATTGTCCGAAAGGGACTTGGTGCTGATCGATGCCGGCTGTGAGCTGCAGTACTATGCGTCGGATGTCACTCGCACCTTCCCCGTGAGCGGGGTTTTTAGTTCTGCTCAGCGCGACGTGTATGACATTGTGTTGGCGGCGAACCGTGCTGCCATCGACGCCTGCCGTCCGGGGAATCACTTCAATCATCCCCATGAAGCTGCCACGCTGATTTTGGTTGAAGGCCTGATCGAGCTTGGCTTGTTGCATGGGGATCCTGAGCAACTGATTGCTCAAGGAGATCACGAGAGATTTTGTCCGCATAAGACCTCCCATTGGTTGGGTTTGGACGTCCACGACGTAGGTGATTACCGTTTGGGTGATTCATGGCGCGACCTGATGCCTGGCATGGTGCTTACTGTCGAGCCCGGTATTTACATTCCTCGCGATGACTCTACCGCGGAGATAGCGCAGGCGTACCGGGGCATGGGCATTCGGATTGAGGATGCGGTGCTGATTCAAAAACAGGGTTGTCAGGTGCTCACAGAAGGATTGATCAAAGAGCCGGACGACATTGAAGCGTGGATGGCAGCTCGTGCTGGAAAAAGGAATACAGCGCGGGTGGTGGCGTGAGTATTGGTTCTTTGCAGCCCTGCTCCGTGGCGGTCGCCGGAGGTGGTCCCGTCGGAGCCGCCGCTGCGCTAAGCTTGGCCGACCGGGGTTATGCGGTGACGTTAGTCGATCAGCACCGTCCTCAGCCCGGTCCATCGGCTTTTGGCATGGATATTCGAAATGTTGCCTTATCGCCGCGCTCTGCGGAATTGTTGAAGCAAATTGACAGTTGGCCAGAGCAGGCAGCAGCCTACGAAAAAATGTGTGTTTGGGAAGAGCGCGGCACCAGTCGGCTGACTTTTGACGCTGCCGGCGCCGGTCGCGGCGAGTTGGGTTGGCTGGTTGAGGTCGCCCCGCTGTTAGCCCGGCTCTGGCAGCGGCTTGAGGCCCATCCGAACATAACCCTAGTGTTTGGCAGCGTTACAGATGTGGCGGCAACTGATCAACGTGTCACTCTCAGTCTGGATCAGGGTGGGGAAACGTTAGCTCTTAGTGCCGACTTTTTGATTGCGTCAGACGGCGCAAAGTCTGCCGTTCGTGACGCACTGAAAGTCGAGGTGCGTCAGTGGCCGACTGGGCAAATGGCCGTAACGACCTTAGTACGAACCGAACGGCCACATCAGGCCACCGCATGGCAGCGCTTTTTGCTGGATGGCCCGCTGGCACTGCTACCCAGCATGGATCCGCTCTTATGCTCGGTAGTCTGGTCTCAGTCTGAGCAGCAGGCAGCCGAACGTTTAACGTTGTCCGACACGGAATTTTGTTCCGTTCTTACCCGCGCGAGTGAGGCCTGTTTGGGCGATATTCAGGACGCGGCACCGCGTCAGGCGTTTCCCTTGAATCAGCAACTTGCTGCGACGGCGAGCCCACACCGACGGGTATTGCTGCTGGGTGATGCTCTGCGCGTCGTTCATCCCTTGGCAGGCCTGGGCGTGAATCTGGGGTTCGAAGATTTATCTGAACTTTTGAGCATCGCCAAACCGAATGTTGACCTTGGCCAGCCAGGGCTCTGGGATAAATTTGCTCGGCAACGTCTGCTGCGCTCAGAAATTATGTTGCGCAGCTTAGACGGCCTGAAGCGTCTGTACGGTAGCTCAGACCCTTGGATTGGCTGGCTGCGCAATGCAGGCGTGGGCTGGTTTAGGCAGCGACAATGGTTGCAGCGTAAGGCCATTGAAGAAGCAACGGGACTGCGTCATCTCTCAAGCTGAAGAGAATGGCGTTTCTGAATAAGCCATGCTCACGGTAAATTTACGCTACTGAGTTACACTGTCGTTTTGATTAGCTGGCGTGAGTCACGATCACGCGGCGGTGAACCACTGGGCGATGAATTCAATGGCAGATAAAACTCCTCTCTTTGATGCGCATTTAGCCGCAGGCGGCAAGATGGTTGATTTCGCAGGCTGGATGATGCCGGTGAACTACGGTTCTCAGATTGAAGAACATATGGCGGTTCGCACGGCTGCTGGCGTCTTTGATGTGTCGCACATGACGATCGTTGATATTGATGGACCAGACGCGGAAGCCTTTCTGCGCAAAGTGATTGCCAATGACGTATCAGCGTTAGTCGAATATCAGGCACTGTATGGGGTGGCCTTGAATGCCCACGGCGGCATCCTTGACGATCTGATTGTGTATCGGTTGCCCAAGGGTTATCGCTGTGTAGTCAATGCCTCCACAAGAGAGAAAATGCTCGACTGGTTTGAAGCTCAGGCCATGACCAATATGCGTATTGAGCACAAACCCCAAATTATGTTGGCTGTGCAGGGTCCCGAAGCGGTTAGCAAATTGCTCGCGTCTACAGATCTGGCGACGCTGGACATCAAACCATTTTTTGCTGCCTCCCATGGCGATTGGCTTATCGGTCGAACGGGATATACCGGTGAGGACGGTGTAGAAGTCATGTTACCAGTGGATCAGGGCATCGCACTGTGGCATGCCTTATTAGAGTCCGGGGTAAAACCAGCCGGTCTGGGCGCCCGGGATACCCTGCGCCTAGAAGCAGGCTTGAATCTGTATGGGCAAGACATGGACGAAACGACTTCGCCGCTGATAAGCAATATTGGCTGGACCGTGGCTTGGGAGCCAGCCGAAAGGGCTTTCATCGGTCGATATGCACTGCAAGGCGAGCGCGCTGGGCCGGCCCAGAAACTGACCGGCATGCTACTCGAGGATAAGGGGGTGCTGCGGCATGACCAGCCCGTGCAGACTGACGCGGGTCCCGGCGTTGTGACCAGTGGGACCTATTCGCCGACGCTACAGCGGAGTATTGGTTTGGTTCGCGTCCCAGTGGGCGCCGGTGCAGAATGTTCAGTCGACATTCGGGGAGCCCTGAAAAAAGCACGATTGGTTAGGCCACCGTTTGTGCGAAAGGGTAAGATTCTGGTCAACTAAAGGACGAATAAACGCTGGGTGTGACTCAGAGTTTGACCGAAAATAAGGCGCGGGCGCGTCATGAGAAGCGAGCGACAAAAGTGTTTGCTTGCATAGTATGGATGAAGGAGCGAGCAGCCAATGAGCGACATCCCAGCAGAACTGAAATATGCGCCAACCCACGAATGGGCTCGGCTGGAAGAGGACGGCACCGTGACCGTTGGGATCAGCGACCATGCGCAAAGAGCATTGGGTGATGTCGTTTATATCGAAGCGCCGGAGTTAGGTTTGACCGTTGGCGCTCAGGAAGAAACAGGGGTGGTGGAATCGGTGAAAGCCGCGTCAGACATTTATGCACCTGTTGGCGGCACAGTTTGTGAGGTAAATGACGCGCTCACGGATGCGCCGGAAACGGTCAATCAAGATCCCTACGGTGACGGCTGGTTTTTCAAGTTGACGCCAACGGATGCGACAGATTTGGACGAACTGTTGGACGCGGAAGGTTATGCTGAGGTTTGCGATTCCGAGGACTGAGCCCGCGCCGACCCCGACGCGGCGCTACTGCCACTAGACCGACGGATTGCCTCCGTCGACGAGTATGAATTTGGAGAGCAGTATGCCCTTTATCCCCCATACGCAAGTCGACATCGATGAGATGTTGGCCGAGATTGGTATAGACCAGTTAGATGCGTTGTTCGATGAAATTCCAGCAGGATTGATCAGCGATCGGTTGGACAGCGTGCCGGACGGTATGAGCGAAATGGCCATGCTTCAGTACATGGCTGAGCGTGCGGAACACGACCAGGGGTATACCTGTTTTCTTGGCGGTGGTAGCTACGACCATCATATTCCGTCTGCAGTCTGGGATCTCACTGCCCGAGGTGAATTCATGACCGCTTATACACCCTACCAAGCGGAAGCGAGTCAGGGCACGTTGCAGCTGATTTACGAATACCAATCCATGATGGCGTCGCTGACCGGCCTAGACGTGTCTAACGCTTCGGTTTATGACGGCGCGAGCGGTTTGGCTGAAGCGGTGCTCATGGCTGTGCGATCTAACAAGAAGAACAAAGACGGTCGCGTGCTGATTGCGCAATCGGTTCATCCCCATTACACCCAAACCACTCGCAACATCGTGCGCAATCAAAGCGTCGATATCGCTCCGATCCCCATATCTGATAATGGTCTGGTTGATCCTACCGAACTGGATGGTCTGTCAGAGGATATCGCGCCCAGTGCGGTGATCATTCAACAGCCTAATTTCTTTGGTGGCTTGGAAGCCGTAGACGTCATTACCGACTGGGCGCACGCTCGGGGGGCCCTGGTCATTGCCGTAGTCAATCCCATGAGTCTCGGTGTGCTGAAGGCCCCGGGTCAGTGGGGAGAACATGGTGCAGACATTGCTGTAGGGGACGGCCAACCCTTTGGAGTGCCGATGGCTTCCGGCGGTCCATCCTTCGGTTTTATCTGCGCCCGCGCCGCCTTTATGCGTCAACTTCCCGGCCGCATCATTGGCCGTACCGTGGATTTGGAAGATCGGGTGGGTTACGCGCTGACCCTGCAAGCCCGCGAACAGCATATTCGCCGAGGCAAGGCGACGTCGAACATCTGTACCAACCAAGGGTTGTTGGTTACGGCGGGGACCATTTACATGAGTTTGATGGGGCCTCAAGGCATTCGAGAAACTGCATTGGATTGCCACAGAAAAACGAATGCCCTGCGCCAGCGGTTGCTGACCTTTGATGGCGTCACAGATTTCTTTAGTGGCCCTACGTTCCATGAATTTGCATTGAGATTGCCGGTGCCAACGAGTCAAATCCTCGATCAGATGATGCAACAAGGTATTTTGGCGGGCCTTAATCTGGCGGACTTTGCGGGTCCAGAACGGGAAGATCGAGCCAACGGCATGTTGGTTGCTGTTACGGAGAAACGTACTGAGGCAGAGATCGATCGATACGTAGAGGCTTTCGGCCAAGCGCTTGCGCGCACAAAGGGAGTTAGCGCATGACCGACATGAATACAGCTAAGGCGCCGATGGGCAGAGGAACCAGCGATATGGCACAGGGACAGTCTATTTTTGAATTAAGTTCGGCCAATCGGCGGGCCTCGGCGCAACGGGTAGACGGCACCGATACCACTTGCTTGGCAGACATACCCGATCACTTGCTGCGTCAGGACACGCCTGCATTGCCTGAGGTCTCGGAACTGCAGGCGGTCAGGCATTTCACCAACCTATCCCGTCAAAACTATGCGATTGACACCATGTTTTATCCGCTGGGGTCTTGCACCATGAAGTACAACCCCAGAGGGGCGCACAAGGCCGCTAGCTTGCCCGGGTTCGTGGGCCGCCATCCCTTGGCTCCTGAGTCGGCTAGTCAGGGTCACCTGGCCTGCATGTATGATTTGCAAGAAATTCTCAAGGACGTGACCGGTATGCGTGGTGTGTCGCTGGCACCCATGGCAGGTGCCCAGGGTGAGTTTGCCGGTGTTGCCATGATTCGTGCCTATCACGAAGCTCGCGGAGACGATGCGCGCACTGAGATCATCGTGCCTACGGCGGCTCATGGTACCAATCCGGCCACAGCAGTGATGTGCGGGTACAAAGTCACGGAAGTGCCGGTGAATAACGAAGGTGACGTAGACTTAGAAGCGTTGAAAGAAAAAGTTGGGCCGCAAACCGCCGGCTTAATGATGACCAACCCCTCAACCTGCGGGGTGTTTGAGCGGCAGATTGAGGCCATTGCCGCCACGGTGCACGACGCGGGTGGTTTGCTGTATTACGACGGAGCTAACCTCAATGCGATCTTGGGCAAGGTTAAACCCGGTGATATGGGTTTCGATGTATTGCACATGAACCTGCATAAAACCTTTGCCACGCCGCATGGCGGCGGCGGACCGGGTGCCGGTCCCGTAGGCGTAGGCGAACGTCTCCTGCCCCACCTGCCGCTACCCGTCGTTGAGAAGGTTGAAGCGGACAGTGGTGATCGCTACCGCTGGATGGGTGCCGAGGATCTGCCCCTGAGTATCGGAACCCTCTCGGGCTTTGCAGGCAACGCCGGTATTTTGCTGCGTGCCCTGTCCTATGCGCTGATGCTGGGCAAAGAAGGCATGCATCGCGTGGGGCAATTTGCGACGTTGAATGCTAACTACATGGCCGCGCGGCTGACCAAGGCGGGATTTCAGCTAGCGTATCCGTCGCGTCGAGCAACTCACGAGTTCATTGTCACCTATCAAAAGGAAAGCAAGGAACTGGGGGTGAATGCCATGGATATGGCCAAGCGGCTGCTGGATTATGGCGTGCATTCCCCCACCACATATTTCCCGCTTTTGGTGCCAGAATGCTTTTTGATCGAACCGACCGAAACAGAGAGCAAACAAGAGCTGGACGCCTTTGTAGATGCAATGATCGCGGTGCGTGAAGAAGCTCAGCGAGACGCAGATTTCGTCAAGCAAGCGCCGTATACCACACCGGTGCGGCGTTTGGACGATGTTAAGGCAGCGAGGGAGCTGGATTTGACCTGGCGTGATGTCAGCGCAGGCTAGCTGCCGCCCAACACTTGCCGCAATTCTTCAAGGTCATTGATCGCCGCGCTGGTGCGTCCGTCCTCAAAGACAAAGGCGCTGACTTGGCTGCGCGTTGCTGCACTGACCAAGCCGGGAAGGTAATTCGGCACTGGACCTCTGAGATCGTAGGGCAAGCAATAGATGTGAAGCCATGGCTGGTAACCTTGGCAAAGCGTCTGCCGCCAATGCTGCATTTCTATTTCCGGTCCGCGTAAAATAACCGTCTGGTCCTGCGCGACACTGGATTGCAGGGCGCTGATGAAACTGCAGTGATTGGCGGGGTAGCGTTCCATGGCTGCTCGCGCCCAACGCAGAGTGTTCGTCGCCGCGTCCAAATACGTCGCGTTCCCAAGCACTTGTCCCAAGTGCAGCAGGGCGTTGGCGAGAGTCGCATTACCCGGGGGCAATGCTTCGTCGAAGCTCGGTTTGGGGTTGAAGATCAAGTCAGGCTGATTGGCAGCAGTAAAATAAAACCCGCCGTTCTCAACATCATAAAACAACGCCATGGCTGCATCTGCCAAGGCGACGGCGAAGGCTGCATCGGTCTCGCGCCAGCGGTGCGACAGTAAGGTGACCAAGCCGTGCAGGACGTTGGCGTAGTCATCCATAAAGCCTTGTGGCTGTCGATGACCATCCTGCCAGCAAACACTCAAACTCTTGCCGTCCCAGCAGTTTTCGCGCAAAAAATCGGCTATTTCTTGGGCCGTATCCAACCAGGTTTCGTCGGCAAGGGCCTCGGCGGCGCTGCATAACCCCGCCATAAGCAGTCCATTCCAGCCGCTGAGGACTTTTTTGTCGGTGATGGGCGGCGTGCGTTCTGAGCGCGAGGTAAGCAGCACCTCTCTGGCGCGCTTTAGCAGTGTGTTAGCGTTGCCTTCATCCATGGACAGTCGTTCGATCACAGACCGGTAGGAATCCCGTCGATGCAAGATCCAGTGATTTTCGGCACTAGCGGGTTTGTCCAACGCATACAGTGTCTCGATCAGCAGATAAGCATCGTCGTCCAACAGCTTTTTCGCCTGCTCGCGGCGCCACAGATAGTGCCGGCCTCGTTGGCCGAGGCTGTCACCGTCCTGGCTCGCAAAGAAGCCGCCGGACGCATGACGCATTTCTCGTATCAGCCAACCCAACGTGCTGGAGAGCGCGTCCTCAAATAACGCATCGCCACCTAGCTTCAGCGCGTGCGAGTAAACGTTGAGTAATTGGGCGTTGTCGTAAAGTACCTTCTCGAAATGCGGTGAGCGCCATTGTCGGTCCTTGGCATAGCGAAAAAAACCGCCGCCCAAGTGATCGAAAAGACCACCACGCGCCATTTGCGTCAGAGTTGTCATGACCATGTCCAAGCTGTCTTTGTCTGTGACCTGAGCGCGCCTGCTGTAGGCCCAGTTTTTGAGCAGTCGCTCAATGCTGCCCGGCATGGCAAATTTCATACTCTGCCCGAAACCGCCCTCAGCTGAATCGAAGCGTTCGGCCAAACTCTCCCGACAGATATCGATCAGAGCCTCATCCGACATCTTCGGATCCAGGACTGGCGGTGAAAGTTGTTTCAGCGTGTTAGCGAGCTTCTCGCTCTGACTCGTGAGTTCCTCGCGTTGTTGGTCGAAGGCCTCGTGTAGGCGCATCAGCAAGTCTGCAAAGCCCGGCTGGCCGTTTTGGGTGTCCACAGGGAAGTAGGTGCCCGCAAAAAACGGCAATTGGGTTTGTGGATCTAAGAACAGGTTCAAGGGCCAACCGCCACCATGTTGGGTGAGCAGCTGCATGGCGCTCAAATAGACTTTGTCCAGATCAGGTCGTTCCTCTCGATCGACCTTGATGCAGCAAAAATGCTCGTTCAATACGCGAGCTGTCATCGGGTCGCTGAAGGATTCTCGCGACATCACCTGGCACCAATGGGAGCCCGCGTAGCCAATAGAGAGGAAAATCGGACGGTCCGCCGATTTCGCTTCGGCCAACGTCTCGTCGCTCCATAGCTGCCAATGGACGGGCTGCTCCGCGTGTTGTTTGAGGTAAAGGCTGGTTTCGTGCTGCAGGGTATTTGGCATGATTAGACGGTTGGCATCTCAGATTGTGTTAGCAAGCGGAGGATTCTGTCATGTTTGACGCAATAAGTGACGAATCGATACGCCTTGGGCAATAAATCCCGTGTCCATCTCGCATATTGTTGTAAGGTGGGCGAAGAGGAGGAGGTAAATGAACGCGAATATCGATAAGCACGGGTTTCGTCCGAACGTTGGGATCGTGCTGCTGCAGCCGCCGTTGCCGAACGCACCAGCCAATAGGGTTTTATGGGCGCGGCGCGTGGGCGGATTTAATGCGTGGCAGTTCCCCCAAGGCGGCATCAACACCGGTGAATCTCCTGAAGATGCGGTTTTCAGGGAGCTTTACGAAGAAATTGGTGTAACTGCAGATGCTGTGACTGTCTTGGGCCAAACCTCATCATGGCTCCGCTATCGCCTGCCCCGGCACATGCGGCGTAACAATTCCACTCCTGGTTTTGTGGGGCAGAAACAAAAGTGGTTTTTGCTCCAACTGCATGCACCTGATGATGCCGTGCGTCTCGACCTGCACAGCAAACCTGAATTTGATGACTGGCAATGGGTAAGTTATTACTACCCAATCAAACAGGTCGTGGACTTTAAACAGGATGTTTATCGACGCGCGTTGGTCGAATTAGCGCAATACCTGCCGAACAGACGGCGCGCCGCAAACGAGGCTGCCACTCACGCTACCGTTCAGTAAGGTTTCACTTCATGCTTAACGTGCTGCGAAAAATAGTTCAGGACGTGACCCAGGAGGGAAGCTTTGCGGCCTCGCTGCAGCTGCTGGCCGCGCATATTCGAGAAGCCCTCGGCACCGAAGTGTGCTCAATTTATCTAACCTCTAGTCGTGACAATGGCTACGTTTTAGCGGCGACCGAAGGCTTGAATGCCAGCCGTATTGGCGAGGTACTGTTGTCTCAGGACCAAGGTCTGGTGGGTTTGGTCGGTCGACGCTCAGAGCCTTTGAACCTAAACGCCGCGCCCAGCCACCCTAATTTCCATTTCGTGCCTGAGATCGGAGAAGAGCCGTTCAACGCTTTTTTAGGTGTTCCGATTCTGCATCAGGGCCGAGTACTCGGCGTACTGGTTGTGCAACAGCGGGAACCCCGCCGCTTCGATGAATCGGAAGAAGCATTCTTGGTTACCCTATCTGCGCAGCTCGCCACCAGTGTGGCTCATGCCGAGGCGGTGGGCAGTCCGATTGTTGCCGATGGAGCGATTAATCTGATTGATGACGGGCTCTTTAAAGGTTTTGCTGGTGCGCCAGGTATCGGTATTGGGACCGGCGTAGTGATGCACCCCGGCGCGGATTTGGATGCCGTACCCAGTCGGCCTGCGGAAGACATATCGGTTGAATTGATGCTTCTCGATCGTGCTATAGAGGCGGTGCGCAACGACATTCGCAGTCTGATTCAGTCCTTACAGACAAGCTTGCCGCAAGAAGAATTGGCTCTGTTTGAGGCGTATTTGCATATGTTGGATGACTCCGCTCTCGCTGGCGATATGCGTGAGGTGGTGCGGCGCGGAGAATGGGCCCAGGGTGCGTTGCGCAAAGTCATTCGCCAGCACGTCAGCCGTTTCGAGGTGATGGACGACGAGTATCTGCGCGAGCGCGGTACTGACGTGAAAGATCTTGGGATTCGCGTGCTTGCCTATTTGCAGCGTATTCGCGAGAAGAAAACGCAGTTCCCTGATAACGCTATTTTGGTAGGGGAGGAAATCACGCCGGCGATGTTGGGTGCCATTCCAGCAGATCAGCTGCGGGCGGTGGTGTCCGTTCGAGGCTCCGGAAATTCCCATGTGGCGATATTGGCGCGGGCCATGGGTATTCCCGCAGTGATGGGCGCGTTGGATCTGCCTGCATATGAACTGGAGGGAGTAACCCTCATCGTGGATGGCCACTACGGTGAGGTGTACACTCAGCCCAGCGAACAAAGATTGTTAGAAAATACTTCTCTGCTAGATCAAGAGCGTGTTTTTGCCGAAGAGCTCAACGAGCTGAAGGAACTGCCCTGTGTGACTCGAGATGGGTGGCGCTTGCAGCTTTGGGTAAACATTGGTCTGAGCGGCGATATTACTCGATCGCTGGATCGAGGCGCCGAGGGCATCGGCTTATTCCGCACGGAAGTTCCCTTCATGAGTAAAGACCGTTTTCCGACAGAGTTGGAACAAAGGAACCTGTATCGCGATCATATGGAAGCCTTTGAGCCCCGACCGGTGACGATGCGGACGCTGGATGTTGGCGGCGATAAATCGCTCTCCTATTTTCCGATTCAGGAAGAGAATCCATTTTTGGGTTGGCGTGGTATTCGCGTTACGCTAGATCATCCCGAGATTTTTCTGGTGCAAGTGCGGGCCATGCTCAAGGCCAACGCGGGATTGCTCGGTGACTTGCGCATCATGCTGCCAATGATCTCTAGTTTGACTGAATTTCGGCGCTCAAAACGCCTGATCGATCAGGCCTATGCCGAGGTGGTTGAAGAGGGTGTGCAGGTAAAACGTCCACAGATTGGCGTCTTAATTGAAGTACCAGCCGCTGTGTATCAGGCGCGTTTGTTGGCTAAAGAAGCAGATTTCGTCGCCGTTGGGTCTAACGATCTGACCCAGTACCTGCTGGCGGTTGATCGGAACAACCCGAGAGTTGCCGATCTGTATCAAGAAATTCACCCAGCGGTAATCACTGCACTAAGAGAGGTGGCTCGGGCCGTGCACGCCGAAGAAAAACCGCTGGGAATTTGCGGCGAACTGGCGGGAACGCCTGCGGGAGCTATTCTCCTGATGGCCATGGGTTACCACGTGCTCTCTATGAATGCGACGCACCTGCTGCGCGTGAAGTGGGTGATTCGTAACATCAAGCGCAGTGATGCGCGTCGGATTCTGGCGCGCGTCATGCGCATGGGCACAGCAGAAGAAGTCACCCCTTTTCTCAATCGCGAACTGGTGCGGTTAGGGCTGAGCAAGGTGATGCCTGCCCGCCTTGGCAAAGCTGTGCGCTAAACGTGTTAAACAGCCTTGGACAGCCCGCCATCCATATTGATCGCACAGCCAGTCAAATAAGAGGCGCGCTCACTGGCTAAAAACAGAGCCAAATCAGCGGCCTCATCTGCCTTACCCATGCGTTTCATTGGCAGTCGCTGGCCAGCTTTTGCGATGAATGCCTCAAGAGACAGTGACCCGTCGCTCGCGTCGTGCTGGCGACGGATTTGATCGCTCTCAATAAAACCAATCAGCATGGCGTTCACCAGTATGTTGTCCGCCGCCCCCTCCGCGCTAAGCACCTTGGTCAGCGCCATGCCCGCAGCGCGGGAAATCGACGTTGGCGCTGTGCCCGCATCGGGTAGTTTTGCGAAGACGTTGAGCAGGTTGATGATCCGTCCCCATTTGCGCTCAGCCATGGCAGGCCAAACGAGGCGGGTCAGTCTTACCGCCGCCATCAGTTTGAGATCCAAGTCAGCCTGCCATTCTTCGTCGGTGATGTTGAGAAAAGGCTTGGCCGCAGATTGGCCGGCATTGTTTACCAAAATATCGATGGCACCAAAACGATCCACCGCCTGTTGGTGTGTCGCCACGATGGCTTTTGCGTCTGTGACATCACAGACAAACGCGTCGACATCAGCGTCCCCTCGATATTCGTCTGCCACCGCCAAGGCTCGGATTTCCTCTTCAGCGGCGGCTAGGTCCGCCGCGCCGCGTGCCAACAGGACAACCCTGGCACCATGGCAATAGAACGCCTTGGCCATGGCCAGCCCCAAGCCCTTGCTGGCGCCGGTTATCAGTGCCGTCCTCCCTGTTAATGATGTATCCACGGTATGCTCTCCAGTCGTAGTCATAGCCATTGCAACCCAGTCAGGATACCGTCAATGGGACAAAACATCAGGGATCAAGACATGCTCGACTTACATTACTGGCCGACCCCCAACGGCAAAAAAGTGACCATTCAGCTAGAAGAGTGCGGACTGGATTACAACATCATTGAGTGCAACATTGGTAAGGGCGATCAATTTACTGACGAGTTCCTTGCGATTAACCCCAATAACCGCATGCCGACTCTGGTGGATCATGCCCCCGATGATGGCGGTGGACCGCTCTCGGTTTTTGAATCTGGCGCGATCATGCTCTACATCGCGGAGAAGACTGGCCTGTTCATGCCCGCCGATGCGCGAGGCAAGTACGAGGTGGTGCAATGGGTCATATGGCAGATGGCTAATCAAGGCCCTAAGACCGGGGAATGCGGGCACTTTCGCCGTTTAGGCGAAGATGCGGGCGACCAGTCCTATGCGATCACTCGATTTACCGATGAGGTAAATCGGTTTTATGGGGTCCTCAATAACAAGCTGTATAACCAGCGTTATTTGTGTGGCGATCGATACACCATCGCAGACATGATTTGTTATCCGTGGACGGTAAATTGGGAAGGCCAAGGCCAGGACATCAACGAATTCAAATATTTCAAACGCTGGTTTGACGAGTTGAGCGAGCGCCCGGCGGTGCAGCGCGGTATGGCGGTAGGCGCCAGTATGCAGAACGATTATTCCAAGCTGCCCAAGGAAGAACTCGATGCTTTGCGCGCGCTGCTTTACAACCAGCGAGCGAGGCCCGCCCCAGCAACCGGTGGCTTAGAAAGCTGATTGACAGACTGGACGTTAAAGGAAAAGCCATGCAAACCATTGAATCTGTCTCTGAACTGGAGGCGCTGTATGACGTGACGGTGCAAGGCGCCATCGACAAGGTATGCGATCACATCACGCCGCTTTACCGACGCTGGATCGGCGCTTCTCGATTTGTGATTTTATCCACGGTGGGCCCTGAAGGCACCGACGCTAGTCCGCGGGGTGACCGCGATGAAGTCGTTCGCATCTTGAACCCAACAACGATTTTGATGCCGGACTGGCGCGGCAACAATCGCCTCGATTCTCTGAAAAATATCGTGCGTGACGGACGAATGAGCCTAATGTTTATGGTGCCGGGTTCGAACACCATTGTGCGCGTCAATGGGTCTGCCAAACTGACCGCCCAAGCGAGGGTAACCGAGCAATTTATGCATCAAGGCAAGCTGCCTCGCACAGTGATTGTTATCGCAGTGGACGAGGTCTATTTCCAATGTGCCAAGGCGCTGATGCGTTCGCGATTGTGGTCGGTGGGCGATGAAAGCGCAGGTCTGCCCACGGCCGGCGAGTTTTTGCAGGAAACGATTTCGGAGTTTGATGCGGCGGCCTATGACGCCAGTTATCCAGAATACGCCAAGGATCGATTGTGGTAGGCCGCGGACTAGGGGGATTTTGACGCTGCCACAGATTCGCTGCCGTTGGCTGGCGGTTCGTATTCAATGGTCATGCGACGCACATCCTGAACGGTAAATACCAGCAGCGTAGGGACGATGACCACGAGTGCAGCGACGGTGAGCGTCAGTTGATGTCCGCCGTTTTCGTACAGCAAGCCAAAAAGAATAATACCCAAGGGCGCCAGCGCGATAGATCCGAGATGGTCATAGGCGCTGACCCTGGACAGCATGTTTGCAGGTACTTTTTGTTGCAGCGTCGTGTACCAGAAGACGCCAAAGATCTGCCCTGTGATGCCGCCGATCAAGGCCGCAAGCGCCACAACCCACATGGCGAGAGGCACGATCAGCGCCATCGGGACTAGGGCGAAAAACAGCACGCAGTAGCTCGCGACATACATCGGATGACGGGGTCGAAGCTGCATGCCCAACAAACCGCCTAGCAGAGTACCAATGCCATGGGCCGATGCGATGAAGCCCCAATCCCGTGGCCCTCCCATCATGTCTCTGGCGACGGCTGGCCCGAGAAGCCCAAATACGGCCTCCATGGCTGCGACGATGAGAGAGAACTGCAATACGATGACCCAAAGCCAAGTATGCCGGCTGAATTCCTGCCAGCCCAATCGAAGATCCCTGAGTAGGGATTGGGGTGGGGTCCTTTCTTGAGCGACGGGTCGTAACAGCGAAACCAGGATTGCGGAAAAACCAAAACTTAAGCCGTCAATCAATAGTGTTAGACCGGGTCCAACGGTGGCCACCAGTACGCCTGCTAGGGCAGCACCAAATGCGACGGCGCTGTTACGGGCAATGCCGAGCAACGCGTTGGTTGCTTGAAGCTCGTTTCTTGGCACCAGCTGAATGATGAGTCCTGTGGCCGCCGGCGCGTGGAAGGCAACGGCGATACCGTTGATCAGCATGCAGCCAGTCAGTAAGGGCACCGTCGCGTTGCCAGAGATAAATAGCCACGCGATCGTGCACTGTGCAGTCATCGCCGTGACTTCGGCTAACACCATAATCCGTTTGCGTGAGGTGCGATCGGCGATCACGCCGCCGATAAGCAGCACGACGATCGAGGCGGCGGTTGGAGCCGCAATCACGAATGCAGCATCCGCTGCAGAGCCGGTCAGTTCTAACACGCCAAAGGCCATGGCGATGGGTGCCATGGCGGTGCCGGTGTAGCTCACCACATAGGCGATGAACATTCGGCGGACATTGGGGTTTGCCAGCAGGCGCAAGCCCTGTGCAACGTGATTGATCGCCATACCACCTCCCGAGCGTAGGTGTGGGCCTTACTTTAACGGCAAAAGAACACAAGCCAGTGAGCGGTCAAACTTCGGCCGTGGTGTCCACTGATTCGATCGCAAACTCAAATTCAACCTTTGAACCCAACATGCCCTCGGGCAGATAAGTTTGCTCGGCAAAGTAGATTTTTTGGCGACCCACCCGGACAACTGTGCTGGCTCGGGTGCCGTAATGACTGTCACTGATAAAACACGATGCCAAATGCCGTTCCTTTTCGATGGGAACACCGCGATTCGGCAAGCGTTCGTCGGCTGGTTTTTCCTGATCATTGAGTAGCTCGATCAATTGATGGTTTGTGTGGTGATCATCGGCCAGAGCCCCCAGCCTTTTTGCGCCGTCGACGCACTTGGGCCATGGCGCACCCAGTTCGGCATTGCTCAAGCCATAGTCACCGGCTGGCAACAAACGGCTGCGCGGTTGATCCGGTTGCGAAACATTGGTGGTATGCAACAGATGCTGGCCGTCAAATAGCAGCAAATTAAATCCAGCGTATTGAACGCCCTCGATGCCCAGCGCGTAGTCTTTAACCGATTGCGAGCCGCGCAAAAAACCGTGGACCAATTCACCCCGAGATTTGGGGAATGGGGTTAGGTCACCCTGAGTGAAATTGGTGAGCGCAGCAAAGCGACCTTGGCGAGAACAACCGAGCCAGGTGCCGCCGGCGACCAAATCCCTCCCCGCTAGTATATCGGGCTGGTCATCCCAAAACGCTGCTGCGGCGCTGGCGCGCTCGTGGAATTCATCCCGGTTTGCGGCGACCAAAAGCGGTTCGTCGGTCCGGGGGCGAAAGCGGAACAAAATTAAGCACATATTGCGAACTGGCTGGTAAAGAACGCAGCGAGTGTATCAGGACTTTGGGTTATTCTGTGGTTCAAATCCCTCGATAAAACCTGTCTATGCAATACCCAATCATCGATCCAATCATTCTTTCTCTGGGGCCCCTTGCACTGCGTTGGTATGGACTGATGTATTTGCTCGGGTTTGCTGCGGTTTATCTTCTTGGTCAGTGGCGTATTAACAATCGACCGCATCATCTGCACACGCGCTGGGACAAAGATCAGCTGTCTGATCTTGTGTTTTTTGGTGCCATGGGTGCAGTGCTCGGCGGGCGGGTGGGCTATGTATTCTTTTATGGCTTTGAGCGTTTTGCCGGCGATCCGCTGTATTTATTTCGCGTCTGGGAAGGTGGCATGTCGTTTCACGGAGGATTTCTCGGTGTGTTGGTTGCCATGGTGCTGTTTGGCCGCCGCTATAAAAAAGACTTTCTCACCGTAACGGACTTCTTGGCTCCCCTATGCCCAATTGGGCTGGGACTCGGCCGGCTAGGCAATTTTATCAACATGGAACTGCCCGGGCGCGTGACGGAAAGCAGCCTTGGGCTGGTATTTCAGTGTCAGGCAGTGCGGGACTTAAACCCCATGTGCTTCGGCGTATGGGAAGGTGCAGCCAGACACCCATCGTCCCTCTACCAAGCAGCAACCGAAGGCGCACTGTTGTTCGGTGTTCTTTGGTGGTTGGCATTGAAGCCTCAGCCCAAGGGTGTGCTCTCGGGCGCGTTTTTGCTGGGTTATGGCCTGTGCCGGTTCATAACGGAATTTTTTCGCTCGCCGGATGCCCACATCGGTTTTGTGTTGTTTGAGTCAGCCAGCATGGGACAGTTGCTCTCCCTACCCATGGTGATCGCTGGAGGCGTATTGCTTTACTGGTCTCGTCGCCCTGCACAGTGAGGGCAGATGACCTTGCCGGATCAGAGCAAGGCGCGAAGATCTGATCGCCCACCTTAGGCATCGCTGTTAATATCCCCCTTTGCACAGCGAAGGTAACTTATATGCAACAGTATCTCGATCTGATGCGCCACGTTCGAGAGAATGGCACCTTCAAAGCCGATCGAACGGGCACAGGCACCTATAGCGTCTTCGGTCATCAAATGCGTTTTGACCTGAGCGCCGGATTTCCCTTAGTCACCACCAAAAAGGTGTTTCTGAAAGGCATTATTCACGAGCTTCTGTGGTTCCTTGCCGGTTCGACCAACATCTCGTATTTGACAGATCATAATGTGCACATTTGGGATGAGTGGGCGGACGAACATGGAGAGCTTGGCCCTGTATACGGGTCTCAATGGCGTTCCTGGCCGGGGCCGGATGGCAGCACGATTGACCAAATTGAAGCGCTGGTCGAAGGCATTCGTACGAACCCGGACAGCCGTCGGCACATCGTCAGTGCTTGGAACGTGGCTGAGGTGAACCACATGGCGCTGCCGCCATGCCATACCCTTTTCCAGTTTTACGTGGCAGACGGCAAACTGTCCTGCCAGCTCTATCAGCGAAGCGCGGATATTTTTCTCGGCGTGCCATTCAATATCGCCTCCTACGCGCTGCTGACCATGATGATTGCCCAGGTATGCGATCTGGCAGTGGGGGACTTTGTGCACACGATGGGTGACGCGCACCTGTACACCAATCATCTTGAGCAGACAGATCTGCAGCTCAGTCGCAGTCCGCTGCCGCTGCCGCAAATGCACCTGAATCCCGATGTGAAGGACATTTTTGGCTTTGTCTACGAAGATTTCGAGTTAACGGGTTACGAATGCCACGGCGCGATAAAAGCGCCGATTGCCGTCTAAAGGCGACACTAGGATTTCATCATTATGCAGCTGTCTTTGATTTGGGCCATGGCCGAAAACCGCGTTATTGGTCGAAATAATTCTCTGCCGTGGCGTTTACCTGACGATATGCGCCACTTCATGAAAACCACCATGGGCCGGCCAGTAATCATGGGCCGAAAGACGTTCGAATCGATGAAGTCGCCATTGCCCGGTCGAACAAACATTGTGCTCACGCAAAATGCACAATGGCAGCGCGAGGGTACACAGGTGGTTTCTACCTTGGACGAGGCCATCGCTTTAGCGGAAAGCCAGTGCCTGATTGATGGGGTGGATGAGGTCATGGTGATAGGCGGCGCGCAAATCTACGAACTGGCTCTGCCGTTGGCAGACCGGCTATATCTCACCACAGTGCATGCCGAGCCTCAGGGTGATGTTTTTTTCCCGTCCGTCGATCTGAGCGGATGGCAGGTAGTGGCAGAGGAACGCCGCGAGGCGGACGAGCGACACAGCAGCGCCTTTACATTTCAGACCTTAGAACGAGCATCGTGATTGGTGCCACAAGTGACGGCGTCTGATTCAAAGGCCAACGGCAAGCTGGCTCTGTGCGTGAATCCCATGTCTGGCCGGGATGTGCGCCGGCTTGCGGCACGTGCCGCTAACATGACCCACGAAGCTAAGCGTGACATCGTCGCGCGGGTGGTCGCTGGTGCGGATGCAGTCGGTATTGCTGACATATACGTGGCTCGCGAGCCGTTTAGTATTGCGCAAGGCGCATTGGAACATATGCCCCTAGATGCCAACCTACACATTGTCGACATACCAATAACCCATACCGCCAAGGACGCGGCGGCGGCTATGCACCTGTTCAAAGAAGCCGGCTGTCATACAGTCGTCTCCCTAGGGGGAGATGGCACCAACCGGGCCTTAGTTCAGGCCGACAGCGCGATTGATTTGGTGCCCATTTCCACTGGAACGAATAACGTCTTCCCTGCTCTCATGGAGCCAACCTTGGGGGGCATGGTTGCTGGCTTGAATGCGTTGGGTAAAACCATCGGCATGCCGGAATCTCTCAGGCCAAGAGCCAAGGTGCTGCACCTTAAGACCCCATCCCACACCGACATCGGACTTATCGATGTGGTGTTGTTGCGGCGAGATCATGTCGGCAACATGCTGCCTTTCGACTCGGACCGCCTAGAAGCCATGTTACTTACTCGGGCAGAGCCGAATTCCGTTGGTATGTCGCCGATAGGCGGCTTTATCGACCCTGTTTATGCGCGCGATGACTGCGGATTGTGGGTTCAGATGGGCAGTGGGAGCCGGATCGTGAGGGCACCATTGTCCCCGGGACACTTTCGTGACGTTGCCGTGAGCCATACCCGACGCATCGAATTTGGCGAAGTGGTTACTTTCAGTGGTCCCGGGGTTATTGCGCTGGATGGCGATCGAGACCATACGCTGCGCGAGGGCGAGATGGCTTATGTTACCGTGCGCCGCGATGGCCCCCGAATACTCGACGTCGAGGGCATCATGCGCTGGGCTGTGGGAGCGGGTATGATGGCGTCCGCCGTAACCGTAGATACCTAGTTGCTGCGTTCACTGTACCGAAGGTAGAACCATGATTGTAAAGCCCCGGATCCGAGGATTTATTTGCACGACAGCGCACCCAGCGGGATGCGCTGCTCACGTAAACCAACAAATCGATTATGTCACCCAGCGGGGCGCCGCTGCCGACGGTGCCTTTAGCAACGTCTTGGTGCTTGGGTGTTCAGGTGGTTATGGGCTGGCAAGTCGTATTGTCGCTGGCTTTGGCTGCGGGGCGAGTACCCTTGGGGTATCTTTTGAAAAAGCGCCAACAGAGAGCAAAACCGCATCCGCGGGTTGGTACAACAACAAAGCATTTGAAACGCGGGCTGCCGAGCAAGGTTTGTATGCCAAGACACTGGATGGCGATGCGTTTTCTGACGCCATGCGCGATGCCGTGCTCGAGACGATTAAAGCCGATTTAGGACAAATTGATCTGGTGGTGTATAGCTTGGCCTCGCCTGTGCGCCAGCATCCAAAAACCGAAGTGCTGCATCGATCCAGTATCAAGCCGCTGGGCGAAGTATTGGACATCAAAACGGTTCATGTGGAAAAGGGCGAAGTGTCCAACGTGGCCTTAGAACCAGCCACGGCGCAAGAGATCGCCGACACCGTCACAGTAATGGGCGGCGAGGATTGGGAATATTGGATGGAAGCATTGCTAGCAGCAGATTTACTAGCGCCTAATGCTAAGACCGTTGCCTACACCTACATTGGTAGCGAACTGACGTGGCCGATTTATTGGGAAGGCACCTTGGGTAAGGCCAAGGCAGACTTGGATCGTGCCAGTACGCAGATTCGGCAGAAGCTGCAGTCGATTAACGGCGATGCTCGCGTGGCGGTGCTGAAAGCCATCGTGAGTCAGGCCAGTGCGGCGATTCCCGTGGTGCCGCTTTATGCAGCGTTACTCTTCCGAGTCATGAAAGAGCAGGGCAGCCACGAGGAATGTATTGAACACATCGATCGGCTGTTCGCCAGCCAACTGCAGGCAGAAGCAGACATGCAATTGGATGACGCCGGTCGCATTCGCGTCGATGATTTGGAACTCGCGGATCAGGTGCAGGCCGAGGTAAAAAAGCGCTGGCCCCTAGTAGACACCACTAATCTAACCGAGCTCGGCGATTTGGCGGGTTTTCGAGAGGATTTTCTCAAGATTTTTGGCTTTGGAATCGACGGCGTTGATTACGACGCGGATGTGGACCCACAGCGCATCAGCTGATTCGCAGCGTATTACTATTTTCAAAGGGAAGCAGATGGACAAAGTCTTCTTACAGGCATGCCGGGGAGAAAAAACCTCGCATACGCCGATTTGGCTGAATCGTCAGGCGGGTCGGTACATGCCCGAATATCATCAGGTTAAAGCGGACCTGCCCAGCTTGGATTTTTTCAAAAACCCCGAGAAGGCAGCCCAAGCCACCTTGGACGCCCAGCGTATCTTGGGCGTCGATGCAGCGATTATGTTTGCAGATCTGCTACCCATCTTAGAGCCCATGGGTTTGAATCTCGAATATGTGCCGGGCCAAGGCCCGGTATTTGATAACCCGATTCGAACCGCAGCCGACGTGGCCAATCTGGCCACAGCGCCTGCCATTGAGCACACGCCCTATATCGCCGACACCGTGCGCTGCATCAATGAAGGCCTGCCCAAAGATATTGCGCTGATCGGTTTTGCCGGCGCACCCTTCACCTTGGCGTCCTACGCTATCGAGGGTAAGGGTTCGCGAAACTACGTATTCGTCAAAAAGATGATGTACGAAGCGCCGGAGCTTTGGCACGAACTGATGACCAAGCTGACCGGTCAACTCGCGAGCTATTTGCAGCTGCAGATCAGCGCCGGCGTCGAAGCAGTTCAACTGTTCGATACCTGGGTGGGTAATCTGTCGATCTACGATTATCGTACTTATGTGGAGCGGCACCTAAAAACCTTGGTGGATTCGTTGGCCGGCAGCGTTCCAATCATATATTTTGGCACCGGCAATTATCATCTGCTGCCAGCGGTCAATGAGCTGAACATTGATGTGTTGGCCTTTGACTGGCGCACAGCTTTAAAACCAACCTGGGATCAGTTGGGCTGCACTGCAGTGCAGGGCAACCTTGACCCCATCGTGCTCTGTGCTGATCAAGCCTCGGTCGCGTCCCAGTCTCAGTGGTTGTTGGACCAAGTCGACGGGCGCGCCGGACATATCTTCAATCTGGGCCACGGCATCATCCCGGAAACCCCGGTGGATAACGTTAAATTTCTGGTGGACTACGTCCACGAACAGAGCAGCCGCTCAGTAGAAAGCTAAAGCGGGAGGCGGCGATGCTGGCGTGGGTATACAAGGGGCTGGGCACGGCGATCGGTGTTGTGGTGCTTTATCTGGTGCTGGTATTCGGGGCTTCCGAGAGCGGTGAAGTCGTCCAGCTGGTGACTCGGGATGCCCAAGGCGAAGCGGTCACCACGCGACTGTGGGTTGCGGATACCGACGGCGCCATGTGGCTCCGTGCCGGCGATGGCGCTTCAGGCTGGTATCAGCGCTTGACGGCTCACAGTGCGCACAGTCCGGCGACGCTGATTCGTGGCGAGAACACCTATCTCATAACCGCCATCCCTGAGCCTCAGCGCATTGCGGAAATCAACCAGCTCATGGCCGACAAGTATGGGCTGGGCGATATGCTGATTGGGATACTCGCGGGCTCTCCGGCGTCTGGTATTGCGGTCAGAGTCGTCGTTGCCTCAAACTGAGGTTGCCAGTCTGGCTCATCGCTACAGCGCGAAGTCCGCCGGCGGTGAATAGTCCCGAGGTAACAGATTGGCCTCGTTTCGGTCCGGTATCAGTAAGCCTTGGGCACCCAGCGCCTGATACAGAGCGGGTTCGGCAGATTGGGGCCAGCCGCGTTCCGCCTCAACCCAGCAAGACAGGCATACGTTAATGCGATAAATGGGCAGCCGATGCAGGTCTTGTGCTGCGCCGCACAAAGCGCACGCGGCTTCTTCTGCCACGATTAACTCAGATACTTGTCGGTGACTGCGCCTTCGCTGGCGGAGGAAACGAGCTGAGCGTACTTGGCCAACGTGCCGCGTTGGGTATAGGCCTCAGGGGCCTGCCATTTGGCTTGGCGCGCGGCTAGCTCTTCGTCACTGACGTGTAGGTTGATCTCAGCGTTATCCGCATCCACGGTAATGGTGTCACCGTCTTGCACGAGGGCAATGGGTCCACCCAGATGTGCTTCCGGGGTCACGTGACCAATCACGAAACCGTGGGAGCCACCAGAAAATCGACCGTCGGTCAGCAGGGCGACATCCTGAGACAGACCGCGACCGTTAATAGCACTGGTGGGACTCAACATTTCGCGCATGCCCGGCCCGCCTTTTGGCCCTTCGTAGCGCACGATGACCACGTCGCCCTTGACCACGGTGCCGTCCATGATGGCGGCCATTGCTGCTTCTTCACCGTGGAAACATCGGGCTTTGCCGGTAAAGGTCAGACCTTCGTGGCCTGTGATTTTCGCCACAGCGCCCTCAGGTGCCAGGTTGCCGCGCAAGATCACCAAGTGGCTGTCTTTTTTAATTGGGTTCGATAGTGGCCGGATGATTTTTTGATCCGCTGGATAGTCGGCGACATCGGCCAAATTTTCCGCCATGGTTTTGCCGGTTACCGTCATGCAGTCACCGTGCAAGAGTCCCTCTCGCAGCAACGTTTTCATCAGCGGTAGAATGCCGCCAATTTCAATCAGCTCGCTCATGGCGTAAACGCCTGCTGGTCGCATGTCGGCTAGCACCGGTACGCGTTTGCCGATTCGACTGAAGTCGTCAATGCTCAAAGGGATGTTCGCTGCATAAGCAATGGCCAACAGATGCAGTACGGCGTTGGTGGAGCCTTCTAAAGCAATTGTCAAAGTGATGGCGTTCTCGAACGCCTCGCGACTCAAAATATCGCTAGGCTTGATGCCGAGTTTGATCAGGTTGCGCACCGCTGCGCCGGCATTGTAGCTGTCCTGTTTTTTGTCTTGGCTGACCGCGTTTTGTGCCGAACTGCCGGGCAGTGACAGACCGAGAGCCTCCATGGACGATGCCATGGTGTTGGCGGTATACATGCCGCCGCAGGAGCCCGGGCCGGGAATCGCTGTGGCTTCCACGTCTTTGAGTTCAATATCAGAGACGTTGCCTGCAGCGTGACCGCCGACAGCTTCAAATACCGAAACGATGTCGCGCCGATCTTTGCCGGGCAGGATTGTGCCGCCGTAAACAAACACACTGGGCCGATCCATGCGCGCCATGGCAATGCCACAGGCTGGCATATTTTTGTCGCAGCCGCCGATGGCAACGAAGCCATCGAAACCCTGAGCGCCAACAACGGTTTCTATAGAGTCGGCGATGACTTCCCGAGAGACCAGCGAATAGCGCATGCCCGGTGTGCCCATGGAAATACCATCGGAAACGGTAATGGTGTTGAACAGCACGGATTTGGCACCGGCCTCGTCCGCGCCCATAGCCGCGGCTTCAGCAAGCTCGTTGATGTGCATGTTGCACGGGGTCACCATGCTCCATGTCGATGCAATGCCAATTTGTGGCTTGCTGAAGTCTTCGGGCTTAAAACCTGTAGGGTAGAGCATTGCCCGGCTTGGGGCTTGCTCGACACCGTCGACGACAATGGAGCTGTAGGGGCGTTCATTAGCCATTATTTTTCCTTTGATAGAGTGCTTGGGCAGCCTGATGCGCTGCTAATCCAGCGTTTTGAGGAGCACTTTAGAGCCGCGCTGCCAGTTGTAAAGTGATTGTTTGGTTTGCGGCAGATCCTTTACGTCGCCCGCATGAAAACCTCGTTCCTCAAACCATTCTTGGGCCTGAGTCGTGAGCACGAACAAACTGGCGGCTCCGCCCTGCTTGGCATGCTGTTGAGCTGCCTGCAGTAAGTTCGCACCGATGGCGACGCCAGCACTGCCGCGACGGTATAGATCACTAACCGCAACGCAGGCCAGTTCTGCCTGCTGGCCATGAATGAAAACAGCGCAGCATCCGACGGTCAC
The DNA here is from genome assembly GCA_012269545.1 of Gammaproteobacteria bacterium. Classification (GTDB taxonomy): domain Bacteria; phylum Pseudomonadota; class Gammaproteobacteria; order Pseudomonadales; family Azotimanducaceae; genus UBA4421. Next base: position 41,903 of record JAAXKB010000039.1, on the reverse strand, counting down.
CCCGTCGACCTCCGCGACTAAAAAATGTTCGATCTCTTGCTCCAGCCGGTCTCTTGAACGTCGCAGCAAGGCGCCGCGTTCTTCCAGTGGGCGAATGATCTCCACAATGTCGCCGACATCCTCCAGCTTTGCCGCTCTCACTGGCTGAGCTTTTTCTTCAATAATCTGCGTGCCCACACCGTCAGCGGTGAACAGCTCTTGCAGCAGGCCACCATCCGTTGTGAAGGAAATTTGATGTGCCTTGGTCACGCCAGCGCGTACGGCTCTTGCCATGGCGCTGAAGCGTTGGGCTGTTGTGGGCGATAAAGCGTTGAAATGGTCTTCAAGAGAGCTGGGTGTAACCGTGCTCTCGCGCTGGCCATTTGCGCCTTTTAGATATTCCGTTGTGTCGAAAAAAATCACCTTGTCAGCCTGTAGCGCAATGCTGATGTCCGCAGCCAATTCCTCTGAAGCTAGGTTGAATGCTTGCCCTGAGCTGGAGAAGCCCAGCGGTGACTGCAGCACAATACTGTTGGCATCCAGCAGGCGCTGCACGCGTGAGATGTCTAGGTTTCGCAGCTGGCCGGTGAACAGATGATCTACCCCGTCCAAAATCCCCAAGGGCTTGGCGGTCACGAAGTTGCCGGATACTACGCTGATGTTCACGTTATGCAGGGGGGTGTTTGGCAAACCGGTAGAAAACAATCCCTCAAGCTGACTGCGCAGCAAACCGTAGACACCGGACACAGTGTCCATATGCTCCGGTTGCGTGATGCGACGATGGGCGTGGGATGCCGAATCCGGTAAGGCAGCATCTAACTGGGGTCTGCCACCGTGTACGAGTACGAGGTGGACACCCAAGACATGCAGCAGCGCGAGGTCGTGCACGATGTTTGTGATGTTTGGGTGTTCGAGCGCATCGCCACCCAAGTAGACAACAAAGGTCTTACCTCGGTGCGCGCTGATGTACGGCGTAGAGCCGCGGAACCATTGTGAATAATCGTTTGTCTTCATTAATCAATTCGTACAAAAGCGCTGAATAACGCGGCGTAACGTGTCTGCGGCTGGGGCGAGTTGTGCCTTATCCAGATATTCGTTGGGCTGGTGGGCCTGATCGATGCTGCCAGGTCCCCAGACCACGGTTTCCATTCCCAGAGTCTGCATAAAGTGTGCTTCGGTGCCGAAGGCGACAGTGCCCGGCCGTTTGCCGCTAGCCTTGCTCAGTGAACGCAGCAGTTCGCCATCAGGGTTCGATTGGAAGGGCGGTATCGGCGGATAAGCCTTGTGTAATTCAAGGCTCACGCCAGAGTGTTCAATCGTAGAGCGGATTCGACGTTCCAGAGTCTCATGGACGTTTTCGGAGTCCATGCCGGGTAGCAGTCGCAAATCAATTTGCAGCTCTGCATGTCCGCAAATGCGGTTTGGATTATCGCCCGCTCGCAAGCAACCGAGGTTCATTGTGGGTACGTTCACGGCGAAGGCGTCGTTTTGGGTGCTTGCCGCCAGCTCCTCGCGCAAGGTAATCAACTCGCTCATGACTCGGTGCATGGCATCCAGCGCGTTGGCGCCCAAGCTTGGATCGGAGGAATGTCCCGATGCACCCTCAAGTTTAATGGTCATCATGCTGATGCCCTTGTGCGCGAAAATCGGCTGCATGGCCGTCGGTTCGCCGATAATGGCGTAGTCGGCCTTAGGCTTACCGCATTCCAGTAAATAGCGTCCCCCGGCCATGGACGATTCTTCGTCAGATGTGGCTACGACAGTCAGCGGTGCGCTCAGAGGTTGGTTTGCAAAGGTGGCCGCGGCTTCCAGCGCCACAGGGAAAAACCCCTTCATATCGCAGCTGCCCAGACCGTAGTAGCGGTCTGGGTCGTCCTTGATCGTAAATGGATCGCTCTGCCACAGAGCCTCGTCGAAAGGTACTGTGTCGGTATGGCCGGCGAGCACTAGGCCGCCCATGCCGTCGTTGATCTCGCCGCCCAAGGTAGCGATTAGGTTGGCTTTATCCGGTCGCCCGGGCAGGGGCATGATCTCCGTGCGAAAGCCTAAGTCGTTCAGCCAGTTTGCCAGATGTTCGATTACACGCAGGTTGCTGCGGTCGATGTCCGGCGACGTGGAGCTGACTGAAGGCTCGGCTACTAACTGGGCGAGCATTTCGGAAAATGTGGGGAGCACAAGGTTGTCCTAGGAAAAGCAGCAGGTCATTGTATGCCTAACTCTTATGGTAAAACGAGTCCTCGCCCTCGGGTCGAGTCTTGAATCGACGGTGGACCCAAAGATATTGATCGGGTACCTGGCGCAGCGATTCCTCAAGCAATTGATTGAGTTGCCTGGCATCTGCGATGTCATCGCCCTGGGCGAAGTTCTTAAGTATCGGGCTGAAGCGCAGGGTCCAGGTGTGGTTTTCAATGTCGCGTGTCTGATGAAGCATGAGCACAGGCGACTGATTGCGCTTGGCCAGACGAGAACTTGCCGTAATAGTCGCCGTCGATATACCGAAAAACGGGGCGAATACCGAGTGCTTGCGGCCATAGTCCTGATCTGCCGCATACCATATGGCGCGGCCTGCTTTGAGGCGTTTGATGGTCTGACGCATGTCGCTGCGTTCGATAACGCCGTCAAAGTGATGTCGTCGCCCTTGCGTTTGCAGCCACTCCCAGGCGGGGTTTTTGTTGCGCCGATACATCACGTCAACAAAGCCTAGCTTGCTCAGGAATTGGCTCGTCACATCAATCGTGGTGTAGTGAGCGCCGACCAGCACGATGCCTCGGCCTCGGTCGCGGGCTTCATGGAGGTGCTCTAACCCTTCCACTCGGTAGTGGGCTGACAAATCTCGTGCGGGGTTCAGCCAGGGCAGCGCCGTTTCAATGATGCCGATGCCGGTATGGCTGAAGTTTGCCCGGACGAGGCGCCGCCGTTGCTCCGCATCAAGCTCGGGGAAGCACTTGGCGATATTGACCTGTGCAATGCGTCGTCGCGAATGGGCCGCGTGATAGCCCACGAAACCCAGGCATTTACCCACGGAAAAAATCCAGCTCACAGGTAGGCGGGCCAACAGCCACATCAAGGCTGCGGTGGACCAGACGGGCCAAAGTGCCGGCGAGAGTAAGGACAGACGAGTTGTTGGCTTTTGGCGCATTGGCAGATGTTATCTGTTTTGCCCGGGAACCACTAAGACCTTCCTGAGATCCGGGCAGCCTGTAGTACCATGTGGTATCGATCAACGAGGTTCGCGTGCTTCAATCTTTATTAAACAGAGTGCAGTCTTTGTCGCCTCAGGACGGACATGTTTTGGTGGCGGGCGATATTTGGATTCATCAGGATCAATGCCACGACCTACATGCCTCCCGGCCTGAATTTTTACAGCACGCAAGTGCTGCGGGTCTAGCTCTGGGGCTGGCTGATTTAGGCCTTAGCGTCACCATGTTGGGTTTCGTCGGTGACGATGAGCTGGCGCACGCCATCGAGCGGCCGTTAGAGGCAGCCGGCATCGCGTCGGATTTACTGCACATTAGGCAGTGGCAGACCTTCACCGATACCGCTCTGGATTCGCTGGCCCGCGACGAGAACGAACTGAACGCACAGGGTCGACGCCGTCGAAGACATAAGGACGAGCGAGCACTACCCATCGATGGCATGAGTGAATATGAGGCGCACTTACAAAATCGTGCGGAGCGTTACATGCGCAACGCAAGTGCTGTCGTGTTGGTTGACTACGACCTCGGCAGCATTGCAGAGCCTAGGGCCTTGGTCTATGTCGCGAAACAGCTGGGGATTCCATGCGTTGCCGTCATCGGCAATTCGAGCACTCTCAATCAATACGCCGAGGCAGATCGTCAGCTGAGTGTGGCGGGTTTAGGCCTCGCGGATGCGGTGGGTGAAATCGTGCCGAGCCTGTCGCATGTGATGGATGCGATATCTTGAGGGCTCATCGGGCCTCGCTTTATCCGGGATTGTTACTCTACCGAGGGATACTCTGGCTGGCCCTGCCCTTTGTCGTGCTGCGATTGTGGTGGCGAGGCAGGCGAGATCCAACCTATCGACCTCGTTGGCAAGAACGGTTTGGTTTCTATACCGGGCCTCAGACTCAGGGCGCTGTCTGGTTCCACACCGTATCTGCGGGCGAAACCATCGCAGCAGCCCCGAGCATTCGTGCCATGGCCGTAGACAGCGACAATGGGCTGTCTGTGCTGGTCACCACCATGACACCGACGGGCAGCGAGCAGGTTACCGCGCTGCTCGGCGACACCGTTGGGCACTGCTACGCGCCCTACGACTTCACCTTCGCGGTGCGCCGTTTCCTCACAGAGGTAAATCCGCGCGCACTGATACTCATGGAAACCGAAATTTGGCCGAATCTGATTCTGGAGGCTAAGGCGCGGGGCATTCCCGTGATTTTAGTAAATGCACGCTTGTCGGAAAAATCGGCTCGGGGCTATCAGCGCCTCAGCTGGCTGAGCCAGCGAGTACTTGAGTGTTTTGATTTGATTGCCTGTCAAACCGCAGAGCACGCGCAGCGCTTCATTGAACTTGGGGCCAGCGCCGAGAAAGTGCAGACGGTGGGTAATGTGAAATACGACTTGGAGGTGCCGGCAGATACGAAAGAGCAGGCGGCAATGCTAGGCCGGCCGCAGCGCCGTTATTGGATCGCAGCCTCTACTCATCCGGGCGAGGAGGCACTCGTGGTGCAGGCTCACCTTGCTGCGCTGGAATCACATCCGAACCTAACCCTTCTGCTAGCACCTCGGCATCCAAATCGGGCTGCAGAGTTAGAGTTGCTATTGAACCGCCACACTCAGTCTACGGAAGCCACATGGTGCCGTTATGGCGATTGGGTAACACAAACGGAGCAGCCAACCAGCGAGCACAGCATTGTTTTGATCGACGAAATGGGTGTGCTTATGCCTTTGTTTTGCTTGTCTGAGGTGGCCTTTGTGGGTGGCTCCTTAGTGCCCCGAGGCGGTCACAACCCTATTGAGCCTGCAAGCCTTGGCACGCCAGTAATCACCGGGCCCCATGACTTTAATTTTTCTCAGGTCTTCTCGGATCTTATAGCTGCCAGAGCCTGTCGGCGTGTGAGTGAGACTTCGCTGGCGCCGGCATTGGCAGCATTGCTCAACGACCCTGAGACGCGACAGGCCATGGGTGTGGCGGCAGGCGCGGTGGTGGCTGCAAACAGAGGCGCCCGACAACGCACGCAAGACTTGCTAACCCAAGTGCTCACCGGGCAGCCTTTCGGCGGCTAAGGCTAAGGCTAAGGCTAAGGGATAGGCGCGGACGGGTGACCGGCCTAGCGTTGAGAAGCGCGCAAGGATACGAGCCGCTCAACCGACGCATCGACATCCATGAAGCTGTTGATTTCCTGCAGATCTGCTCGGGCTAACAATCCCGTTTGCTGCTTCAGGCGCAACAGGTTCAGCAAGTAGGCATAGCGCGAATCAGCGTAAGCGAATTGAGAATCGTACAGTCGTGTCTGGGCCTGTAGAACGTCAACAATGTTTCGCGTGCCGACCTCATAGCCCGTTTGGGTGGCCTCAAGGGCGGACTGTGACGATCGAATGGCTTTCAGTCTGGCTTTCACCCGGGCTACGTCGGTGGACACCGATTGGTACAGGTTGCGAGTGTTGCGCACAACCGTGCGACGCTGATTGAGCAGCTGCTCTCGGGCTTGTTCCACTCGCGCGTTGCCCTCCCTGACCCGAGAAGTTGTGCGGCCGCCTTGGAACAAAGGGAGCGTTACTTCCAGTCCATAGATGTTGGTTTCGGTTTCTTGCGGACTGAACTGTTGTGTTAGAGGATTGCCGTTGTGGTTATTACTCCGAGTCACCGTGGCGTCCACTGTCGGCAGATGGCCGGACAAACGTGATTTGGCATCGCTGCGGGCTGAGCTCAGTTGCTCCATGGCGGCGCGAATGCCCAAGTTAGAGCGCATGGCGGCTTCGACCCAAGCTTCCTCATCCATCGGGTCTGGGGCAACAATGGGCAGCTGCTCGGACAGGGTCGCCAGCGTGTCATAGTCACGTCCCGTCAACGTTCGTAGGGTTTCAAAGCTGATGTAGTGGTCGGTGTCGGCCTGAATCTGGCGTACCAGCGCAGCGTCAAAAGCGGCTTGGGATTCCAGCACGTCGGTAATAGCGACCAAGCCGACATCGAAGCGCTGCTGGACTTGTTCCAGCTGGCGTTTGACCGCGGTGACCTCAGCGTTGGTGGTGTCTAGCCGGTCACGTGTGCGTAGGATGTTCAAGTACGCTTCCGCCACGCGAACGATCAGATCTTGTTCCTGCGCCGCTAAGGAAAACGACGAAGCTTTGACGAAGGCTTTGGCGCTGTTATAGCCGAACCAAGAGGACAAATTCAGCACAGGTTGGCGCAGCTGGGCACTCCAGCCGTTGTCATTGTAGCCGTTTTCCAAAACGGCGGCTGCGGCAGAATTATCGCCGGGTATCGTAACCTCGGTTTTGGTCGTATTGGCTCTGGCTACTATTGAGGGCAAAAGGGCTGCACGTGCCTGAGGCAGGCGCTCTTTGTCGGCCAAATAAGATGCGCGAGCGGCGCCAACCGAAGCATCGTTGTCCTTAGCGGCCATGAAAACGGTAATCAGGTCGTCTGCATAGGCGGGTGTGCAAAACAGCGCCACAAAAAATGTGGCAGTCAGCAAGGGAGGAGCAAAAAACGAATGGAAATAGTGCATTGAGTTTCCTTTTTTGCCAGGCCGCTGTCTGGAACGACGATAATCAGATTTTGTCATTGCCGCGATTATGCCCTGAAAGCGCATTCAAGTAACGTGAACTGAGCAACGCTGCCGATACCCTTTATCGCAATTGCAGAGTAGGAGCCTTCTCGAGGAAAATCTTCTTTCAACCATGACACCACGGTAGCAGGCTAGGTATATTATCGCGCTGCCGGAAGTGAAACAGAAATTGAGGCCTTTAGTGTCAGACAAGCGCCCAGAAACAGATGCCGATATTCTCAGCCGCTCGACCGAGCTGAGCTATGACTTTGCCACTGGTGGTCGGCACGCGGGGCGGCGCTATCATCACGACTTAGCGGGGCACATGGCGGAGTGCGATATCAATTTTCAGCGTCTGATGAAGCTCTTTCCCTCAGTGCGTCATGACGATTTCAAGTGCGTGATGTTGTTACCCGGTGATGCGGGCACGCGGGTTGAACTGTCGGTGTTGAAACGCGGGCCGTATACGACCTTGCTGCAGCTCACTCAAGTACCCAAGCAGGATTGGGGAACGAGCCCGAACATGAAGATTCAGCTGTATCACGACACCAAAAGTGCAGAAGTTGTGGCGTATCAGCACCAGTCGCGCTTTCACGGAGCCTATGAGTACCCCAACCGACGTATGCGCGCCCGAGATGAAAAAGAACAGCTCAACCGATTTCTGGGTGAGTATCTTGCCTTATGCCTAGCGGTAGGCATGAGCACAGACACATTAGAGCTGCCAAATGCTCGTTCCTCATCCAGCGATGGTATGACGGGCGAAGAGGCATAGTTCGAACAGGTGCAGCAAATCCTGTTACACATTACCGATTGTCATCTGGTGCCGGCGGGTCAGCAGCTTTTGCATACAGATACTCTCGGGACCCTCAGTGCAGTTCTCGCCCAGGCGATAGGTGAAGCCCGACCCGATGCCATCGTGGCGACCGGAGATCTTGTGCATTCAGGTGGGGTTGACGTGTATCAGCAGTTTTTGTCGACGATAGCATCCCACTGCGACGTTCCGCTGCTCTGCTTGCCCGGGAATCACGACATTGCCGATGCAATGGTGGAGGCAGGATTGCCGATGCAACCGCTATGTCTGGGGGATTGGTATGTTGGTGCGTTGGATTCTCACGAGGATGATGTGCCCGAAGCCTCTGTAGATGCGGCTACTCGAGAGGCATTGATGGCTCAGTGGCAGCAGCAAACCGCGCCCTACGGCTTGTTGGCTACCCATCATCCTTTGCTGCAGATTGGCGCACCGTGGTTGGATAAAGATCGAATTGAGGCCCCGGAAAAACTTCTGGATGGGTTGATTGACGCAGAGGGCCCCGCATTTTGCGGTGCGATCTTCGGCCATGCGCATCAGGTCGTCGACGGCCGCTATCGGCGAAGACCATTGTTAGGCACACCGTCGACGGGCTTTCAATTCGAACCTCGTAGCCAACAATTTGCTGTCGGCAATCAACCGCCGGGTTATCGTTGGCTAACATTGTCTGAAGGTGGTCAGATTGAAAGCCAAGTGGGTTGGCTTCAATGACCTCATTTTCCACTTACATTTTTTAACCTAGGCCCCTCTTTATGGCGAAAAAATCGTATTCAGCGGAATCATTACAGGTCTTGTCGGGCCTTGAGCCAGTGCGTCGTCGTCCCGGCATGTATACCGATACCACGCGACCGAATCACTTGGTGCAGGAGGTGGTGGACAACAGCGTCGATGAGGCAATAGCGGGCCACGCGAGTGAAATTGAAGTCTGCATTAACAGCGATGGCTCCATTGAGGTGGTAGATGATGGGCGGGGCATGCCAGTGGACATTCACCCGGAACATAAGGTGTCGGGGGTTGAATTGATCCTTACCCGGCTGCACGCCGGCGGTAAATTCGACAACGAGAATTACAACTTTTCTGGCGGTTTGCATGGCGTTGGCGTGTCAGTGGTTAACGCGCTGTCGGAATATCTTGAAGTTGAGGTGAAACGCGACGGTAAGCTATATCACCAACGCTACGAACGCGGTGAGCCGGTAACTGAGCTGGCCGAGGTTGATACGGTTGGTAAGCGCAACACCGGCACACAGGTGCGTTTTCTCCCGCAAGCAAGCTATTTTGATTCGGCAGCCCTAGCCATGGGTCGCCTGCGGCATTTGTTGCGTGCCAAGGCGGTGCTGTGTCCTGGTCTGCGCATGAGTTTGTCGGTAGAGGCCAAGCCGGAAGAAAACGAAAGCTGGTTGTTTGAAGACGGTTTACGCCAGTATCTAGAGGCCGCCGTTGGCGATGCGGAATGCGTACCAGCGGCGACGATAATGCATCAGGCCAAGGGCAATGCTGAGGCGGTGGAATATGCGCTCAAGTGGGTATTGGATGGTAGTGCACCCATCACCGAAAGTTACGTAAATCTCATTCCCACGGCCCAAGGGGGCACCCATGTGAATGGTCTGCGCTCGGGCTTAATTGATGCACTAAAAGAATTTTGCGAGTTTCGCGATCTGCTGCCGCGAGGCGTCAAAATTACCGGCGACGATATTTGGGATCAGTGCAGCTACGTACTCAGCGTTAAGTTGCTGGATCCCCAGTTTGCCGGTCAAACAAAGGAGCGACTGTCTTCGCGTCAATCAGCGGTCTTTGTCTCCGGAGTCGCCAAGGACGCCTTCAGTCTGTGGCTTAACGAGCATGCGAGCGAAGGCGAAAAAATTGCTGAGATGGCTATTGGTAATGCCCAGCGTCGATTAAACGCGGCGAAAAAAGTGGCACGCAAGCGAGTGACGTCTGGCCCCGCCTTGCCTGGTAAGTTGGCCGATTGCTCGGGTCAGGACGCCAGTCGCGCCGAGTTGTTTTTAGTGGAAGGTGATTCCGCTGGGGGATCGGCAAAACAAGCCCGGGACAGAGAGTTTCAGGCCATCATGCCGCTGCGAGGGAAGATCTTAAATACTTGGGAGGTGGATGCTAATCAGGTACTGGCCTCCCAAGAAGTGCATGACATTGCCCTAGCCATTGGCGTGGATCCCGCGAGTCCGGATCTTAGCGGGCTGCGCTATGGCAAGGTTTGTATTTTGGCGGATGCGGATTCCGATGGGTTGCACATTGCGACCTTGTTATGCGCGTTGTTCGTCAAACACTTTCGCGCCTTGGTCAGTGCCGGACATGTGTATGTCGCCATGCCGCCGCTGTATCGCATCGATGTCGCCAAAGAAGTGTATTACGCCCTTGATGAAGCGGAGAAAGAAGCTGTGCTTGCGAGACTGGCCGAGGAAAAGAAACGCTCTACGCCTTCGGTCCAGCGATTCAAAGGACTTGGCGAAATGAATCCAGCGCAGTTGCGCGAAACCACAATACATCCGGATACCCGTCGGCTGGTTCAACTGACCGTAGACGAAGGCCGAAAAACTGATGACGTGATGGATATGCTGTTAGCGAAAAAGCGCGCCCCAGACCGCCGGGCATGGCTTGAAAAGAAAGGCGATCAGGCGGTAATCGATTGATCGGCAACCAGCGAACCTAGGCTTCTTTCCGACCCTTAACCTCAAACGAGACAGGCATATTTTTCATGGATGATGAAATCCAATCGACCCCCACGGGTCCCAGCTCCTCTGGCAACGATGCGTCAGAATCTTTGTCGCTGGCAACCTATACTGAACGCGCCTACCTAGATTACTCCATGTACGTCATCAACGACCGGGCGCTGCCGCATATTGCCGACGGTTTGAAACCGGTACAGCGTCGGATCATCTATGCGATGAGCGAGCTGGGCCTAAACAATCAGGCTAAGTATGCAAAATCCGCGCGAACCGTTGGTGATGTGTTGGGTAAGTTCCATCCACATGGGGATAGCGCGTGTTACGAAGCCATGGTGCTGATGGCACAGTCGTTTTCGTTTCGTTATCCCTTGGTGGATGGTCAAGGTAACTGGGGAGCACCTGACGATCCGAAGTCTTTTGCGGCCATGCGTTATACCGAAGCTCGGTTATCGCGATACGCGGACTTGCTCCTGAGTGAGGCAAAGCAGGGTACGGTAGATTACAGCCCAAATTTTGACGGTTCGGTCAACGAGCCCAAGTTGTTGCCCGCTCAGGCTCCATTCGTGCTGCTCAATGGCAGCACAGGCATCGCCGTGGGCATGGCTACCGATATCCCGCCCCACAACCTAAATGAAGTCGTTAGTGCTTGCGTCCATCTCCTTGATAGCCCCAAGGCCTCCACGGCGGATTTGATGACTCACATCAAGGGGCCCGACTATCCTACCGAGGCGCAAGTCATTACGCCGATTCAGGATATTCAATCGCTCTACGAAACGGGTCGGGGGAGTATAAAGGCACGCGCAGTTTTTCACCGCGAAGGCCCAGATGTGGTGATCACCGCGCTACCCCATCAGGTGTCTCCGGCCAAAGTTTTGGAGCAAGTGGCTCAGCAGATGAACGCGAAAAAGCTGCCCATGCTGGTGGATTTGCGCGATGAATCTGACCACGAAAATCCGACGCGTTTGGTTTTCGTGCCTCGCTCTAACCGGATCGATTATGACCGCCTCATGAGCCATTTGTTTGCGACCACTGATCTTGAGCGTAGCTATCGCGTCAATCTCAACATTATCGGCTTAGATCAACGCCCAGAGGTAAAAGGCTTGGTCGGCATTTTAAAGGAGTGGTTGCGCTATCGGCTGGACGTGGTGACCCGCCGCCTCAATTTCCGACTGGAAAAAATCAACGATCGACTGCACATCTTGGACGGCCTGCTGATCGCCTATTTGGACCTTGACGAAGTGATACGGATCATTCGCGAAGAAGATGAGCCGCGTCAGGCGTTAATGCAGCGGTTCGCCTTGAGCGAGATCCAGGCCAACGCCATTTTGGATCTGCGACTGCGTAATCTCGCCAAGTTGGAAGAAATGAAGCTGAAGGGCGAAAAAGCAGAATTGGAAGGCGAAAAAGCCGACCTAGAAATTACCCTCGGTTCTAAGGCGCGCATGCGGACCTTGATCAAAAAAGAATTGCTGGCCGTGGCAGCTGACTACGGTGATGCACGTCGCTCACCCTTGATTCAAGCGGAAGAAGCGCAGGCGTTCAGCGAAGAGGATTTACTGACCAATGACCCCATAACCGTCGTGCTATCGACTAAGGGCTGGGTTCGCGCTGCGAAAGGTCATGATGTAAAACCTCACGACTTGAACTATCGAACAGGCGACGAGTTCGGCCAGGCCGCGAAAGGGCGCAGCAATGATGTACTGGTTTTTCTGGATTCCGACGGGCGCAGCTACAACACTGCGGCGCATACCCTTCCTTCGGCTAGGGGTCAGGGTGAACCGCTATCCGGACGCTTTAAGGCGAAAAACGATGCCCGCTTTGTAGGCGTGCTGATGGGCAATGGCGACGCCAAGGTGCTGTTGGCATCCAATGCCGGTTTTGGTTTTGTCGGCGTCTTGAACGAAATGGTGACAAAAAATAAGGCGGGTAAGGCGTGTTTGAGCGTCCCCGCCGGAGGGTTTGCCTTACCCCCGTTATTAATTGATTCGTCGCTTTTCGAAGCGGCAAACGCCAGCGTTGCCGCGGTAACCGATCAGGGGCGGATGTTGGTGTTTCCGCTAAAAGATCTGCCAGAGCTGGCCAGAGGTAAGGGCAATAAACTGATCAACGTGCCATCGGCGGCTTTCAAGGCGGGTGAAGAACAACTGGTAGGCGCGGTTGCGCTGGGGGAAAAAGATGAGTTGCTCGTGCACGCGGGTCAACGACATCTTCGGCTTAAGGCTAAAGACCTAGAAAATTATGTGGGCGAGCGGGCGCGTCGTGGTCGCAAGCTGCCACGTGGATTCCAGAAGGTTGACAGGTTGACGGTAGAGTAGTGCTCTTGGCCCGGCATGACGCGGTCAGGCCGAGGTGCTTTGCTCTGCCTTGGGCAGGGCGAAATGCAGAACTAGGTATCCGGCAAGACCCGACATCGCCGAGCCAATCAGAATACCCAAGCGATCTCCGCTGAAGTAAGCGCCGCCGCTGTGCTCGAAGGCGAGGCTTGCGATAAATAAGCTCATAGTGAAGCCAATGCCGCAGGCAAATGCTGCGCCCAGAAGTTGTGACCAATTGACATCCTTAGGCAGTGTCGCGAAGCCACTCACCACGCTTAGGCCAACAAACAGAAGAATGCCGACTGGTTTGCCGAGCAACAGTCCTAAAATGATGCCAAGGGTTACTGGGTTTGTGATATCAATCCAGGCAATATCGCCAAGTGCTAAACCCGCGTTAGCAAAGGCGAAAACAGGCAAAATCACGAAGGCCACCGGTGCATGTAAATCATGCTCCAGTGACTGCAGCGGCGAGTGTCCGTCTTGATCTCTCATGGGAATACACAGAGCAATGAGCACGCCCGCAAGGGTTGCGTGTACGCCCGATTTGAGGACGGCCAGCCACAACACAAATCCCAGCAGAATATAGCCAGAGGTCCGAGTGACATTGGCTTTATTCATTGCCACGGCGAGCAGCAGCGCTGTGCCGGCAAGTAAAAGCGCGGTGCTGGATAGGTCTTGAGAATAGAAAACAGCAATGATTATCACAGCCGCGAGGTCATCAAAAATTGCAAGGGCTAGCAGGAAAACCTTGAGCGACAACGGAACCCTGGAACCGAAAATGCTGAGTAGTGCGAGGGCGAACGCGATATCCGTCGCCACGGGAATGGCCCAAGCGTTGAGAGCAACTGAGTCGCCCCAGTTGAACCAGATGTAGATGCTTGCCGGCACAATCATTCCGCCCAATGCTCCCATGCCCGGCGGTATGACCTGGGACACCGAAGAGAGTTCACCTTCGAGGAATTCGCGTTTTATTTCCAAGCTGACGAGAAAAAAGAAAATGGCCATGAGGCCATCATTAATCCACAGCAACAAGGGTTTGTTGATGGCTAGCGCGCCCACCTGAATGGCTACTGGGGTTTCTAAAATCTTCCCGTAAAAATAGGAGAGCGGCGAGTTCGCAAAGACAAGGGCGGCTAACGCGCTGAGCAGTATCATAACGCCTGACGCTGATTCAAACTGCAAAAATTCCTTAACGGTCAGTTTAGTTAACGTCTTTGACATGATTTGCTGTGCTGGGATAACCGGAGGGACGTTCAATTCGCGTCTGTTCGGCAAGAAACGCTGGAATTTTGCAGGCGGACTGTGTCGACTGAACAATCGGGAGTGTTTTGTTTCGGCTGATGCATCGCTTTAGCTTCGCAACTTAATAGTGGACATCCAAGACACTTTGATGGCGCAACCAGAGGCCTTTATGCGTTATGTGATCGACTGCACAAATTGTTAAAAATTAATCTACTGGCTTGGTTTAAGCGGAACGCCACCAAGCCCCCAAGATTCTCAATTCGTGAGCAATTCTGTTGATGGATATCTAGATCAGACTGCTTTTGGTCGCCACAGGGTCTATGAGCGCCTCGCTGCGCAGCGCCACCGGCAACAGCCGGTCAGATGCCATGCGGTTTTGCGAGGCAGTAGCTCGGCTGGCAATGTTTGCCGACCGGAAGGGGATTGCTTTCGGCCGACCGCGGCGTCAGCGGTATAGCCGGTAGGGGAAACAGCCGCCAATGTTTAATCGCGCATTGGCGGCTTGCCTTTTTAGAGTGTCTCTCTCAGCGGTTAAGCAGGGCGGTGAATGCCGCAGATCTTGTGGCCATCCGGGTCAAGGAAATAGCACAGGTACATCGTACCCATGGAACCCTCGCGTACTCCCGGCGGATCCTCCGAGGTCGTGCCGCCATTGGCGATAGCTGCATCGTGAAATTCTTGCAGTTGCTCAGGCGAGTTGCAGATGAAACCGATGGTGGCGCCATTAGCAACAGTTGCGGGCTCGCCGTTAATCGGCTCTGAAATGCCAAATGTTGACCCGTCGTGGATATAGAACAGGCGCGTTTGCCCGGTATCGTTGACATGCTCCATGGCCGGACCGGCGCCCAGTACGCCCAGCACAGCATCGTAGAATTGCTTGGTTCGTTGAATGTCGTTGGAACCGATCATCGTGTGGTTCAGCATAAATCGCCCTCCTGCGGGATTAACAAATCGACAGGCAGACTAATCGCTTCTAGCGACCAAAGCTAGGTGGCCAGATTGAACCCGAGGACGACTTGGGCTTGTTCCGTTATGAGTGCCTGTTCCTGCTCGGGCAGTGCCTCAATGCAGAAAAAGACACCGTCTGGAGCCAAGTCTTCCAGAATCGGGTGGTGAAATGGCTTTGCCCACTGGCGCTGCTCTTCGCTCAAGTCAGCAAAAATTTCTGCGTCCATCAGGGCGGTGTTGGCCTTGGCCAGCGAGGCTATCGTGAGGTTCAGCTCAACGTTGGTCATCTCCTCCAACGCTTCTGTGCGAATAAAGGTGGCCTCCGCTGGGTCACTGGGGCTGATTACCGTGGAAAGCATGCAACGAAACTCGCCCTGAGTTTCGTATTCGCGCAGCAACCGTTGCACCAACAGTGATGCATACACTGCTTTTAGACCACTGGCTTCCGCTTTGCTGATCACTAGCGTTAACCCCCGCTCCTGAAGCGACACGGCAAGTCCAGGATAGAGGGCGCAGACCTCTTGCCCCATGGCTAGGGCATCTTCGATTGCCTGTGTTTGTTCCCTGCGGCTCAGGCTGCGCTGATTATGCAGTTTGATCGTGAGCAGGTAGGCGGGTTGATCCTGAGTGGGTTCACTAGGAACTGAAACAATTGGCAGTGAGCGGTTGCCGCGAGCCGTGAACTGTATTGCCATTACAGTGAGGGGGGGCGTTAGCAGAATAGCCAGTAAGGATAATAGCCACAGTGCCCAAGGTATTGGCGGAGCAAATGCCGCTCGATTGAGGGTGACTTGCACGTAACCGCTGGGTGTGTCGTCAATGGTGGCCTGCGCTTGGAAACTTGTCTGAGCCTGCTGCACCCCGCTCATGGCCATCAATTCATCGGCTTGATCAAAAAATGCGACGCCGGCAATTTCATCAAGCTCGGTAAGCCGATTGGCGATGACCGTCAGGGTTATTCGCCGTTCTTCAAACAAAGCGGCTGCAGTGGTGTCCGCCAGCGTTGTTGCCAGCGCATGACCGTAGCGCTCTATTTC
The DNA here is from genome assembly GCA_012269545.1 of Gammaproteobacteria bacterium. Classification (GTDB taxonomy): domain Bacteria; phylum Pseudomonadota; class Gammaproteobacteria; order Pseudomonadales; family Azotimanducaceae; genus UBA4421. Next base: position 26,160 of record JAAXKB010000039.1, on the reverse strand, counting down.
CTGTTGGCCGTTCGGCCGCTCAAACCAGATGGCGAACAAACTCGCCGCGCATATAGCTGTCGCGACAACAGCCGCAGGCAGCGTGACGCGACTGGCGCGGAATTTTGTGCGGAAACGTTTAAGTGGACCCATCAGGCGTTCAGACTCGACGTACGTCAAACGGTCAAAATACCACAAAGCGGTGAAACCGATCCTTCTCCCGCTCGGTTAAGGCCGCTAAACTATGTTCCGATTTCCACTGCAAGGTGAGTAGTTTGGCCGATCAAATCATGCTCGTGAGTATTTCCGGTCAAGACAAACCGGGATTGATGTCGGCCTTGATGAGAATTTGCGTTGAACACGACGCTAACATTCTGGATATGGGTCAAGCGGTCATTCACGATGAATTGGCGCTCGGGCTACTGCTGTGTTCGTCCAATCTTGATGCGATGAGTGATGCCATTAAGGCCCGCTGCGAGCAGACGGGCTCTGCTTTGCGCATGCAGCGCGTGGACTCCGATGATTATGGTGCGTGGGCCCAAACCATTTTTCAAAGCCCGCTCATTTTGACGCTGTTGACCAATGGTTCGGCAGCACAGCCCGTACAGGCAGTGAGCGAGCTAACTCACACTTATCGAATGAATATTGATACGGTCCGCCGTCTGACCAAACCCAAGACTCTGGCGGGATCAGCAGATGCCGACGATCGCTTTGGTTTGGAAATGCGATTGAGCGGAGAACTGGCCAGCAGCGTAGAGTTTCAGGCCGAACTGCTGAAGCTTGCAGATCGCAGCGGTTTTGATGTGAGTTTACAGCGAGATTCTGTGTTCCGGCGCAATCGCCGGCTGGTTGCTTTCGATATGGATTCCACTCTGATTGCTGAAGAAGTGATGGACGAACTGGCGAAACGTCACGGTGTAGGAGCAGAAGTAGTTGCGATTACCGATGCAGCCATGGCCGGAGACCTCGACTTCAAGGAGAGCTTCAGACGCCGTGCAGCTCTGTTAAAGGGCATGCCTCTAGACGTATTACACGCAGTCGCCGAGTCTGTGGCACTCAATACTGGCGCACACCGTTTGATCAAGGCGTTAAAACACTTCGGCTATACCATCGCCGTGTTCTCGGGAGGCTTTCAGTACGTCGGTGAACATCTGCAGCAGCGATTGGGAATTGACTATGTTTACGCCAACGAACTGGAAGTGGTGGACGGAGTGATGACCGGCGAAGTGCTCGGTGACATTGTGGATGCCCAAGGCAAGGCAGAGCTGCTGCAAAAAATTGCCGCTAAAGAGGGTATTTCTTTGGCTCAAACCATTGCCGTGGGTGATGGCGCCAACGACCTGCCCATGCTTCAGCAGGCAGGTTTGGGGGTGGCTTATCACGCAAAAACGATCGTTCGCGAGAACGCGAGGCACTCGATATCAAATTTTGGCTTAGACGCGATTTTGTACCTGATCGGTTTCAGTGATTTGGATGTTGAACAAGCACTGACGAGCGGTCCCTAACCGACCTCCACTAACGGCAAGCGTTCTGTCGGTAATGGCGTTTTAGATGTTTTTCCTGGAATTTCACGCACTAAGCGCGGCAGCAGATAGCCCGATAACATAGCCCGCACCTGTTCATACAGCTCAATTGCGCGCTGCTCGCTTAAGTAAAAATGAGCCGTACCGCTGACCGCGTCGGGCATGTGTAAGTAATAAGGCAAAACGCCCTGTTCGAAGAGTGATTGCGACAACTCGCCCAGTACGCTTGGTTCATCGTTTATGCCGGCTAAAAGCACGCTTTGATTTAGCAGATGAGCGCCCGCGTCGCGCAGACAGGCGAAGGCGCGCTCGGTCTGGGTATCGAGTTCCTGTGGGTGATTGCAGTGCACTACCAATGCCACTGGGCAACGACTGGATCGAAGAGTGTCCAACAAACCCGGGGTCACACGCTGAGGTAATACGATGGGCAGCCGACTGTGGATCCGAATACGCTGCACGTGCTCTATCTCGTTAATCTGGTTCATCAGATCTGCGAGGGCTTGATCGCCTAACAGCAGCGGGTCTCCGCCGGACAAAATGACCTCTGAAATGTTGGTGTCTGAGCGAATCAAATCCAGCGCTTGGGCGTGAGCTCTGGGTTTGTGATCTTGGTAAGGGAAGTGACGGCGGAAACAATAGCGGCAGTTTACTGCACAACCCGGCGTAGTAATCATCAAAATCCTGCCCTGATATTTCTGTATCAGGGATGGCGCGCGCTGAAAGCCTTGAGCTGCGTCGTCCTCGCCTAATGGGTCTTGCACAAACCCCGGCAGTTGTTCGCGCTCCTGCAGGCTGGGTAACACTTGCTGCAACAGCGGGTCGGCAGGGTCGCCGTGTCGCATGCGGGCAGCAAAGGGCTGCGGGACCAAGAGAGGGAAATCGGGATGAGCGTCGAAATTGCGCCCATCTGCTGGGATGCCAAGATAACTCAGGAGAAGATCTGGTTGCCGAAAGGCGTTTCTAAGCTCCTTTTGCCATTCGTCGGGCTGCCACGGCGTTCGGTTCGGGGTTATCATGATGGCTTTCCAACAGATGAATGCAAAACTATGGCTACCTATTCTACCAATGAATTTCGTTCCGGCATGAAAGTGATGCTGGATGGTGATCCCTGCAATATTCTGGAAAACGAGTTTGTTAAGCCGGGTAAGGGTCAAGCCTTCAACCGAGTGAAAATGCGCAATCTGATGAACGGTCGTGTGTGGGAGCGTACTTTCAAGTCTGGCGAAAGCATCGAAGCGGCGGACGTTATCGATTCGGATATGGAGTATCTGTATAACGACGGAGAGTTTTGGCACTTTATGAAGACGGATGACAGTTACGAGCAGGTTGCCGCCGGCGCGGCGGCGGTGGCTGAGTGCCAAAACTGGTTGAAAGAGCAGGACATATATCAGGTAACGCTGTGGAACGATGACCCGATCGCGGTAACACCACCGAATTTTGTTGAACTTGAGGTCACGGAAACCGATCCGGGATTGAAGGGCGACACGGCTAACGGCGGCACTAAGCCCGCGACGCTTTCAACTGGAGCGACGATCAAGGGTGTGCCCTTGTTCATTAATATCGGTGACGTGCTGAAGGTTGATACCCGCACCGGCGAATACGTTTCTCGAGTCAAAACCTGAAACGCCTTGCGAATTCAGCCGCTGTGATCCTATGAGCGATTGGCAGCCACTCGCCTCGGTCACTCAGCTTCAGCAGCGCGCGCTGCTGCTGAGTTCGGCACGGGCATTTTTTGCCGAGCGCAATGTGCTCGAAGTTCAGACCCCTGTGTTGGCCAAGCACACCGTTACGGAGCCTGATATTCAAAGCATTGAAGTCCCGGGCTTTGGATACCTGCAGACGTCGCCGGAATACCATATCAAGCGTTTGTTAGCGGCCGGCGCACCAAGTTGTTATCAGTTAGGTCCCGCGTTTCGTTTCGGCGAGCAGGGTAGGCTGCATAACCCTGAGTTCACCATGCTTGAGTGGTATCGGCTGGACTTCGACCATTGGCTCTTAATGGATGAAGTCGCCGAACTGGTGGATCAATTGTTAGGCGCGAAACCGTATCAGCAGTTGAGCTATACCGATTTGGTGGGACCTTTAGGCGACCGGCCAAGGGATGAGCTTGATCTCGCCTTTGCGCGCGCCTGCGAGCGATTGTCGGCTGGCCGTTTTTTTATTACCGACTATCCAGCCGAGCAGGCTGCGCTGGCTCGGCTGAATCCCGATGGTCTGACTGCGGCTCGATTTGAGTTGGTCGTGGATGGGGTTGAGTTGGCCAATGGCTATTGGGAGCTGACGGATCCGGCAGAACATCGCAGGCGCTTTGCCAAGGACAACGAAAGCAGAGGTCAGCGGACTCTTCCGCAGGTTGCGCTGGATGAAGCTTTTCTCGATGCAATGAAAGCAGGCCTGCCAAACTGCGCTGGCGTTGCTCTAGGATTCGACCGATTGGTGATGCTGGCACTCGGCGTCAAGGATCTCTCACAGGCATTGGCCTTTCGCGGCCAATGAGTTTGCTGGGAAAACCCGGGCAGTAGTCAGTTAGCAGCGGCTTGACCTACTGGGGGTTAATTTGGCCCATGTCTTCGCCCAGAGAGACACTTGTTCCAGCAGTAAATCGCTGCGCTAGAGTCACCGCGTCTTTTGCAAAGCAGCAAATCACAGTAGAGCCCAGTAAGAATCGGCCAATCTCATCACCCTGGCGGAAGTCTTGGTTGTGTTCGCTTACGATCTCTTCTCGATACGGTGACGCTGGCCCTGACCAAACTGTCTCAATAGAGGCAACGATCAATGCGCCAACCAGTACCAGCACCATGGGACCAGCGTCCGTTTCAAATCGACAGACCAAACGTTCGTTGCGGCAAAACAGACCGGGTATGCCTTCCTCGGTAACCCCATTCACAGAAAACAGGGCGCCCGGGATCGCTCGAGTTTCGACCAGCTTTGCGTCGCAGGGCAAATGAATACGGTGGTAATTGCTGGGTGCCAAATAAATCGTGCAAAAGTCACCGTGGTCAAGCCCCTTTCCTGTTTCGCCAGCCAAAGAATTAAGGCTGTACTGATGTCCCTTTGCCTGCATCAGCAAATCGCGCTCGATTCTGCCTGTTTGACTGACTGTTCCGTCAACAGGGCACGCCAGCCGATTGGGTTGTTCGGGCATGGGGCGCGCGTCAGCGGCGAGGCTGCGCGTAAAAAAGTCATTGAAGCTTTGGTAGTCGTCTAGGTGTTTGCGCTCGGCATCCGCGAGTGAAATGTTGTAAGCGCGCGCGAAGCTATGGATAAAAAAGCGTCGAATAAAGGGCGTCTGGCTGCTGGCCAGCCAGCCCACCAATCGGGACAAGCCATGCTGCGGGAGGACTCTTTGCAGGCCAAGGAAGAATTGACTCATGAATCATGGGCCTCGCAAGGATTTTCAATTGGGGTGTTCGGGTCATTGCCCCATTCCGCCCAGGAACCATGGAAGGCCTTGATATTCAGACCCAGCAAGCGACCAACGAGATAGGATAATCCAGAGCGATGATGACTCTGGCAATGGGTGATCACTTGTTCGGCCTGCAGCAGACCCAGAGACGCGGCTATTTCGTCTAGATTTTCCACCAGGCGGAGCTGTCGATTGCTGTCTTTGAGCAGTTCCCAATCGAGATTAACGGCTCCGGGGATATGGCCACGTCGTGCCGAGCCTGAGCGTAAGCCGGCATATTCTTCTGCAGAGCGCACATCCCAGATAAGACATGTGTCGTTCTCAATCGATGCCAGCACATCAGCTAACTCGGCAATTGGAGAGCGATCAATGGTCAGATGTAAGGCTTGGGTGGGTTCAATTTGAGTCGTCTGCTGAGTAAGCGGTAACCCGGCCGCATGCCAAGCATGCAGGCCGCCATCCAGATAGGCCCAGTCGTAGTGGCCGATTACATCCAGAGTCCAGCACAGGCGACCAGCCCAACCGCCGCCTTCGTCATCGAGCGCGATAACCCGTTGCTCCGGGTGATAACCAATTCTTTTAAGAGTGGTTTCGATTTTCTTCAGATCGGGTAACTTGCCCACGGCCGGTGGAATGCCGCAAACGAGTTCTGATGGTTCGATTAAGACGGCTCCGGGAATATGTGCCTGCTCGTAAAGTGCTCGAGAGGTGACCTGCACCAGCAGGGTGTCTGTCTCGGGTAAATCCGCTACGACGTCGGATTCAAGAACTTCTACCGGATGTTGGTGGTACAAGAGGCGCTCCCCAGCTAAGGTTGTGAGTAAAGCATAGCTCAAAGATCAGCATCAGAGCACCGAGAATCAGCAGGCGGTCTTTTGCACAAGGAGAAATACGTGAGTTCCCATTTGGTTTGGATCGATTTGGAAATGACCGGGTTGGATCCATTGCATGATCGTATTATCGAGATGGCAACCATCATTACCGACAGCGACCTGAACGTGGTTGCGGAAGGGCCGGTGTTGGCCGTCAGTCAGCCCCAAGCTCTGCTCGATGGCATGGACGAGTGGAATCAGACTCACCACAGCGCATCCGGGTTACTGGAGCGTATTGCCGCTGACGGAGTTTCTGAAACAGAGGCGGAGGCGGTAACGCTGGCGTTCATAGAAACGCATGTGGAACAGGCCGCAGCGCCTTTGTGTGGCAATACCATCTGGCAGGACCGACGCTTTTTGTCGCGCTACATGCCCTCCTTGGAAAGCTATCTCCACTACCGCATGGTCGATGTCAGCAGCATCAAAGAACTGGCGAAGCGTTGGCATCCCGACATAGCGGCAGGCGTGATCAAAACCAATCAGCACACCGCGTTGGCGGACATTCGCGAGTCCATTGAAGAACTGCGTTACTACCGAGCACATTTGTTCGTTCAGGGTGAGGTGAGCTGAGCTATCGCCCACTGGATGTGCTCATCCACCATGTCATTTACGTTGCCCAATGCCTGAGTTAAAGCCTGCACGGCCTCAGGACCGCCCTCGCTGTTACCCAGGCCAACGGCTAAGTTACGTTGCCACTGTGCGTAGCCGATTCGACGCATAGCAGACCCCTCGGTTAGCGCCAAAAACTCAGATTCGGTTAACTGGAATAAATCGATCAAGCTCGGGTTATCGAGACCGTGCCGAACCGCAAAATCTGCCTCGGTTGTGGTGGGCGATTCTCGATTCCAGGGACAAAATAACTGGCAGTCATCGCAGCCGTAAATCCGGTTCCCGATTGCCTTGCGGAACTCCACAGGGATCGACGAGCGGTTCTCGATGGTAAGATAGGAAATACAGCGTCGGGCATCGAGGCGCTTCGGCGATACGATGGCTTCGGTCGGGCACACTGTCATGCAGGCGCTGCATCTTCCGCAGCTGTCCTCGGTCGCGGCATCGTCGATTGGCAGCGGCGCGTTGGTATAAATTTCGCCAAGAAAAAACCAAGATCCGGCTTCTTTGTCGAGTAGTAGCGTGTGTTTGCCGATCCAACCGAGCCCCGATTTCTCGCCCAACGCTTTTTCCAGTACCGGGGCCGAGTCGGTGAAGGCGCGAAATGAGAAGGGCGGCGCTGATGACGCCAGCGTGATATTGATCTGCTCAGCCAGTTTGGCCAAGCGTCGGCGCAGAACCTTGTGGTAGTCGCGACCCAATGCGTAGCGAGAAATGTATGCTTGGCTGCTGTTTTCCAGCACTTGCAGCGGCTGAGTGTCTGCCGGCAGATATTGCATGCGGGCGGTAATGATTCTGCAGGTGTTTTGTTCCAGCAGCGCAGGTCGAAGCCGTTTCTCGACGTGTCGTTCGAGATAGGACATTTCTCCAGCAAAGCCATTGGCTAGCCAAGCAAGAACATGGGGTTCCTGATCGGAGAGATCGGTATCGGTCACAGCCAACTTATCGAAGCCAAGAGCCGCCCCCTCCCTGAGGATGCGGCTCTTAACCTCTGCGGGATCCCACTTGCTGGGCACATCTGTAAAATCGTCAGGGATGTTAATAAAGCACTCGTCATCCGGGGTGGGCCTGTCAGTATACTCAAATCAAACTCGCAACAGTCGATCTCGACCGATGGTAGATTTCAATTGACTCACGACAAACGAAGCCTGATGCACGATCTAAAACTTTATTCAGCCGCTGCATGCCGCGACATAGATGCCAAAGCGATGAAGCCGGTATCCGAAGGTGGCTTAGGGCTCAGTGGTCAGATGTTAATGCGGCGTGCTGCGCAATTTGCTCTGGAAAGCCTCATGTCATTGTGTTCGGAGCTGACCTCCCTGACGATTCTATGCGGGAAGGGAAATAACGCCGGTGACGGCTATTGGGTGGGTGTATTGGCGCGGCAATTGGGTATTGCCATACAGCTGATCGCCGTGGAGCCAAAAGCTCAGCTCACAGGCGACGCGTTGACAGCTTGCCAGCGTGCACTAGAGGCCGGTCTAGAGCTTGAGGATGCGTCTTCCGCCATTCGTTACCCGGTGATTGTCGATGCGTTACTTGGCACCGGAGCTCAAGGCATGCCACGGCCGGAGTTGGCTCAGGCCATCGAGTCGATTAATGGGTCTGGCGCATTTACGTTGAGCTTGGATCTTCCGTCAGGACTCAACGCCAATACAGGCGAGGCCCAACTCGCGGTAAGGGCGGACGCCACAGTTTCCTTTATTGCGCGTAAAATTGGTCTGTACACGGGTCAGGGGCCAGCGCATAGCGGTCAGCGCTTGTTTTCAAACCTTGGTGTGGGCGAAGACTTCTCGGAGACTCATGGCAGCGTGCCTTTGCGTCGTTGGCATGCAGGCCTGCATCCGGCTTTGCCGTTGGCGGCCTACAAACATCAGCGGGGTCATGTAGTCGTTGTTGGTGGCTGCAAGGGCATGGGGGGCGCGGCCCTACTGGCAGCAGAAGCCGCGCTGCGCAGTGGCGCTGGCATGGTGACTGTGGCGACTGCTCCGGAGAACCTGGCCGGATTGCAGGCCCGGCTGCCCGAGGCCATGTGGGTTGATCCGCTGAGCAGCGATCAAGACCAGAGCATGGCGTCGGTGTTATCCCAAGCGAGTGTCGTCGTGTTGGGTCCGGGGTTAGGCAGGGGGGATTGGGCAGAACAGGTGCTTAATACCGTCGCAGCGTTCCATGGTCCTCTGGTGATTGACGCGGATGGGCTGTACTGGTTGGCGGATCAAAACACTTGGCATCAGCGGGGTCTCCCCAGTGAAACCCTTTTTCTGACGCCTCATGCCGCAGAAGCCGCGCGACTGCTGGGTCGTTCTGTGACTGATGTTACGAAAAATACCGTGCGGTCGGTCGCGGATATGGCCGAACGCTTTCAGGCGACCTGTTTGCTCAAAGGCCCGGGTACGGTGATGGGTGATCGACAGTCTCAAGCCATCTGCGGGCATGGTAATCCGGGGATGGCGACGGCAGGGATGGGCGATGTGCTGGCGGGTTTGGCCGGTAGTTTGATCGCGCAGCAACTAGATGACAGCGCAACTGCGTTTTATACCGCAGCATTGTTGCACAGCGCGGCTGGCGACTTGGCAGCGCAAGAAATTGGCGAACGGGGTTTAACCGCTTCCGCGGTGATTCCTCGAATTGCCGCATTGCTGCGAGATCTCCCGCCGGTAACTGGGTAAACTGTGGTGCGGTTGTCCTTTAAAATTATCCATAAAGGGTGTAAGAGGCGATGAATGCCGAGCGTTGACGACATATCGGGTCGGATTTTGGTTGATGAAAAGGCCACCGTAGCGTTTGGCGGTGAATTGCATGATGTTATTCGTCGGCTCTTGGGTGATTCTGCTGTGATCTATTTACACGGGGATTTGGGCGCTGGTAAAACAACACTGGTGCGCGGAATACTGCGCTTGATGAAACACAGCGGCGCAGTAAAGAGTCCTACCTATACGCTGCTTGAGCCTTACCAAACGGACAACGGGGATGTGTTTCACTTCGATCTCTATCGGCTTAAGTCTCCCGAAGAGTTGGAGTTTTTAGGGTTTGACGAGATTTTTGAAGGTCCGGGCTTAAAGTTCATTGAGTGGCCTGCTCAGGGGGTGGGCTGGCTGCCTCCGGCAAATGTGGAGGTCTCGCTAAGCCTGTATGCGCCAAACCAAGCCCTCGAAGGACCGGTTAATTCAAACGCACTAATGCAGCGTAAGGTCAGCGTCCGGTTTGCTTAGATTGGGCAACATTGCCGCGTTCTATCTGCTGGTGCTGGCAGCGCCAGCGCTCTTAGCCAATGTCATTCAGGGTGTGCGAACCCATGAATCCCCCGATTACATTCGGGTGGTACTGGACACCGCCCAAGCCGCTCAATATTCCATTTTCGAACTGCAGAACCCTCATCGTATCGTTATTGATGTCAAAGATGCGAAGCCTCGCTCTGGGCTCTCACTCAATTCGACCAAAGAATTGACGCATATCAAGGGTTTGCGCGGAGGTCAGCGCAAAGACGGATACCGGATCGTGGTCGACGCAGAAGTTGGCTTCCGTCCCAAGTCCTTCACGTTAAAGCCGATTGCGCCCTACGGTCACCGCTTAGTTGCGGATCTCTACTTCCCAAAAACTAACGCCAAACGAAAGGTTAAGGTTGAAGAAAGTCCTCGCGCCGCAACTGCGCCGGTCACCACAGGCAGAGACGTTATGATTGCTGTCGACGCTGGGCATGGCGGCGAAGATCCGGGTGCCCTAGGCCCCCGCAGCATCCAAGAGAAACATGTGGTGCTGCAGATCGCTAAGCGCACGGTAAACGAAATCAAGAAGCAGAAGGGATTTGACGCATTCTTGATTCGCGACGGCGACTACTACTTAGGCCACCGCAAACGTACGGCGTTGGCGCGTGAAAAACGCGCCGACCTTTTCGTATCGATTCACGCGGATGCGTTCAAGCAAGCATCGGTATCAGGCGCATCGGTTTATACGCTGTCTGATCGAGGTGCTACCAGTGAAACAGCCAAATGGTTGGCTGAGCGAGAAAATCAATCGGATATGCTGGGTGGCGTTGGCAATGTGAGTTTGGACGACAAAGATCCAATGCTGGCGCAAGTGCTACTGGACTTGTCGATGAACGGCAATCGCAGCCAGAGCATCCAAGTGGGGGAGGCCGTGCTTCGCAACATGGGCAAAGTCACAAAGTTGCACAAAAAACAGGTAGAGCAAGCGGCGTTTTTGGTCCTCAAATCTCCGGATATGCCGTCCATACTCGTTGAGACCGGCTTTATTTCTAACCCCGGTGAAGCCAAAAAATTGGCTCAAGCTTCTCATCAGCTCAAGCTGAGCAAAGCGATCACGGCTGGCGTTACCGAGTTCATGCGGGCGAATCCGCCCCCCACAACTTGGCTCGCCGAGCGCCGAGAAGAGATTCGATACACCATCGGTCGTGGCGACACGATTTCCGAGATTGCTGCCAAATACGGCGTTTCCTCATCAGCTTTGAAACAACGTAATCGACTGTCCAGCGATCGGATTCGCGTTGGGCAGACCATTTACATCCCGCGAGGTTGAGGTTTTGAGCAGAGTAAAAGTACTAAGTTCATTTGTAGCTGACCAAATTGCCGCAGGCGAAGTGGTAGAGCGCCCTGCTTCCATCGTTAAAGAATTGATAGAAAATAGCATTGATGCTGAAGCAAGAGAGATTGAAGTGAGGACCGAGGCCGGAGGTGTCGATCTGGTTTGGGTTCGCGATGATGGTGGCGGTATCCACTCAGACGATTTACCTCTCGCGCTGCAGCGTCACGCAACCAGTAAAATTGGCGACGCAGGCGATTTGATCGGTATCGACAGCCTAGGTTTTCGTGGCGAAGCTCTGGCGAGTGTCGCATCCGTGGCCAAGGTTAAGTTGAGCTCCGCAACCTCCTCTGAGGCAGGAGGGTGGTTTGTCGAAAGCCACGGTGGCGAAACTCAGGGCTCAGGCCCGGTGGCCCATCCTCAGGGCACCACCGTAGAAGTTCGAGATTTGTTTTATAACACCCCCGCACGGCGAAAATTTCTAAAGTCCGAGCGCAGCGAAATTGGTCAGATCGATCAGATTTTGCGCCGTTTGAGTCTCGCCCATATGGATATTGGGTTTTCTCTGGCTCAGGCGCGTACGACGGGGAGCTCAGCGCGCGTCAATCGACCGCTCAGGCTCGCACCCGGCGATCCGGCTGATCGGCTGTGCAGGGTTCTCAGTCCAGATTTTGTGGAAAACTCGGTCCACATCGACGAGTCTAATCACGATTTGCGTATGTTCGGCTGGGTGGGTCTGCCCCATCACAATCGGCGGCAAATGGATCAGCAATATTTTTACGTCAACGGCCGCGCTATTCGCGACAAGCTGGTGGGCCACGCGATCCGTCAGGCATACAGCGATGTGATGTTTCATGGTCGTCATGCGGTTTATGTTCTTTATTTGCAGCTTCCGGCTGACGGGGTAGATGTGAATGTCCACCCGACCAAACATGAAGTCCGCTTTCGCGAGGCTCGCCAAGTTCACGACTTTATTTTTTCCAGCCTCAACCGGGCGCTGCGCGGACTTCGTCCCGGTCAGCTGTCAAATAACCAAGCGACCTCCGGCAATGTGAATGCGGAATTTGACAGTGATCTGACACGTTCATCGCTTTCGCAGCAACACCCGTTCGAGCTGTCCAATCGTTCGTCAGGGTCCGGCCCTGCGGGCGGGTTTACCCAACTCATTTATGAACACGAGCGCAGTCTGGGAGACGGGGCGAGCACGGTGGAAGAGCAGCGCGCCGATTGGCCGGCGCAGGCTCAAACCAACGATGCTGCCGGGTCAGCAACTGAACAGTCGTCAGAGGATGCGCACCCGCTGGGTTATGCCATTGCCCAGCTGCACGGCATATATATTCTTGCGCAGAACAGCCAAGGGTTGGTGATGGTGGATATGCATGCGGCTCACGAGCGTATCGTTTACGAGCAAATGAAAGAGGCCCAAGCCAGAGATGGCATTGCCCGGCAGCGTCTTTTGGTGCCGCTGACCTTTAACGTCACCGAACAAGAGGCGAACTTGGCTGAAGAGTGTGCCGAGCAATTGGATGCAGCGGGTTTGATTGTCGAACGCATGGGTCAATCGAGCGTCGTCGTGAGAGAGGTTCCGGTGCTTCTGGCGAAGGCCAATGTGCAGGAAATGGTCCAAGACCTGCTCGCGGAACTGTGCGAGTTTGGTACCGGTGAGAGCATTAAGCGCAAAAATTTTGACGTTCTCGCCACCTTGGCGTGCAGAGGTTCGGTTCGAGCTAATCGTCAGCTTACGATTACGGAGATGAATGCGCTACTGCGCTCAATGGAAGTCACGGAAAACGCCGGACTGTGTAATCACGGCAGGCCTACGTATATCCGCCGCAATTTAGCCGAGCTAGACCGCCTGTTTCTCCGCGGTCAGTAGGTTACCAGCATGAGCTTTGCTCTTGCCGATTCGGAGTCGGTACTTATCATTTGTGGCCCGACGGCTATCGGTAAAACTGGCGTCGCGATGGCCGTGCAAGATGCGTTGGGTGGGTCTCATCGCGCACAGTTGATCAGTGCGGATTCGGCCTTGATTTATCGGGGTATGGACATAGGCACGGCGAAGCCGTCCACTGAAGAGTTACGCGCTTATCCACACAAACTGATTGATATCCGCGACCCAAGCGAAGCCTACTCGGCGGCTGAGTTCGTTGCAGATGTGGATGCGGCCATTGTTGAGGCAATCGCTGCGGGTAAAAAGCCGATCGTCGTGGGCGGAACCATGATGTATCTCAAGTGCATGCTTGAAGGCATTGCCAGCCTGCCTTCAACCGACGAGAACATGCGAGCAGTTTTGCAGCAAGAACTTGAGGAAAAAGGGGCCACAGTGCTGCATGACGAACTCATGCGGCAAGACCCGAGGGCGGCGGCCAATATTCACCCCAACAACCATCAACGCTTGATGCGCGCTTTGGCTGTAATCCGTGAAACTGGTTCGCCCTTATCTGCCCAATGGGCGAGCCACGCAGGTGGAACACTCTACGAGCGTACTGGCCACAGGAGTCAGACGGTTATTATGTTGCCCAAGGATCGTGGTGTTTTGCATCAGCGTATCGGCGAGCGGTTCGAACAAATGCTGCAGCAGGGTTTTTTGGCTGAGGTTGAGGCTCTCGTTAGCCGGCGTGATCTCCACCCAGGCATGCCCTCCATGCGAGCGGTTGGCTATCGCCAAGCGGTGGCGCATCTGATGGGTGAGTGTGATTACGCCGAATTTGTTCAAAAGGGTCTCGCCGCTACCCGGCAGTTAGCCAAACGACAGCTTACCTGGTTGAAGAAATGGCCTGACGCGACGCCTGTCGTATCGGATGATCCCGATGATGCCCGAAATGTAGTCCTGACGGGATTTATCGGATAGTTCCGCAGGCCTCATCGGCTCGCGCTGTGAACTGTTTGGACATTCTCATCTAAACTGTCCAACTGAAGGGTTTTGGCGGTATACTCCAGCGGAGAGTCATCAATGTAAAAGTGGGCGAGGCTGGAAGAGTCGTCGAAACGGGCTGACTTGAATCTATTGAGAGTGCCTTTGCTTGCCTAAGTGGGTCGTATCCTCGTCCAGCGTAAATGGCGTAGGCCGACGTTTTTTGTTCGTGGCGTTGGTGTAATTATTTGGTAAGTGGAAATGCAAGAAGAAAAAAACATCAGCAACGTGTCGAAAGGCCACGGTCTGCAAGACCCCTATTTGAACGCGTTGCGCCGTGAAAAGACCCCCGTGTCAATATTTTTAGTCAATGGAATAAAGCTTCAAGGGCAAATTGAATCTTTCGATCAGTTTGTGATCTTATTGAAAAATACCGTGAGCCAAATGGTATATAAGCACGGGATTTCTACAGTCGTGCCATCCAAAAACGTTAACCTGAACGATCACTGAAAGCCTGAGTTCCAAATGCAGGGAAGCTGCCAGCTTTCGACTATCGGTAAACTTGAATGCCAAAGCTAGGTTCTCAAGGTTACAGACAATGGAAAGAAGGCCAGGTTTGGAAAGCGATCCAACGGGTCGTTGGACAAGGGCGTGTCTCATCCCTTGGAATGTAAGGCCAAGGGGCTTGAAATCTGCGCGTCAGAGGCCACTGTAAACGGCGTGGCACGAATCTCTCTAGAAATCCCCCATGTTGTTTGAGCGCCCAGAAGCTGGCGGCAAAGCCGTGCTCTTGCAGGTAGAACTGCGGCGCCAAAACAATCCGGATCAGAATGAATTCGTTGAGCTTGCGCGTTCGGCCCAAATTGATGTTGTTCATGTGGAAGGCGTTAAGCGCGATGCACCACATCCGCGATGGTTTGTGGGAAGCGGGAAGGTCGATGAATTAAAGGAACTCCTTCAGTGGTCGGGTGCATCGCTGCTGCTGGTCAATCATGATTTATCTCCCGGGCAGCAGAGAAACCTAGAGCAAGCCCTAAACTGCCGGATGATCACTCGAACGGAGCTTATTCTCACGATTTTTGCTGAACGAGCGCGCAGTCACGAGGGCCAATTGCAGGTTGAGCTTGCTCAACTGAAGCATGCTCAAACTCGCTTGGTGCGAGGCTGGACCCACTTGGACCGGCAAAAAGGCGGTATTGGCATGCGCGGCGCGGGTGAAAAACAGATTGAATTGGACCAGCGCATGCTGTCTGAGCGGGTCAAAGTAACCGAACAAAAGCTTCGTGATGTTTCTCGGCGCCGTCAGCAAAATCGACGCGGGCGAAGTCGCACGGGCACGCCGACGGTATCCTTAGTGGGTTATACCAATGCTGGAAAATCCACGCTGTTTAACGCCGTCACGGATGCGGATGTCTTTGCCGAGAACCTGCTCTTCGCCACGCTGGATCCGACCACTCGAAAAATTAATGTGCCCGGTGCTGGTGATGTCGTGATGACCGATACAGTGGGTTTTGTCAGCGCGTTGCCCCATGCTCTCGTACAGGCGTTCAGGGCAACGCTGGAAGAAGTCGTCTACTCGGATTTGCTGCTGCACATTGTTGACGGTGCTGATCCCCAGCGACAGGAGCGTGTCGAACAGGTTCAAACTGTACTCGCGGAAATCGGTGCGCAGCAGGTGCCCCAACTGGTGGTGATGAATAAAGCCGATCTTTTGAGTCCGCAGCAAGTTGACGAGCTTGGTAATCATCCTCTGGTATCAGCAATGACGGGTGAAGGCGTGGCAGAATTAATGGATCGAATTGGCGCTGCGCTAGGCGTTGTTGCCCCTCATCGGGTGCGCCTAACGCCACAGGATGGCAAAAACAGGGCTTGGCTCTATCAGTCTGGCGCGGTTCTCAACGAAACAATGCTGACAGATGGCAGCGTGGAGCTTACAGTACAGGCAGACGAGAAGCTGCTGGGTCAAATGCGCCAACGTCAAGTGCAGGTGGAAACGTAGGGTCCAGATTAGGCCAAGACAACATCCTTTTAAATTGCTCGAAACACCTCAAACTATAGGAAAGCAATGGAAAGGCAAGTGAGTCGAAGCGATGGGTTGCGGTAGAGTATTCTCGCTTTGAGTCCTGTGCTGGACTCAAAAACAAATTAAAACATCGGAGTAAAGCTATGGCGTGGAACGAATCAGGTGGTGGTGATAAAGACCCCTGGGGAAATCGCGGCAATAACAATGACGGTCCCCCGGATCTCGACGAGGCTATTCGTAAGTTGCAGGGCCAGCTTTCAGGCATGTTCGGAGGCGGCGGCGGCAATAAAAATGGATCCAGCGGCGGTCTCTCAAGTGGCTCGATCGGTTTGCTTGTGCTTTTGGCTCTGGGCCTTTACGCCTTTGCCGGTGTTTACCAGGTGGATCAACAGGAGCGCGGTGTCGTATTCCGCTTTGGTAAAGTGTTGCAGAACGAAGTGGGTCCAGGGCTGCACTGGAATCCACCGCTGATCGATCAGGTAGACATCGTGAACGTCACTCAGGTCCAGTCGCATAGCCATCAGGCATTGATGCTGACAGAAGACGAAAACATTGTAGACGTCAGTCTGACCGTGCAGTGGGTTATCGACAGCGCTCCAAATTTTTTGATCAATGTTCGAGAGCCTCGAGACAGTCTTGCTCAAGCTACTGAGAGTGCGTTGCGACACGTGGCGGGCTCCGCCTCGATGGATGAGGTGATAACGGATGGTCGAGAAGCGATGGCGATAGAAGTGCAAGAGCGACTGCAAAGCTATTTGCGCAGCTATGGCGCCGGCATCGATGTGACTAAGGTGAACATTGACCGCAGCGCCCCCCCGGTCCAGGTGCAGGATGCTTTTAACGACGTTCAAAAGGCCAAGGAAGATCAGCAGAAGTTCATCAACCAGGCCACCGCTTACGCCCAGCAAGTCGTGCCAGAAGCGCGGGGCCGAGCCCAGCGGCAATTGGAAGAAGCTCAGGGCTACCGTGATCGTGTGATCGCGCGTTCCGAGGGTGAGGCGCAACGCTTTGAGAAGCTGTTGACCGAATATTCCGCGGCAAAGCAAGTAACCCGGGATCGCCTGTATATCGACGCTATGGAAAGGGTTTTTGCGAATTCCAGCAAAGTGATGATAGACGTCGAAGGCGGTAACAACATGATGTACCTGCCTCTGGATAAGCTTGGACAGTCAACTTCCCCGGTTGGTAACTCGACCGATGTACAGGCGCTGCGCCGTGACTTAGAACAGCTGCGTCGTGATTTGAGCACCAGCCGACCTAATAACAGCCGTCTACGCAGTAGCGGCAACTAAGCTCAGAGCTTGAGCGGAGGAAATTTTATGCCTATGAAATCGTTTCTTTTTGCAGCCCTTGTGCTTATCGGCGTCGGGTTACTCAATCAATCGGCCTATCGGGTTATGGAAACTGAAAAAGCGATCTTGCTGGAATTCGGTAATCTGATTGACGCCGATATTGAACCGGGACTGCATTTCAAATTGCCGATCGCGCAAGAGGTCAAAAAGTTTGATGCTCGCGTGCTTACCTTAGATTCTCAGGGTGAGACCTACTACACTCTGGAAAAGAAGCCGTTAATTGTGGATTCCTTTGTGAAGTGGCGAGTTGCCGATATCGAGCGCTTCTACACTGGCACGTCGTTTGATGAGCGTCGTGCTCAGCGGCTGCTGCAAGAGCGTGTTAACGAAGGTTTACGTAACCAAATCAGCCGGCGTGAGATGTACGAAGTCATTTCCGGCCAGCGTGACCAACTGATGATGGAGCTGCGCACGGATCTAGACCGAGTGATGCGCGAGTCAGTGGGTCTGGAAGTGGTAGATGTGCGAGTTAAGAAAATCGATCTGCCGCCAGAAGTCTCCACCACCGTATACGAGCGCATGAATTCCGAGCGGGAAATTGAAGCCCGTCAGTATCGCGCCGAAGGACAAGAGCAGGCGCTGGCCATTCGCGCTAAAGCCGATCGAGACGCGGTTGTGATTGAAGCCGAGGCCTATCGCGAAAGTGAGCTTCTTCGTGGTGACGGTGATGCAAAGGCAGCCCAAGTATACGCTGGTGCCTTCAATCAAGACCCCGAATTTTACGGGTTTTATCGAAGCATCAATGCTTATGGCGAAGTCTTTAAGGATAAGGGCGATCTGCTGGTGCTTGATCCTGAGAGCGACTTCTTCAAGTACATGGAAAGCGGCGGCGCAAAGTGACAGTCACCGATATGAACCAGTAGCCCGGGCCGCTTAACCTATGAGTACACATTGGCGCCTGCCCAAGGGGGTAGACGAGGTTTTGCCTCCGCATGCGTGGGAGTTGGAGGGTCTGCGCCGAAAGGTTCTGGACGTCTTTGTCAGTTGGGGCTATGACTATTTGGAACCGCCAGTAATTGAATATCTGGACGCCTTGTTGGTTGGCAGCGGCGAAGATCTTGACCTGCAAACCCTAAAAGTTGTCGATCAGTCCAGTGGTCGTCAATTGGGCGTTAGAGCCGACATGACCTCCCAGGCGGTGCGAGTTGACGCGCACAGCCGCCGCAGCGATAACATTCAGCGGCTCTGTTATGCCGGCCCTGTGGTTTTCGCTAATCCTCAAGGCAATCAAACGTCTCGAGTTCCACTAAAAGCAGGCGCGGAAATCTTTGGTGCAGCGGGAGTTAGCGCCGATGCGGAAGTCATTGGCCTGATGCTCGAAGCGCTTGAAGCCGCGGGCATGCACACTCCTGTTTTGCTGCTAGGGCATATGGGTATCTATCTCGGTCTCGTCGCGCGCTTGATTGAGGAAGGGGGCATAGAGGAGGCGAACCAAAGCCAGCTTTTCAGCTGCATACAGCGCAAGGGTGCCAGCGATATTCGGGCACTGCTTGACGATTCTGATGTTGCTGAAATGGTCGCGGCCTTGCCAGATATGATGGGCGACATGGGTATTCTACCGGTTGCTCGAGATTTGCTTCAGCGGGCGCCTCAGTCAGTGATGTTTGCTCTGGACGAGTTGCAGGCATTGGCAGAGCTGATTAGCAGTAATCACCCTCAGGTCGATCTGCGTATAGATGTGTCTGAACTGTCTGGGTATGGCTATCATAACGGTCCCGTTTTTGCCGTTTACCATCCGCAGCACGGAAGGGCTCTTGCGCAAGGCGGGCGCTACGATGGCATTGGTGAAGTATTTGGTCGTGGTAGACCAGCCACCGGGTTCGATATGAACCTGAAACAGCTGATGAGTAACAACATCGCGCCGCCAAGCGGATATTTTGTGCCTTACGATCCCTCAGAGTCGCGCGACGGGCTCGCTGCGGCGGTGCGGGACCTCCGAGCAAAAGGGTATCGCGTGATCGTAGCGGTAACGGAATCCGAGTCCATGCCGCTAGGATGTGAGGGCCTTCTAGTGCAGGATCAGGGGGATTGGACGTTGCAGCCCGTAAGCGAAACCGTCGCAGAGCAGTAGAAAGCGACAACAGTACAAAAGACAATAGTAATGAGAAGTCATATTCGGCCTGTGGAAGGGGAGGCACGCCTGTGCGCCCGGAATAGACTGAGTGCGTAACTGGGGAGAATAAAAAAGTGGAAGGAATGACATGGGCCGCAATGTAGTCGTTATCGGCACACAATGGGGAGATGAGGGTAAGGGCAAGATTGTTGATTTGCTGACTGACCAAGTCGATGCCGTTGTGCGTTTTCAGGGCGGTCATAATGCCGGACATACACTCGTTATTAATGGGGAAAAGACTGTGCTGCATGTGATTCCCTCGGGAATTTTGCATGCAGGTGTCCAATGTGTGGTCGGTAATGGGGTGGTACTTGAGCCTCACGAACTGCTCAAAGAAATCACCACATTGGAAGCGCGCGGCGTACCTGTTCGTGAAAGGTTAAAGATTTCCCCGGCGTGCCCGCTGATTTTGCCTCACCACGTAGAACTGGATTTAGCGCGTGAAGAAGCGCGGGGCAAATTTAAAATTGGCACAACGGGTCGCGGTATCGGGCCCGCCTATGAAGACAAAGCTGCCCGCCGTGGGCTGCGACTGGGCGACATGTTTTATTGGCAAACCTTCTCGGACCGTCTGGCGGAGGTTATGGAGTACCACAACTTCATGCTTACGCAGTACTACAAAAAGCCCGCTCTAGATTTCAATGCAACCTTGGATAGCTGCGCGAGTATCGCCGATGAAATGAAAGCGATGTCCGTCGATGTTGTGCCTTTGCTCCACGAACTTCGTGAGCAAGGCAAGAATATTCTTTTCGAGGGTGCCCAAGGAGCGATGTTAGATGTCGACTTAGGCACATACCCCTACGTAACGTCGTCCAATACCACTGCAGGCGGCACGGCTGTGGGCACCGGATTTGGTCCGCGATATTTAGATTATGTACTGGGCATTACCAAAGCCTATGCGACGCGCGTTGGCTCTGGGCCCTTTCCCACGGAATTATTTGACGACATTGGTGCGGGTCTGGCCGAGCGTGGCCATGAATTTGGTTCCACGACGGGCAGACCGCGGCGTTGCGGGTGGTTCGACGCCGTGGCACTGCGGCAGGCCGTTCAGGTGAACAGCATTTCGGGCTTATGTCTGACCAAGCTCGATGTTCTGGATGGTTTGGATACCATTAAAATTTGTGTCGGCTACGAGGATGGCGGCATCAAAGACAGCGGGCCGAATTTTGGTAGTGAATTTTACGAAGGGGTCTCGCCGGTCTACGAAGAAGTACCGGGCTGGAAAGAGAATACTCTGGGGATTCGCGATGTAGCCGATTTACCCGCCGCGGCGCAGAACTACATTCGCGTGGTTGAAAAAGCGGTGGGTGCACCGGTGGATATCATTTCGACCGGGCCCGACAGAAATGAGACGATTATGCTCAACGATCCGTTCGATGGCGCACGAGGTATCTGATGGATTCAAAACTGCTTGAACTGCTCGTCTGCCCTGTGAGCAAGGCCCCGCTGCAATGGAAGCGGGAGCAGCAAGAGTTGTGGTGCACCGTCAGTCGGTTGGCGTATCCAATTGACGACGGCATCCCTGTACTGGTGCCAGACCAAGCGCGAGCACTGAGTGATGAGGAATTTCAGCGGGACTAGCACGGGGCATCTTCTGTGTTTGTGCTCGTTGCGAAGAGTCGCTAAAGAGTCAGAGCACCAGTGGTTAGCGTTCACGTTTCGTTGACTGATTGCTACGTAGCCTGATTCTTCAAGTCAAACCTCATCAGGATTTATTATGAGTACAGCAAAGCTGGTCTCCGTTCCCGACATGCCCGACATCGCCAACCGGGCGCTATCAGAAGCTCAGGCAACCTTGGACTGGGTGGGTATGAGCAATGTCCACCAGCCGTTAAAAGTTAAAGACGGCGATCAAACCAAAGACGTTCATGCCAACATTCAGGTTTACGTTAACCTAGCCGATCCGCTTGCCAAGGGCATTCATATGTCACGCCTATACCTGCTGCTTGACGAGCATGCGGCGACTCGTCCGTTAACGGCCTCGGGTTTAAAGATGCTGCTGGGTTCCGTTCTTGAATCGCACCATGACCTGAGTACCAACGCGTTTGTGCAGTTTGAATTCGATCACTTTGTACGCCGCCCTGCACTGCTGAGCGACAACGTCGGTTGGGCCTCTTATCCCGTCATGGTTAAAGGCACGCTGATCAAGGGCCAAATTGCTCTAGAGCTTTCCGTAGAAGTTCAGTATTCCTCAACTTGCCCCTGTTCAGCAGCCTTGGCCCGACAGTTGATCCAAGAACAG
Source organism: Gammaproteobacteria bacterium (assembly GCA_012269545.1). Taxonomy (GTDB): domain Bacteria; phylum Pseudomonadota; class Gammaproteobacteria; order Pseudomonadales; family Azotimanducaceae; genus UBA4421. The sequence goes on along the minus strand of JAAXKB010000039.1, from coordinate 4,648 downwards.
TTTAAAAAAGACTTTGGTTCGGCAGGAGATGTCAGTATTGACGCTGTCAATGACTGGCTGGGAACCGAAGAAGGCATCCTGGCGACACCCCACAGTCAGCGCAGCACAGCGAAGATTTTGGTGCGTTTAGACAGCACACTCGAAGATTTACCGATCACTCAGTTGATCGATCACGTAGAAGGGGCCCTTAAAACACCGGTGCAAAGCGCTGTGAAGCGAGAAGACGAGCAAGAATTTGCACGTCTCAACGGGAAAAACCTGATGTTCGTAGAAGACGCGGGCCGCAGATTGAAGTCCACGCTGAGCGACGACGATCGCTGGGAAGATTTCTGGGTGCGTATTGAGCACCACGAAAGCCTCCATGCTCACGACGCTGTGGGCGTGTTCACGAAAGGCAAGGAACAAGGGTACCTGCCGATTCCCTAGGGATACATAATTTCATAAGACACAAAAAAAGCCCCTTTGGGCTTTTTTTGTGGGCGTCAGTTGTCGCCGAGAATCAATGCTTGGTTTGCCCTGGCATGGACTCTAGGTCGAGGCCGTCGGCCAAAGCCACAGAACGGAGCGCCGCTTCAAAAATCGAGCGTGCATGAGCTGTCATGTCAGCCAGTTGACTGTGCAGAGCGCTCTGGGACGGATCGTCATCGACGCACTGCATGCAGTATTTCTCGAAACCGTTGATGTCAATCAACAGCTTAGCGATGTGGTTCGGGCACTCACAGTTCAAACTCGGCATCATGTTGGCGATGTGGGACAGCTGTTCCGGGTCGAACGCGCTTACGCCCACCTGATACTCCGCGCCAACGGCCTCTGGTGCTTCTACCTTGAGGTAAGAGCGAATTCGCTCTGAGGTGGCGGGGGCTTTGATCGCCTGAATGCCGTGTGAAGTGAGTAGCTGTTCGATGCGGCGGGGTGCGAAGGCATAAATGACAACGACGCGCTGATAATGCCGGTTGCGCAACGCGACTAGGCGCTCTACTACTGCATCAGGCAACGTGTCGCTTTCAACCACCAGAGTTCCATGTTTGCTGTTCTTGACGTGCTGCGGCTGGTCTAGCCATTTTTCTAAGGTTTGCGAAAAACCGCTGAACGAAGGGGCCAGCGATGGCTCGGCTCGTTCAAATAGGGTTGTCAGATTCAGGCCTACAACATCTGCACCGCCATCATGATTGGCAGCTCGGCTTTGTTCGTGTCGCACAGCGAGAATGTCGAGTGCGTCATTATCAAGCCGGGCGAGTTCTGCCAGGGAATGTCCTTCCCCCATCAGCCGTTTCACCAACAGCAGTCGTTGGACATGCTCGTTTGTGTAAAAACGTCGACCGGATTCGCTGCGATTCGGGATCACGATAGAGTGCCTGCTTTCCCATTTGCGCAGTGTATGAGTAGGTACGCCGGTGAGGTTGGCAACGGCGCCGATGGTAAGTCTTTCCATGAGTTTTCGCCTCAATAATAAAAGGTTTAAGAGCTAGCCGGCAGGAATCCAAGCGTTGCACCATCCTGCGCCCGCTACCTGCTTGCCGGGAATCGCCGTGCAGCCGCCAAGACCATTAGCGCCAGCGGAGTACAGAGCGCAGTTGCTGCAGAATTGCTTGGCCCCGGCGTCGCCGGCTCGCTTTGGATATTTAGCGGTGTCGACCGCGTTAGCGTCCTTTTTGTACCCTAACGCAACGGCGATTGGGTCTGACTCTTCGAGCTCTGGCGGGCCAGCCGCGATAGAAACCGACGGGATCAAGGAAGTTGCCCAAAGCGCGATGCCTGAGTTCAGGAAGTTCCGTCTAGTTTGTGTCATAACAAGTTGCTCCAAAAGTTGAACATGTCCAACTAAGATCCGCTCACAAGCCGGGAAAGTCAATAATTTTTTAGACAAATTGCTTTGAAAAGTTAAATCACGCGGATTTGATCATGTTTTGGTTAAGTTTCAGGGTCAGGGTAATGGTTGGAAGGGAGTGAAGATGAACGTGATGATTCTAGGTGCCGGAGGTGGGATCGG
>JAAXKB010000039.1:0-2558 GCA_012269545.1 Gammaproteobacteria bacterium | reverse complement strand
GTTGGAAGGGAGTGAAGATGAACGTGATGATTCTAGGTGCCGGAGGTGGGATCGGCCGCGCGTTGCTTGAGGAGTACCTGTCCGTTCCGGGTGTTTCCCGCATCTATGCTACGCATCATTGTAAGGTGAGCGGCACTTCTTCACGGGTCCAATGGCTGCACCTAGACATGTCCAACCCGGCATCAATCATGGCACTGGCCGATCAGGTTGATCAGCCCATACACCGTTGGATCAGCTGCACGGGTATTCTCGCTAGTGAGCACGGGCAACCGGAAAAGACTCTCAGGCAGCTTTCGTCTGGCAAACTGCAGTTTGACTATCAGGTGAATGCGCTTGGCCCGTTAACGGCGTTCGCGAATTTGGTTGCACAGTTGCGTGCGGATGATATGCGGGCCGTATTTTTATCTGCTCAGGTAGGCAGCATTGAGGACAATCGATTAGGCGGTTGGTATGGGTATCGCATGTCTAAGGCCGCGTTAAACATGGGCGTGCGATGTCTGGCAATAGAGTGCGGTCGATGGCGAAGTGCTCCTATTATCGCCGCTGTGCATCCCGGCACGACGGCGACGAATCTCTCGCGGGCTTTTACCAGGACTCGCAAAGCCCCGTTACAAAGCGCCGGGGCGTGCGCAAGGCGGCTTAAGACGTTGATTGAGACATTGGACAGCGATCACTCAGGACAATTTCTAACCCTCGACGGGCAAAGCCTTCCTTGGTGATTGACGCTTACAGCGCTGCGGTTGAATCACACAGAGGAATCAGAATTTCGTTTTTGCGCAGGAACCAAGGCATGAACGGTGGATCATGTCGTGCCCAGCGGGATTCGCCGCAGGCAGCAAGGGACAACTCGTTCATGGCTTCAATCAATTTTGCTTCGTGTTCCTGGTAGCGTGACTGACTCCAACCACCCCGATATTGGAGCGCCGCCATCAGCATTGGCGGCTGCTCCGAGACGTTGACGAGTGCAGAAGAAGGCACCGGCAAAGTTTCCCGTTTAAAGTCGCTGGGCATCACAAAAGAAATCAACCATTGACCGCTTTCAGCGGCGGGTTGTTGTATCACAGGCGCCGTCATTGCGATTTTTTCTGCGTTGGCATTGTCGCCACTGATGAAATCAAACAACGGTCGAAACGCCTTGCTGCCGGCTTCGTCAAAATCAGCGGCAACGCGAACAGTTGCAAGCATGTGGGACGCATAGCGACGCACTTCAATGCTGTCGTTCTTTTCCAGCACCTCGAAAGCCAGCGATTCAATAGCATGGGTCGCGCCCGAGCACATCAGTATCGCTGCGGTAACGAAAGGAGTGATAAATCGGGTCATTGCGTGGCTCCAGTAAAAGGCCGAAATATTCAAAACGCAGGTAGGTGAACAAAAGATGAAAATAACGGCAGTGGCCCATCAAACCCAGCCCGCGGCAGGCGCCTTCGTGTTAGCGCGCCTGGCTGTGATATTCCTCGTTGGGCACCATGGCCGTCCCGCTGGCAACACGATTGGTCATATTGAAGAATGCTGCGACGCTGACGATATCCCAAATGTCACGGTCATTGAAGCCATGGTCCCGTAATGTTTGACGATCCGGCTCTGTAACGGTTGCGCTGGCGGTGGTGAGCAGTGCCGCAAAATCGAGCATTGCTCGCTGTTTAGGCGGAAGGTCAGCTGCCTTGTAGTTCATTACCAGTTGTTCGCCGAGAATCGGGCTGCCGGACAGTTCCCTTACGGCGGCGCCGTGAGCGGTCAAACAATAGAAACAGCGATTGATTGATGAAACGACCACCGCAATCATTTCGCGCTCTAACTTGCTCAACCCGCTGTTGCCCAGCATCAAGTCGTTGTAGAACGTTGTGAACGCATTGAGCTTATCGATATCGAAGGCATAGGCTTGCAAGACGTTGGGCACCATGCCGAGCTTTTCCTGACAAATGTCGAAATACTTTTTTGTGGCCTCTGGCAGTGGGTCGGCCATTGGCAGATCAAGGGCAGTAGGGGTTTTCATAACATCTCCGGTCATATGCCGTGATGCTAAAACTGGTACTGGTGTTAGTGCAACCAAGCCATGATCTCGTCGACCAGTTCATTTGCCGTTTTGCTAACGTCCAAGGTCAAGCCGGTATGTGTTGTTTCGAGTGCCTCAAATTGGCTGCGTAGCAGGTCAGCGGGCATGAAATGGCCGCGGCGATTTGCCAGCCGTTTGGCAATCAACTCGTAATTGCCCGTCAGCAGTACGCTGCGAACGTAGCTCTCCTCAAAGCCCAAGGTTTCGCGATACGAGACCTTGAGCGCAGAACAGGCAAGAACAGCGGCTTCATCTTTATCGTAGCGATCTACTAATTGCCGCAGCTCAGCTAGCCAGGGCTGACGATCAGCGTCGTTTAACGGTCGGCCTTCAGCCATTTTTCGAATATTTGATTTTGGGTGAAAGTTGTCCGCGTCAAAAACGTCGCACTGAAGGCGATGTGCTAATTCTGCGGCGACAGTGCTTTTGCCGCTGCCGGCTACGCCCCACAAAACAATGATCATCCGGCGTCTCCTTTAGCGAGAAGAATAAGGCAACCGATTAG
>JAAXKB010000084.1 GCA_012269545.1 Gammaproteobacteria bacterium | reverse complement strand
GCTCGAAGGACTAGCGCAGCAAATTTAGCGTCGATCTGAGAATCTCATTGGTATTGGTCAGCACGAAGCCAGCAAGCTGTTTGATCATTTCCTCCTTGGCCAACAAAGCACTTTCTAAGGCGAAGTCCGCATCAACTAGGCGGCCTCTCGCTGTCTCCATATGAAGCGACCGATCGAGCAAACGCTCCATGCGAAAGTCCACAGACTGGGACACCGCACTAACATCCGCTTGCCGAGCTGCGGAAAAAGCCAATGCCTGATCTAGAATCGTCAGCGCGGAATTGGCACCGGCATTTGTTCTTATATCGATAGAACTTACGCTTTCCAATTGGGCTACGATGGGTTTTGACTCGATCTCTATGCGACTTCCTATGCGCTGTAGATCGTAAACCCGTCCGCCGTCTTCTTCAAAGCCGTACAGACGATCAATCAGTTTGTTTAACTCCTGCTTATCGATATTGGCTGTGTCTTTTTTGATGACGACTTCATCAATTCGCAGCGCAGCATCGGCCTGAACGATTTGCTCGCTAGAATCCACAACAACGTTATCCACATATAGATTTGCGCCAGCGGCTGTTCCGCCACTTGCGTCCCAAGTACCGGCCACAAAGACAAACTTATAGCTGCCTTGTTTGCTAACGGCTTGTGTTACCGTCGCCCAATTCGTGCTCGCACTCGTTGTTGCACCGGTTTCATTCAGCAGTTCCTGCACTTCGCCGGTAGTTTCGTCGACCAAATACCCGATGACGTCATAAGCATCAGAGCCACCGGTAGCCTGCCAATCAAAGCTCACGCTGTCACCCGGCTTAAGCGTTATCGCCTCATTACTGACCAAGTAAGGTCCGTGCAAAATACCAAAGCCCTGCACCGTAACTCCCGTGGACTGCAACTGCACAGAGAGACCGTTACCATCAGGGCTATTATTAGAGAGTTTTGCTGTATACGTTGCGTTGGAAGGTATGGCTCCGTCATGGGGTGCTGCATTAACGACCGTTGCAGGAAAGACGGTATCTCCCGGCGTTGGCTGACCGGCTACGGTATCAAGCCCTCCAAGACGAACCTGTTGCGTATACGCCGTCCAGCCGGGAATAGATGTGTCACCGGCCGCTCCGTTCTCGAACGTTCCATTTTCAAAGGTTACTTCCTTGTCGCTGCGAACCCCACTGACGAATACGACGCGGTAATCGCCGTCTTTTTCGATGGTCTTACTGACGGTTGCCCAGCTACTGGAAGCGGTGCCTTTGCCCGTCGCGTTCAAAAGCTCTTCAGTGTGACCTGTTGATTCATCGACGATATAGGCCATGACATCGAAGTCACCGGTGCCAGCTACACCACGCCAGTCAAATGACAGTACGTCGCCAGCTTCTAGGTTGTAGGTGTGTGCGCTTTGTAGCGCGGGTCCATGCACGATGCCAACGTTGGGCATATTGATTGGGCCGCTTTTTAGCTCCAACGAGTTGCCGTCATTACCGTCATCATCGCTGACTTGCTGAAAAGAAAAAGCTACTTCGGCTTCGGGAGAAGCGGCATCACCATTGGCCGGTAGCTGTCCATTGGCAAAATTTGGAAGCGCTTGGTCCTGCGGAACAGCGTGGTTGCTCATGCGCGAGACACCATCAAACACTACCCGCTGCCCAATTTTTTCCCAGCTGCGAAACGGATCGCTGCCAGTAACATCAGGCAGCGCATCATCGATGCCAAAAGCAAATTCCAGATCAAGGGACCCCGATGCAAGATCAGACGTACCTGTGTCGACCAAGGCAACTACCTCAGCAGTCTGGCCGTCGCCTCGATACAGTTTGCCATCAACCAGCGACAATGCGCCGAGCGTAAAATCGATTTCGGTATCTTGTTGCAGAGCGCGTTGTTGGTTCGCTGAAAAGTGTCCGGTTGCGCCTTGGTTATAGACAGCAAAAGCTTCACTCGATACCAATTCTACAGAGCCACTAATCAAGGCTGTATCGTTAGCTCCCGCAACATCGAGGGCTACCTGAGAACCCATAGCAGTTCCCGGGACTCCATCTGCGGCGAGTTTCTGCACGCGCAGCGTATTGTGGCTCGCCTCGCGCCTTGTGTTTTCGATCACCATGTCTGCGCCAGAGTTGTCTACTAGGATCAACTTGCCGGCAACTTGTGAAGCCCGCACGCCCGACTCGCTGGAGATTAAGTTAATCGCGTAAATCGCTGCATCGAGATCGGTAGAGCTAATGTTGAAATTACCCGTTTGAGCGCCGTTAATCTTAAGATTGTAGATCTGCGGGCTATCGCTCGCTGTTGATAATCGTGCTCGCGTTTCGGACTTGGCCACCACACCCGTATTTACTGATACTGCATTGATTTTTGCGGCAATAGCATCGGCACTGGCACTGGAGGACCACTGCAGACCAACCAGGTCGCCTGCATTACCTACCAGCTTGATTTCGCTGGTGCCTGCCGTACGCGTAACATCGCTACTGCTAGCTGCAGGGCCAAATATATTCTCGCCCCGACTGAGATAAGAGTACGCACCAATTTCATCGGGCCGAAATCCGGAGAAGCGGTAAGAAACCATATCTCGAGCGTCTCCACCCACTTGAAACTGTCGATGATCCTGCTCACCGTGAAGCAAACGCTGGCCGTTGTACACAGTAGTCTGCGCCAGTCGGTCGATTTCTGAGGTAAGCTGATCCACCTCGGCTTGCAGCAAATTACGGTCCAATTCGGCAGTTGCATTGGCCGCCTGCATGGCCAGTTCCCGTATGCGCTGTAACATGGCCTTGACCTGCTCAATAGCGCCATCAGTGGCGTTCAGCAGCGAATTAGTATCCGAGATATTTTTGGTTGCCTGAGCGTCCCAGGCGATGCGTGCCCCCAAGGTTGACCCTGCGTAATAGGCCGCAGCATCGTCCTTTGCGCTCGCAACTGCCAAGCCCGAGCTCAACCTTTCCATGCTCAAAGCCGCACGCTCTGATCCCTTGGTCAGAGACGCATGTGCGAGCAGCGTTGAAGCACTGAGAGAACTGATATGCGACATGTGCCAAACCTCGTGTCGATAAGCTCTCTCTACTCAGCAATATTCAGGCCACTTTTAAGCTATTGTTTTTATTGATTATTTTTTGCTTTCTTCACCGTCAACATTTTGACAGTGGCCGCAGCTCGTGCTTGAGCTAATCAAGTAGACAACCTCCAGACCCCACAAAATATCCGCCGAGGCCCACACTCAAATTGCTCAGGAGAGCCTAGGACTACCCACCTTCCCCTCTCAGCTCCCGTCTGTAAGCTTTTCGAGCACGAGAATGAAGCATCGTCTGTGCTCATTGGTTAACAATGCCTACAACCCTCGCCCGCACACGCCGGGCAATCGCTGCGTACGTTCGTAGGTTCAACGTACGTTCTGTCACCACCCTTACCTACGCGCTCCCCAGCGCGTGCGCAAGTTCGCTCGGGGGGCTGGGGGGCTATATTACCTACGCGCGTTTCGGGGCTTTTTTCATAGTCAAAAGCATCACCTTCGTCAGTTGAGAATCCAGCGTCTACGACTTCAAAGTAAGTCTTTGAGTTGCGGTTGCTGTCGCTCTGCTGGAACTCTGAGATGCGTTTTTCGCGCTTCAGCCAGAGAAATTGCCGGATAAACGCCCATCGACAAAAGTTTCTCTTTGCCACTAAAACGGTACTTCAGCCGCCAGTATTTTGCGCCATTTGTCATAACGTGGAGAAACATGCCCCTACCGTCTGACAACTTGTAAGATTTTTCTGCAGGTTTCGCTGATTTTACCTGCGATGCAGAGAGTTTCATTTCGACCCCAAATTGGGGGTATCTATCCAGACATAGGCAGATATACCCCCGTTTATACCCCCGAGGGAGGGGGGTATCCCGTAAAGTGTCACTGGATCCAAATATGCACAAACACTGTTATTTTTCCAATGAAACCAGTGCCTCTTAGGCTTTATGAAAAGTCTTGAAATAAGAAAGTGGTAGCTACGGGTGGACTTGAACCACCGACCCCAGCATTATGAATGCTG
>JAAXKB010000005.1:9365-15764 GCA_012269545.1 Gammaproteobacteria bacterium | reverse complement strand
GTTTTATCCGCGCAACAATTCCATGACCAATTGGCTCATCTGGTTTGCTTGGCTGAGCATCGAGGTGCCGGCTTGCTGCAAGACCTGATTTTTCGCAAGCCGCGAAGATTCCAGCGCGAAGTCCGCATCCTCCAGACGCGAGCGTGAATCCGCTGTTTTCTCCGCTATATTCATCAGGTTAGAGATGGTGTGTTCCATTCGGTTTTCGATGGCACCAAGGTCTGAGCGCATCTGCGCAACCTTGTCCAGCGCCGCGTCTATAATGGATATAGCGTCACTAGCACCAGCTTCGGTGCTGATCTTCACTTGGGTCAAATCGATTAAAGCGGCCGTTTGCGACCCAGTATTGAAGTAACCTTTTGGCGCTGATGCATCGTCAGCGCCGGCCCCGGCCTGCTCTACAGAGAAAGACATCGCCGAGACAAACTTCAATGTGCCACCGACTCTTGTAGCATCAGCTGACGCTCCAGCAGTGCCGTCGGTTAATACGCCCTCGTCGTCCACATTAGAATGGGCGGTAAGGATTGGTTTTTCGGCGGTTTGAATTACACCGGGCTCTCGAGCGGTAAACGTAATCGTTGTGCCCGCTATCCCGATATCGTATTTAAAGCTGTCATAACCACTCGCTGCTCTGAAACCGGCCTGTAGTTCAGCTGCCGTTGGGTCTGCGTCAGCCGTAAACTTGATTGTTGTTGTTCCATCGGAAATGGAATGCTCTTGGCTCGCATACTTGGTAAGGGTGCCAGTGGCCTGAGTGAATGTAGCAAGCGTATTTGAAGAGGCTCCGCTCTGGCCAAGGCGGATAGGCTGGCCAATGACATTAGACACAACTCCGTCTTCGCCTAACTTCTCTACTACGAGATCAACGAATTCTGCCCCAGCCTTAGTATTCTCGATCGTTATGTCGTCGCCGTCGGAATCAAAGAGAACGACTTTATTGTTTTCGGCTTTTGCTGTGACGCCAGACGCTCCAGAAATTCTGTTAATCGCTTCCACAGCGTCGCTAACATCCGTGCTTGAAATAACGAAATTGCCCGTTTGGTAATCGTTGATTTTTATATTGTAAGTTCGCGCGGTCGCATCACCAGAAGAGAGGGCGGCAAATGTTTTTGCATAGGCACGCACCCCAGTATCTGAGGTTGACAAATTAACTTTTTGTGCCGTTTCCTTTGCCGTGTCCTCGGTTGAAGCCTCAATTAGCTTCGTTCCCAGATAGCCGAAAATCTCAATGTCCTCGGCGGTTGTTATCGGATTCACCGGTGCGGTCGCTCCCGGCGTTTCGGGATTTACGCCGTTGCCGACCAAGGTATGTGCGCCAATTTGATTCGCTGCGACAGAATCAACGGAAAATGTGATGTGCTCACCTTCTTCGATCCCTACCTGAAGCTGTTTATTAATAAAGGTGCCATCTAAGATGAGAGACCCGTTGTATCGAGTATTGGCTGATACCCGGGTAATCTCCTGAATCAGCAAATTCACTTCATCCTGCAGATATGTACGATCTGACGCGCTGTTGGTTCCGTTCGCCGCCTGAATTGACAGCTCTCTCATGCGTTGCAGCATGTCGGATACTTCCGCGATGGCGCCTTCAATTGATTTGGTCATCGCGATTCCATCATTGGAATTTTTGATCGCCATATTCAGGCCTTTGATCTGAGCGGTCATGCGCTGGGTCATCGCCAGACCGGCAGCGTCATCCGAAGCGCTGTTGATCTTAGAACCCGTTGATAGCCGCTCCATCGCCGTTTCTAAGTCGTTCTTAGAATCCGCGATCGCACGTTGTGCAGTTAAAGAGGAAATATTGGTATTTATTGAAAGAGCCATGATAGATCTACCCTGTTAGATTTGTTTTATTCGCCGCGAAGCGCTCTACGGACACCGCCAATTCTGCTTTCCAGAAATTGCAACGTTGCGGTGTAACGTGCTGATTCCTTACCAAATTCGGCTTGCTGGAAATTCAGTTCGACTGTGTTTCCGTCAGCTGCCGGATTGTTTGGGACACGATAGATCACGCCGTTCTTGTTACCCCCGGTTTGGTCTATGTGCATGTCGTGAGTGCGACGCGTCGACATCGAACGTTCGTTGTTCATCAACGCCTTAAAATCCAGATCCTTAGCTTTGTAGTTGGGGGTATCTGCATTTGCTATGTTTTCACTTAGCAAAGAGATGCGTTGCCCACGCAACTGCACCGCGTTTTCGTGTACCCCAAAGATGTTGTCGAGCATGCTCATTTGACGATCTCTTTTTCCTTCAAAAAAATTTCGGTCTGTTTCCTAAAGTTTTGCAACTTACGTTCGATTCAGTAGACAAGGACTGCCTCGGCTACCGTCACGCTCTCTGGAAAGCAATTGGCGTGCCAACTTTGATAAGCGGGTGCTTTCGACTTAAAAAGGGCGTTTTTGGCCTGTTTTGGCCTGTTTTGGAGGGATTTCATTCTGCGCGGCAAGAAATTACCGGCATATCGCTTCCGCTTTTTGCCGGCAGAAAGGAAGTGTCAGCATTTCGTCAGCTAGTCGTGGCGAATGAATTGCCAAAGTCGACAGCCCCTAAGACCAAGGATCGAACCGGCCGTTGCTGACTTCTTTATGATCCTTAGAGGAGGGTGTGCTGACGTCAGCAGGCAATCACGCTCAATTTCAGCCGCCTCATCATGGCCCTGCACCCCGGACGAGGTCTGGCACCTTTATTGCACAGAACTCACCATGAATCGACGTACTCGCCAAATTGTCAAAAAATCATCAGTGCATTCGCCAGTGCCGGCGAACCTCGCCCGCCGGCTGTCTGCGGTGCTGTTCTTGGTCGCCGGTTATGTCTACGCAGACACACAACCCCTGAACACGACACTGACAACGGATAGCAATGCAGCGAATTTGCGCATCGCACTTAATCGTTGGTCCAGCAAACTCGCAGCCACAGGAGACCGTTCCCCAACAGCCTACGATTTCGCGCTGGCGGATAAACGGTTGGCCATTCCAGACTGCTCGGACTTCGTTATTGATCCGATGAATCGTATTCCATTGAGAACGGCTCCGTCTCGCCTAGTGGTGGATGTTCAATGTCCGGAGCAAAACTGGCATCGCCGAATTCGGGGACAACGCGATACGCCTAGCACGACTCCAGGAGCGGTAGCAAAGCCAACGGTTCAGGTCTTCACCCTCGCACGCCCAGTAAAAAAAGGTGAAAAATTAACGTCGGACGTTTTTGAATCAGAACGCGCCCTTATCCACCGCACGCCTCAAAACGCGGTCACTCATTTGCAAGGCAAACAATACTATGCGGCAAGACACTTGTTGCCCGGGCGAACATTGGTCGAATCGGATTTGGTGGTTGGCCAGCAGGTCGTCGTGCTTACCCAAGCGATACCTGCCCGCAGTCCTATTGCACTCGAAAACACTGCGATCAGGGAACGGGCCGTCGATGTGCCCCATGACGCCATACGTTCACTTGAAGGATTATCGATGTTGGCCGCAAATCGGCTGCTTCACCCCGGGGACATCCTGAGGAAACGTGACTTAACCAAGGCCAAGCTGATTAAACGCGGCCAAACCGTTGCCGTTGAGTCATTGGGCAATCATTTTCGAATCGCCTCTGAACTGGTGGCACTTCAAGATGGATATTTAGGCGATCAGATCACGTTACGCAATCCAGAGAGCAGCCGACGCGTTACCGCGGTCGTGACAGGAATTGGCACGGCGCGTAGCGCCAAGCGGCTCTGAGGCCTTGGAAGTCCTCTGTAAACATTTGATATATATAGTAAACATCGCTAAAGTTCTACGCCACTCTGCCGACTATTAGTCCGGATGGGTATAAACTCCGCTTCGGGATATTCCGAAGAAAAGACTGGGCGGCGCTAAAGCGTAAAGCCAATTTGAAGATAGGTGCATCATGGTTGACAGCATTAACACGAATTCCGTCACAGCAAATCGCGCGCGGACTGCTGGCGCGACAACAGCGCAGGATACCGGCGCCGCTTCGGCTCCTACGACCCAAGAGCCGGCGGCCAGCATTGAAGTAAGGCTGAGCGACGAAATCCGTTCGAGCGAGAGCGCGACCTTCGACGAGGCTAAAGTGCAACAAATGAAGCAAGCTATTGAGGATGGATCGTTCCCTTTGGACTCCCGCCGAATCGCTGAAAACTTTGCTGCTCTTGAGCAATTGATCTAAAAAAACAGCGGCTTCGTTGGTCATCAGCCATGTCTGACGCTGTCCTCATACGCGATATCCTGACCCTCGGCAATCAGCTCAAATCTTCTCTGGAGGAGGAGTTTATTGCACTGTCTGAGAAGAACCTCGATCTCCTAGAGACGGTACAGCAACGTAAAGTTGAGCTGCTGCAATCTATCCAAGCCCAGTGGCCACAAGAGATTTCTAGTGAGTCAGACGAGTCGGCTGCCAGCGATGTGGATATGTCTGACCCCCTATGGGATGAGGCCAGGACACTGCTGAACCAATGCAAAGAGGCACATATTCGCAACGACTTGCTGCTTAAGCGTCAGCTCGAAGTGGTGCGAACGGTGCTCACGTCGCTGACGCAGCGCAGCGCAGACAATCACAGCGCCCTATACGATAAAATGGGCCGCATGCGGCGTAAGCGATGACTTGGCACCTATCGTTCCGTCAGCACCTGGGGGGCCTCGCCCTTTAGCCAATAAGCCCAAGCCAGCACGGTTGCTACCGCAACGTAAACGTTCTCCGGTATTTCCTGCTGCAGCTGCAAATAGGACAGCGTTTCTGCTAACACAGGATCCTCTGCTAAATGGACGCCTGCGGATTTAGCGACGGCGATAATTTCTTCCGCAAAAGCGCCCTGTCCCTTCGCCACAAGCACCGGCGCCCGGACTTGATCGTAAAGCAGAGCCACTGCTTTCTTAGCCTCGACATCCGGCAAATTCTTTGGCTCAACGACTTCATCCGCCAATGTCCAGCCAAACGGAGTTTCTCGCTTAGGCATCGATTGAAACCCCCATTCGTTGCTGTCTGTAGCTCACGCTGCCCGCGTCGCGAGCCACCGGATAGATGATTAGGCCGCCCAGACTTAAGCCTTGGCCACTGAGCATCGTTTCCAACTGAGTTTTTCCCGCTTCGGCTAAGCGATAAAACGTCGGTTCCGGCAACCAGAGCCGTAACGACAGTACGCCTTCTTGATCCACCCGCACATTGGCCGCCATTGAGACGGTTTTGGTTAAGCCGACCTCCAAATCCACGGTCCAGCTTTCTTGAGCCAACGCCCCTTCAGCATCTGAGCCGTCGTTATGCTCCAATTCAATAAACACTGGGTGTTGGTCTGCAAAAGGAATGACCCAAGAGTAATGCGTTCGTCCGGCGGCCTGCTGGGCCAAGGAGTCAAGCTGGCGCGCTTCGATTTCATCAATAGCACCCGAGAGCGAGGTAGTCTCCATCTGCCGAGCCTGCATTAACGCGCGTAGCGTCAACAGCATAGATTTTATGCCTGGAGCGGCCTGCCCCGGATTTAAACTGGCTTGGTGTTCACCGAACAAGCCCATATTCTGCACCATTTGCCGCAGAGCGCCGCTATCGAGCTTGCTGGAATCTAACAGCATACTTGCCAAGCCACGCTGAATTTGCGGTGCACCGGCCTGCGCGGCTAGTGTGGGGAGATAATCAGGGCTGAACAAACGCGACAAGTGAAAACTGCCTACATGATTGAGTAATCGAGCAAAGCGTCCATCAGAATCCGTGCGCTGGTGGGCTGCCGCAACCTGTGCCGCAAGGGCGGGATCCGTTAAGGCCAGCACCGGTTGACCGGATATTACTCGCACCAACAGTGACACTTGACCGGGGGGCAAGTTCATACGATCCGGTATTGGCAGCTGCTGCTTACCAACCAGCAGTACGTTGCCGTCTTGCCGCTGAGTCACCACCGCAGTAATGGTTTCCCCAGCACGCAAGCCCAAGAGGCGTGCTTGTTCAGGTTCTACCCTCACCCCGGCAGCGGCGCCTTCGACATAAACCGTATTGGGGCGGGCCATCATATTGAGGCCTTCTGGACTGAGCATGGTTCCTCCGAGTTTACCTTGCATGACACCGGGCAACGGTGCCTTATTCATTAACGACTCATTGTGTGTGCTGAGGTTGTTCGTTCTAGCCAAGCGCGTCGACACTTGCGCCAGCACAGGCATCGACCCACCTTGCCGCTCTGGTCTTAGCCCGTCAGGGTGCCTTAGGTTCGATTCAGTCAGCGTCAAATCCGCGATAAAGCGGGCACTGACTGTCGAAGGATCGAACTTGGATAACGGATCTACTCGAAAATGACGGGCGGTAACGCCGGTCGCATTATCCTGTCTGAGTTGAGAGACATGGGACAAAGCCGATCCCCTCGCAGCTAACTTTTCTGGCGCCGTCGCCCCAGCCTGTGATATCGGCACATTCGGCTGAGAG
>JAAXKB010000005.1:0-9265 GCA_012269545.1 Gammaproteobacteria bacterium | reverse complement strand
TTAGGGGTACTGAATCCAACCTTCATAGGGGTTTGCTTGGGCCCGTTGTTTTTTGTCTCGTCGACTTTCGTCAGTAAAAATCACTTTCTTGATGTCTTCAGCATCGGGTACGCGCAGCTTTTTGTTTGCCAGCAACCAATTCGGGTTTGAGCGCATAAAGGCATGGGGGTTAGCGCGCACAAATGCACTGCGCAAAATATCTCGCCGCAAGGGCGACTGGCCCACCGTGTTGCTAATGATTTTATCGAGATAATCGCCATTTTTGACCACATAGGTGCCATCTTCTGCCACCGCATCATCTTTCGCTTCCACCGCCGCCAATTCGAGGGATTGTTCCAGATCAGCGATCATCCGAGACAATGCGTCATCCAGCTCAGCCTCATCAACCACGTCAGGCGCTGGTGATTTAGCAGTTTTGAGTTCGGCGAGCTCTGCGCTGTCGACCAACTCAACACCGACCATGGCACACCCCTGCAAGACCAGCATCAGCGTTATACCGCCGAAAAACCTGAACAGTAATCGTAAGCGTGGGTGGCGAAAGCTTCCGTGATGATTGGGCATGATTATCTTCCTCTGTCTGCACCGGTTATGGCGCGAATGCTGCCATGGGTACGGCAATCATATCTGCAATGTCCCTAAGATCAGGCCCAGCATACATACTTAATGTCGCGCTTCGAGGCCCAACCGATGTGACTTCTGCCAACCCAACAACGCTCAAGGATTGCTCCAGACCACGAATACTTAGGCGGCGACTCGAGGGCAAGATAGCCATGCGCTGCCCGGGGTAGACGCCGGCATCCAGGCCTCCGAGCAGCGTAACTTCATTCGCATTCGCCGCAATGGTCAGGCCAGATTCGCCGTGACAGTTCACTGCTCGAGCAACTTGCGGCAAGACCTCGTCTAGCCAATCCATAAGGTCTCGTTTCGAGGCTTGGGGCAGCTCCAACCAAGCCAACTGGCTGTTTGCCAATTGTCTGCTGGACGGCAACGGCACATCGGTGCGCAACGACAGGACCGCTGCACCTCGGGCCATCAGGTTCAACTCCACCTCCAGTGATTTATTCCATCGCACCCGCTCTCGCAAACCAAGGCGATGCTCTAGCGGCTTTAGGTCAGCGATTCGTACCTGCAAATCTAACTGCAAATCTTGCGTGTTTACCGGAGAAGCGGTCATGTACCGCAGATACGTGGACATACCTTGCGACCCCACAGGCTGAGTGGTGAAGAGCGAGGCAACATGGTCCAGTTTGTTTTGCGCAACTTCTGCGTGTATGTGTTGATGCAGCACCTGAGCCGCAGCTCGCGCCATATTTTCGTTCGCCGTTTGGCTTTGCCGTTCTATCGCTATCGATAAACCCAGACGCTGTAGCCTAGTCGGTGTCGTCCCGCAGGTGTTTTCAGACGTATTGGCTGCATAAACCAGTTGCGTGGATTCCACGCCAAAACGGTTTCGACGAACGATGGGGCGCAGCTTTTCTAACTCTAAGCCGCTAAACACCATCAGATCTTCACTAAGCGCGCCATTGCGGTCCGTCCATCCACTTGCAGCAATGCGAGCCCTGTTGTCCATAGCTAGGGTCAGAAGTGCTTGTTTGAGCTGGCGTAACTGAGTTTCCACGCCAGCCCTGTCAGTGCTTGGCGCGGCGCCACTTAGTCCTTGGGAACTTTCGCCGTAACCCAAGCTCGCAATACCGGTACAGCAACACAGCGCGAGCAGGCGCCAAGCGTTCCTTTGATTTGAATAGCGCCGGTCAGACATCGCGTTAGCCGCCTGAGCCTGACCCTTGGAGGTAGTTTGTCACCAACTCATCTATCGTGCGCTGGGAAAGTGCAAGCTTGGTTTCATAGGTTTCGCCGCCAATGGGCGTAATCGACACCACTCGCGCCCCGTAAATCACGCCCTCCACCCGGCTTTTCAGATGGTCCTCGGTGATCGACATATCCGTCATCGTTCCAGAGGCATTAACGTATTGTCCGTAGACTTCTTCAGCCAAAGCACGATAGGCATCCAGCTTGGAGGCTTTGATTGCCATGAGTCGTTGCTGAGCGGGCGTGTCGCCACGCTGAGAAGCAATAACTGCATAGCCTGTGGCCACTACGCCGTCGGATTCCGTTAAGGAATACAGCTGCTGGCTGCGTTGCCCGTTGGCACAGCCACTTACCGCCATCAATAGCACCAACGGGAGAACAAGGGCCCGAACGCCACGAAAACGGTTTACCAGAGCGCTTGCTGTCGCCGAATTGCTGCTGACCATGATCAAGATTTCCTTTTCGCCTATGAGGTAACCATCGGCCAAGTTGGGCAGATCTTGAATCAAAGATTCCTTTGCTGAGCGAATACACCGATTCGGGCACGGTTTGTGCATTGACTCTGGCAGAAACCGATACTGATTACTTTTCGACACTAATCCTAGGAAAAAGGGCACGGCATAGCTTAAATGGCTACTTCAGCAATCAACCTGTCAGAACTTCGACAACTGACGGCTTCGATGCCGTGGACATCGTTGGCAATGCCGATGGCAGTCATGTTGATTCTCACCATGCTGATCTTGCCGTTACCGCCGGTAATGCTCGATTTCCTTTTTACGCTCAACATTTTACTGGCTCTTCTGATCATCATGGTCGCGCTCAATACCTCGGAGACACTTAACTTTTCGTCTTTCCCGACCATGATTTTGTTCGCGACTATGCTTCGCTTGGGGCTGAACGTAGCGTCGACTCGCGTGGTATTGCTGGAAGGACACCAAGGTGGTGATTCTGCGGGCAAAGTCATCGCGGCCTTTGGTGAGTTTGTCATCGGCGGAAACTACGTGGTTGGCTTCATCGTTTTCTCGATTCTTATGATCATCAATTTTATCGTAATCACCAAGGGTGCCGGCCGAGTTTCGGAAGTTATTGCTCGCTTTACCCTTGACGCTCTGCCCGGCAAACAAATGGCAATCGATGCCGATCTAAACGCCGGTGTTATCGATCAGGAAACCGCCAAACTGCGTCGCGCCCAAGTAGCTCAAGAATCAGACTTTTTCGGGTCCATGGACGGCGCGTCGAAATTCGTACGGGGCGACGCTATTGCAGGTTTGCTTATTCTGATCATCAATCTGGTTGGCGGCCTGATGATTGGTTTGCTGCAGTACGATATGACTCTCTCTGATGCTGCACGCGCCTACATTTTGCTCACAATCGGCGACGGTTTGGTTGCTCAGCTACCCGCTCTGATTCTGTCACTGGCTACCGCCATAATCGTTACTCGAGTCACCACGTCAGAATCCACGCCCGATCAGGCCAGCAAGCAACTTGCGAATCCTCTCGCTTTTTATATCGCAGGTGGAATCTTAACGGTTATGGGTCTCGTACCTGGCATGCCAAACATGATATTCCTCCTGCTGGGCGGTGTGGCCCTCGGTTTAGGCTTCTACCTACAGCGGTCGTTAGCCGCCACCGATGCTGCCATATCTGCACCCGGCGAAGTCCAGACTAATCAAGGCTCGTCGTCGGAAGACGACCCCAATCTGTTGGAGCTGGGTTGGGACGATGCGGGTCAGGTCGATGTCATTAGCCTTGAATTGGGCTACGGGTTGATTCCCATGGTGGACGCTGATACCGGCGGACGGCTACTCAATCGCCTGAAAGGCATCCGCAAAAAGCTGTCGGCAGAGATGGGCTTTCTTCTGCCTTCCATTCGTATTCGAGACAATCTTGATAGCGCACCAGATACCTACCAGATTGTGATCAATGGTTCGGTTCGCGGCGTTGGCGTTATTGCCGGCGGCAAAGAGATGGCGATTAATCCCGGCAACGTCCTGTCCGAGATTCCGGGCGAGCCAGGCAAGGATCCGGCTTTTGGTTTAGACGCCGTCTGGATCGAACCCAGTGAGCGCGAATACGCTCAAGCCGTTGGCTACACCGTGGTGGACGCAAGCACGGTTATCGCTACGCATTTGAACAGCGTGATCAAAAACAACGCAGACGAGTTGATGACCTATGACGTTACCCAGCAGCTAATCGACAAAATAGCCGAAACGTCGCCCAAGCTTATTGAGGACTTCATTCCCGAGAAACTTAGCCTTGGCATTGTCGTACGGGTGCTACAAAACTTGCTTCGAGAGCGCGTGCCGCTGCGAGATATGCGAACAATTCTAGAGACACTGGCGGAGGAATCCGGCAGAACCCAAGATGCCGGGCAACTGAGCGCGTTAGTCAGACCTAAGCTGGCCCGCCTGATTGTTCAAGACATTATCGATCCAGACGAAACCCTCGCGGTCATGACATTGGATCCAACCTTGGAGCAGCTCCTCACAGACCTGGTATCACGAGCTAACAGCTACGACGAAATCGCCTTGGAGCCGGCTTTAGCAGAAAGCTTTTTTGCGTCGATCCGCTCCACTATTGAGGACCTTGAGCAGCAAGATTTACCTGCGGTATTGGTGGTCTCGCCGATATTGCGCCCTTGGTTAGCGCGCTTGCTGCGACGCAGCACAAAGGATCTTACGGTCCTGTGTTACACCGAAATTCCCGATGACCAACCCATTAGCGTTGTGTCATCAATTGAAGTTAACGAACGTGAGGATGAGCAGGCCTAAGGTCTGACGAAAAAACTATGGAACTAAAGAGATTTGTCGGCGCCGATAGTAAGGCAACCATGGATCAAGTGCGCGCGCACTATGGCGACGATGCATTGATCATTTCGACCAATAAGGTAGGTAACAAAACTGAAATGATCTGTGCTGTCGAAGAGCCAAAGGGGGCAATAGCGACACCTCATGAGCCTGCAGCTTCGAACACCGAAGGATTAGACATAAGCGAGGCGACGTCTACCGTCGCTTCACTGCTGAACCGAGTTGCCGCAGACGCTGCGGCAGATGGGTTGCAGGCCAGTAACCTAGGCAGTGCCAAATCTGATGAGCGCATTGCAAGAGAGTTTGGGCAGGAACTTAACTCTGCCTTGAGCCGTCGGCAAAGCGCCAGCGGAGACGAGACTCCCTTTGTATCTGGTTCACCAGCTGCACCCACAGAACCCGCTAACGCGGCACCGCCACTCTCTACATTGCCGGACGGCGACAACTTGCATCAGATGATGCAGACCATTCAAAAAGATTTAGCGCGGCTCCGCGCGCAACTTGAAGCAAAGGCTGCTGCGGAAACACCTTTGCGCAAAGCCCAACTGGCGATGGCGTCTATTCATCAATACGTCAACGAACCTACGAAAGCGGGCTCTTCAGCGCTCATTGACCAGATAAAAGGTTTTCTATGCCAGCCGCTGGCTCAGCAGCGCGATTGGTCTGGCGCACATGCCTTTGTGGGGCACCCCGGCGCAGGTAAATCCACAGCTATAGCCACCCTAATACAACAAGGTTTGCAGGCTGATGCCACCGCGAGTTTGCTGGTTATCTCGTTGGTGCGAGGCTGTGATCATGACCCAGCAACTCAGACCAGCCCGGCAGTGCTTTCGGATGGGGGTTTAGCCCAGCTGTGCCAGCAAATGGGTGTGGCATTCTTGCAGGCCGGCAGCCTTGATCAACTCTCTCAATTACTCGACCGTTATCGACAAAATCATCAAATACTAATAGATACTCCAGCCTCTATTTTGCACGACGAGTCCGCGCTTGTTTCCTTGGTCACCGAGAACGAGATTTTACCGCACTTATGTGTCGCGGCTGATATGTCACCAGCGGTCCTCTCTCCGCTCAAAGACGCGGTGCCTTGGATTATGTCTTCTATCATCCTTACCCGTTTTGACTTGGTACCTGACCTTAAATTGTTGTTGGACGCGCCAGCATTTGATACGGCCCAGCTTTCTGGGATCAACGGTCACCTAATTGACGAAAATGCCGACTCGTCTAAAAAAATCAATTTAACCAATACGTTAGAAGAATAATCTATATACTTGTTGTTAACAGGTGTTGATACTTTTACCTCTATGTCTCAGTCGAATACCACAACAAGCATCCTAGGCATTGCCAGCGGCAAGGGCGGCGTGGGCAAGACCACCATAGCGGTTAATCTAGCCTTGGCGCTGTCAGCGCAGAATTTGCGGGTTGGGTTGTTAGATGCCGACTTAGGGCTAGCCAATTCACAAATTCTGTTGGGCGTTAATGCGCCGCTGAACGTCAGTCATGTCTTTGATGGCACCAAGACTGTTGCCGATGTTGCCGTGGAAACACATCATGGATTGCTTTTGATCCCTGGCGCATCCGGGAATCAGTCGCTGGCCAACATTACCTCGGTAGAAGCCCGTTCTCTGGTTGATCAAATTTTAGAAAGCTATCCCGACTTGGATGTGCTTTTGATCGATTCGGCAGCAGGCCTATCCAGCGCCAATATGAGCTTTCTTGACGCCTGCAACATGCGATTATTGGTCATGCAGGACGAGCCTGCATCCATCGCCGACGCGTACGGACTGATCAAACTTGAAAGTCGTAAAGACCGGCTCAGGGACCTTTACTTGGTACCAAATCGGGTCAGTTCAGAACAGGCAGGCAAGCGTCTTTTTGACAAAATGAATTTGGTTTGTATGAAGTTTCTTGAAGAACCCGTTAGCTACTTAGCGAGCGTCTTACACGACGACCTATTCGGCATGGTGACTCGCAAACGCGAGACTATTTTGGAGCACCACCCAAACAGCCCTGCGACTAAGAACATTGCCGAACTCGCTGCCGCGCTCTCGTCCAAATTAGACACGACCGATGTGTCTAGCCCAATGCGGGAGCAGGTCTAAAAGTGGCCAACATCGACGCCTATGAAGAGCAGAAAGGCTCGTCTGACGTGTCCATCGGACAGCATTATACTCTGGTCAAACGCATCGCTTTCCATCTGCGCACACGATTGCCTGCCACCATCGCGACTGACGATTTGATTCAAGCTGGAATGGAAGGGCTAATTCATGCGCAACGCGCTTTTGAGCCCTCTCGAGGTATTGATTTCGAGATGTTCGCCAAGACGCGCATTCGTGGAGCTATGTTAGACGAAGTCAGACGTATTTCTTACTCCACTCGATCCGCCATCACAATCAAACGGGAGCAAGATCAGGCCATTTCTGCTCTCAGCAAAGAACACTCGCGCGCGCCAAAGAGCGCAGAAGTCGCTGAATATCTTGGAAAAGACATTGCCACATACGAAAAAGAGCGCCTGATCGCCGAAGGTGTCGATATTGTCAGCTCGGACGCAATGCCTACCGGTCTTGAGGAAGTCAGTGAGTTAGACAGTGGCCCTGATCAGGCACTCGAGAGAGACCAGATGATATCGCAGCTGTCAGACGCCATTGAGCGATTGCCAGAGAGAGCCAAGATGGTGTTAGCTTTGTACTATCAGGAAGAAATGAATCTCAAAGAGATTGGAGCGATTTTAGAAGTGAGTGAATCTCGCGTCAGTCAAATAATTTCCGAGACCGCGGGTAAGCTACGAAATTTGATGAGTTAGTAGTCCCGAAGCGTCACTGAGGATAATGTGCGCTTATCTACTCGTATGACTGACAGAGACAAGGAGTTTTACATTGGGTCTATTCAAAGGTATCAAGCAGTCGAAAGAGCGCCAAAAAGCTAAGGCGTTTTACGAATCTGCGTTCAATTTACCCGCCGGTACAAGAGAGACGCGGAAATTACGGTCCGTCTTGGGCAATCGTACATCTGCGTTTATCGATATGACCTTTATTGACGGCGCAAAGCAAACAGAGGCCTACGTCGAAGCAATGAACGCTTCCGGTGGAACCCTGCCTGAAAAGCCTACTGCTCCCTGCTATCGAGAGGTCCGAACCGTCGGAGGCAATGTATGGGTATATCTCCCTCAGAGCTACTGCGATCAGTATTTTTCCCTTGGTTCCAAATACCAACAGAGCATCATTACGCCATCAAGGGTGTTTGAGATCTCCGATACGCTCGCCCTTGAGATTTCCGAAGCACTCCTGCTCGATCATCAGATCACACCGCTGCAATTTTTGAACAATACGTCCGGTGATGATACCGAGGCCGAGTAAAGTCATCCCTCCTGAGAGCTATTCGCTCAGAGCGACTTTGATTTCGCCATTTAATATCTGCATTAACCGTGCCGCGGGCAGAGGCCGAATGTCTCGATAACGGCTGCCAGCCCAGACACTTTGAAACTCCGCGTTTTCGTGTTGCAGCGCCCATTGCCTCAAAGCTGCCGTTAAGCTGTTTTGCAGGGGAAATTCCAGCAGCTCTTTACCACGCATAACATCAATAAACCGATTTTGAATACCCCGCGCAGAGCGCCCAGAAAAGGCCGAAGTGAATACCGTGTCCCGGGGCTCTTTGGCCAACAACAGGGCACGATGCGACGCTGATGCGTTCGCCTCAGGACAGCAAAGAAACGCCGTACCCAACTGGGCAGCTGTTGCTCCTGCAGATAACACCGTCGCAATGTCTCCGCCGGTCATCAGTCCGCCAGCAGCAACAATGGGCAGCGATATATGCTTTGCCATGGCTTGCACTAACGCCAGCAAGTCCTGCTCTTGATCCATCTCTGTCGTGTCAAAGCATCCTCGATGGCCGCCTGCCTCCCAGCCTTGAGCGACAACAAAATCTGCGCCAGCAGCCGCAATCTGCGTTGCTTCAGCAACGCAGGTCGCTGTGATCCCCACGGTAATGCCTAGAGCATGTGCCTGCTCAATGAGAGCTATCGGAGGAATACCAAAGTGAAACGTCACCATGGCAGGGCGTCGCTGCCAAACTGGCTCTAGCTGGGTGGCTAAATCAGGTACATAGGGTGGTATTAGCACGGATTCATCCAGGAGCCCATGCGGCAATATCGCGTTTAGCGCCTGCAACGCCGCCGCCACACGATCAGGCTGCGGAGCTGCAACCTCGGGGAAAACAAAGAAATTCGCGTTAATCAAGCCCGTGGTCTGGGTCGACGCAACCACTAGCGAGCGGTCAATGGCTTCCGGCGAGGAATAGGCGAAACCAAAGCTGCCGACTCCACCGGCGTTGGCAACAGCAGCCACCAGCTCTGGGGTGTTGAAACCGCCCGCCATGGGCGCCAGAAAAATCGGCGTTTGCAGCCGCGGCAGAGCAATCATGATTGACAGAGGGACCCGTTCATCTTTAATCCTTCAGCTTTACTGCACAACCTCTGTTCAATCACGCTTGTTCTTTCCAGATCGCCGGCAAGCTCAACAAGGCCGGGCATGAAAAATACTCGCCGTCTGGTTACGAAGGCGAAGTTTCTCCGCGGTGATTGAGTAAATTTGGTTGGTGCATTACGTTTCTTTGCGATTTTTCTCCAGAATTCTCGTTGCCCTTAAGGTCGTTAT
>JAAXKB010000053.1 GCA_012269545.1 Gammaproteobacteria bacterium | reverse complement strand
GGACGGGACTCGAACCCGCGACCCCCGGCGTGACAGGCCGGTATTCTAACCAGCTGAACTACCGCTCCGCAGCGAGAACATCAACCGTTGGGTCACGATCGACGAGACTTGGTGGGTGTTACAGGATTTGAACCTGTGACCTACGCCTTGTAAGGGCGCCGCTCTACCAACTGAGCTAAACACCCGTCTTTCAGCACTCTTTCGAGGCCGCGTATGTTAACGATTCTGGGTGTGCTGTCAATTAGCTCCCCACCGCATCGACGCAGATTTTTCAGCCTAGCCATCAGATGGCGCCGGGAGTCCATTGCCTTTGAACATCCAGCGTGTCCACACAGACTGCATCAAGGGATCAAGCCAACGGTACAGCCTGCCAGAGACCACAATGGCCTTGCCCTTTTCAACCCCAGCGATTCCCTCTCGCACTACCTCTTCGGCGCTGTACCACAGCATGCTCGGCGTCGCCTGTTTGATGTCGTTCATGCCGGCGGTAGCGTGAAAATCCGTGTGGGTAAATCCCGGGCATAGCGCGCTAACGTTAACACCTTGGTCCTTGACGGTCAGTGCTAGCGCCTCGGACAAGGCAATGACGTAGGCCTTTGACGGGCCATAGTGACTGTCGCCGGCGCTGGCGATACGCCCGGCTACCGATGCAACATTAATGACGCGGCCATAGCCAGCGGCGGTCATTGTCGGCACCAGCCGGTGGCACAGCTCTGTCATACTGGTCATCATCAACGTCAGATAGTCTTGATGCGCTTGCCAACCCGCCTCTTGGTCCTGCAGCAGGCGAGGGCCCGTCGCGCCGGCGTTATTCACCAAATAATGCAGAACGATACCCTGCGCGCTGATCCGTGCGGCGATGGCTTGGGGTGTTGCCGGCTGGCTCAAGTCTCCTTCAATGAGGCCGATACAGATGTTGGGGTAGCGGCTTTCGATCTCTTGTTTGACCTCATTCAGTTTTTCCAATCGGCGCGCAACCAAGACAAGATCAAGCCCCTTTGCCGCCAGCTGACGAGCGAACTCAGCTCCTAACCCCGCTGAGGCTCCGGTAATTAATGCTGCACCCATATCTCTTCTCCTACGTATTTACTGTGAGTGCTCGCATCACGCACCGGTGGTGTAGACTCTCAACAATCTAACTTGTCTATGCTGTTTGGGGGAACGCATGAACACACTTATTTCAATCGGCGAATTTATCTTAAAAGTTCTGGTGGGTGTCGCCGTCGCCGGAGCCTTGTTCGTTTTCGCCATGGGCTTCGCCGATGGCCCCTGGGGCGTGGTGCCCGGTGGTGCATTCAGCGAAACCGCCCAGCCTGCGCCTCAGGATTGGTCCTTTACCAAGGACCTCGAAACCGTGGAATTTCAGTTGACCGACCCAGTTAGCTCGCGAACATCTTGGATTATGGAGCATGACAATCGAGTCTTTATTCCGTCCGGCTACATGAACTCTGCGGTTGGCAAGCTCTGGAAACACTGGCCAATGCATGCAGAGAAAAACGGCACTGCTCTGCTAAGAATCGACGGTGTGGTTTATCGCATTACTCTGCAGCGCACCAAGGACCCAGAGCTGCTGCGACCTGTGATGGGAGAACTGGCGAGAAAGTACATGTCTGTCGAGCCGCCGCTGGATGCGATGCTCGGTGAGGTAGATAGCAACAATCTCTGGGTATTTGAGCTCATCCGACGCTAGCGACAACTCGAAATAGGAAGTAAACCATGTCTCAAGAACAAGCCCTGACCGGGGTTCGCATTCTGGATTTCAGTCAGGTACTCGCAGGGCCTTTCGCCACCCAACAACTGGCCCAACTGGGTGCGCAGGTGATCAAAGTAGAACAGCCCGTGGGCGGAGATATGACACGGGGGCTGATGTCTGCTAACAGCGACGGCATGGCGCCTTCGTTTCTCTCGGCGAATTTGGGCAAGCGGAGTCTTGCGCTGGATCTCAAGAACCCTGACGCGCGGGAAATCATTCACAAGCTGGTGGCCCAGGCCGATGTGGTGGTTGAGAACTTTAAGCCCGGTACCATCGAGCGATTGGGTTACGGGTATGAGGCGTTGCGCGCCATTAAACCTGACTTGGTGTATGCCTCGATCTCCGGCTTTGGTCAGACCGGTCCACGTGCTGGCTTGCCTGCCTTTGACGGCGCCATTCAAGCCTATTCCGGCATGATGAGTATCAGCGGCCACGCGGAAACCGGGCCTGTGCGTTCGGGCTACTTTGCCGTCGACATGAGCACTGCCCTAAACGCGGCCTTTGCCATTACCGCGGCCTTGCTGCGTCGCGCTAACACCGGGGAAGGTCAGCGAGTGGACATTTCCATGCTGGATACCGCGCTGTTCATGCAGGCGCCGCAAATGACCGGTTACTTGGTCACCGGCAACGTGCCTGAACTCAATGGCAATGCTTCCCCCACCAAACAACCCACCTCTAACGTCTTTGCCAGCCGCGACGGTTATGTGCAGGTCATCGCCATGAAAGAGACACAGGTTGAAGCGCTCTTTGCACAGCTGGATATGGCGGAGAGATACCTTGAATTTAACGAACCAAGCAAGCGACTCCAGCGCAGAGAGGAGCTGCACAGCATACTCGCACCCCTGATTGCGGCGCAGACCACCGAACACTGGCTGCAGGCTCTGGACGCCATCGGCGTGCCGGTGTCTGCGATACAAGACTTTCCAACCGTTGCTGAAGAGCCCCAGTTGGCGCACCGTGAGGTCATTGTTGATATGGCTCATCACGAGGATTCCGGGAAATCCGTGAAAATCGTCAGAGCCTCACATGTTGCGGAACCGGGCAGCCCATCCATTCAGGGTCCTTCCCCAACGCTGGGCGCTCACTCACAGGAAATCCTCGAGGAGTTGGGATATTCAAGCGAGCAAGTCCAAGCGATGCGCGATGCTGGTATGATCAATTGAGTAAATCTCCGCTGTCCCTCTTAGAACGGTTGTTCGCCAGATTTATCCCGCTAATATGTGCCGCTGGGCGAACCTAGCTGTCGCCGAAACCATGACACCTTTGCTAAGGCTTTCGTACTATGAGCAATACCCAACATCATCGCCTTATCGTGCTTGGCTCTGGCCCTGCCGGCTATACCGCCGCCCTTTACGCAGCCCGCGCCAACCTCAAGCCAGTATTGATCACGGGTGTTGAAGTAGGCGGTCAGTTAACGACAACGACGGAAGTTGAAAACTGGCCAGGGGGGCATGCCGAGTTGCAGGGCCCTGAACTTATGGTGCAAATGGCCGAACACGTGGAACGTTTTGACGCGAGCATTGTTAACGACCACATTCACACCACACAGCTGGCTACCAGTGGCCAACCGCTGACGTTAGTGGGCGATCAGGGCACATACACCTGTGACGCCCTAATTATCGCCACCGGAGCATCCGCCCAGTACCTTGGACTGCCAAGCGAAGAGGCATTCAAAGGTAAGGGCGTGAGCGCGTGCGCTACCTGTGACGGCTTTTTCTATCGCGGTCAGGACGTGGCCGTTGTCGGCGGCGGAAACACCGCAGTCGAAGAGGCACTGTACCTGTCGAACATCGCCAAGACCGTCTACTTAGTGCATCGAAGGGACGCATTACGGGCGGAAAAAATTCTGCAGGATCGGTTGATGGCCAAGGAAAACATCCAACCGCTTTGGAACCATCAGCTTAGTGAAGTGCTTGGCGACGACACGGGCGTCACCGGCATGCGTATCCGTCAAAACGATGGCGCAGAGCAGGACATTGATCTTGCCGGCGTGTTCATTGCGATCGGTCACACACCAAATACCGATATTTTCGCTGATCAGGTTGATATGGAAGGTGGCTACATTCAGATCAACAGCGGCATTGCAGGCAATGCTACCGCCACGAGTATCCCCGGCGTCTTCGCTGCGGGCGACGTTGCCGATCACATCTACCGACAGGCTATCACCAGCGCAGGCTTCGGCTGTATGGCTGCGCTGGACGCCGAACGCTACTTGGATGCGCTCGGCTAGGGGATTCCGCCAGGGAAACAGATCGACTCACAGCAGGCTTAGGTCAGGCTTGTACGGCAGGAATCCGATCCGCGATTTTGGCAGACCAAATCTTAGGCCCTTCGATGTGCACGGATTCACCGTTGGCGTCCACACTCACCGTAACCGGCATATCTTTCACCTCGAATTCGTAAATCGCTTCCATGCCCAACTCGGGGAATGCCAATAAGGTGGAATTCGTAATCGCCTTAGCGACCAGGTAAGCGGCCCCGCCTACGGCGATCATCGATACCGCCTTATTATCACGAATCGCATCAATCGCAGTTTTGCCGCGCTCTGCCTTACCGATCATGCCGAGCAGTCCGGTCCGTTCCAGCATGATGCGGGTGAATTTATCCATCCGCGTAGCCGTCGTTGGGCCTGCTGGGCCAACCACTTCTTCCCGCACGGGATCAACCGGACCAACGTAATAAATCACGCGGTTGGTGAAATCCACCGGCAGCTCTTCGCCATTATCGATCATGTCGACGAGCTTTTTGTGGGCCGCATCGCGGCCAGTAAGCATCTTGCCAGAGAGCAACAAGGTATCGCCGGACTGCCAAGACCGGGTTTCCTCTGGGGTCAAGGTATCAAGGTTCACACGCTTCACGTCATCACCCAACTCGAACTCGATATCCGGCCACTCGGACAAATCCGGCGCCGTGAATTGTGCTGGCCCTGATCCGTCCAGCGTGAAATGCACGTGTCGCGTAGCACTGCAGTTGGGAATAATTGCCACGGGCTTGTTCGCGGCGTGGGTCGGATATTCTTTGATCTTGACGTCCAAGACGGTGGTCAAACCGCCCAAGCCCTGAGCCCCTATACCCAGCGCGTTGACCTTTTCGAACAACTCCATACGCAGTTCTTCTGAGGGATTACTGGCACCTGCGGCCTGTAACTCATGCATGTTCAGGGGTTCCATCAGCGACTCCTTGGCCAGCAGCATGGCTTTTTCCGGCGTGCCGCCGATACCCACACCCAAAATACCCGGCGGGCACCAGCCAGCGCCCATCGTGGGTACGACACTCAAAATCCAGTCCACAACGGAATCAGACGGATTCAACATGGCGAACTTCGCCTTAGCCTCACTCCCGCCGCCCTTGGCAGCTACTTCAATTTCCACTTTGTCGCCGGCAACGATCTTGGTGTGGACCACCGCTGGAGTATTGTCCTTGGTGTTGGTCCGAACCCCGTTAGGATCCGTCAGTACAGAGCCACGCAGCACGTTATCTGGGTGGGTATAGCCCCGCCGCACGCCTTCGTTAATCATGTCTTCAAAGGCCATGTCCGCATCCCAATGCACATCCATACCAACGGACACCAACACGTTGACGATACCCGTGTCTTGGCAGATGGGTCGTTTACCAATGGCACACATACGCGAATTCACCAACACCTGAGTCAGTGCCGCTTTCGCGGCGGGAGATTCTTCTTTCTCCCACGCACCCCGCATGGCGCGTATGAAATCCGTAGGGTGGTAATAAGAAATGAACTGCAGTGCGTCGGCGATGCTCTGAATCAGATCATCTTGCTTGATAACGGTCATTAATGACTCCGTATTGGTAATGAATCGGCGTCAGGACTGGCTGAGGCCCGGAATTTCACAGTATAAGTCCAGCTCTACCCGCTGGCTAACGTAACGATTTTGATGAGCGCCTGCACACCACGATGGCATCACCATGGAGTACAGACCGCTGCCACCGGCCATCAATAGCAAAATGTCTTCAGGCCGTTTGAAGCAGCGATAGGTATCCCCCTTGATACGCTCTGCAAAACCCGCCGAGAAATAGGACAGCCGTTCGGTTGGATAATGCGTGAGTTCCCACAATCGCTGCAAAATGGCCGGACGATCCAGCCCGGCATCGGCCAGAATTTTCGCGTGCTCTGGATTGAGCACAACTACAGCACCCCCGCCGGTCAGCACCGCATTGTTGGTGGCCATATTGGCCAGACCAATGACCAGTACCTCCAACAACTTTTGGGCGTCTTGTGGGTCATCCGCGTCACCACTGTACATCACCGAATGCGGTGCCTCTGCGCCGATCACGGTTACTACCGTGTCTTCAGCGGCAAAGCCTAGTCCTTCGTGCATAGGCGCAAACGGCGAATGCTCCTCATCCTCAGCCAAGCAGTAGGAAAATTTGCCCGGATGGCCTAAGAGCGCCATATCGGACTCGCCCGGTCGAGCGCCACCTATGTTGATCATGCTCAGCCGCAGCGC
This sequence comes from Gammaproteobacteria bacterium, assembly GCA_012269545.1. Classification (GTDB taxonomy): domain Bacteria; phylum Pseudomonadota; class Gammaproteobacteria; order Pseudomonadales; family Azotimanducaceae; genus UBA4421. The sequence continues at coordinate 10,280 of JAAXKB010000053.1, read as the reverse complement.
GCGGCCAATACTGGCATTGGCCCGATGACCCGGCCCCAGTGCACCAAAGCCGCAGGCTATGGGCCCACAGCTCAGCCGACCCGGCCCGTTCACAATAATTAAGGGAGCCGTGCAATGGGTGGTAGACTGCATTTGGGCTAAATCAAATTCGTCCTGCAGCACTGCCTGCACTGCGGCGATGACCACCGGGACGTGCTCTGCCAAACAGCCGGCCATCACGGCGGCAACGGCAACTTTTTCCACCGTCGCCACGCCACCTGCTGGCCCCATGACGCCAAGACGCATGTCCGCGTCCATGCCACTGGCTAAGACCATACTCGCCACTCGATCGGGTGTCGGAATGACCACGGGCAAGCCATCGGTCATACCGGCTGCGTGCAACGCTTCAAGGGCCGCGCCCTCGTCGGACGCCTGCATCAACTCAGTCATGCTTTAGCTGCTCAATAATTTGCGGCGCAAGGCGCTTAGCCACTTCTTCAAGATGACTCTGGCCGGTTCCGGCCAAAGGATGGGGCAACTTCACTCGAGGCACTGAGGGCATGCCCAGACTCTCGGCGGTAAAATTGCCTTGAGGCCAAAAGTCTTCGGTTACCAAGGCAACAGAGGGCAGGCCGCGTTTCGCTGTATTGATGCCGTCACGCACGGTGCCGGTAGTACAGCTGCCTCAGTGACCGTAGGCGGCAATGACCGCGTCGCACTGAGCCTGAATCTCATCCAGCATCGCGTCTGGAGCCGCGATGGACGCATTGCCTTTGTTCCAAACACGCACCTCGATACCGTCAATCAATCGCTCCAGCTCGCATCCCACGTGGCGGAGAAAATTCTCGGAATCCGGGAAGCCGTTAGCCAGCAAACCAACCACTACAGGGGCATTCGCAGCTAAGTCGATGCCTAGCGTATAGGGATCAGCCGGCACAGCGCGCTGGCCTTGCGGGTTGTGAAATTCGATCATGGACCCTCCGTTTTCATCACAAACCGAAACCGCGTTTTAACGCTCGCTGGCGCTTCACGCAGCGGTGAGGCTTCACAGTAGAACAAAATCCATAGAATAAAAACGTTGCATGAGCCCTTTGCAGGCAACTGATGCTGCGTCGAGGAAGGAACCGGCGAACCGCAGCTCTTGCGCGGCATTGACAGACAACTGGTTTTACTCGGTTATTCGGCCGAAAACCCCAACCCGCTGCTGGACCCGCTCGGTGTACTCTTTCAGGCCAGCGTATTCATTCGCCACATGGGTAACCCATGTGGCGGGTTGCTGGTCGAATACCCCCGCCATAAAGCCGGCGATTGCAAAGTCATACACACAAGGTTCACCACCAAAGAGAAAGTCCCCCTCGTTCACGGCGTCCTGTAAGGCCTGCAGGTCCCGTCGCGCAAAACCTTCCTGCTCTGCTTGGGTATGGCGGCCTAGCCCCTGCAAGTGATAGGTTTGTTCCACTTCCTTGCGGGCCCGTCTGGCAATGAAACCTCGAACCGGCCTAGGCGCGATATGGAAAAATCCCTCAACAACGTTTGGAAACCATTCATCGTCCAGCCAACGGCTCGCCACAAAGATCCAGTACAGATGGTCATCAACCAAACGAGACGTTGCCAGCCCAAGGGCGCGATCCCTAGCAGACAAACCCGCAAACACTCGCCCTTCAGTGATGTCGTTTAAATACTCGACGATCAACTCCGAATCAGCGATTTTTCTGCCATCGGCTATCAGGTAAGGCAGTTTACCCTTGGGAGCCTTGCGCGGGTCGGCCTGAACCTCCATGTCATAGTCCAAACCCAGCTGAGTCATCAGCATTTCAGCCTTCAGGCAGAATGGACTCACATTTTGCAGGCCAAAAGCACCCCCCAGAGTGACCAAGGTGAGCTTCGGCTGAATCATCTATTCGCTCCCATCAACGACCACTCCTGCCCCTACCAGCGACTGAATATAGTCTTCGTCAAAGTCCAACTCGCGGAGCACGCTAAAACTGTTTGCTCCGATATCCGGGGCTCTTTGGGGGGCCTTCTTGGCCTCACCCATCATATTGATTGGGCTGGCGATGGTGAGCTCATAATCGCCTTGGGTATCTCCGGTCTCTATCACAATGCCCGCGGCGCGCAGCTGCGGATCGACCAACACCTCACTCATGGTCTGCACCTTTGAGTAGGTAATTCCCTGTTCGTCTAAACGCCTCGCTGCCTCGGCATAGTCGAATTGAGCAAAGGCATCACAGATCATCTGCTGCAGATCTCCCCTGTTGCGCATCGCCTGACGAATATCGCTAAATCGTTCATCCTGCAGCCACTCCGGGTGCCCTAACGCAGCACAGAGTTGGGGATATTCCCGGGCGGTATTGATCATCGTAAGCACCAGATAACTGCCATCAGCACAGCCGTAAGCGGCGCTTAGCGGATTAACCCATCCGGCCTTCTGACGATGCTCCGCCAGATCATTACCCGCAGCCACACCCTGCAAGGCCATGCCGTTTGCCCACACACCATTGGCCGCCAGTGACGTACTGACATGACACCCCTCGCCGGTGCGCTCGCGCTTGTACAGACCGCTCATAATCGCTCCGAACAAAGCCGTTGCGGTTGAGTGATCGCCCATCCCCGGCGCCGGCATCAGAGGTGTTTGCTCGGGGTCGCGCACGAATTCCATCATGCCCGAGCGTGCCCACCAGCCGGTAACATCGAAAGCACGACGATCGGCTTCAGGGCCTTCATCGCCATAGCCCGTGATGTGAGCGAACACCAAGCGGGGGTTTATGGCTTTAAGCGTTGGATACGTTAGCTGATACCGTTCCAGTTGGCTGCGCATGAAATTCGTCGTCATGACGTCGGCCTTGGCAATAAGCTGATGCATCAGGGCTTGGCCTGCATCCTTGCTCAGATCCAGCGCCAATGACTCTTTGTTGCGCGACGTCAGCAACCAGTGGTAAGGCACGGGATAACGCCCCACCAGGCTTCGGTAACCATCACCGCTGGGGGGCTCAATTTTTATCACCTTGGCGCCGAAATCCCCCAGCATGGTGGCAGCACCGGGTCCAGCCAGGAAGGTCGCCGCATCGACAACAATCAGATCTTCTAAAAAATGCTCCATCACTCCCCCTTCTCTGCGCGTTTAATTCAAATACACTCCGCGCCTCGCTAACAGTCGTTTTCGTGCTGCGCCAGCACGCTGAATTCACCGGTTCCCGACACACTGACAGTAAACTGAATCGGCGCGCAGCAAACGTAACAGTCTTCTATGTAACGCTGTTCGCTTTCACTGGTATCAACCACCAGTTCATAGCTTTCACCGCAGTAAGGACAGTCGATGACTTGCGTATCGGTACTAATTCGCATCACCCGAGTCTAGACGCGATCTGCCCAGTCCACCATATTTTCTCGCGCGTGAAAAATACCAAGTGCCGGTGTAGGGTATGGCGCTTTTGCCGGAGTCAGCCGTGTCCGACCTACCCTTTTGGTACACCCAATCCATCGAATGCCCGTCTGAATCCTCCACCGTTGCTGTCGACGGCATTGAGATTGCCTTTGAAACGTGGGGCGAAGTCGGTAAGCCGGGGGTTGTTCTGATTCATGGCAGCAATGCGCATTTAGAGTGGTGGCGCTTTACCGCGCCATTTTTGGCCGATCGATTTCGTCTTGCGGCCATCGACCTATCCGGCAATGGCAACAGTGGCTGGCGCGAACGCTACACGGGCAAGGGTTTTGCTGACGAGGTTTGGGCCGTGTGTGAGGCAGCGCAATTGGGTGACCGACCTACCGTTGTCGGCCACAGTTTCGGCGGTTTTGTCGCGCTGGAAACCGGTCATTACTACGGCGCGAGACTGGGCGGCATTCTGTTTATGGACTTCACCGTGGCACCCCCCGAGGAATCCATGGAATGGGGCATGCGTGTCGAACGCGAAGGCGTCGAGCCGGGTCGAAAACTACGCATCTACGATGACTTTGAATCGGCGCTAGGGCGCTTTCGTTTCATCCCGGAGCAACCCGGTGTGCACCCTGAAGTCCTCAAGCACTTAGGGACATACGGCCTCAAGCAAGTGCCCGAGGGCTGGACATGGAAGTTCGACCCTGGTCTGTTTGACTATCTGGAGATGGGCCAAGACCAGTACGACAAGCTGATGGCCTTGCCCTGCAAAACCGCATTGATGCTTGGCGAACAAAGCGAAGACGAAGGAGCGCTTTACGGCGACCACATGCTGCAAGCGAGTGGCGGCAAGCTGCCCGTGATTACGGTGCCGGGTACTTACCATCACCTGATGTTCGACCAGCCCATCGCCGTAGCTTCTTCCATGAAGTTCCTGTTGCTGGAATGGCACAGACAAAACTCAAATCCCTGACCGCTTTCGCAGAAAAGACTTCAAGCCAGGAACTGTGAAACGTTTCTGATTCAGCGACATTGGCACTGCCAACCCGCTTACATCTGGGTTGGAATACACTAACGTCGATCGCTCAGATTGCAGATCCGCGGAGCGCTCTATGTTGAAACACATGTGTCGAGTGAGGCTGCTTTGGGCTTTTTTCTGGATCTTAGGCCTGCATCCCGGATTGGGCATGGCCGCTGAAACTATCACGACAGAGAAGCTTAAGAATCCTGAGTTCTCGGGCTCGTGGGTTAATGACCGCGGCTCGGTCGTGCACCTCTTCCCGTCCAACGGTCTGGTAAACGGTTTTTACCAAACAAATCTGGGGCAGCCGGATATGAGCCAAAGATTTCCACTCACCGGATTTATTCAGGGCGACCTGATTACCTTTACGGTCAATTTCGACGGTTACGGTTCGATGACAAGCTGGGCGGGGCAGTTGAGCGAGGATCAGCATGGTCCATTCTTTCGCACGCTCTGGTATTTGACTCGGGACATTGCTGATGAGATGGAAGACGCTAACTTATGGCGCTCTATCACCGCCGGCGCAAGCAACTTTCGTCCCCTTTCCAGCCCGTCGCTCCCTAAGAAATAACTTCAAGTTCTTTGCGAATCTGAGTGTGTAACGCGTTGTCGAGAATATAAAAGCGGGCAAGCACGATGGCCAGACTCATCAGCACGATGGGCACAAAGGTCAGCATTTGCTTGATCGCTTCTAGGGTCTCCGGAGTCTGCTCTTGATTCGCCACATAGCCCACGGCACTCAGCGCCAGCGCCACACCCGCGCCGCCCACTGCCTTACCGAGTTTCTGGAAAAAACTCGCTGAGGCGTAAACTGCGCCATCAGCCCGTTTACCATGCTTCCACTGAGCGTACTCGACAGTGTCGGGAATCATCGCCCAACCCAGCACCGCCACCGGGGCACCACCCAAGGCGACCAGACAGCCCCAGAAAATAATCCATGCATGCTCGCTGGCCGGCGTCAGATAAAAACCGACACAGGAAACGATGGTGAAAAGAGCACCCACCTGGATGGCGCCTGCCTTGCCAAATCGAGCCGCCAACGCGGGCACGAAGGGCAGCCCGGCAAACATCACTACCAGACCTAAGCCAAAGAACAGACCAATCAAATCGGGCCGTCCAACATTGTAGGTAAAGTAGTAAATCGTAACGGTTTGACGCACGGTAAAACTGAGCATGCCTAAGGTGAACAGTCCGATGACGACCATCAGTGGGCCGTTGGAAAACACCGCTTGCATACTGTCGCGCCAGCCAAGCTTCTGCTGCTCAGGTGGCTTAACGACTTCTTCAGTGGAAAAAAAAGCGAGGGCCAATAGCCCAGTTGCAACAACGGCGAACAGGCTCATCACCACTTGGTACCCCAACGCTTCGGTTTCAAACAGTGGCACCAATGCAGGCACACCGACGGTAACCACACCTGCGCCCGCAAAGGCAAAGGCCATGCGCCAAGTCGACAGCCCAGTGCGCTCTTGATAGTCGTTGGTTAAAGATGCGGTCAGCGCAGAGTAGGGAATCGTTACCACCGTGTAGAGAATGCCAAATCCAATATAGGTGGCATAGGCCCACAGAACCCGGCCGCTTTCGTCGAGGTCCGGTACGGTAAATGTCAGCACCGTAATCGCACCTAAGGGAATCGCGCCCAACAACACATACGGCCGCAATCGGCCCCAGCGTGTGTTCGTTCGCTCGGCTATCGCTCCCATGATCGGGTCCGTTACCGCATCGACAACACGTGCTACCAGAAGCACACCTGCCGCCGCAGCGGCACTGATCTGCAAAATATCGGTATAGAAATAAAGCAGAAACGTCATGGATGAGATGAAGTACAGGTTGATACCTAAATCACCCACCGCGTAACCGACACTCTTCTTCCAGCCCATCATACAATAACGCCCGAGGCACGCAGTGCCGTTATTTCGTTATCGCCAAAACCAAAGTCCACCAAAACCTCTTTTCCATCGGCACCGGGATCTGGCGCTGCTCGCTGCAGAGAGGGTGCATGGGGGAAATCGGATAAATTGATGGCGCTGCGGACAAGGTTAAGGTCGCCCATCTCGGGATGAGGCGCTGGCACCGCCATGCCCAAGTGTTTGACTTGGGCATTGTCAAAAGCTTCTTTGATCGTGTTGATCGGCCCACAAGGCACACCGGCCTCGTTTAACCGCTGAACCAGTTCGTCTGCGGAATAGGCTGAGGTCACGGCGTTCATATCCCGTTTGATCTGGTCTCGATGACGAGTTCGGCTACCAACGCTTTGATAGTCAGGATGCTCAAACAGTGCCGTGGCATTAAGAGCATCACAAAAGCGCTGCCACATCTGACCACCAAAGGCTGCGATATTGACGAATCCGTCCTTGGCCTCGAACAACCCCATAGGCACTTGCGTTGGATGATCGTTGCCCTGCTGTTCGGGCTCTTCACCACTCATCGTGTAACGAGCACCCTGGAAATCCAACTTCGATATCATGGATTCGAGCAAGGAGGTGTGTACCCACTGGCCTTTACCTGTGCGCTCTCGGTGCAGTAGCGCAAGCAAAATGCCTTGGCCCAAAAACATGCCTGCCGAGGTATCGGAGATGGCGACGCCCACGCGCATTGGTCCTCGTTCAGGCTCACCGGTAATCGACATCAAGCCACTCATACCCTGAATGATTTGATCCACTCCAGGCCGCTCGCTGTCTGGACCGTCCTGACCGAAGCCTGAAATACTGGCATAAACGATCGCTGGATTGATGCCCTGAAGGGTTTCATAGTCCACACCCAACCGATATTTTACGGAACTGCGAAAATTCTCCACAACCACGTCGGCGTCCCGAGCCAAACGATGGAACAACGCCCGGCCTTCACTGTGTTTGAGATCAATGGCCAAGGAGCGTTTGTTGCGATGCAAGTTCTGCTCATCCGGACCGCGACGACCACCGGTGACAGAATTGCCTTGGGCATCCTTTCTCGGCGGAGGCTCAATTTTGATCACGTCGGCACCCCAATCAGCCAAAAGCCGTACCGCCATAGGCCCAGCTCGGGCAATGGTCAGATCTAGGACTCGGATATGTGATAGCGGGCCACTAGCCATGTTGGACAACTCCATTCGCGTTTAGAGCGAGGTCTTTCGCACCAGCCGCCCGGGCAGGGCGTCAGTCGCCCGACCCTCAATATAAGTCGGCTCGCCCTTTACCAGAGTCATCTGATAACCGTCAGCTCGCTGCTGTAATCGAGCGCCACCGGCGGGTAAATCGTTAACAATTTCCGGCAGTCGCACATTCAAATTGTCGAAATCAATGATATTGACGTCCGCTCGCATACCTGACTCAAGGGTCCCGCGATCAGTTAAATCCACTGCGCGGGCAGTATCTAATGACTGGCACTTGATCAAAGTTGGCAAATCGATACCCTCGCCACGCGTGCGGTCCCGCCCCCAATGGGTCAGCAAGGATGTAATAAAGCTCGCGTCACAAATGGTGCCCACATGAGCGCCACCATCGCCTAACCCCATCACTGTGTCCTTGTGCAGAATCATGTCGCGGCAGCAGTCCAGATTATCTTCAGCGTAATTGGCAAACGGAGTGTAGAGCAGAGCATTACCCTGATTTTGCAATAGCATGTCATAGACATAGGACCATGGATCTAAGCCACGGTCCGTCGCTTGAGCATGCAGTGAATCCTTAGGGTCCGGCTCGTAGTTCGGCGGATCCGTCATCAGCCATATCTTGCGCCCTTCATCCATCAGCCGAAACAAACGCATGAAGCCGTGACCGGTGGGTTCCTCCAAAATGCGCGCCTTACGCAGGGGATCAGAGAGCGCGGCAACACGTTCTGCCATCGGCAGTTTGGCCACTTCCGAGAAGGATGGCCGCGTCGTGAACGGTGACAAAGTTGTCGTTAATCCCAACAAGATACCAATTGGGCGGGGAGCGACCTGTCCCCGCATGGCAATACCCGCATCGCTGGCGCTCTCAATCTTACCCAAGACCTTGCGCCAGCCGTGATCACTGATGCCCTGAGCCAGGGAAATAGACATGGGACGTCCGGCGGCGCGCACCATGGATTCGAGCAAGCTGAATTCCGCATCCAGATCATCAAAGTCAGAAATCATTTCCATCACACCGCGACCGCTGCTGTGCAGCGCGCTCGCCATGCCCACCAGTTCGTCGTACTCGGCCTGTAACGTTGGTGTGGGTGCGCCACGAACACTACGATGATTCAAGGTTCTTGAGCTGGTGAAGCCCAAGGCACCGGCGCGCATCGCTTGCTCTGTCAATCGGCGCATTTCCAGCACATCTTCAGCGGTTGCCGGCTCGCGGTCCGCACCACGCTGACCCATAACGTAAACCCGCAACGCCGCATGTGGTAACTGGGCGCCAATATCCATATCGAACTGGCGCTTGGACAGATAATCGAGGTAGTCGGGAAAGGACTCCCACTCCCAGCTCAGGCCTTCACTTAAGGCGACACCGGGGATGTCTTCAACACCTTCCATCAGTTCGATCAGCAGATCATGATCTGTCGGTCGAACAGGAGCAAAACCTACCCCGCAATTGCCCATCACAACGGTGGTGACACCATGATGACTGGACGGTGACATGCGATTTGACCAAGTCGCTTGGCCATCATAATGGGTATGGATATCGACAAAACCCGGCGTGACCAGCGCACCGTACGCATCGACCTCGCGCGCCCCAGCGCCTGACACTTTGCCTACCTCGACAATCAGTCCGTCTTTGATCGCCACGTCCGCAGTGAACGCCCCTTGACCGGTTCCATCTATGACCGAACCTGATCGAATCACCATATCGTGCTGAGCCATGCCAACGCCTCTCCTGAATCTCCGGCTATTCTTCTAACACAAAAGCCGGGGTGTGAGAACGGCACCGCCCAGCCCTTGGATCGCCACAGCTGTCACACTAAGCTAAGGTTTACCTTTTCAATCCCTCTGCCAAAAGCAGCCTGATAATCGGAGCATTTCAATGGCCATTAAGATCGAACGCATTCTGCCCTACGCCCCTGCTGTCATATGGAACATCGTTGGCGAACCTGGACGTGTCGATTGGGTGCCGGGGGTTGAGTCAGCACAGTTCGATGGTGACGTCCGCCGATTCAAAATGGCAGGCGCCGGGGGATTAGCGGAACGCATCAACGTACGCGATGAGGGCCGCATGTATTTGGAATATTCCGTAATCGAATCAACACCGCCACTGCAATCTCATGTTGCAAGCATTACGCTAGAAGCCCATGAGAAGGGCACCTTGTTCACTTGGCGTACTAGCGTCGAACCTGCTGAGGTGGAGCCCTTTATCGCCAAAGGGATGAAAGGCAGTTTAGAACTGCTGACCAGCATATTGGCCGGCGATACCGTTGGATAACGATCGGGACATGACGCGGAGATCATCATGAACATCATCTTAGGCTTTGTCGTTGTCATTGCATTGGCAGTCGGTGGCTATTGGTTAAACCTACCCGAAGAGCCGACCTTCGTCCCTGTGCCCGATAATGCCACTCTGCGCAAAACCTCATCGGGTAATTTGTTGGGCTACACCGGCGCCAACGGTGCTTGGATTTGGCAGGGAGTCCGCTTCGCCAAGGCCCCCACGGGCACCCTGCGTTGGCGTGCCCCGCTGCCCCCCAAGCCACCGCGCAAAGGCGGCATTATTGAAACCTTGGCGCCGGGGAGCGCCTGCCCCCAGCTACCCTCGGCTCTCAGCGACGAGGCTGAACCCGGCCGAGTCACCGTCGGCAGTGAAGACTGCCTATTCATGAACATTTTTGCTCCGCCCAATGCGGAAAATGCTCCGGTCATGTTCTGGCTGCACGGCGGCGGCAACACCATCGGCGAAGCCGCCAGTTACTCTGGGGAAAATTTGGCCATGAAGCATGGGGTGGTAGTCGTCACCATCAATTACCGGCTGGGACTTT
>JAAXKB010000038.1:1236-4220 GCA_012269545.1 Gammaproteobacteria bacterium | reverse complement strand
AAGAGATGGTGCCCAGAGAGAGACTCGAACTCTCACGCCACGAAGGCACTAGAACCTAAATCTAGCATGTCTACCAATTCCATCACCTGGGCAGGCGGCGCATAGTACGTTTACAAGGTTGCCTTGACAACACCTTAACGGCGTAGGTTCACAAAGCAACCCGGCATCAATCCAACATGTCACCAGCAACGTCTGAATGCCGTACGTCATGGCCTTTCACCTGATAAATGACGTATTCGCTGATGTTCTTGGCGTGATCACCTATGCGCTCCAACGCTCTTGCTGCCCACATCAGGCTCACCGAACGTTCCACCTCTTGGGGGTTGCTTTGCATCGTTTCAATCGACTGACGCACGATCTTATTGTAAGCGCGATCGATATTTTCATCGTCTTCAAAGACGCGCAGAGCACTTTCGACATCAAGACGCGCGAAGGCATCTAGGGTGCGCTTGAGCATTTTCATCACATTGGCGTGAATCGCCCTAAAGTCGGCGTACTGATGCTCCGGCTTTTCCGAATCGGCAACATCCAGCGCCATTTTCGCTATGCGGTCCGCTTCATCACCGATGCGCTCCAAATCAGTGATGACTTTCATTACACTGACGATGGCGCGCAGGTCGCCAGCAGTCGGTTGCCGTTTGGCAATGATGGACACGCATTGATCATCCAATTCTACTTCAAATTGGTTCAGACGGGCTTCGACGTCGCGCACTTCTTCGGCAAGCTCCATGTCATGATTCACCAGAGAGGTACAGGCGTTATTTACCTGCACCTCCACCAGTCCCGCCATTTCCATTAGCGTGTCTCTGATTTGAGACAGCTCCAAGTCGTATTGCTCTGAGATGTGCTTATGCATAAACGCCTCTAGCCGTATCGTCCGGTGATGTAATCCTCGGTTTGCTTTTCATCTGGATTACGGAAAATTTTGTCTGTGGTGCCGAACTCTACCAGCTCGCCAATGTATAAAAACGCGGTGTAGTCCGATACCCGTGCTGCCTGTTGCATGTTGTGAGTCACAATTGCGATGGTGTAGTCGTCTTTCAATTGGTGGATCAATTCTTCGATCTTTAGTGTCGAGATTGGATCCAAGGCCGATGCAGGCTCGTCTAACAGCAGCACCGAAGGCCGGATAGCAATGGCGCGGGCAATCACCAAACGCTGTTGCTGTCCACCAGACAGGCCCAGTGCTGAGTCTCGCAGCCGGTCTTTGACTTCATCCCACAGTGCGGCGCTCTTCAACGCCCATTCAACGCGTTCATCAATGACCGCTTTCGACGTTTCGCCTTGAATACGCAAGCCGTAGGCGACATTTTCATAAATGCTTTTAGGAAAGGGGTTCGGCCGCTGAAACACCATGCCAATCTTTCGCCGCAGGCTGGCAACATCAACGCGTTCGTCGTAAATGCTGCGCCCCTCAAAGTCGATGTCGCCAGTAATGCTGACATCGTCGATCAGGTCGTTCATGCGGTTAAAACACCGTAGCAGGGTGGATTTACCACAACCTGACGGGCCAATGAACGCCGTCACCTTGCGTGTCGCAATGCCCATATTGATGTTCGCCAGAGCCTGTTTTTCGCCGTAGAACAGTGACAGGTCGTTGACGCGCAGGCTGGTCTCTTCGAGTTTCTCACCAAGAGGCGCCTCCGCTTCAGGGGTTTGTTGTGTCATGGACATTAACTCTCTACTCCTCGGTATAGGCGTTCAAGGCGGCCACGCAGGGTAATAGCGGTGAGATTCAACGCCACAATGAGTGTCACCAACAGTAAGGCAGTTGCGTAAACCAATGGTCTTGCAGCTTCCACGTTTGGACTTTGGAATCCCACATCATAGATGTGGAAACCAAGGTGCATGAATTTTCGATCCAGATGCAGATACGGGAAGTTCGCATCCAAGGGCAGGGTCGGCGCAAGTTTGACAACACCAACCAACATCAAGGGAGCCACTTCGCCAGCTGCGCGAGCGACGGCTAGGATGACGCCCGTCAAAATGGCTGGGCTGGCCATCGGCAAGATGACTTTAAATAGTGTCTCAGCCTGAGTTGCACCCAATGCCATGCTGCCTTCCCGCAACGAACGAGGAATCCGGGTGAGTCCTTCCTCCGTCGAAACGATTACCACGGGCACGGTCAGCAGAGCCAGCGTCAAAGACGCCCACATCAAACCGGGCGTACCGAAGGTCGGAGCAGGTAGTGCTTCTGGGTAAAACAGCTGATCGATGTTGCCACCTAAGAAATAGACGAAAAAGCCGAGACCAAATACGCCATAAACAATGGATGGGACTCCTGCAAGATTGTTGACCGCGACCCGGATGATGCGGACGAGCGGACCCTGCTTGGCATATTCGCGCAGATAGACCGCAGCAATGACGCCGAAAGGTGTCACGATGACTGACATCAACAGCACCATTAAAATCGTGCCGAAGATCGCAGGGAACACGCCGCCTTCCGTATTTGCTTCCCGGGGATTCTCTGACAGAAAACGCCACAGATTTGATAGGTAGAGCCCGGATTTTTGCAGCCCGTTCATTGGATTGGGCTGCCAGGTGTGCAGAACGTCCGAGACTTTGATGCGAATCTGCAGTTTTTCGGCGGTCTCGATCACGAGGTGGCCTTGATTGAGTTTGGCATACAGGGCCCGCAACTGTTTGCTGCTCGTCGCGTATTCCGCCCGCAGTTCGCTTTCTCGGGTTCCGATATCGGCAAGTCGAGGCACATCTATACCCGCCATTTCAATACTTCGACGCTCCAAGCGCAGCCGCTCAAGGTCGTTGTTGATCTGATTCAACACACCACCTTCGAGCTCGTCGATGTCGTCGCGAATCGCCGAGGTTTGTTCCAGCCTTTGCGCTATTGCAGCGTTAACTTCTGCTCCTGTAACCGTCCGCAGTGCACCGGATCCACTGAGGCTTTCCGGAACTTCCATACTGATGGGCACACCGTAAGCATTGCCCCATTCCAGTCGTTCAATGGCGACAACTTCAGAGGG
>JAAXKB010000038.1:0-1136 GCA_012269545.1 Gammaproteobacteria bacterium | reverse complement strand
GTGCTGTCCAGTTCCGACTCGGGCAATTCAACGGCGATATTGGCAGCAAAGGTTCGCATGCCTTCGAAAATATTCCATTCCATGAGTGGTGTATTACCCGTCGCCATCAGCACGATCATGGTTTCGCCAACAGCGCGGCCCATGCCGATCATTACCGCCGAGAAAATACCCGGACTGGCGGTCAGTAAAACGACTTTGACCAAGGTCTGCCATTCCGTCGCGCCGAGGGCCAATGAGCCTCTGACGAGATGGGTCGGCACGGCATAGACGGCATCTTCGGCAATGGAAAAGATGGTTGGGATGACGGCCAAGCCCATAATCAAACCGACAATGAGCGCGTTTCGTTGATCGTAATCCAGCCCCATGACGTTTCTAAACCACGCTCTGCTGTCGCCGTAAAAAAAAGCGTCTTCGAACCAAGGGCCAGCCGCAAAAGCGGTGTAAACCGTCAACAGAATCAGCGGCACGACGATCATGCCGTACCAGCCGCTAAAGGCACGGGTCCAGTGATCAGGCAGTACCGACCAGAGCAATGCAAGTATGAACAGGCCCACGGGCAGCACCACAAAGATGCTCAGCACGCTGGACAAATTGTCCTCGACAATGGGCGCAAGCCAAAGTCCTCCGATAAAGCCTAGAATTACTGTTGGCAGCGCGGCCATGATTTCGATACCGGGTTTGACCCAACTGCGCATTCCCGGAGCCATAAAATAGGCGGTATAAATTGCCCCCATAATGGCGATCGGCACAGCGAAAAGCAGTGCGTAGAACGCTGCTTTCAAGGTGCCGAAAGCGAGCGGCGTGAGTGAAAATTTCGGCTCAAAGTCATTGTCAGCCGAAGAGGACTGCCAGCTGTATATGGGCTCTTCATAACCCTCGTACCAAACCTTGCCCCACAGCGCGCTCAAGGATATTTCGGGGTGCTCGTTATGCAGCTTCAACAGACTGATTGTGTCGCGCGTTGGGGCGCTGACCAGCGCATTGGAACGAGCTGAGATGGCCATCGGCGTGTTCGCTGATAAGCCCGCCGCGAAACTGGCAAGCTCGCGGCCCGATGTCGGATACATCAGGTGCACGTTCCCGCCTTGGTCGAGGGCCATGAAACCCTTGCGCCGTGGCTCTGTGACGAACCTCTG
>JAAXKB010000067.1 GCA_012269545.1 Gammaproteobacteria bacterium | reverse complement strand
ATGTGTTCAACGATTATCTGGAACTCGCCCCGGCCCTCATAGAGGCTGACGCGACCGCGCAGCAGAACCTGCTGCCCGTTGGCTGGTTGCATGCGCGCTCTGCGGTTGGCGTTTGCGAACATGGCGCAGCGCACCTGAGCATCGCTATCTTTAAGAGTGAAGTACCAGTGGCCCGAACCGGGCCTGGCAAAACTTGAGAGTTCTCCGCTGACCCAGATCTGGTTAAAACGCTGCTCAATGGTCATGCGCGCCTGACGGTTGAGCTGACTGACGGATAGGACTTGGCGCTCGGCGGAGGCGTTCGCGCTGCTGGGAAAACGAGTAGACATTATGGCGCTGGCCCTAATCCGCTGGGAGATAGAGGGAAATCATTTCGTGTTTAGGCGGATAAGACAATAGCAGAACAGTAATGTGTTGGGAGACAACCGCAGATTTACTTCTGGGGTGACCGCCGTTAAAATGCGGCTTTTGCGGGGCAACTAATGCTGAGAATTGCCAACGAAGCACTAACGTTTGATGACGTGCTACTTCTGCCTGCTTTCTCCAACACCCTCCCTTCCCAAGTAACGCTCAATTCCCAGCTGACGAAAAACATCGCGCTGAACATTCCGCTGCTGTCCTCTGCGATGGACACTGTGACTGAGGCTCGGTTGGCCATTGCCATAGCCCAAGAGGGCGGCATCGGAATCGTGCATAAAAATATGACCATCGAGCAGCAGGCACGTGAAGTGCGTGCGGTAAAAAAATACGAGTCCGGCATTATTCGGGACCCCGTAACCATCGAGCCGGAGGCGTCGCTGAATGCGCTTTTCTCGTTGACCCAAGAGCATGGTATTTCCGGCGTGCCGGTGGTGGCGGAGGGCAAATTGGTGGGCATTATCACCAGCCGCGATCTGCGCTTTGAGAGTCGGACTGACGCGTTGGTGAAAGACGTGATGACACCGCGGGAACGCTTGGTAACCGCTCTTGAGGGGACCGACTTTGAACAGATCACGACTCTGCTTCACGATCATAAGATTGAAAAAATATTGCTGGTAAACGAAGACGATGAGTTGACTGGCATGATCACCGTTAAAGACATTGTCAAAGCTCAGGCCTATCCAATGGCCTGCAAAGATGCTCAAGGGCAGCTTCGGGTGGGGGCCAGTGTTGGCACCAGCGAAGACACAGAAGCGCGCATATCCGCGCTGGTAGAAGCCGGCGTAGATGTTGTGGTGGTAGATACCGCTCATGGGCACAGTCAAGGCGTGCTGGATCAGGTTGTTTGGATC
This sequence comes from Gammaproteobacteria bacterium, assembly GCA_012269545.1. Lineage (GTDB taxonomy): Bacteria > Pseudomonadota > Gammaproteobacteria > Pseudomonadales > Azotimanducaceae > UBA4421. The sequence continues at coordinate 2,953 of JAAXKB010000067.1, read as the reverse complement.
AAACAACATTACCCAAGTCTGGATGTTATAGGGGGCAATGTGGCCACTAAGGCTGGTGCACAAGCGTTGATTGATGCTGGTGTGGATGCGGTAAAGGTGGGTATTGGTCCCGGCTCGATTTGTACTACGCGCATCGTCGCCGGCGTTGGCGTACCTCAAATAACGGCCATCTCTGAAGCGGCTGAGGCCGCCACCGCTGCCGGTGTGCCCGTGATCGCCGATGGCGGTATCCGCTATTCCGGTGATATTGCCAAGGCGATCGTTGCGGGGGCGAGTGCGATTATGGTGGGCAGTTTGCTGGCCGGCACCGATGAGTCGCCCGGCGAGGTTGAGCTGTATCAAGGCCGGACTTACAAGTCTTATCGTGGCATGGGTTCCCTTGGTGCTATGGATCAGCAGCATGGTTCCAGTGATCGGTACTTTCAGGAAGTAGAGGGGGACGGACGCAAGCTGGTACCCGAAGGCGTTGAAGGACGAGTAGCTTACAAGGGCGCGCTGGGTCCAATCGTGCACCAGTTGATGGGCGGTCTGAGAGCGTCCATGGGTTATACCGGTAGCGTAGACATCAATACTATGCGGACGGAGCCCGAATTTGTTCGGGTCAGCAGTGCAGCGATGGTGGAGTCTCATGTGCACGACATCACGATTACTCGCGAGGCGCCCAATTATCCGGTCAGCTGAGACGGCTCAGCGACTGTGCAACGGTTATCAATTCGGCAGCAGGCTCCAAAGCAGGCTGCAAGTACACGCGACACACCGATTTAGAAGGAAGGCAGTGCATGCAGAGCGCGCTTAGAGACATTCATGCCCAGCGGCTGCTGATTCTGGACTTTGGTTCCCAATACACGCAGCTGATCGCTCGAAGAGTGCGCGAGTGCGGCGTGTACTGTGAGATTTATCCCTTTGACATCACCGATGCCGAAATCGTCGAATTTTCTCCAGCTGGCGTAATTTTATCTGGCGGCCCCGAAACGGTGACCGAAGGTACGACGCCCCGCATTCCAGCGGGTGTGCTTCAGCTCGGCGTGCCGGTATTGGGGATTTGCTATGGCCTGCAGGCCATGGCCGCCCAGCTTGGTGGCGAAGTCGTCGCGTCGAACCTGCGAGAGTTCGGGCACGCACAATTAGAGGCAGAGCAGCCGAGTAACTTGTTGGGTTCTATGTTCAACGAAGCACATCAGGTCAGCGTGTGGATGAGCCACGGTGACAAGGTTGCGGCGCTACCAGAAGGGTTTGTATGTACGGCTAGTTCGGCGAATGCGCCGTTTGCCGCTATTGAAGATCCGACACGACGGTTTTTTGGTGTGCAGTTTCATCCAGAAGTCACCCATACCGACAAAGGCGAGGCGCTGATCAACCGATTTGCCAGAGATATTTGCGGCTGCCAGGGCGAATGGACGCCTGCCAATATTGTGGACGATGCCATCGCAGCCATACGCACACAGGTAGGCAACGACAAGGTGGTGTTGGGTTTGTCCGGGGGGGTTGATTCCTCAGTGGTCGCAGCACTGCTGGCCAAGGCGATTGGCAGTCAACTCACCTGTATTTTTGTGGATAACGGTCTGTTACGGAAAAACGAAAGCGAAGAAGTAAGGGCGGCTTTTTCCGGCGCGATGGGTGAAGGCACGCTAGCGGAACTGAACATCAAGACCATCAATGCCCAGCGCGAGTTCCTCGATAAGCTGGCGGGAGTGGACGATCCTGAGGCCAAGCGAAAAATCATTGGCGCGACGTTTATCGAGGTCTTTGATCGTGAGGCCACAGCGTTACAAGACGTGAATTGGTTGGCTCAGGGCACCATTTATCCCGACGTGATTGAGTCTGCGGCCTCCAAGTATGGCAAGGCCCATGTGATTAAATCGCACCATAACGTCGGTGGCCTGCCAGAGCGGATGACCCTAAAGCTGGTAGAGCCGTTACGGGAATTGTTTAAAGACGAAGTCCGTAAAATTGGTCTGCATCTCGGATTGCCACCGTCGCTGATCTACCGACACCCGTTTCCCGGGCCCGGTCTGGGCGTGCGGATCTTGGGGGAAATCAAGCCAAGCTATGCGGATGTGTTGCGCGAAGCCGATGCGATCTTCATTCAAGAGCTTCGAGCGTCGGATTTATACGATCAGGTGTCCCAAGCCTTTGCCGTCTATTTGCCGGTGAAATCTGTGGGCGTAGTCGGTGATGCGCGGCGCTACGAACATGTGATTGCGCTGCGTGCAGTAGAAACCATTGATTTCATGACGGCTCGCTGGGCCCACCTGCCCTACGAGTTTATCGAGCAAGTATCAAACCGCATCATTAACGAAATTGCAGGTGTTTCGCGAGTCGTTTATGACGTGTCCAGTAAACCGCCCGCGACGATTGAGTGGGAATGAGAATTAACGTTGTAGGAACTTCAGGTAGCGGTAAGTCTACATTCGCTAAAAGCATTGCAAAAAAATTTAATGCTCCTTACGTCCAAATGGATGAAATTTTTTGGAAACCCAATTGGAAAGAGTCCTGTGACGAAGAATTTTTTTCCAAAGTAGAAGAAGTTGTATCTACTGATCGATGGATTTTGGACGGCAATTACACACGAACTATTCCTATCAAATGGAAGCGTGTGCAGACGGTGGTGTATTTAGATTTACCCTTTCATGTCGTTCTTTACAGAATAATTAAGAGAAGCTTGTTGAGAGGTATCAGAAAAGAAGAGCTATGGCATGGTAATAGGGAGACAGTATGGAAACATCTTTTTACTAGCGACTCGATGATTTTGTGGACAATCAGAAATTTCCAAAAAAACAGAAAAAAATACTCCGAACTTTTTGCAAGAGAGGAATACTCGCATATCAAGTTTGTTAGGTTACGCAACAAGAGAGAAGTAGAATGTTTTATTACTACTGAACTCCGCAGCATGTTGTAGGGAATTGGTAAAATATCGATATGGCAAAAAGGAAAGAACGAGTAGTTACAAACT
>JAAXKB010000070.1 GCA_012269545.1 Gammaproteobacteria bacterium | reverse complement strand
TGCTCTGTTTTCTTCAGCTTGCACGGCTGAAGCGACCAAGGCCGCTGTGATGCCTAGACCAGTAACAATGCCCGTTTTACATAAGAGTGCTATACGCATGATCTCCCGTCTCTTATCCGTGTCGCTCCTCGCGACGGAAATGAGATGTGCACAGCCCTTGTCCCCGAGGGTGCGACTCGGCCTTACTGTGCTAAATGTGTTTCAGAAAGCAGCGTCAGATAGATAAGGGGTTGTTTGCAGAGGATGAACGGTAGATTCAAACCGTTTGCATGAAATTTTTTGAAACAAAAGCACTGGTTTTGGTGGGCGAGATTGGTTTCACTGGCAGAACACTAGCGGGTAGCCATTGCATCGATGTCTGACCATTTAAAAAACGAGCCAGCCTCGCTGACAGCTGCGGAGTTAGCGCACTATGCGGTGCACGGCTTTGTGGTTCGACAGAATGTCTTTGATTCGCAGGAGTGCGAGATCTTTTGCGCGGCGGCAGAGCGAGTTGAGGCTACAATGCTCTCGCTTGCGGACGGCGTCGAACATTCGAGCCGTTATGCAGATTATCGCCTGGACGGAAACCGCTTTGTCGATGTTCAGCATGTCACCGTGCAGTTTGAACATGGAGCCAACGCCCGGCTGTTGCGGGTGGTCGAACCGGTCAACGACGTGGAGCCAGTGTTCGATCAGCTAATTGACGATGCCCGGTTGTGTGGGCCCATGAAACAACTGGTGCCCAGCGAACGGCTTGGCTTATGGACTGCTAAGCTGAATTTCAAGCATCCGCGCGTGGGCTCTGGATTCGGTTGGCACCAAGACGCACCTTACTGGATTCACGACAGTGATCATGTGGAAAAACTGCCGAACGTTATGGTGATGATTGATGATGCAGCACGCAGCAATGGCTGCTTGCGCGTCATTGATGGCAGCCACAGGGCAGGGTGTTTACCGGGCTGTGATGACGGTCGTCAGTTGGCGGGTTTTTATACCCATCCGGATGCTTTTGACGAGGACGCTGAGGTGCTCATCGAATGCCCTGCCGGTTCGGTGGTGTTCTTTGATCCGCATATTGTGCATGGGTCGGGCGCTAATACGAGTGGTTCGCCGCGGCGGGCGATTATCATTACCTATCAGCCCTGCGGCTTCGCAGCACTGAAAAGCGGCTTGATTCGACATGTCGGCGTGTAGTCTACAGCCTGACCTTTAACACACCGATTACGATGCCACCCACAGCAAGAGTGGTGCTGAAAGACCAAACCATAAAACGGTCCATGCGGCGGATAAGTGCGTCGAAGCGTCGGTCGACCTGCTCAAATCGCCTGTCTACTTGCTCAAAGCGCCTGTCGATTTGTATTTGCATCGCCTCGAATCGCTTATCTATCTGCTCGAAGCGTTTTTCTATTTGCTCGAGGCGTTTATCGACTTGTTCAAAGCGTCTATCGACTTGTTCAAAGCGTTTGTTGGTTTGATCCAACAGCAGCTCGAAGCGCCGGTTCATCTCCGAAAAACCTTGCCTCGTTAGCTCAATATGATGAGCAAGGCTCTCTTCGATTCTTACGATGCGTTCAAGCAGTTGATTTTCGGTTGTGTCGGTTAGCGCCATAGCAACCTTTGTCCGTGGAGACGTTTTCTTTAATTTCCAGAAGTGACGATAGTGATGCTACCGTCTTAACGCGCAGAAAAATGTGCGATATCTCTCAAATTCGTGTTGGCGTCGAAACTAACGAACCCATTCGCCACCCACCATCACCGCTTCAATGCCTCGGGTGTGCTGAATATTTGTTAGTGGGTTGTTTTGCAGCAGCACCAGATCAGCACGCATGCCCGGGCCGATTTGCCCAATTTCGTTCTCGACATTGAAAAAAGTCGCTGGCGTTACGGTGGCAGCATAAAGTGCCTGTTGGGGTGTCATGCCGCCTTGAACCAGCAGCTCCAATTCTGTGTGCAGACTGTAGCCCGGTATGCCAAGGCCAATGGGTGTATCGGTTCCCGCGCCAATAGGCACTCCCCGCGCCAGCAGACGCTCAATCAAAAACAAACTCCAGCGCGCGAAAGTGGGATCTACAGGCTGAATTTGGGTCAATCCCGCAATCCTTGCCCGCCAGGCATCTTGGGTGACTTTTGGCAGTGCAGAGGCTGCAGCTGGCCAGTCATCGTGCTCAAAGGGTTTGATATGCGTTACGGTGTTCAGTCTCAGGGTCGGCACTTGAATCGTATCGGTCAACCGATCAAGTACATGGTTGCAGCGTTCTTCGTCATAAGCGGCGATGGCCGGTAATCGTTGGTCGCTGTGCAAGCCCGCACGCAGGGTGTGCCCTAAACCTTCAGTGAAGTCATTGATACGTTGCTGCCTTTGGCTGAGCAGTTCCTGCCAGTTTGAAGCGCAAGCCAGCTCGATGTTGCGCAAGTGTTCCATCGACCCAGCCATGGGGCCGGCGTCATCGGCGGTCATCATCAGCGGCACATGAGAGGCGATCGGCATGGCTCGCCGTTTTGCGGCATCGGCCAAGGCAGCATAGGTGTCGGGCTGAATCAATTCATAAATTTTAATGAAATCCGCTCCGGCCGCCTGCAGCGCGCCGACCGTGGCGTCTGCGTCGCCAGGGCTGGGGACACCTGTGCCCAGCGCCGGACGCGCAGGATCTGTGCCGTCATAAACGACGAATTTGCCGTCCAGTAGCGGGCCTGAAATATAGATGTTGGGTTTCGGTGCCGGCATAGTGCGTCGCAGTTCTGCCAGTTGGTCTATGTTGCCGCCGGTATCGCGTACGCTGGTAATACCGTAGTCCAAAAACAGGTCCGCCATGTGGTCTGTCAGATTCATGTCGTAAACAAAGTGCACGTGCATGTCCCAAAGGCCGGGAATCAAAAAGCGCTCCTGCCCATCAAAGCGTTCTGCATTGGCACTCGACGCCACTGTCTGTGATGCGTCGGCGACAGCGGTGATCACACCGCCTTCAATCAACACCTGGCGCTTTTCAAGCAGGCCTTTGACCGGATCCACCACATTGACGTTTTCGATCAAAAGCTGCGTCGGTGGGGCATCGCGACTGCAGCCTGAGAGTCCCCCAATGGCCAGCAGCCAAACGAGCAGCCCGGCACGCCACCAACGTGACGCGGGAAATCGTCCTCGCGGCAAGGAGGCTGGGTTTGAGGGTTGGCGTCTTTGCATGAGCGCTCTCGACTGGTGATGTGTTTATCGACACTAATAGGGGGCTTGGCCGCGGTCAAACGATAGCCTGAGGACTGAGGCAATTGACCGGGGTTCTGACGGTTGGGGTATAGTCGTGTAGCGAGGGGAAAAAAGAATGATAGGAGAAATCGGATGAGCGTTAAGCATTACGACTGGACGGCCTACCACGCTGGCGTTCGGGGCAGCAAAGTCGCCATTGTTGATTTGGATACTCAGGAAGAAGTGACGTATGGCACGTTAGACGACCGAGCAAATCGACTGGGTGAGTGGATGCAGTCCAAGGGTGTGGTCAAGGGCGATCGGGTGGCGGTGCTGACGCCCAACTGCCCTGAGGTGTTCGAGGTGGAATTTGCCTGTTCGAAAGTCGGTGCCATTTGTATTCCCCTGAACTGGCGCCTCACTGTGCCGGAGCTGCAGTACATATTGGGAGACTCGACCCCCAGCCTGCTGATATACGATGCCTCGTTCGCGGAGACGGCTGAACAATTGATTGGTCTTTGTCACGTGTCCAATCATCTGCAGGTGGATGCCGAAGATGCGGCTTCAAGCTACCGCCAAGCACTGCAGTCAGTGACGGGACAGTACCAGCCTGTAGAGTGTACCCACGACGATGTGGCGATGATCATGTACACGTCGGGTACAACAGGTCACCCGAAGGGGGCAATGATCACCTTTGGCATGAACTTTTATAACGCCGTTAATCTGGGCATTCCGTCGAACATCAACGCCGATACCGTTCAGTTGGTGGTGCTGCCGTTGTTTCACACTGGCGGCATGAATTGTTATGCGAACCCCATACTGCACGCCGGCGGCCGTATTTTGCTGATGCGCGATTTTGAGCCGGGCAGGGCGCTTGGGGTGCTGGGCGATCCCGCTCTGGGAGTAACGCATTTCTTCGGTGTGCCCGCACCCTATCAATTCATGATGCAGCATCCTGATTTCCCAACGACAGATCTGAGCAGGATCGTTACGGCTGGCGTAGGCGGTGCGCCATGTGCAGAGGCGATACTGCTCGGTTGGATTGATCGCGGTGTGCCGCTGATACAGGGTTGGGGGATGACCGAAACCAGCCCCGGAGGCACCCTTTTGGATGCTGCTGATGTGATGCGTAAGATTGGTTCGGCGGGCAAGCCGCTGCTGCATACCCAAGTAAAGATCATAGATGACCATGGCGCAACGCTGCCTTGGGGCGAAGTAGGGGAATTGCTGATTCGCGGTCCGAACATTACACCCGGGTACTGGAACAAGCCCGAGGCGACAGCAGATGCGTTTGTGGATGGGTGGCTCAAAACCGGGGACGCTGCACGTTTTGACGACGAAGGTTTCATTTATATTGTTGATCGCTGGAAAGATATGTATATCTCTGGGGGAGAAAACGTATATCCGGCCGAAGTTGAGAACGTGCTGTACCAACTGGAGCAAGTCGCAGAGGCTGCCATTATCGGAGTGCCCGACGATCGTTGGGGTGAAACGGGAAAGGCAGTGCTGGTGCTGAAACCCGGGCAGACGTTAGATGCAGACGCCGTCATCGCACATTGCCTGGCAAATCTGGCTAAGTTTAAAGTGCCTGCAAGCGTTGAATTTATTGATGCGTTGCCACGCAACGCAACGGGCAAGGTGTTAAAACGAACGCTTCGAGAACAATACGTTGGCGCAAATGCACCGGCGATTAGCTAGCACCGAACGGGGCAGTGCCAGCGCACTGCAAACCAAGTCATGGAAACCGTGAGAGGAACAAGACATGAGCGAAATCTACGAAGAAACCTCCCAAGCCGATATGCAGGGGCTTTTAGACCGCCAGCGCGATGCCTATCTTGCTGAGGGTGTGGTCAGCGCGGCAACGCGTATCGACCGTTTGGAAAGAGCGATACAGGCGGTAAAAAAACATCAGAAAGCCTTCGTTGAAGCGATGAACGATGACTTTGGCCATCGCAGCGAACACCAGTCTTTGTTTACCGACATCGCGTCCTCCATCGGGCCGCTGCGCCATGCTCAGCAACACCTCAAGCATTGGATGAAGAAAGACAAGCGTAAGGTCACGCCCGGCATCTTGGCATTGTTGGGCGCCAAGTCTTGGGTGGAATATCAGCCGTTAGGCGTTGTTGGCGTGATCAGCCCGTGGAACTTTCCGGTCAATCTGACCTTTACGCCGCTGGCAGGTATTTTATCCGCGGGCAACCGATGCATGATCAAGCCCAGTGAATACACGCCAGCGACCTCTGCGGCAATGGCGGTTGCTTTTGCGGAAGCCTTTGATGAAGAGGAAATTGCCGTGGTGACCGGCGGTCCGCAGACGGGCGCCGATTTTTCTGGGTTGGCTTTTGATCATTTGCTCTTTACTGGCGCCACTTCCGTGGCTAAACATGTGATGAGAGCGGCCTCAGCGAATTTGGTGCCGGTGACCTTGGAACTGGGCGGCAAGTCGCCGGTGATTATCTCTTCCAAGGCAGAAATGGACACCACGACAGACGCGCTGATGGCGGGCAAGATGCTTAACGCTGGTCAAATCTGTCTGGCGCCAGACTACGTATTTGTGCCTCGTGAGCGCATGAGCGAATTTGTCGATTCCAGTAAACGGGCGGTGGCGAAAATGTTCCCAACGTTGCTGGATAATCCCGATTACACGTCGGTGGTAAACGCCCGACACTTTGAGCGCATCAGTGGTTATGTTGACGAGGCGAAAGAGCGGGGCGTGGAAGTGGTGGAAATCAATCCGGCCAACGAGGACTTCCGGCAACAGTCGGCGCACAAGATTCCGCCCACGCTGTTGATTGATCCGCCGGAAGATTCAGCTGTGATGCAGGAAGAAATTTTCGGTCCCGTTATGCCGATCAAACCCTATGACACGATTGATGAAACCGTCGACTACGTGAATGCCCACGATCGTCCCTTGGGTTTGTACTACTTTGGCGATGACAAACAGGAAACCGAGCAAGTGTTAAAGCACACGACCTCCGGCGGGGTCACGGTGAATGACGTCATCATGCATATCGCTCAAGAAAATCTGCCTTTCGGCGGCGTCGGTCCGTCGGGTATGGGGTCCTATCATGGCGCCGACGGTTTCCGCACGTTTAGTCATGCCAAGGCGGTGTTTAAGCAGGCGACTTTCAACCCTGCGGAAAAGCTGGGCCTACGGCCGCCCTATGGTGAAAAGCTGATGGGTATTCTAAAGACCCAGATGAAGTAGCATCGAGCCGTTTAAGGCGTCAATCGGGGTTATCGGGCAGTACTTGGCAACCCCAATTTGCACCGGGTCGATGCTGTGCGGCGCCTAAGGCTAGGCGGGATTTTGCGGCATTGCTGGCACGCCGTCGGGAATATCGACCCAATTTTGCTTGGTATCACACCACACATGAAACTGCGGTTGGAACGTACTGTTGTCGTCCAGAGTGCCGGTTTTTAGGTAAACGACATCCGGTGAGCTTTGCACGGCGGAATAGATCGGCGAGCCGCATTCACCACAAAAGAAACGCTTCACCGTGTTGCCGCTGCTGGTATCCGGGTCGATATAAAGCTTAGGCTCTCCGGAAATATGCAGCTCGCTGATCGGTACGCCGGCCAACGTCGAGAAGGCGCTACCGGCTTGGCGCTGGCAGTTTTTGCAGTGGCAAACCCCGGTCATTGCTGGTGGGTTGTCGATACTGTAGTTGACGGTGCCGCAAAGGCATCGGCCTGTAATTGACATAGCTCTCTCCCCTAGTCACTTTTTCGGATACGTGAACCGTTCTCGTCGCCGACGTTATCAGATCTAGCTCGCCGCTTCGACGGCACACGCTGATAAGCAGAATATGTGACAAGGAGGCGCAGTCAACGGTTTTTGTCTGCTCCGGATCGGGTAGCATCACGGCATGAAATTTAGCGTTTTACATGCCAATTACCTGCATTGGAATGACCGTGCTTAGAATGGACCGTGCCTGCCTTGATGGCGACGAAGCGACAGCCTTTGATCATTCGTTTGCACCGGGTGAGATGACTGTCGTGCTGGGCGGGAATTTGTCGGGCAAAACAAATTTGTGCCGGCTGCTAGCCGGTCTGCCGACTCAGGCTCACGGCGATGTGAGCTACGACGAACAGCCGTGGAGCCATCTTCCGCCGCAGCAGCGCAGCGTGGCCGCGGTGTTTCAGGCATTCGTCAACTACCCCAACTGGACGGTTGCTCAAAACATCGCCTCGCCCTTGGTCGCGCGAGGTCTGACGCCAGAGGTCCAGGAACAAAAAATCTGCGCCCTGGCGCAAAGCTTGGGTATCGGTGATCTGTTGGAGCGAAACCCTGATGAGTTGTCCGGAGGACAGCAGCAACGACTTGCCATTGCACGAGCCTTGGCCCAACAGGCCGATGTGCTGGTGCTGGATGAGCCGCTGGTTAATCTCGATTACAAACTTCGAGAGGCCCTGGTTGTGGAGTTGAAAACGCTCTTGGCTGAAACTCGGGCGACTGTGATTTATACCAGCAGCGACCCGCGTGACGCCTTTGCGCTCGGCGATCAGGTCTTGCTTTTGGAGCGAAATCAAAAACTGCAGTCGGGTACGCCGTTGCAGGTGTACCAGAATCCTAGCAACCTTGCGGCTGCACATTTGATGAGCGATCCTGGAGTAAATCTCCTGCCAGCGTCAGAGCATACGGAGCGCGGTGAGCGTCGCGCGGTGAGACCCGAGCATGTACGTTTGGGCGCAGAGACGGCGCCGCAATCAGACACTGAACTGCGCTTCGATATGCAAGTGCACAGCGTTGAGCGCAGTGGCGACGAAACTTTTTTGCACGGCAACGTCTGTGATCCGCAGAGTCCGCAAGCGATGGAACATTGGGTGGTGCGTCGCTTGGGTATGCAACCGGTTGATGCGGGCCAAGCTGTGGCCCTGTACGTGCGATGCGCTGACATTTTAACTCTGGCGGTGGAGTGATATGGCGCGTATCCGCCTAGACAATGTTGGTTTCACTTATCCCGGCGCCGATGCTGCGACGTTGGCTCCGCTGTCTATGGACATTTCCCACGGCGAGGCCTTTTCGCTGCTGGGTGCCTCCGGCGCCGGTAAAACAACGCTGTTGAACTTGCTGTCCGGTATTTTACAGCCCACTCAGGGACGCATTTTCCTCGATGATGTTGATGTCACGGGGTTGCCAGGGCGCGATCGGAACTTATCTCAGGTATTTCAATTTCCTGTGCTCTATCAGTCCATGACCGTCCGCGAAAACTTAGCTTTCCCGCTCACTACCCGAGGTTCCAGAAGGAACCGTGCGGACATTGAGGCAAGAGTGAATGCGGTCGCGGATGAGCTCAACATTGGGGGTATCCTAAAACGCAGCGCGAAGGGCATTTCCCTGTTTGAAAAACAGCTGGTCGCCATTGGTCGCGCTCTGATCCGGCCGGACGTTTCCATGGTTTTGCTAGACGAGCCGTTAACGGCAGTGGAACCCAGCGTGAAGTGGCGTTTGCGTCAAACTCTCAAGCAGGCCCAGCAGGACTTGGGCGTGACCATGGTCTATGTGACCCACGACCAGACAGAAGCACTGACGTTTGCCGAGCGAGTGGCCGTGCTGGCTAACGGTTACATTCTTCAGACTGGTACGCCTGACGATGTCTATCAGAACCCTGCGCACGAATTTGTGGGCCACTTTTTGGGCAGTCCCGGTATGAATTTCTTGCCTGTGGCCGACTTGCCGGAATCCCTGCAGCAGCGCGTAACGGGTATGGGTGACCCAGAGCGGCTGGGTTTCCGACCGGAGAACGCAGCGTTAGGTCTGCCCAATACGTTCGATTTGCCCGGTGTGGTGCACAGCCAGCGTATATTGGGCACTCAGCGAGGCGAGGTGATTTCGATGTATGGATTGCAGTGCGGTGCGCATTCTGTGTTTGTACGCTCCTCGATGCCCCTTGCCGTTGGTGATCCGGTCACCATTGATTTAAAACGCTGGATCGGTTTTCGCGATGCGATAAGAGTAGGGCGGCGTGGCGCAGAATAGAGTCAAAGACAATCGAGCGTGGATCGGTGTATTGCCCGTGCTGCTCATCGTCGCCTTCAGTGGTGTGATACCGCTGATGACGGTGGTGAACTATTCCGTGCAGGACATTTTGGACTTTAACACTCGATTCTTTGTAGGACTGGAGTGGTATCGAGAAACATTAGACGATCCACGATTTGTCGATGCCTTTCTGCGTCAAATCGGTTTTAGCGCCGCGGTGCTGATTGTTGAAATACCTTTAGGAATTATCGTCGCTCGGGGGATGCCGACAGACGGACTGCGCGCCTCGCTGTTGCTGGTCTTGCTTGCAACGCCACTGCTGATTCCTTGGAACGTTGTCGGTGCCATTTGGCAGATCTACGCTCGTCCGGACATCGGTTTGCTGGGGGTGACGCTAAACGAGTTGGGTATCGCATTTAATTACACCTCGGAACCGCTGCATGCGTGGTTGACGCTGCTCGCCATGGATATTTGGCACTGGACCTCGCTGGTGGCGCTTTTGGCTTTTGCGGGCCTGACGTCGGTGCCTGCGGCTTGCTACCAAGCTGCGGAACTGGACGGCGCCAGCAAGTGGCAGGTATTTCGATTTGTTGAATTGCCGCGGCTCAAAGGGGTCTTGGTTATCGCTGTACTGCTGCGTTTAATGGACAGCTTTATGATTTATACCGAGCCCTTCGTTCTCACTGGCGGCGGCCCAGGCAATACCACCACATTTTTGAGTCAATATTTAGCGACCATGGCAGTGGGTCAATTCGATCTGGGACCCGCAGCAGCCTTTTCGATTATCTACTTTCTGTTTATTTTGCTTTTCAGCTGGCTGTTTTACACCAGTGTCATGCGCGATGAGGATCGGTCGTGAATCGCAGCAGTCGTGTCAGCCGATGGGTGTTGCTGGGCTACTGCGTCTATTTGGTTCTGCCGCTGTATTGGCTGTTGACCATGGCTTTGCGCAGCAATGCTGACATTGCCGGTACGTTTGAACTGTTGCCTAGTAATCCAACGTTCGCCAATTTCGCTGAAATTCTGACGAATCCTGTTTGGTATCAGGGCTTCGTTAACTCGCTGAGCTATGTTGTGCTCAACACGCTTATTTCGGTAAGCGTGGCGCTGCCGGCTGCCTATGTTTTCTCACGCTACCGTTTCCTCGGCGATCGACAACTCTTTTTCTGGCTTCTGACCAACCGGATGGCACCGCCAGCGGTGTTTTTGCTGCCTTTTTTCCAGCTTTATTCCTCTATCGGCTTGTTTGATACGCCCTTGGCGGTGGCTCTGGCACACTGCTTGTTTACAGTGCCTTTGTCGGTTTGGATTCTGGAAGGTTTTATGTCTGGCGTGCCAACAGAAATTGATGATATGGCGAGGATTGACGGGCACAGCTTCTGGTTCTTTTTTACCCGTATCTTTCTACCGATCAATCGGAGCGCCATCGGCGTGACGGTCTTTTTCTGCTTTATGTTTAGCTGGGTGGAATTGCTCTTGGCGCGGACTTTGACTGGCAGTGAGGCGAAGCCCATTGTGGTTGTCATGACGCGTACTGTAAGTGCGTCGGGTATGGATTGGGGCGTATTGGCCGCAGCAGGGGTGTTTACAGTGTTGCCTGGCATCCTTGTCGTGTGGTTTGTGCGCCAACATCTGGTTAAGGGTTTTGCGCTTGGTCGCGTCTAGCGCAGTCGATAGCATGGATACAGTTGCGATGGTGGATCACTTCGCTTTGACGAGAAGGTATTGTTCATGAACTGGATGGCTTGGACTGCGCCAACGGGACTTTTTTTTGCGGTCATCGCATCGGCCTTGCTATTTTTAATTTTGCTGGAGCTGAAACGGCCGACAGCGGTGGCGAAGGGTTGGTTGCCCATGGCAACGACGCGAGGAGACCGGTTTTTCGTTAGTCTTTTGGGTGCGGCTTTTATCCATTTGTTCTGGCTCAGTCTGACCGATTGGCCAGTGTTATATGCCAGTGGACTGGCCATGCTGTGGCTTGTTGCTGTGATGGCGAAGGGCTAAGGGCCGGTAAAGAATGGATGGCAAATAGGAGAGTAAGCATGGGGGATTGTGCATTGGTCAATAGCATCGTTCGGGGAATCACAGGCGTCTTTATCGTTGTTGGCCTTGTCGCCTGCGGGCAGACAAGCGATGAGGCCAGTGCGCCGAGTATCAGCGCGCAGGCCTATGCCGCCAACGCGGAGCGGTGGGTGGATAGCGAATTTCAGCCGTCCACGCTCACGCGCGATGAGCAATTGGCGGAGTTGGCTTGGTTCAATACCGCGGCCGAACCGTTTCGGGGTATGAGCATCAATGTGGTCTCCGAGACACTGACGACCCATCAGTACGAAAGTGAAACTCTCGCGCAGGCGTTTTACGAGATCACCGGTATCCGAGTGAATCATGACTTGATTCAGGAGGGCGACGTGATCGAAAAGCTGCAAACCCAGATGCAGTCAGGTGAAAACATCTTCGATGCCTACGTCAATGACTCTGACCTGATTGGTACACATTCGCGCTATGGATATGTCGTGGCGCTGAGCGACTTCATGAGCGGCGAGGGTGCGGACGTGACATCACCGACCTTGGATCTGGATGACTTTATTGGCCTGAGCTTCACGACTGGGCCCGATGGCAAGGTGTATCAACTGCCGGATCAGCAGTTCGCAAACCTGTACTGGTTCCGCCACGACTGGTTTTCAGACCCAGAGCTGAAAGAACAATTTGCCGCACGCTACGGATACCCCTTGGGGGTGCCGGTGAACTGGTCAGCCTATGAGGACATTGCTGAATTTTTCTCGGTTCATGTAAAGGAAATCGATGGGCAGCGCGTATACGGTCACATGGATTACGGTAAGAAAGATCCTTCTCTTGGCTGGCGGTTTACAGATGCGTGGCTGTCCATGGCTGGAGCCGGCGATCAGGGAATTCCAAATGGTTTGCCGGTGGACGAATGGGGGATACGTGCAGAGCAATGTCGCCCGGTCGGTAGTTCTGTATCGCGCGGAGGAGCGACCAATGCACCTGCAGCAGTCTATGCGCTGCAAAAATACATTGATTGGCTGAAGGCCTATGCCCCCGAGCAAGCACCGGGTATGACCTTCTCCGAGGCCGGCCCGGTGCCAGCTCAGGGTCAGATTGCGCAGCAGATTTTTTGGTACACCACATTCACAGCCGACATGATCAAGCCCGATCTGCCGGTGGTTAATGCGGATGGCACACCGAAATGGCGTATGGCGCCATCTCCCCACGGTCCCTATTGGGAAGAGGGTATGAAGCTGGGTTATCAGGACACCGGCGCATGGACTCTGCTGTCAAGCACGCCCTTGGATCGCCGCAAAGCGGCGTGGCTGTATGCCCAATTCGTGACCTCAAAAACCGTATCGCTGAAAAAGACGTTGGTGGGACTGACGCCGTTTCGCGATTCGGATATACGCTCCCAGGCCATGACAGATATGGCGCCTAAATTGGGCGGCTTGGTGGAATTTTATCGTTCTCCGGCTCGTACGGCTTGGACGCCCACGGGCACAAATGTGCCGGACTATCCGAAGCTCGCACAGCTATGGTGGGCGAATGTCGCCAACGCAGTCAGCGGTCAAGTGTCGGCGCAAGCAGCTATGGACAGTCTGGCTCAGCAGCAAGACCGCGTGCTGGAACGACTGCAGCAACATGGCACGCTGGGTGAG
Organism: Gammaproteobacteria bacterium; assembly: GCA_012269545.1. Classification (GTDB taxonomy): domain Bacteria; phylum Pseudomonadota; class Gammaproteobacteria; order Pseudomonadales; family Azotimanducaceae; genus UBA4421. The sequence goes on along the minus strand of JAAXKB010000070.1, from coordinate 4,257 downwards.
TGTGGTCCGCGATTAAATGAAGAGCGCGACGCTGAGTATTGGTTCAGTCAGCCCGGCGCGCCTAAGCCGGCTCTCGACAACGAGAAGCCCCAAGGCGAAACCGTCGACTACGAGACCTTGCTCTCGTCCTGGACGGCGCAGGACGCTGAGATGGCGCAGTAACAGGCGGCATCCGCTGAGGCTTGGGCTCTAGTTGCTATTTTACGTCTTTGAAAAAATCAATATCCCGGTCCTCTCCCTCGGGGACCGGCACTTCTTTGATGCGCTCGGGTACGTCATCAAATTCCAAGCGCAGGGCGCGCGTCATGGTCGCATGCATTTCATAGGTACAGATCGTGTACGTTAACTCGATGATCTGCACCTCGGATAAATGGGTCTGCAGGGCTTCGAATGTGCCGTCGCTGACGCGACCACCCTGCAGCACCAAGTCATCTGTGTAGGCCAAAACAGCCCGTTCCACATCGCTGAACAAATCCGTAGAGGACCAGTGGGCAATGGCCTCAATTTGCTCCTCAGAAAATTTTGCGGCGCGCAATGCCTTGCAGTGCTGCGAGAACACGAACTGGCTGCCTCGCGCGTAGCCTGCCCGGGCCTGCCCCAGTTCTCGCAGCCGTGGCGAGATCTTGCGTTTACGGTCTCGATAGAACTCAAAACCCGCCACCATATGCAGTAAGCAATCCGGCACATGGGCGAAGACTGTCCACCAATTACCCGGGGTGCCTGTAGCGGTACCCGGATGAGTCACGGGGTCTGTGTCCTTGCCAAAAAGCGCGTCATAAAACGGTAGAACGGAAGGATCAGCATCCGTTCTTGGGACTTGGGTTAGGCGTGGCATGGTCTCTCCTGCTGCATGTAGAGCCGCAGTATAAGCATCCGCGGGGTGGATTTGGTAAAGGAAAAGTGGAGCTATGGCTGCTGGTGCGTTGGCAGCAAATCACTACAATCAGGGCATGAACTTTGTCGAACTCGCTATTCCGTTCTTCATTCTTGCGATGGCCATTGAGCTTGCCTATGGCGCCTGGAAGAAGAATCAAACCTATCGCCTCAATGACGCCCTCGCCAGCTTAATGATGGGTAGCCTGAGTCAGTTGATTGGTGTGCTGCGGCTGAGTTTTGCCGCTGTGGTCATCGCCAGCGCGGTTCAGTTGCTGGGTGTTGTCGCTTGGGCCCCAGAATACTGGTGGCATTGGGTAGCAGCCTTTGTGGCCTATGATTTTTGCTACTACTGGAAGCATCGGTTTGGCCACGAGTGGCGGATACTATGGGCCTCGCATAGCGCCCATCATCAAAGCGAAGAGTACAATTTAAGCACTGCGCTGCGGCAAACCAGCACGGATTACATCGGCTTCGTTTTCTATCTACCCATGTACTTAGCGGGCACTCCGGCCTATGTGATGATCAGCGTTGGGACGCTGAACTTGGTCTACCAGTTTTGGGTGCACACTCAGCACGTTAATCGCTTAGGTATTTTGGATTATGTGCTGGTCACGCCATCCAATCATCGCGTCCACCACGCGAAAAACCCAAACTATATCGACAAAAACTACGGCGGTTTTTTCATTATCTGGGACCGTCTGTTTGGCACCTTTTGCGATGAACGCGAGGACGAAAAGCCGGTCTACGGCATCACGCATGATCTGCGTTCATGGAACCCGCTGTGGGCCAACGCCATTGTCTGGTGGCAAACCCTAATCTTAGCCCTGAGGGCACCGCGATGGAGCGATAAATGCGCCGTTTGGTTCCGGGGTCCCGGCTGGTTCCCGCAAGGCCTGGAGCCACGTCATGAGGATCCAGTCAGCTGGTCTGAGCGCTTCAACCCCGAGGTGCCTCAAAGCACCAAGATTTACGTCTTCGTGCAGTACGTTGTGCTCACAGCCGCGGGTTTTGCGCTGACCGCCATGCAGGGCGATGTAGCGCGCCCGTTCGTGTTGGCCACCTTTGGCCTGATTGCGGGGTCTATGTACGTTGCGGGCCTTTGGCTCGAACATCGGCCCTACCGGTTTATCGTCGATTTAAGTCGGGCGCTGATGCTGCTCAGCGCCGGGCTGTGGATGCCTCTGCTGGCGACCGGCGCAGGGGGTGCCATAGAGGTTATGCAGGCCTTGGGCGCAGCCAATTTGCTGCTGCTGGCTGGGCTGTTTACGTTGCAGCGTGGCGAGCGCAATATCGCTTCGCTGTCTTAGGCCGGACATGACTTTGGTTTAACCCAAGTTTTTGAAGTTCGGTGGTCGTTTCTCAATAAAGGCTGCGATGGCCTCGTGATGTTCGGGGCTTTTATAGGCTTCAGCCAATGCCGTCATCTCCCGCTTTTGCACTTCCTTAATGTCCGGTTCTGCCATGTTGGCGGTTACCAGTTCTTTAACCGCGCCTAACGCGCCCGGTGGGTTTTCGCCGATCTGTTTCGCCAGCGCGGATGCCCGAGGTAACAAACTGTCGCTATCCGCAACCAGTTCGTCTACCAGCCCAATGCGCTGTGCCTCGGTTGCATCTATGGTTTCGCCCGTCAGCATCATGCGATTTGCCAGACCAAAGCCTGTTCGCGCGACCAAGTAATAAGAGCTGGCCAATTCTGGCACGACGCCCATCTTGACAAAGCGGGCGCTGAATTTCGCTTCGGGGCTGGCCATAATGAAGTCGCAAGGCAGGATTTGGGTCAGCCCCACACCGACGGCAGCTCCGTTAACAGCGGCGATGATTGGTTTTGCCCGTCTGATGAGGCCGACCCAGTCTCGGGGTGCTCGATCGCCGGCGCTTTCGCCTCCGTCTGCCTGATCTTTAAACAGGTCTTTGATATCTGCACCGGCGCAAAAACCTCGTCCCGCGCCGGTGAGAATAAAGACGTCGACCTCCGGGTTTGCATTGCCGGTCTCGATCGCGTGCTGAAGCTCTGCGCCCATCTGATATGTCCAGGCATTCAAGCGGTCTGGACGGTTCATGGTTATGGTGAAAACCCCGTCATCCAGCGAGGTCAAAATGGTGTCGTAGGCTGATGTGCTCATGGTCTCTCCCCAGAGGTGTGTTCGTGCGTTTATCTGTTTTTGGCGATCTTGTATTTGCCTATCTCGGTTCAACAGAGTTTAGCGACCAATCGTAAAAGTAGTCGATGTTCGAGTTGGAGCCAACCGGTATGCTTGAAAGCGCCTGTGCCAAGTCAGGCCGTTGTCTAGCGAGATAGGCCAATAGAGCACTTTCGTCATCAGCAAAGTCTTCCAGATACCAGTCAAACAAGCTAGACAGCTTCAGAGCGCCTGCGTCGTTAAAGGAAATTGCGCGCGGATGCTGTAAAAAGGTTTGCTCGGCCTGAGCGAGCATTTGCTCCGTATTTCCGGCTGTGTAAGCGTTTTGGCTCAGATTCGGGCAGCCAATGCTGGCACAGTTGAGAACAAAGTGCAGACGATGGTCTTGCCAAATCGGTCGTAGAATGCGGTGTTCGATATCGTCTAATGATACTGGCTTACCTTCAACGGTCAGATAGGCTTTATCCCAGGGCCCAAAGGACAGCAGCGGCCCCATGGAGCGAATACTGCTTTTCTTTGGGTGGTCTAATATCACCTGTACGGTCAGCGCGTTATACAGATTGATCCAGTAGGCCAACTGCTGCGCTTGGTTGAGTTGAGTGGGTTGAAGCTCGCTTAACGTCTGTAGGTATTGGCTCAGGAGCTTCTTCGACGAGTCATCAAACGCACGATAGGCCACCCGATTGATCCCGTCATCGCTTGCGACAACGTAGCGCGACAGTAACTGCTGCCAGGGTTGGTGATCGACAGAAACGGTCGATTGAGCATCGTAAGTTGTCCAGTGGGACCACAGTTGGTCTGTTGGTGCGGCTCGCGCGGATGCTGCAGAGGAAAGCGCAACGAGGCCAAGCGTGACAACGGTAACCGAACGAGCGACCCAACTGAGCAACCGACGCATGCCAGTCGCGAGTCTTTGTCTGCGCGTACATGGGTTCAGGCTTTTGATTCTCATGGAGAGGCGCATCCTGTCTCAGTGATCATTGCACTGCTATTGTGCTTCGTTTGACCTGCTCTCGACACCGTCAGGCCGAAATGATTCGGCCTGACGATATCATGCTGGTTAAAACTGATACCGCATTCCCAACGTTATTGTCCGGCCAGGCTGAGGGGCCAGATCCTTAACAAAGCTGGTGTGGTAGCGCTGCTCAGCATCACTGAGGTTGTCGCCGCGCAGAAACACAGTCATTTCTTGACCGTTGGCAAAGGTTGGCTGCCATTCCAAGTGAGCGCCGATGTCAGT
>JAAXKB010000068.1 GCA_012269545.1 Gammaproteobacteria bacterium | reverse complement strand
GGTCAATGAGCGCGGCGAGATTACCGAAACCGATATTGCCAATGTGGTGTTCAAGATCGCAGGGCAGCTGTACACACCGCCTCATCACTGTGGGTTACTGCCAGGTGTGATGCGCGACGCCTTGCTGCAACAAGGCAAAATACAAGAGCAGGTGTTGCGCCTTGAGCAGCTGGCAGACGTCGAAGCGTTTTATCTGATTAACGATCTGCGTGGCTGGCGAGAAGCCTTGCTTTTGTCCTAATACCTGAAACTTCAGAGCATGCGCTGAGCGAATACCGTCGTTTGCGCCCGTAGACCCCACTCTTTTGCGCCAATACAACCGTTGGGGGCCCAATACGCGCTTTCGCTCTTCTTCTGCGTTATGCGACGAGGCTTGGGTATTGCCGGTAGTCTCTGAGCAAGCCCAGTGGCCGGGAGGGAGCGCTGTTCCGCAACCCATCGTTCTGCAAACAGAAGTCCCGGGCAGAAGGCCCGGCGCCTCAGACCGGGCTTTTTTCCCCTAGCCTTCAGTCGGCATACAGGTAATCGCGGGTGATGGGAATTGCCGTTGGGTCACCCTTGCACAACTGCCAGTGGTGGACTGCAAGATGGCCTACCTCAAATGCCGTTTGACAAAGCACCAAGTAGAACTCCCACATGCGGCAAAACGCCTCGCCGGGCTTGCTGGCAAATCGATCCCTATTGTCCTGAAAACGCCGGTTCCACTCTGCCAGAGTCAGCGCGTAATGGCCGCGCCAGCATTCCAAGTCTGCGATGGCTAAACGAGACTGCTCGATGGCCGGTGCGACTTGTCCTGCAGAGGGAATATGTCCGCCGGGAAAAATGTGTTGGCGGATCCATGGGTTAACTGCGCCAGCCCGCTGTTGGTCCGCGATGGCATGAATGAGCGCAATGCCCGGGTTATTCAGGGCGCGGTCGACACATGCGAAAAATTTCCGATAGGCAGCTTTGCCGACGTTTTCGAACTTTCCTACAGAGACGACCCGGTCATACTGCGCTTGATGTTGCCGATAATCCTGTAGCTGAAAATTCACCTTGTCACTCAAACCGCGTTCTATTGCGCGTTGCTTGGCAACCTTCAGTTGTTCTACTGACAAGGTTAAACCGGTGACATGCACTTGGTGGTGCTCAGCGAGGTAGAGCGCAAGGCTACCCCAGCCGCAGCCAATGTCTAACACCCTCAGCCCCGGTCTGAGGCACAACTTGCGTGCGATGTGGCGGCACTTGGCACGCTGAGCCTGCTCCAGATCTGCGTTCGGGTTCCGAAAGTAGGCGCAGGAATAGTGCATGTCGTGATCCAGACAGGTGCGGAACAATGTTTCGTCCAAATCGTAGTGGTGGGCGACGTTGCGTCGGCTGGCAACCAGTGAATTCCACGAGCGAAAGAGTGCGGTAACGGACTGCGAAAGTGTGGACCAGCGATTGCGAGTCAGTATTTTTTCGAAGTTCACTCTTAAAACATGGAGCACGGAATGGAGATCCGAGCCGGTGCCGGGTTTCCAGCCTCCATCGACATAGGTTTTCCCCAAATTCATCTCAGGGTTGCGAAGAATTGTGCTAAGGCACCCGGCGTCTGTGAATTCAATTTCGGCAGCGGGACTGCCTCGCCGAAATGACGCTGCCGCCCATCTGTCGAGATAACAGTAAGACGGCCTATCTGGATAAAGTTTTCGAAGAATGACCAACGCATGGGATCTCCGTTTGCTCAAAAGACCTATGAATTCAATTCGGTGCGGGAACTTCAATTTTTTTCGGACGGGCGGTAGCGAATTGGGCCCGAGTGCCAAGAATGATGGATTGAAACAGGCGCTTTTGTGCGCTGACTCCTGCGTGGTACGTTGGCGATGCATAACCGATCTGCCTCCATTGTCCAAATCGCTCGCATTTGTAAAGCGAACTATTTACGCTGCACTTCATCTGTTAACTCCTTAGTACTTCGATGTCAGCGGCTATAGACAACGTCATTATTGTTGGTAACTCGTCAGATGATCCCTTTGCGATTGATCTCGCATTTGGGCTGGGGCAGAGCGAGGACATTGCTGATTTGATCAGCATGAAGACCTTTGCCAATTCGGAATTTTGTCCGCGTTTCATTTCAGATGAAGACGATTTGAACCAAATCGGCGTCCGGTTGCGCGACAAAGTCGTCGTTATCGTCAGTACGTCCAGCATGACGGTTAGCCGTCAAAATCTGGCCATGCGAAATCTCTTGATTGCTCGGGCCGCGAAAGAAAACGGTGCTGCTGAAGTGGTGCTGGTGGAGCCGGATCTCTATTACAGCGCGCAGGATCGCGGTCCTCGGTCAGAACTTGGTGAAACGCTTTCGGAACGTGACCCCAAGGACCTGAAAAAATTCGACGGACAACCGTTTACCGCCAAACTCTACGCAGAGATGCTGAAACTGGCGGGCGTAGATCGAGTGCTGACCATCCACAACCACTCCTATTCAGTGCAGCAGATGTTCACCGGAGTGTTTGAAGGGAAATTCCACAATCTGATCCCCTATGATATCTACGCGGACTATCTGCAAAATTCCAATATCGTGAAATGTAAGGCCGACGGCGAGGGGCTGGCGCTTTGCGCCCCGGACGCGGGTGCGCGCGAGTTCGTGCGCGAAATGTTCAATCGCGTAGGGCTGCCCAAGGCGAAGTTCATCCTGCTGGACAAGGAGCGCAGCGGTGAGCGGAAAGTGGATATCAAGCTACACAGCGAGAGCGAATCGACCTTCGAAGAAATCAGCGGCCACGACATTGTGCTGTTTGATGACATGGTGCGCACCGGCTCGACCGTCGTGAAATCGTGTCAGTTTCTCAAACAGATAAATCCGGGTAAGACAGTGTTCGCCGTTTCTCACTTTTATGCCAGCGAGGAAGGCCGTGAAAAAATGGCGCATCCCGCCATTGACGAAATTCTTACGTTAAATTCGCTGCCTACGGTGCTGAACAGGGATGTTCAAGGGCGTTTGCGACGCAAGATGGTCGTGCTCAAGATCGAGCGTTGGCTGTCGTTAAAGCTCGCGCAAATCCTCGAGCTGGAAACCCCACAGGGCGACGGCGCATATCAGATCGATATGTCATCGACTCATCCTCGATTCATTCGCAAAATTTGGTCCAGCGATCAGCTGCAGGAACTGCACGCCAAATCCTGAGGCGGGGCATATAAGGCGGGGCATCGGGGAAGCATCAGCGGTCGGTGCGCCGTTTGCGTACCGGGCAGGCAGCAAACGACATACTGGCCAAGCCGGTTAAAACCGATAGCCGACCGACAGAAAGTAGACGAAGGGATCAATGTCTACATCAAAGTTCACGGTTGCATCTGCAGTGTAGATGTTTGCCTGTGTATCAATATCGATCCACCATATCGTGCCATTGATCAGAATGTTCTCGCTAATCATATAGTCCAGCCCAATTTGGGCCGCAATGCCAGTGCTGTTGTCGAGATCAAGTGTCGCGTCCGTGGTCCCCGCGGGCTGAGAAAGGATATCGTCGAGGGCCAAATTCAAATCAGCGCTCGCATCCTCTTCAAAAAAGACGGTGTGGTTGAGCCCCAACCCAACAAACGGGATAAATGTGTCGCTGCCGAAATCTGGGTAATACTGAAGGGAGAGAGTGGGCGGTAGATGCTTAGTGTCGCCGGCGGTTACGGGGGCATCTTCGAGCTCAATATCATGACTGAACGGGCTTGCTGCGAGCAGTTCGATGCCCCATCGGTCAGTCAGCATGTAAGTGCCGGTTAAGCCCAACTGAACGTCGTTATCAACATCGACACCGTTCTCAAATGTCTGCAACCCCGCCACGTCTATCGGGTCGGAATCGACACTTGGCTGAACGGAAATAGGACCTGCTTTAATAATCCAGTCACCTGCCTTGTGTGCATTCGCATGGCTTGAAATCAAGCAAGCCAGTGCCAGTAATGCTTTGTATTTCACGGACGTCTCCTGATGGTTTGTTTGCGGCTGAGCCTTCGTAGACATCAAAGAGCAATGCAGTGCTGAACCGGGAAAAATATAGCAGCGAAGCTGCGGAGGAACCTTAAAAGAGAGCTTTATACGCCGCTTCTTGCCTCGTTCTATGAACTGCCTCACGTACAGCGTTACCGGGCACCGCGTAATCACGGTGAGCTCTTCGCTTTGTATCTGGTGCGGAGAAAGAGTCGGCGCAAGACAGTGGCGTAACGCTCTGGGACAACGGCCCGACAGGCACCCGAGAAGGCTGATTGCTTGGAGCTGTACGCGCCTGATTGGGGTGCTTCGTGCGGATCAGGTGTGTCGAGTCGATTGACAAGAAGCGAACTGGAAAGGACAATCCGCGACCTTCGATACGCTTCGAACTGTGGCTACGTAGCTCAGCTGGTTAGAGCACAGCATTCATAATGCTGGGGTCGGTG
>JAAXKB010000041.1 GCA_012269545.1 Gammaproteobacteria bacterium | reverse complement strand
AGCAATAATCCAGTGGCGTTTCATCAATAGACGGTGCCGGGTCTGCGCCGTGATTCGTGGTGGAATGGAAATGCCAGGGCGCGTCCATATGCGTGCCGTTATGGGTCGACAGCGTAATGGTTTCGACCGCCCAGCCTTCACCGTCAGGCAAGTCTGAGGCCTGCAAGCCCGGGAAAAAGTGAGCTAACCCATTGGCTGTTTCCGCATGATTGCGATAGGTCACCTTGGGGCTGCCGCCTGGATGGTCGCTGTGTTCGTTGTTGTCGATGGATACCGAAAGATCAATGAATTGCGGCATAGTTTGCCCCCTAAACTGTGTTGCGTAACGGGATGCTATCACTCATACAGGGTCAAAGAATGCTCTGTTAGACGCCGATCGCTGCAATCAGATTCGGTAAAAAGAACTCTTGAACGATCAAGCCAGCGGCCAGTTGCTGGTGGTGCCAATAGCAGCTTCGGCCGGGTATCTGATCGGTGAGGCGCAAATACTGAATTGCCCTGTCTCGTTGCCACAACGGGTCCTCAAAGAGCAGTTCAGCAAGGGGACGAGTGCGCAGGCCGGTGAGCGCATTCATGCCGGCTCCCTGAGTGGTAATCGAGCGCGCCAGAACCACGGGGTTATCATTGATCGTAAGCGCAATATGCCGAGCGTAGATTCGGTCGGCGGTGCCAAGAGTTTCGGATTCCCAAGCGTTGCCCTGCTCCAATCCCTCTCCCAGCAAAATCAGCCCAGGTTTGGTGCCAACGGCTTGGCCAAGCTTTTGAGTCAACGACGTCGCAAGCTGCAACCAAGGCCGCAGTTCTTCGGGGACTGCCAGCAATGCGAGGGAATCGACCGGCAGGGCGCTTCGCATTCGCGCGATGTCATCGGAGTCCATACGGGATTCGAACTTTCGAAGGGTTACCAAGATCTTTGGATCTCAAGGGAAAACCCAAGCATAGCAACCGCTGCAAAATGCGTCTGCGTTCAACAATGCACTATTTTCTTACCCGAGCCGCTATCGCCCTAGGAAAAGCCAAGATAAGCTCAAATTTTTTTCTGGCAGACAACATTGTGATCAAGTTTCCGCAACGAGCAGGGTTGGGTGGCAAGGATCAGGGTGACACCGATGCACTCTATGATGTGGTGTATCTCAAAGACACAGACAAGCCCTTGCCCGAGACCATCAACTACCGCACGCGCTACGCCTATTTCAAAACCATCGCACGCGGTGGCAAGTCATTGATTATGTCCTGCAAAGATCTGTATCTGTCCCGGGTGGTTTGCTACAAAACTTTGCGTCCAGAGTTGGCCAACGATCCCATTGAGCAACAGCGTCTGCTTCGAGAGGCGCGCGTTTCGGCACTGCTGCAGCATCCGAATACGGTACCCACCTATGAAGTTGGCCGTGATGGTAAGGGCAAGCTGTATTTCACCATGAAGTTGGTGCACGGCTATACTCTGCGTGAAGTATTGGACTACCGCGAACGTTACGATCTGGGGCAGCTGGTGGAGGTGGTGGTACAGATCGCGCAAGCACTGCAGTACGCCCACACTCATGGCGTGATTCATCGCGACGTTAAACCTGAGAACATATTGGTCGGACCTTATGGCGAAGTACTGCTTCTTGATTGGGGACTGGCTAAGGTTTGGCATCCCGACGGCACCGATGATGACGTCTCACATGCAGAGGAAAAAGATGTGGGTAAGGGCAAAACCATGACTGGCCGGGGCAAGTTGCAGGGCAGTATTTGCTACATGTCGCCGGAGCAAATCAATCGCGATGCGGCTATCGACGGTCGTGCTGATCTCTTCAGCCTAGGCTCGGTGCTGTACGAAATTTTGTGCGGTGAAAATCCAGCGGTAGGTGAGTCAATGGAAGATCTCAAGCGCAGTGCGCTGGACGATACGCCTACCGCGCCCAGTGAGATCAGTGCATTACCGGTGCCGCAGCGGTTGGAAGCGTTGGCCATGCAGTGCCTGAGCAAGAATCCCGCGGAGCGCCCACAGTCTGCGGCGGACCTGATACGTGAGCTAAACGAAGACTGGCGCTAGTCGGTCAGACTAAGGGGAAAGGGCTGAGGTCTCTCAACGTCCAGCACGGAAACCCGCTCGCCGTACCGCGCAAAGCCGGCGTAGTCCAAAATGGCGTGGTGCTGGGCACTGCGATTGTCCCACATCACTAGGGTATTCGGTGACCACTTCACCCGACACTGAATGCGGGGATTGGTCGCGGTGCGATGGTAGAGCCCCTGCAGCAACATATCGCTCTCCCAGCGGGGGATGTCTTCAATGTGTGAGGTAAAGCTGCCGTTGGCGAATAGATAGGGTTTACCGGTTTGCGGGTGCCGCGGCACGACAGGGTGTGAGGCCTTGGGGTAGCTTTGCTCCGGGCGCAGGCGAATGCCGTAATTGCGCAGATCAATTTCCCCATCGTGGTAGGCGGTCTTGCCGATCAACAGTGTTTGCAGGTCTGGCGACAGCTCGTCAAAAGCCGCATGCATGTTGGCGAACAAGGTATCGCCCCCACCGTTTTCTGGGCACTTGGTGACGTAAAGAATGGAGGCCATTGGAGGAATCTCCTCGCAAGACACATCCGAATGCCAGGCCTCACCATTGGTGAGCTTCGCATCTGGCTTGGTGTTCACGATGAACAACTCGGGGTCCTCGTGATTCATGCCGTTGCGCTTGGACGGATGGATATGCAGTTCGCCAAACAGCCGACCAAAGTCTTTGTGCTGATCGCGGGTGAGCACTTGATCGCGAAACACCAAGACGTGGTGTTTAAAAAAGGCATCTTTGATGGCACTGACTCTTTCGGGATCGAGGTTTGCAAGATCAACGCTTGAAATTTCGGCGCCGATGGTGGGAGTTATGGGAAAGATATTCATGTTGAAAGGCTACCAGATCGTCAACGCGGCGTAGCCTAAGATGCGCTTTGCGGTTGGCTTTGGGAAGCCAAAAAAGCCCCTTTGCAAAAAAAGAGGCTTTTCATCCAAGGTATGGGCTTACATGCTTGCGTTCACGCGTAACAGCCAAACTCTGCCGCGAGGATCATGCAAGGTTCCGTCGTAACCGGTAATGACGGGCACAAATGGGGGCTCCTCGTCGGTGATATTCTGAATGCCAAGAGTAATCGAGGCATCGTTAATGAAGTTAAGCTCACCCATACTGTAGGTGTAATTGAGATCTGCTGTTATCCAAGAATCTACCGAGCTATCTAAGAATTTGTCTCTAAACGCATCCCCGTGAGCTAGTCGGGCTGTCTCAGCGAAGAAAGTCGATCCATTAGTAAAGTTATGATTAACCCCATCCACGTATTTTACAATGAAGAACGCACGATGTTTATCCAAAGACCAGTTAACTGTGCCGTTTGCCTTCCATTCAGGTAATGGTCTTGCAACCGGATTGTCGTCGTTGTACTCGCCTACCGCATCAAATACTGATACCCCACCATCAGTGCGATTGGCTACCTCGACTTCGTATTCCATCAGGTAGGCAGCTTGGAATCCCAAGCGCCAGCTGCCGATGTCGGTGTCGAACTGATACGAGCTGGAGAGATCTAGTCCGGAGACGTCAGCGCCGTTAGCATTGGCGAGTTTCGGCAGCACGCGGAGCAAACCGCCAGTATTGTTTCTGATGATCTGGCTGCGGTGACCAGCCCCTGCCTGAACTGCTTCCAGTAGGGAGGTGTCATTTGCTGATGCATAAGCATTCAGCGCTTCTAAGTCCTCTTTTAGGAGGTTGACGTGGCTCTCTCGGGTAATAATGTCCTCGTATTCGTAGTTGTAGTAATCCAAATCAATTTGAAAACCTTCAAGTTCACCAGTTGTCGGGCTCCAAGACACTCCAATGTTGAAATTTGTAGACTCCTCAGGCTTGAGATCTGGGTTTCCCACGGAGATCGATGGCCGAAAAGCGGTTCCGCCGAGGCCGGTATCAGCCATGTTGTGGACGGTGGTGATGTTTCCGAAGAGTTGCTGAATTGTCGGCACTCGGAAAGACGTGCCAATGGAGCCGCGCAAGGATAAATCATCCGTCGGGCGCCAGAGTATGCTGAGCTTGGGGTCTGTGGTGTTCTCGCCAATTTCATCAAAGTCCTCGTATCGGACGGCGAGGTTGGCTTCGAGGCTATCGGTTATTGGTATACCAATTTCCGCGAAGACTGCATTGGTGGTCACAGTGCCCGACCAGTCTTGAACGCCGAACGCGAAGTCTAGATTGTTGCTATTGGTTGCGGCGTCGAAAACGGCCGCGCCACTATCCACACGTCGTTGAAAACCGACGGCTAAAGCGACAGCCCCCGCGCTCAGGTCGAACAAGTCCCCAGGAGCGACGGCGTCAAAAACTCGTTGAGTAAATTCTGTGTCGCTCGTGACGCGGCCCGCCAAATATTCAAAGAGCTCAGCAGGGTTTACCAGAGTCAGGTCAGTCTGTTCATTTCCGTCGCGGTC
>JAAXKB010000006.1 GCA_012269545.1 Gammaproteobacteria bacterium | reverse complement strand
AAATGGTGGCCAGAGACAGAATCGAACTGTCGACACGAGGATTTTCAATCCTCTGCTCTACCAACTGAGCTATCTGGCCAAGGAGATCTGGTGTCATCAAGGGTGAACCTCAACGAGGCGCGTATTAAAGCGATGTGGCCGCCCAGCGTCAACTCTCTATTGGGGTCGATAGCCTTCTGGCAGGTCGGTAGGTTCATTTGAGAAGTATCGCCACATTTGATCGCTGAGATACTTCCGTGTCTCTGGTTCGATCAAACTCAAGTGTTTTTCGTTGATCAGCATGGTTTGCAGCGATTGCCATTCCTGCCATGCCTGAGCGGACACCTCATTCAAAATCCGCTCGCCCATGGGGCCGGGCAGTGGTGCCCGTTCTAACGCCGGGAGTTCTTTTTGATATCGGCTGCAGGTAAGGGTCCGTGTCATGAGGTCAACAAAGTAGCGGTGGAGCGGAGAGTGTATCGCGTTGCGCCGGTTTTTGCTGATCGCCCGATTAACCGCGCAGCAGTTTCAGTGCCGCCGCGGAAAGCCCAATGGCTTCTTGGCTTTCGGTAAGGCGAGCAAGTTGCACCCATCGTTGGGTGCTCTCTTGCACCACCATTGTCGGCACTTTTTTTAGCTCAATGTAAATGGGCTCGATATCCAAGTGGAAGTGGCTAAACGTGTGGCGAAAGCTCTCCTTGTACTGAACTTGCTTTACGTCACTGCTGTGAACCCCCTGATGGTTTAAGAACGCCTCTACTGAGGTCTCTGCGCCGCGCTCTGGAGGATTCCATAAACCGCCCCAGATTCCCTGTAGCGGCCGTTGCTCCAACAGCACGCTGCCCTCCGGCAAGCGCAGCACAAAAAAGCGTGCTTGCCGCACGGGTTTGGGCGCTGCGTTTTTTTTGCTGGGTAATTCGCCGACTCGTTGCTCTTTGAGTGCTTGGCAGCGCTCTTTCAGTGGGCAGGCCTGGCAATCCGGTCTGCTGCGCACGCAAAGGGTCGCACCGAGATCCATAATCGCTTGGGTATAGTCCGCAAGCCGCTGGTTCGGCGTGTTTGCGTCGGCGCGTTGCCACAATACTTTGAGCACCGAAGCACTGCTGTAGTGACCGTCGATCGCATGGAAGCGTGCGAGCACGCGCTTGACGTTGCCGTCTAAAATAACACCGCGTTGCTGCATAGAAATGGCGCGTATGGCGCCTGCTGTGGAAGGGCCAATACCGGGAAGCGACTCCAGTTGCTGTTGCTCTTCAGGCAGTTGGCCATTGTGCTCGGCGACGATACGTCCTGCGGCTTTGTGCAGATTACGGGCTCGGGCGTAGTAACCAAGGCCGGTCCAAAGGTGCAGAACCTCGTCGATGTCGGCGTCCGCCAGAGTCGCGACGTCTGGAAAGCGCTCCATAAAACGCTGGTAATACTGGATAACCGTTGGGACCTGAGTTTGCTGCAACATGATTTCGGATATCCAAACCCTGTAGGGGTTGATATCGGTTTGCCAGGGAAGATCCTTACGCCCGTGTAGGTCGAACCAGGCGAGCAGGCTGTTGGCAAACCAATTCATCCATCATTCTGAGCCTATCACCTGAATAAATTCAACAGCTGCCTAGCACTCTCCTTCAGACCGTCAGGCAACTTTTCCTCAAGGCTTTCTAGTAAGGCTTCTTCCGCCTCCTTGCGCAGTAGTCGTTTGCCTTCTCGTTTCATTAAATCGCCAACGATTGAGCTTGCCTTTTTCGTATCAGGCCCGCAGTCGGGGTGTGTGGTGCTGCCTTTGCAATAAAAAGGCAGGGGCAGGTCAACAAGCATAGGGTCAACCTGAATGAGCTGATCCTCTGAGGCTTGAGCAATCGTCACCGTGCCATTGAGGTCGATCCTGCTGGTATCCTGATCAAGGCTGCCCTGCATAGCAAAAGACATGTTGTCGAGGTTGGCCTTTAGATCGACTTGTTCGTCGATCATGGAGGCATCGACTTTCAGGATTTGGTACTCCATGGTATTCGGCCACGCAGCGGTTGGGTCTTTTTTGCCGCCTAATGAACTGATGGTCGATAGTGTTCCCTTCAGTTTCGAAATATCCACTTTGCCGTCATTGGCGAGCAAAGCGGCACTCAATTTTCGATCTCTCAGTTCCAGCGAAACCTTGCTCTCGGGCCAGCTTAAACTGCTGACGGTAAACTCAGACGAAAAACAGTCCATGTTGCCGTTATAGGTGTTCAAAGGGTTCTCGGCGTCTTCAGCAGAGACGCCATCTAGCTCTTTCAGCTCACCGGAACAGATTGCGGACAGTGGCGTGCCGCCCCATTGGGTTTGTATTGTCGTTTTGAGCAACCGGAGTTCCGCCAGATTTGCGTTGGGCGTGCTCTGAGAGCTGATCAGCTGATAGATCAAGTCTCCGGCCATATTAATGGGCGCAGATCCCTCCTTCACAGGGCTGGGCTCAGACCCTTCAAGCACTAAAACTTGCGCCTGAAAAGGCGTTGCTTGCCCCAAATTAAAGTTTTGCACGGCAAAACGCTGCACGCGAAAATCTGCAGCCTTCAGTCTCACTTCGTCCATGATCAGGCTGCCCAACGTCCAATCCTCGGGCGACTTGATCAGTTCCGACAAGCTCAGTCCAACCCGCAGCTTGCCGATGTGAATTTGGGTCTCGCCGTTGCGCAGTTTGATGTTGGTAACGGCAGCCCCGATGCTGGGCATTACCTGCCAATTGAGTTTGCCTTCAATGTTGACTTGATAGCCGGTCGCGCCGCTCAGCTGGGCCCCAAGTTCTGTTTTGAGTCGCTCGGTGTCGCTCAATAAATAAAGTATGGCTGCACCGAGAAGTAGCAGCAGAATGAGAACGGTAACGAAGAGCCTTTTCAACATGACGAACTCGTGAGGTGCCGGTAGATAGCCAGCTGGTATGACGATGCTCAATAATCTAGGTTGTTTTATGCGGATGGGCAACGACACCCAGTAGGCGGCGTTCACATTTTTGGCATCGACCCGGCGGCAGATGCATTACACTCGTCTGGGTGGACGCGAAAGGCATGAGCGCACAACTTTTATATCAGTGAGGTCTGCATGGCTGTTGACACTTTTGACCCCAAACAATTTGATCCGTCTTCGGCGCAAAGCCTGATTGATGAGGGCTTGGTCGCACGAGCAGTTGCATGTGCCCTGGCGCAGTCTGAGGTTGCGGCGGAACTGTCTCTGACAGCCGAGGATGTCGGGGCCCTTGCACCGTTAGCGGTTCATGGGGGGTGGCTTGATGCGGGCCAGCAACTCCCCTCAGAAAACCTTGTCGCCTTGATCCGACTGTTCACGCTTGGCGAAGGACAGTTCTCAGGATGGCGGGCCGGAGCGAAATCCGCGGTAGTTAAATTAGTTCGCGTGCTTAAGCAGCGGGGCGAGATGACCCCAGAGCTGACATCTTGGATCAAGGCCAATTCCGACAACCGATTTTTGCCTCACGGTGATTTGATGGATCGACTGTAATCGCCAGTCCTTTACACGATACCGGATCGCTTAATCTCTACATTTAAGTCGAAAGGCAGCTAAACTTCGCATGCGCGGCGCGCAAAGGGGTCGCTGCGGCGAAGCGAATTTTCCAAAAAGTATTTCTAACGAAGAGAGAACAACGTGCGTCAGGCTTCCATTAATCGGGACACCACCGAAACTCAAATCAACCTCAGCATCAATCTCGACGGCAATGGCACCAGTCATTTTGATACCGGACTGCCGTTTTTTGATCACATGCTCACCCAGATCGCTCGGCACGGCATGATTGATATTCATGTGGAAGCTACCGGCGATTTGGAAGTTGATGCTCACCACATGGTCGAAGATGTGGGCATCGTACTCGGCCAGGCGCTGAACAAAGCCATCGGTGACAAAAGCGGGCTGACCCGTTATGGCCATGCCTACGTGCCCTTGGATGAAGCGTTGTCTCGAGCAGTGGTAGATCTGTCAGGGCGGCCCGGTTTGCATTATCGCGTGGATTACACTCGGGCTCGTGTGGGTGATTTTGACGTGGACCTGTTGCGGGAATTTTTTCAAGGATTGGTAAACCACGCCATGATGACCCTGCATCTGGATAACCTGCTTGGCGACAATGCCCACCACCAAGCGGAAACCTTGTTTAAAGCCTTTGGTCGCGCCCTGCGCATGGCGGTGGCGGAAGATGCGCGTATGACGGGTATTGTGCCTTCGACAAAAGGCAGTCTCTAAGGGTGTTATTGATTCCTGCAATTGACCTGAAAGAAGGTCAATGTGTTCGATTACGTCAGGGCCGCATGGACGACTCTACCGTGTTTTCCAGCGACCCTGTTGCCATGGCAGCGCATTGGAGGGATCAAGGTGCTCGCCGACTGCACATTGTCGATTTGGATGGTGCTTTTGCCGGGCTTCCGCGCAACGGCGACCTGATTCGCGACATGGTTGCGGCCATGGGTGACGTGCCTGTGCAGGTTGGTGGTGGTATTCGCAGTGAGGACATCATCGAAGCCTACCTTGCTGCGGGTGTTCAGGGATTGATCCTAGGCACCAAGGCCATTGATGAACCGGACTTTTTGCATGCAATGGCCAAGCAGTACCCGAATAAAATCATTTTGGGTCTGGATGCGCGCAGTGGCGTGGTGGCAACAGAGGGCTGGGATAAGGATGCAGGCATTACGGCACTGGAATTTGTCAGAGACCTGTCTGGGTTGCCCTTAGCAGGCATTGTTTATACCGACATAGATCGTGATGGCATGATGCAAGGCCTAAACGTCGCCGCCACGCTGGCTCTTGCCAAGGCTGCTCGGCTGCCGGTAATTGCATCTGGCGGTGTCACCGAGCTTGCAGATTTACAAGCATTGAAAACGGCGTTTGCTCAAAGTCCCGATTTGCTGATGGGTGCCATTACCGGTCGCGCGATCTATGAAGGAACTTTGGATGTTACCGCTGGCCAGGCATTGCTCGACGCCTAATCAGCTTAGGGTGCAACGAGTGTGCTTACCGCTGCCGCCAGAATCGTTGCTTCATCGCCATTCGTTACCAGCGTGTCAGGAACTAAACCTTGCTCATCAAAAGATCGCCCGGACGGGGTGAGGTAGCGCGCGGTGGTGATTTTTAAAGCGCTGCCGTTGGGAAGAGGCGGTAACAACGTTTGTACGGTGCCCTTGGCAAAGGTCTGAGTTCCAAGAATGGTCGCTCGCGCATGATCTTGCAGCGCGCCCGCAATGATCTCTGCTGCGGAGGCCGTGCTGCCGTTAACTAAAATAGCGAGGGGCAACTCTGGGAACGGGGTGTCGCTGCTGGCTTCATACGCCCGTCGCTTTGCTTGATCCCCGGGCGCGCGATTGTCTTGCACGGTAACGACAGTTCCTGATGCAAGGAACAAATCCACAGTGCTCACTGCACAAGTCAGCGTGCCGCCGGGATTGCTGCGCAAATCCAGAATCAATCCCCTCAAAGGGGTGTCGCTCATGGTGTTCATGGCGCGTTGAACGTCGTTAGCCATCACGTCGTAGCACCGAGTTGCGCGCACGTAGGCAATGTCGCTTTCGATTAGGCGGGTTTCCAGATACGCGCCGTCCAGCTCCTGCCGGACCAAGGTAACGTCAACATGGATGCCCGCGGGCTTGCTGTTGGTGCTGCCTGATCGGTGGTAGCGACTTAAGACCAGATTAACCTGGCTTCCTGCCGGTCCTCGAAGCTTCTCGATCGCCTCGGTGAGCAACAAGCCTTTCATCGTGTCTCCATCGACGGCGGTGATTCTATCGCCGACCTGAATTTCCGATGCCGCCGCCGGAGACTGTGGAATGATGCGAAGCACCGTAAAGTAGTCTTGCCGCAACCCTATCTCGATACCGATTCCGGCAAAGGTGCCCTCGGCGTCAGTGAGCAAACGTTCGTAGGCGGCCGGGTTGAGAAGTTCCGAATAGTCATCAAGCATGTTAACCATGCCATTGATTGCCGCTTGCTCCAGTTCGTCATGATTGAGCTCGGTAATATAGTGTTGGCTGATCTGTTGTGCCGCACGTGCAAAGCTATCGATTGGTGCTGAGCCAGAATGAAACTGCTGATGCGCCGCTGCGCCGGCTAGGAATACCAAAACGCAGCCAAGCAGGAGGGTACGGATTCTCACTGGACCAGCCATGATGCCGGGTTTTCTATTGTCCCTTTGTGACGCAGTTCGAAATAGATGC
Source organism: Gammaproteobacteria bacterium (assembly GCA_012269545.1). Classification (GTDB taxonomy): domain Bacteria; phylum Pseudomonadota; class Gammaproteobacteria; order Pseudomonadales; family Azotimanducaceae; genus UBA4421. The sequence continues at coordinate 11,131 of JAAXKB010000006.1, read as the reverse complement.
CGGGCTCATAGCCGCCACCGCTGTTGCCCGCCCGCGCCAAAGCCTCACCGCCTTCCACCCAATCGCCCGGCTTCTTCAGCAGCGTGTCTGCGTGTCCGTAAAGGGTCATATAGCCGTCTCCGTGATCGACGATGGTGATCAAACCAAAGCCGCGCAGCCAATCGCTGAAGACAACCTGTCCGCGAAAAACACTCGTTACCGCTGTGCCAACGGCGCCGGCGAGATCAATGCCTCGCCACTGCAGATTCGTGCCTGCCCGCGTATCGCCAAATTTATGCCGAACCCTTCCTTTGAGCGGTCTCGGCAGTAAGCCCTTGGCTCTGGCAAATGCTTGGCCGTCAAGGGCCGCAGGCTGACGGCGCAGTTCGTTGATCAACTTGCGTAGTCGTTCGCTGTCAGCAACCAAGGCCGCTTGCTGATCGGCCTTAGTTTTGCGCTGATCGGCCAGAGCTTGAATCGCTCTGCGGCGATCGCGTCGCTGCTCCTTCAGTGCCTGAGATTGCTCCTTCAAGGTTTGGGCTTGCTCGGTTTGCTTTTTCAGCTGCAGGCTCAGGCGTTGCTCCGTGTCCGTTAGTTCGGTGAGATTCGCCCTGAAACGCGCCATTTCGGCGACGCGCTGTTCACTAAAATAACCGTGATAGCGCATAAGTCGGTCGGCGTCGGCATTCGAGTTTTGACTGAGTATCTGTTTCACGAAGTCATCGCCTGATAACCGAAAGGCTGCCTGTAGGTGTGCCACTATTGCCGCCCTTTGCGCCGTAATGTCCTCACGCAATCTGTTTTGTTCTTGCTCCAGTTCGGCCACTGAGTTGCGTATCGCGGCTAACGATGTTTCTGAGGCGCGGCGCTGCTCTCCCAGCCTGTCGATGGCTTGATCCTGAGTTTTTATTTGCTGTTCTATTGCCGCGGTTTGCTTCTCTGCTGCGGTGAACCATTCTTCGAGTGCATTGAGTTGATCGACAATTTCACCCAGTGCTTGCTCTGCTTCGGCATCTTCAGACAGTGCCGTCACCGCGGGTCCGCTGCCAAGGACGAGCAGCGCTGTGAGGCCCAGTCGAATGATCCGACGCAACATGGGACTCCCGAATGCATCGGTCATATCAGGCTGGGCTGATCAAGGTGTTGCCGGTCATTTCTGGCGGAACCTCGAGTTGCATAAGGTCGAGCAGTGTAGGCGCAACATCGCACAGGCTGCCGCCAGGCCGCAGACTGAGCGCGTTTTCCCCGACGTAGACCAAGGGCACCAAATTACTGGTATGCGCCGTATGCTCCTGATTGCTTTCAGGGTCCTGCATTTGTTCAACGTTGCCGTGATCGGCAGTGACGAGCATATGCCCTGAGACGCCTTCGATTGCAGCTTCCAGCCGCGCAAGGCATGCATCCAAGGTTTCAACAGCTTCGATTGCAGGGCCGAGCTTTCCGCTGTGACCCACCATGTCGCCGTTGGCATAATTGCAAACGACGACGTCAAAGTCGCCGCTTTGGATGGCCCTGACTAACTGGTCTGTGACTTTTTTCGCGCTCATTTCCGGTTGCAGGTCGTACGTCGCAACATTTGGCGAGGGAATCAAGATACGCTTCTCACCGTCGAACGGTTCCTCTCTGCCGCCGGAAAAAAAGAAGGTGACGTGGGCATACTTCTCTGTCTCCGCGATGCGCAACTGACGCTTGTTGTTGTTTTGTAGATATTCGCCCAACGTGTTGTGCAGATCCTCTGGCGCGAAAGCGCAGGGCAGTGGAATGCTGTCAGCGTAACGGGTGAGGGTGATGAAACTTGCGGGAGCTGCAAAGGAACGTCTCTCGAATCCGGTAAAGTCGTGCTCGGTCATGGTGCGGGTAAGTTGGCGTGCCCGATCAGCACGAAAATTCATGAAAACCACGCTGTCTTTTGGACCGATGCCTCGCGGCGCCTGTTGGGCGTCATGCAGAGCTGTGGGCTGGACAAATTCGTCGTTTTCATTGCGTTCGTAGGCCGCTTGTAGCGCTAGGGTGACACTGTCGGCATGAAAGGGTGCCTCGCCTCGTGCCATTAAATTATAGGCTCTGGCCACCCGGTCCCAATTGTTGTCACGATCCATAGCGTAATAACGTCCGCAGAGGCTTAGTACGCGACCGCACTCCAGCTCGCTGAATAACGCTTCGGCGGCCTGCAACGAAGCCATAGCGCTGCGCGGAGGTGTATCACGACCGTCGAGAAAGGCGTGCAGATAAATCTCGCGAAGCCCGGCGTCTGCCGCTGCTCGAATCAACGCGAAAATTTGCTCTTCGTGGCTATGAACCCCGCCTGGAGACAATAGCCCCATGACATGTAGTGCGCTTTCGTTTTTGAGGGCGTTATCAAAAGCCTCTGCGAATGCCGGGTTATGCGCAAACTCGCCGGTCTCGATGGCTCGATTGATGCGCGTGAATTCTTGGTAAACTATGCGGCCTGAACCTAGGTTCATGTGACCGACTTCTGAGTTACCCATTTGTCCCTGCGGTAGTCCGACATCTAGGCCGGATCCTGAGATCAGTGTGTGCGGACGCTGCGCGATGAAGCGATCCCAGGTTGGGGTGTTGGCCAGCGCGATAGCATTGTGCTCGGTTTCAAGGCTGTGACCGAACCCGTCGAGTATGACCAGCAAGCTGACGTTGGGCATGGCGATTGATCCTTCGTTTAATGCAGCAGAGTTTAGCAAAAAGCTCAGGGATTCAGGATGAATGTGTATAATCTCGCCTCCTCATTAGGTCGTAGATATGGAACAGTTTTTTACTTTTTTAGGGAATCACCCGCTGCTGGTAGGTACCTTTGTATTGCTGGTGGTACTGTTTTTTCGCAATGAATCGGCTCGTGCTGGTGCCACGGTGGGTACACAAGAATTGGTTCGCTTGGTGAACAAAGAAAATGCCATCGTGCTCGACGTACGCGATCGAACAGAATTTATGGAGGGTCATATCGTAGATGCGGTGAATATTCCTTATGCATCTTTAGAGGCCCGCGTTGACGAACTTTCCAAGCATAAAGAGAAACCGGTAGTGATTGCCTGCAAGATGGGCCAGCACTCAGGCGCGGCAGGAACCTTGCTGCAAAAAAATGGCTTTACCAACGTGACTCGTCTGACCGGCGGGTACGCTGAATGGCGGGCTCAGAACTTACCAATAGTGAAATCATGACAGAAGAAAACCAAGCAAATCCCGAGACCGGCGAGGCCGCCGATGATCAGCAGGTTCAGCTGCGCATCGAAAAGGTGTATCTAAAAGATGTATCGTTTGAATCACCTAAGTCGCCGGAGGTGTTTACACGTCAATGGCAGCCGAGTGTGTCTGTTGATATCAATACTCGGGCTACTCCTCTGCCCGAAGACCGTCACGAGGTGGTGCTCTCAGTAACAGTGCGAGCCCAAGTAGATGAAGACTTTTTGGGTTTTCTGGTGGAAGTGCAGCAAGCGGGTATTTTCTACATCAAAAATGCTGATCCGGCTCAGTTGAGCCAAATAGTGGGCATTGCCTGTCCCACCACGCTCTTCCCCTATGTTCGGGAAAGTGTGGACAGCTTAGTCGTCAAAGGTGGTTTTCCACCGCTTCAATTAGCGCAGGTGAACTTTGAGGCTCTCTACGTAAAAGCGCTGCAGGAGCAACAGCAAAAGAACCAAGACGAAGGTACTGACCTGACCACTCACTAAAGAAGGCCGTCGTAGCCCCGCTGACGCCAAGCCTCGTAGAGGGTGATGGCAACGGAATTGGCAAGGTTGATGCTACGCGTGTGGGGCTGCATTGGGATGCGCAGCTTACGCTCGGCCGGCCATTGATTGAGCAATTCATCGGGCAATCCTCTCGTCTCGGGTCCGTACAAGACTACGTCATCGGCTTCGAACGCGATTTCAGCGAAGTTGCGACTGCCCTTGGTGGTCATGGCGAACCAACGGCGATCGGACAGTTCGCTCTGACATTGCTCAAGAGTGTCGTGCAGAGTGACGTTGGTGAAGTCGTGATAATCCAGCCCTGCCCGTCGCAGGCGTTTATCGTCCCACTCGAAACCAAGCGGGCGAATTAGATGCAGATTGTCCCCTGTGTTGGCACAGATGCGAATGATGTTGCCCGTGTTTGGTGGAATTTCAGGCTGGAAAAGGACGACATGCATGGCTGATGCGCCTAAGCCCTATAGCTCAAGTTCCTGCATTTTTCTGGTTAGAGTATTTCTTCCCCAACCAAGTAACTCCGCAGCATCCTTTTTTCGCCCGCCAGTTTTGCGCAGAGCCGCATTGATCATGATGCGCTCAAATTTCGGCTGAGCTGCGTCCAGTAGTGTGAGGTTCGGATTTTTTTCCAGTTGTTGGTTTGCCCACAGTTCCAACCCGGACTCCCAACTGCCTTGGGCGGCATCTGTGTCGGTTTGCCGCAGTTCGGTCGGTAGATCTTCGATCAGAACGGTTCTGGAACTGGCCATGACCTGCAACCACCGGCACGTGTTTTCCAGTTGGCGTACGTTGCCTGGCCAGGGTAGCAGGCTCAAATAGTCTGCGGTTTTGGGATCAAGGCGCTTTGCCTCATCACCCAGCTCTATCGCCGCTGAATCAAGGAAGTGCTGGGCAAGCAGAGCGATGTCTTCCCGCCTTTCTGCCAAGCTAGGGACATGTACTCGAATGACGTTGAGACGATGAAATAAGTCATCTCGGAATTTACCTTGCTCAACCAGCTTCTCTAGATTTTGGTGGGTTGCGGCAACGATGCGGACGTCAACGCTAACCGAGTTGTGCCCGCCGACGCGGTAAAACTCGTTTTCCGCCAGCACGCGCAGTAAGCGAGTTTGCGCGGACGCAGACATGTCACCAATTTCATCCAGAAATAACGTGCCGCCATCTGCTTGCTCAAAGCGGCCTACTCGGCGTTGCGCTGCTCCGGTGAAAGCGCCTTTTTCGTGACCGAAGAGTTCGCTTTCGATCAGGTCGCTGGGAATCGCGGCAACATTTAACGCCACGAACGGTTCGTTTTGCCGCGGTGAGTGGCGATGCAGCGCTCGAGCAACCAGTTCCTTACCTGATCCGGATGGCCCATTAATCAATACCGTTACGTTGGAGGAAGACAGGCGCCCGATAGCCCGAAACACTTCCTGCATGGCGGGTGCCTGGCCGATGATTTCCGTTGTGCCAGCTGGCTCGGGTAGTGCCACCGATTTGACATCTTGTGTTTGCGCAATGGCACGTCGCACCACGGCAACGGCTTCATCGACGTCGAAGGGTTTCGGTAAATACTCGAACGCGCCGCGCTCGAAGCTCGTTACAGCGCTTTGCAGATCCGAGTGCGCTGTCATGACAATAATGGGCACGTCATGATGCGTCTCTTTTACTCGGCGGAGAAAGTCTAGGCCCGATATGCCCGGCATTCGTATATCGGTGATGATTGCCAAGGGTGATTCTGCGCCGAGATGGTGCAGGGCTTGGTCCGCAGTATTGAATGCAGTAATTGGAATGCCAGCCTGACTCAGGGCTCGGTCGAGCACCCAGCGAATTGCGCTGTCATCGTCAATAACCCATACGTGCTGATTCATTTCTGCCCTCCTTAAGCGATTGGCTGAGTGGATTGGCTAAATGGCAAGTAGACCGAAAAGATCGTATTGCCGGGTCGGCTCGTCACTTGGAGCGCCCCCCCGTGCTGGCCGATGATGTTTTGGGAAATGGAAAGCCCTAGACCAGAGCCCTCGGCTCTGCCGCTGATCATCGGAAAAAAAATTCTCTCGATCAGGTCTTTTGGCACGCCGGGTCCGTTATCGATAACGCTGAGATGCATGGCCTGCTTGTGACGTACGGAACCGATGGTGAATTGGCGCACCACCCTCGTTTTGAAAGTAATGCGAGCTCTTTCGGTCCCCTGTAGAGCCTGACAGGCATTGCGTGCCACATTGAGTATCGCTTGAATCAATTGATCTTGGTTGCCGTGAACGTCGGGCAGGCTGGGGTCGTAATCGCGAGACCACTGCAGATTGTCAACGAATTCGCCCTGTAGAATCTGCATAACCCGCTCAATGATTTCGATCAAGTTAACGGATGTAAACTCCATGGGTTGCCATGGACCCAGCATGCGATCGACTAAGTCTCTAAGTCTGTCGGACTCATTGATGATGATGTTGGTGTATTCCTTCAAATCTTCCGTAGGCAGTGTTCTTTCGAGCAGCTGTGCTGCTCCGCGAATACCCCCTAACGGGTTTTTGACTTCGTGCGCCAAGCCCCTAATCAAACTGCGGGTAGTAATCTGCTGCTCCTCGGACAAGCTGCCCTGACTGATCGAGTTAATGCGGCTGGTCGCATGCAGTTCCAGTAGCAGTCCCTTGGGAGCTTCCAGATTAGATACGGTTAAATCGACATGCTCTACGGTGTTTTCCGGCAGCTGCAATTCAACGTTTCTGGCGGTAAAGGGTTGAGTGTTCTCGATTGCTTGATGCAGCGATTTCACCAAGTTTTCGGCGCGAAGCAAAAGATTGGTCAGCGGGCTGGCAGTCACTGAGCCAGCAGATACATGAAGTAGGTCCTCTGCTGCGCTGTTAAGCCGTGTTACGCGCAAGTTTTTGTCCAGCACAATCACTGCCGTTGTCAGACTGCTGAGCAGATGTTCAGCAATCTTGTGATTTTGTCTTGAGCTCTTTTTTACCTGATTCATTATTTCTGGCTGTTGAGGATCAATTCAGGACACGCTGTTTTCGTCCGCTTCCTATGCAAGACCCGAGCAAAAATCAGGCCCATTTTTTTTGAATGTTTGTAAGCGCACACTAACCGGCATATTCCTATTCCTGATACATCGTGCCTTCAGAGTATGTGTATGCTTACGTCTTTGTTGCTTTGCCGAAAGTAGCATTGCACCAAATTAGTGCAAGCATTGTTAAATAACAACTAGGCTTGACAAGCTTCGTGTGCCGCTCTGATTGCTTGGGCAAAAAAAAGGGTGTCGACAGAGTCGACACCCTTTTTTGGCTGAGGAGTTTTGCTTACGCTAAAGCTTCCTTCGTGGTCTTTACGATCGCTGCAGCAACCTTGTAGGGGTCGGCATTAGACGCGGTTCTTCGGTCCTCCAATCGGCCAACCCAGCCGTCAGCCGGTGTGGAAACCGGAATACGGATGGACGCGCCGCGATCAGAGATGCCGTAGCTGAACTCGTCGATAGACTGAGTTTCGTGCTTACCGGTCAGACGCTGATCGTTATCAGCGCCGTATACACTCATGTGCCGCTGGATGTTCTTGCCAAATTCTTCACAGATCTTGGTGAAAATCTCTTCCTTGCCCTCAGTACGCATGGCTTCGTTGGAGAAGTTAGCGTGCATGCCGGAGCCGTTCCAATCGAGATCCCCAAATGGCTTAGGGTGCCAATTGATGGAGTAACCATATTTTTCACCGGTGCGCTCTAACAAATAGCGCGCAATCCACGTTTCATCGCCAGCCTGCTTCGCACCCTTGGCAAACACCTGAAATTCCCACTGACCGGCAGCGACCTCAGCGTTGATGCCCTCGACATTAATGCCCGCTTCAAGACAAATGTCGAAGTGTTCTTCGACGCAGTCACGGCCATGTGCGTTGCCGGCACCAACGGAACAGTAGTAAGGACCCTGTGGCGCAGGAAAGCCTGCAGCAGGAAAGCCGGGAGGCAGTTGCGTATCCACATCCCACAGGAAGTATTCTTGCTCGAAACCAAACCAGAAATCGTTGTCATCATCATCAATGGTAGCTCTGCCATTCGATGGGTGTGGCGTGCCGTCAGCATTAAGTACTTCACACATAACCAGGTAAGCATTTTGACGGTCTGGATCTGGATAAATGGCGACGGGCTTGAGCAAGCAGTCTGAGCTACCGCCTTCTGCCTGTTCTGTCGAGCTGCCGTCAAATGACCACATCGCAACGTCCTCTAACGCGCCGGTGAAGTTGTCTTTACTCATTTGGGTTTTGCTGCGCAGACTCTGCGTGGGCTGAAATCCGTCCAGCCAAATGTATTCCAGTTTTGATTTCATGCTCGGTAATTCTCCTTTTATGTGGGTACCAGTGCTCAGCGACAGTGCTGCGCCGCGCATTGTCTGATCAGATCTAAAACGCACCGCAGTACACTGCCATGACAAAGCTTGTCTGCGTTCACACCTTGGTTAACACACAAAAGCTAAGCCCTGAGTCAGGGAAAGGCAAAATACATGCCATACCCGTTCTTATTTAAGCCATTGAATTTATTAAAGTATTTGAAAGTCCAAAATGCAACTGCACCAAATTGGTGCGAAGCATTTGAAAGTCAATGGCAGCCGCTCTATTCTGGTGCAAGTGAGCGAGATACACAAACCCTATGGTCAGATATTTGTTGGGCTCGTATGGCATCAACACCAAAAATACTGGCAATACACTGACAGTTTTAGGCGACAGTGGTGGTGGCTTCGGCCATAATCGCGCGCGCCAGAACCCAAGCCCCGAATATCCGTGCAGCCATGCGCTCTGGCGAATGCTGTGAAAAGAGGAAGTCACTTCTGTGCCGAATTTGAATGTCCGCAACGTTGCAATTATCGCCCATGTCGACCACGGCAAAACAACGCTGGTCGATTGCCTGCTTCAACAGACCGGATTGCTGGACGCGAGCGCAGCAGAGCGCGCGATGGACAGCAACGATTTAGAAAAAGAGCGAGGCATCACGATTCTCGCCAAGAACACGGCAATCAAGTATCGCGACACTCAGATCAACATTGTGGACACCCCGGGACACGCCGACTTTGGCGGGGAAGTTGAGCGTATCTTATCCATGGTTGACGCCGTGCTGTTGTTGGTCGACGCCGTAGATGGCCCAATGCCGCAGACGCGGTTCGTCACTCAGAAAGCATTTGCCTATGGTCTTAAGCCGATTGTCGTCGTAAACAAAATCGATCGGCCGGGCGCTGATCCGGACCGAGCCATCGATCAGGTTTTTGAGTTGTTCGATAATCTGGGTGGCAGCGACGAACAGCTAGATTTTTCATCGGTCTATGCCAGTGCAATCAATGGCATAGCGGGTCTAGAACTTGACGCAATTGCAGATGACATGAGTCCGTTGCTGGACATGATCATCGATCAGGTGCCGCCGCCTGAAGTGGATGACACCGGTCCGTTCCAAATGCAAATCAGTTCCCTTGACTACTCAACCTACGAAGGAGTCATCGGTATTGGCCGAATCACCCGGGGTGTGGTTGAACGTAACCAACAAGTCATCGTACTTGACCGGGATGGGACCGAGCGCAAGGGCAAGGTGATGAATATCTATCGCCACAGCGGCCTAGAGCGGGTTGAGGCGGCGACTGCCAGCGCTGGCGACATCATCTGCCTTACGGGTATCGATAAAATCAACATTTCAGACACGTTGTGCGCGCCTGATGCGGTGCAAGCCCTGCCCGCATTGTCCGTGGATGAACCGACTCTGACCATGATGTTCTGTGTGAACAACTCACCTCTGTCCGGCAAAGAGGGCAAGTTTGTGACCAGTCGACAGATCCGTGAGCGTTTGCAGACCGAATCGCTGCATAACGTTGCGTTGATGGTAGAAGATACTCCTGACCCTGACCGATTTCGGGTTTCCGGACGTGGCGAACTGCATTTGTCCGTATTAATTGAAACCATGCGCCGTGAAGGGTTTGAACTAGCCGTATCCAGACCGCAGGTGATTTACCGGGAGATAGACGGCGTCACGCATGAACCCTTCGAAACGCTTACTCTCGACATTGAAGAGCAACACCAAGGCAAAGTAATGGAGTCTCTGGGAGACCGGCGCGGTGAGTTGCAGGAAATGCAGCCCGATGGCAAAGGACGAGTGCGCCTACAGTTCCGTATTCCCAGTCGAGGCATCATGGGCTATCGACCGATTTTTTTATCGCAAACCTCCGGCACGGGAATCATGTCCTTCGCTTCCGATGGCTTTGGGCCCCGCACAGCAGAAGAAGTGGGCGCGCGAAAAAACGGCGTACTTATCTCCAATGCTCAAGGTAAAGCCGTTGGCTTCGCGCTTTGGAACCTGCAAGCCCGGGGCCGTATGCTGGTCAAGCCGAATGACATGATCTACGAAGGAATGGTCGTGGGTATTCACTCCCGCGCTAACGACCTGACGGTGAACCCGCTGAAGGAAAAGAAGCTAACAAACGTGCGTGCATCCGGCACCGATGAAAACATTCAGCTCAGCGGCGCCATGATTATGACGCTGGAACAAGCTTTGGAATTCATCGATGACGACGAGTTGGTCGAAATCACGCCGGAGAACATTCGGGTGCGCAAGCTGTTGTTGAAGGAGAGCGAGCGTAAGCGCGCTTAGCCTCCAGACACAACTGCCCATGTCGCTGCAGCGGATTGTTTTGCGATGAAAGCCGTCATACAGCGAGTCGGCCGTGCAAGTGTTGCCATTGATGGCCATGATGTCGGCAAGATCGAAAAGGGATTGCTGATTTACCTTGGCGTAGGGGCGGATGATGGTCCTGATCAAGTGGCTTGGTTGGTTGATAAAATCGCGAATCTACGGATGTTTGATGACCCTGCCGGTCCTAAGACGACGTTCAGCGTTAAAGACGTCGGGGGAGCCGCCCTAGTGATATCTCAATTCACGTTGCTTGCAGACGCCCGCAAGGGCAGACGGCCCTCGTTTTCGCAAGCGTCAGCACCCCAAAAAGCAAGGGAACTCTATGCTGCCTTTGTTGACGCCCTTGGCCGAGAGGTGCCCGTGCAAACCGGCACGTTCGGTGCCGACATGCAGGTGACGAGTGTTAATGATGGTCCCTTTACGTTGGTATTGGAGCACCCGCACTAGAGCGATGAAAATAAGTCAGGCTGCCTAGCGCGCGGTAAAGCTACTATGAATCCTGCTGATTCTTTTCGACTGCCCCTCGCTTCTCGACGAATCGTGCCATCAGAATCCCAAACTCGAATAATAACCAAGTGGGCAGTGCCAACAGCAGTTGCGACACCACGTCCGGCGGAGTGAGCAACATACCGACGACGAAGCAACCAATAATGACGTAAGGCCGTTTGTTGGCCATGCTGTCGGCGGTGGAGAGACCGGACCATGCCAGTAAAAACGTAGCGACCGGTATCTCAAAAGCGATGCCAAAGGCGAGAAACATTTTCAGCACGAAATCCAGATATTGATTGATATCCGTCATCATCTGCACGCCTTCCGG